>NZ_JAUNKC010000008.1 GCF_030532965.1 Corynebacterium sp.
ACCGCTTTAACCGTTCTACACCTCAACCACCACAAAACCTGGTGAGAAAACCTCACTATGCCCGGTTATAAAGAAAAATTCCCCACCTGAATTCTCCTTCGCTAAAAGCCGCCAATATTCGCGCCTTTAAAATTCACCTTCACCAGTAGATATCGGTTTTGTTCCTATCGTTTTTCAGAATATTTTTTCTTTTGCCCAATATTCTTGGGTGGTTATCAAAGGTTCTTCCGGGGTTATACCAGCGTTTTATCACGAGACCGCTATCGTTTTTCTTCGGTTCTACAGGTTGGTTTATGAAGTCCTTCCAGATTGATATTCGAGTATGTAATCAAGCTCAACAGCTTAACCAGAGTTTCGATATGCGCTTGCGTAAAAAGCGCACAAAGGAGTTTTCTCGCATGTCAATGCTACTTATTGCACTAAACGCCGCAGGTATCGTCTCGTTGGTTTTTGCAATTTACTTGCCCCGCCATAAACAACACGATTTGGCGTTCGCCTTAATCGGCTTGAATGTAGGCGTCCATGTTGTTTGCACTGCGTTGCTCAATACGGATGCTGCATCAAGTCTTGGTTTCGGGCTTGGTCTTTTCGGTGTCCTTTCAATCATTCGACTCCGCAGCGCACAAATTTCCCAACGTGAAGTTGCGTATTATGTTGCGGCTCTAGCTATTGCCCTCATCACTGGTGGTGCAACAACCGAGGCGACAGCAGCCATTCTGGTAGCAGTTGTTCTTGGCGGTATCGCAATCGCAGAATACCTACCTCTGCTACAACCAGTTCACGTGGTGGAAGTTCGGTTTGACACTGCGATGCCTCGCGTTGATGACATCAAAGACGCTGCAAAAACCAAATTTGGTGTCGATCCAGTCGCAGTTTCTATCAGTAAAGTAGACGAGGTTGATGACCTGACGATCGCTCAACTTACCTATCGCGAAACACCAGCTATACGGTTGCCCAAAACCAATAGCTTTCGCGACGGCGTTACGTCGAAAAGCACAGTAAACAACCAGCCGGTTGAAGTGGGGATCTGATGTCATCTTTAGCCCTACACGACCAGCTTGATTCGTTCGAGGCTGTCAGTTTGGCGGAAATTCTCGAAACTGCAGAACTACTCAACCGGGTTGACAGCAAATATTGCATCGCAATCGCGGATCTACCTTCTATTTTGGAACAGCTGGATCCACGCACCCGGGTCTTGGAGATCAATTCACAACGCCGACACCGATACCATTCCGTGTACTACGACACGCCGGATCACGATAACTACCTAAATTCATTGCGACGTCGGCGGCGCGGTGTAAAGATTCGGCACCGGTGGTATGTCGACACGGATACTGCATTTTGTGAAATCAAAAAATCGGGGCCACGCCACAGCACCGAAAAGATCCGAATTTCTTGTGCAGTCGATGACGTTATTGCCGGTACGCTTTCCGACGAAAGCCAATGGTGGATAACGGAAAACACTGGGATACGGGGTTTGACCGCTCAATTGTGGAACAACTACAACCGAATCACGCTTTTGCTTCCCAATGGTCAGGGTCGTGCCACGATAGATCTCGATGTTACCTGGCATGACAGGCAGGAATCGGAATTGCAACTGATAGACCAAGCAATTATTGAAACAAAAACAACCGATGGTAGGTCGGAGATCAATCGGGTTCTACGCATGTGCGGCTACCGACCTGACGGGGTTTCGAAATTCGGTGCGGGAATATCCGCATTAGACCCACAGCTGCCACGAAATCGGTTCCATCGCAGTATCCGACAACATTTCCCGCACTTAACCAGTACCAACCGTAAAAACTAATGGAGTTCACCATGAATGCATTAAAACGAACATTCGCCACAGCTTGTGCTGTTACGCTACTCAGCGCCTGTTCAGCCCCCGCAACGCCAGATCTGGTCTCTACCAATTCAACACAGCAATCCGCGAGCCAGATAGCTGGCGTGGCAGACACAGCAACTCTACGTTCAATAACGTCCGATTCTCGTTCGGAGAACAATCTGAGCGCACCAAGCAATAGTGACGAGCTGCGCGCAGGGTTAACAAATAAGGATCTACCTGCAAACAATGTCATCACAGAAGCCGGTATTTACCAACTATCGGGCGAGCTTAAATCGGGCTTGACCATTTCTGCTCCTGAAGATGCCGTCATTGTGTTGGAGCTCAACAACGCGAGCTTGTCATCGGAAGAGTCCGCAGGTTTAACTGTGACACAGGCGAAAACCGTTTTGCTGGACCTCACCGGTGAAAACTCGGTGACCGGTGCATCAACGATGACGACTGACGATGACGTAAACGCCGCGATCCATTCAGCAGCAGATATCGCCATCGACGGTACCGGGACATTGAAGGTCACATCGGAAAAGGCAGACGGTATCAACACCTCTGGCGGGTTTACTTTCTTTGATGGAAATCTTGAAATCCAAGCTGGCGACGACGGAATACGGGCTAAGGATTTTGCTCAAATCACCGGCGGTACCGTCGCCATAACTTCGGGTGGCGATGGAATTAAGTCGGACAACGAAGAAAATGAGGCACGGGGAGTCGTCGATATTAGCGGTGGCGATATATCCATCACTAGTGTTGCGGATGCTATCGACGCGGCCACAGACATCATTCTCAGTGGCGGTACCTTAGAATTAAAGACCACCGGGACAGATTCGAGCCCGCACGCGTTGAAAGCAGGAACTGTCGTTGTTATCGATGGGGCACAGGTAACAGCAGAATCAGCAGCTGACGGTATCAACTCCGATGGAAACATCTACATGGTTGATGGAAACATTACGGTCACGGCGTTAGACGATGGGCTTAATGCAGTGCGCGATCTTAAGATTTTGGGCGGAACCGTTACCGTGACAGATTCCGTCGAAGCAATCGAAGCTCTCACAGTCACGATTAATGGCGGTGACATCACGCTTCATTCCAGCGATGATGGCATAAATGCCTCCATTGATGATTCGATCGCTTCAGAAAATCCACGTCCTGCAATCTCTATTTCCGATGGAAACCTCACGGTCTTTGCCGACGCTGACGGTATTGACTCGAATGGCGAGTTTACAATCACCGGTGGTAACACGACTGTCATCGGACCGCAAACCCACGACAACGGTGCGTTTGATGTCGATGGAGCATTTTCAGTCACCGGTGGAACCTTAATCGGAATTGGAAACGGCGGAATGCCTCGGACCCCAGATGATGGACAAGGATGGATTCAACAGTCGATTTCCGTCGCGAAAGATGGAACAGTCATCGTCCGAGATTCCGAACAAGCACCAATCGTCAACTTCACCGCAGAAACCGATGCGACCTCACTATTTGTTTCAGCACCAACAATTGAGACTGGCAAAACCTACGAGATCGAGGCTGATGGCGAAACATACTCAACAACCGCAGGTGAGGCAACCGGTATGGGGATGGGACCACAGGGCAGCGGTCAGCCGCCCATGGGGCAACCGATGATGGAACCGCCAACAGGAAATATTCCTCCCGGTGTTATGAATGATCAGCGTCAGACTGCACAATCATCATGAGAAATGTAGGGGCTACCAAAGTCAGGGGGATTACCTTGACCCCTTTGTCCCCGCAACATACATGGTGACCGATTGAAACACTCATTAAAAAAGGACCCAACCAATATGGTCTGGGTCCTTCATTACTGTCTCAACACAGTGTGCCCGAGGGGGGACTTGAACCCCCACGTCCGTTAGTAGGACACTAGCACCTCAAGCTAGCGCGTCTGCCATTCCGCCACCCGGGCTTTGGGTTTTGTTTTCAGCTGTGTCAGCTGGGCACTCGCTACACTTTAGGACACCGCCTTGTTTTACGCAAATCCCCAGTGTAAGCGAATTTTTGCCTGTGGCGATTTATCATTGGAATTGCTATTGTGTGAAGAATTATGGCCTCGAAAACTCCTTTTAGCTTGCGGCGTCTCCCAACCTGGTCGTGGTTTGCACCGGCGACTCCACCACGTAACTCAGCAACAACTCAGGCGGACCGAGTCGAGAAATGGACGTCTGGAAAACGCGTGGCCTTGAGCTTGCTGTTTGCATACCCCAAGGTTACGTTGCTGCAGGTTCTTGTGGTCTGCATAAGTTCAGGCATTGGCGCTTTTAGCGCCGTGGTTATTGGAAAGATTGTCGATTCAGCATTCGAAACCGGTTCCGCGGCCCAAATTGCGTTTCCGTTAATCGGGTTGATCGTGATTATGGCTACCCAGATTATTGGTGAAACTACCTCCGATGGTTTTGTGGATGTGGGTGTCGCCCGCGTAATCCACGAGGTGAGGCTATTCCTTACCGAACGGTTGCTGCGATCACCTGGGTTGAACCAGAGTCCTGGAATGATTCTCAGTACCGTAGACACTGACGTTTCAACTTGTGCAGAAGTCCGACAGATCTTATCGTTCCCGGTAATAATGATCTCTTACGTCATTGGTGCCGCGGTGGCATTGGCACCGATGTCACTGGTGATTGGCTTGTTTCTACCAATAGGCGCCTTATTGGTGGCTGCGGTCGCTGCGCTTACCGCGAAACCAGTAACCCGGGTATCGGCTGCGCGTCGACAAGCAGAAGCTGCGTTAACGGGACTGGCGACGGACGTGGCTCAGGGATCACGCGTGGTCAAAGGGCTTGGAGCAGTGGCTACGACTCAAGACCGATTCAATGCCTCGAGCGACACCGTTTTAGCAAAAATGGTGACAGATGTTCGGGTATCAGTTTCCTTGGATTTCGTGCGCCAATTCGTCCCAGCGATCTTGGGTTTACTCACGATCGGATATGCGGCAATGCTTGCCTATAACGGGACGCTAGCACCTGGCGAGTTTCTGTCCATCGCGTTGCTTGCGCCGCCCGCGTTGCAGCATTTAGGTTATTCGCTCAGCATGATGACTAGTACCTGGGCCCGCGCGGTTGCGGCAGGGGATAGGATTAGTACACTTCTGGCGGAATTAAACTCCAGCACTCAGGAACAACTATCAGAATCGGATAGCGAAAAAGCTGCGGATTTAGTACGGGAATTAGAACAATCACCCGGCTTACATGTGTGGGCGCTGACCCCGGAAAACTATAAAAACTATCATTTGCTCGCGGCCGCTGATGGTGTCTTGGCCGCCCCACACGTCGTGAGTATTTTTGAAGGAACGCTAGCAGAAAATGTTAATCCGTTGGGCGATATTCCACTTAAGGACGTATTAACCGCATTGGACGCAGCAGCTTGCGGGGATATCATTTCCCGCCTTGGTGGCATCCAAGAAGACGGCAGCTTGCCCACAACTCCACTCGGCGAAGCTGGATTGAATCTGTCTGGTGGGCAACGCCAACGCGTTGCGCTCGCGCGGGCATTGGCGCGAAACCCACGTATTTTGCTTTTCGACGAACCCGCGACCGGTTTGGACGCAGTGACATTGGACGCGGTGGTTCAGGCAATTAAAGAACAACGCTCAGATCAGGTGACGGTCATCATGAGCGGACGTAAGACGTGGCACCGAGCAGCACAGGAAGGAAATCGCAGATGAAATCGTTTTCAGCAGATGCTGTTTCTCCGGCGGGGGTTAAAGAGACCCTTCGGTATTTTGCGCAGCTTCCGAATGCTATGAACCGTCGGTGGTGGTTGTCGATTTTTGCCCTGGTGAGCATCTATCTGGTGTTTTACATCTTGGAGTCAACGGTCCTCGGCTACTTCGTTGACGCACTCTCCGGCACGTCATTACCAGTGGTGGGTGTTGGAAAATCGGCGATTATTGCTTTGGTTGGGATCGTCGCCGCATGCACGGTTTTCAATTCCGTATTGAAATCACTAATTAACTACCGCATTGATTTAAAACTTCGGTTTGCCAGCATTGACCTCAAACGTGCCTGCTTGAATTCGACGTTGCAGTCACCAATTCCGGACATAATGAAGCTAGGCACCGGCAACGTCATCTCCCGCATGACCAAGGATATTGATAAACCTATTACTACCTTTAGCCATATTGGCATGCGGGTGTTAGTCACGGCGTTTATCTTTCCGTTCACCGCTATATCAGTCATCCTCATCGATTTCCGGTTTAGCTTGGTCTTGATCGCTGTTCTCGCGGTGATTACTCCTATCGCTCGCCGGTGGATCTTAGCATTGCCAGAGGTTACCAATACCGTATCGGCCAATGAAGCACGTCGAAATTCGCTGGTACTAGATACTCTCCGGGGCCTGGAAACCATCCGAGCTTTCTCTGTTGGGCAGTGGGCACTTGATCGAATGAACGCAACCAGTTGGCGGGCGTTGCAAGCCGAAGCTGATAGGTTACCGCACATCACCAGATTGCTGTTTCTTGCTCAGACAGCCTTCGGTCTATGGTTATTGGGAACTCTGGGACTTGGCATTTGGTTGGTTTCATCGGGCGAAATATCGCCTGGAGCGGCGTCAGCAGCTGTTTTTCTCGTGGTGCGTGCCGAAGTCCAAGTATTTAACGCGATGTTCTTTGCCGGTGATATCCAAGAAGGGTTAACCCGACTCGGGCGTGCCGTGGCATTGGCCACGATGGCGGAAGCGAAAAATGATTCTCTTGTACCTGACTTGATAGCACCGGTAGATGTGACGATTAAGAATTTAAGCTATAGCTATCCCGATACCGTAACGCCGGTCATTCCTGATCTCTCGCTCACGCTGCAAGCAGGAACCACGACAGCATTGGTTGGAGCATCAGGAGCGGGTAAGTCGACCTTAGCTTCGCTGATCACGGGACTGCTGCACCCAACCGGCGGAACCATAGCGGTCGGTGATGTGGATCTTCAAACGGTTTCTGATGTGTGGACGGCGCGAAACGTAACGCTCATTAGCCAGGAAGTGCACGTGTTCTCTGGAACACTGCGGGATGATCTTCTCATGGCGAATACTCAAGCAACAGACGATGAGCTTCATGCCGCACTAGAAATGGTGGGGCTTGCTAAAGACTCTGTGAGCTTCAATAGGTCTTTTCCCCTTGGACTAGACACCGAAGTTGGTGCGGGTGCAGAACCGCTGAATCCGGAGGTGCAACAACAAATAGCATTGGCACGGGTAGCGTTACGCCAACCGCACGTGCTGATTCTTGACGAACCTACGTCTGAAGCAGGTAGCGAGTACGCGGAATTAATTGAAGCTGCGGCACAGAAAGTCACCGAATCACGGACGGCCTTGGTTGTGGCGCACCGGCTAGACCAAGCCGTAGTCGCCGACCGGATTATTCTGATGGACCAGGGTGTCATTTTAGAGGACGGCACACACGAGGAATTGCTTGCCCAGGAGGGGAGATATGCGCAACTTTTCGCGCGTTGGAGTGGCCATAGTCACAAGAACTAAGGTAAGAATGAATTCATGACGACTTACGCTAATGATCCTCGATTTCCCGGGCCAGATCCCTATGCGGCCTTGAAAAACTTGCCAACATTTCCCTTGCATTCCGACGATTTTGAAAGCGGCGATAAACTCGACGAAAAGCACGCCGCGCCCTCCAATATTTCGCCACATCTTGCGTGGTCTGCACTTCCTGAAGGAACCAAATCCATCGCAATCACGTGTTTCGATCCAGATGCACCAACGGCCTCTGGCTTTTGGCACTGGGCAGCCTTTAATATTCCGGTATCGGTTACGGAGTTACCAACTGGTGCAGGCAAAGCCGATGAGAAGCTCCTGGGACTTGATGAGGTTGTGACTCTGGGCTGTGATGCGCAGCTAAAGGGTTATTACGGTCCACAGCCACCAGCGGGCCATGGTCCGCACCGCTACCTGTTTGCGGTACACGCAGTGGACGTCGAAAAGCTCGATATTCCGGAAACCGCTACGGCGACGGTTCTCGGGTTCAATCTGTATTTCCACTCACTTGCTCGCTCGATCATTTGGGGCTGGTACCAGAATGACTAAAGACGCCACCGTCACTATTCCCGTACCCATTCGTGTCGGTGGTGCGTTCATGGCAGTCGCTATTGTGCTTGCCATTTTCACTGCGGTGGAGGTAATAACCAACGGTTGGATGACACCGTTTGAGGTAACTCCTCGGTTTTTAGCAATCGTTATTGCTGGTGCGGTTCTTGGGGCGTTTGCGACCATCAACCGGAATCAAAAAGCAAGCATTGTTCAGGTGGTTGCGCTCACGACGGCTCTGATTCTGGTGGTTGGTGGCCGGTTCTTACCGCACACGGTGCTTATGGTATGGGATCAGTTTTGGCTTCCTGCCTACGCACTGTTGGCTTTTGCTTGTTCCCTTGCCATCCGCCGGGCAGTAACTCCAAAATAAGACGTTTGGGATCACAATCAATACTCCACTGCAACAAGAAAGCCTGACCAAACACTCAACGAAATGCTGAGTTTTGGTCAGGCTTTTTGCATATCTACTAATCCAGCGTCCACGGAAGTTCGCTGCCGATTGCCTCCGCGATGCTGGATAGGCCGTGGGCACGCAGCTGTGCCGCTATGCCGAGGTGAATATCTCTAATCCAATCTGGGCCACCGTAAATCAACCCGGTATATCCCTGCAATAATGTTGCACCCGCTGCGATTCGTTCCCACGCTTGCTGTGGCGTTGAGATTCCGCCGACGCCAATGAGCACAAGTTTTCCGCCAACCCTGGCGTATAGCCGCCGTAACACTTCCAACGCACGATCGGCAACAGGCGGACCGGATAATCCGCCTGCACCTATGGCCGCTATTTCCGTTGCAGGAGTAGCCAATCCATCGCGGGAGATCGTGGTGTTGGTGGCGACAATCCCGTCAAGGGACAGTTCTTCAGCAAGATCTGCTACCGCATCGACGTCCTCGTCGCTTAAGTCCGGTGCGATTTTGACCAATACGGGAACTTCGGTCGATTCCTGGACCGCGGCCAAGATCGGACGAAGTGATTCCACCGCCTGGAGATCACGCAACCCAGGGGTATTAGGCGAGGACACATTAACCACCAGGTAATCAGCCAAATCACCCAACAGTGAAGCTGAACGGCGGTAGTCAGCCACCGCCTCTTCTGCTGGAACGACCTTTGTTTTACCGATATTGATTCCAACTACGTCGGTAGTGGTACGCCGCCGCAGATTGTGTGCCACCGCTAACGCACCGGCGTTGTTAAACCCCATCCGATTGATAATCGCCTTGTCCGCAGGCAAGCGGAATAGTCGTGGCGTAGGATTTCCCGGCTGTGGTTGTGCCGTGACCGTCCCAAGCTCAGCGAAGCCAAAGCCAACGGCGCCCCACGCGTCAGGGGAGTGCCCATTTTTATCGAAACCAGCGGCCAGCCCGAGTGGCCGGGGAAAGTGAACTCCGAAAACTTCCTGGGAAAGAATCGGGTCATCGACAACCAGGAGCTTCCGCAGGCTGGAAGCAACAATAGGGGTCTTTTGCAGGCCGCTCATTCCGGTTGCGATGAAACCGTGGATTCGCTCTGGCGGCAGTTTAAACATTGCTTTGAGCGCAGCACTATATGCCTTGGTGCGTAATGGGTGCTGGTTAGTGAAAGTCATAATCAACCTTTGATCGAAACAAAATTGGTACGTTATGTAACCCGAAAACAACTAGTTACGGCGAAATGACCTGAAGCCCATCGCCGGATTCCGAAGCTGCCACCACGACGCCATCTGGCATGACGGTGAGCGCGTGAACATTGGAAACGGATGCGAAGGTTGCAGTTTCTTCGCCAGTCCCGGCCGAAATGGAATAACTACGTATTTGATTATCACTGGTAGTAGCAACCCAGACTAACTGATTTTTCTGATCCCACGCGGCTGTCCAGGGGGACTGACCGTGGGTGGGTGTGGTTTGCTGCAAGCGAATGACATCGTCGGCAAGGTAGATTCCGAATTGGTTGCCAATCGCATCGGCAGCGATCGCCATGCCGTTTTCGCCGCCAGCAATCGTGCCGACTCCGAGACCTACCCGTAGCTTTGCCCCCAAGGTTCGTTGATCAACGTTGATGTTTTGAATCACGGTTGCGGTTCGATTAATCCGGTAAACCGCGTCGGGTTTGTCGCCGTTTGCCACTGCCAGCAACTGATCTGTCGGATCGTCGACGGTTAACGACGTGGTCGTACCTGATGGGTCTATAACAAGTAACTCGGTGCGATCGGACGCCCCTGCCACGATGTCACCTGAACGGGTTTTGACCGCGGTGCTTAATGGGAAATCTGCTGCGAATAGCTGTGTGAGTTTTTCCCCGGATTTCGTCGACGGAGAAAGGGCATAGACTCCGTCTGGGCAGGCAAAAATAAAGTCATCGGTGGCATTGCCGCCGGTCATATCGCCACAGGCAGGGTCAATGGTGACTATCTGCGGTTCGGATTTTTTAAATGCATCTAAGGTTCCTAGGGCTACAGTATCGGTTGCCCGAATAGCAATAACATCACCGATGCGTTCTAGATCCTCGACTTTCGAGTACTTCTCGGCCAGCGGAATTACAGTTCCCTCCGGATCCGAGTCGGCGGGGGAGACCGCAGGGGTGGCGTTGCCCATAGCTTCGGGAAGTTTTTCTTCCACAGATGGCGGATTACATGCAGTTAGTAATATTCCGAGGCTGCATGTGAGGAGGATTTTAGCTTTCACAATCTTCCAGACTAGCAGCTGCACACTTAGGGCCCATTACCTGGTGTACGGTTAACGCTTGTGTTGAATATCAGTTATGTCGCCCAAGGCATGGCCACGCCAGAAGTTTCGGACCAAATGTCGTGGTTACAAGTCATCGTGTTGTCGATCGTTCAGGGATTGACCGAATTTCTCCCCATCAGCTCTTCCGGACATTTGCGGATTGTTTCGTCGCTATTTTTCGGGCAAGATGCTGGCGCGTCGTTTACGGCTGTGGTCCAGCTTGGAACCGAAGCGGCGGTGTTAGTGTTTTTCGCGAAAGATATTTACCGCATCATTATCGGTTGGGTTCGTGGTCTCTTTGACAAGGAACAACGTGGTTTTGATTACCGCATGGGCTGGATGGTTATCGTCGGCACACTTCCGGTGGCCATCATTGGTTTCTTGGCCAAGGATTATATCCGTGAAGTTCTGCGGAATATGTGGATCACCGCAACAGTTTTGGTCCTTTTCTCTTTCGTGTTTATCGCAGCGGAAAAGTGGGGAAAGAAGGAGCGCGACTACGATCAGCTGACCATGAAAGACGCGATCGTAATGGGACTTGCGCAATGCTTGGCGCTTATCCCTGGTGTGTCTCGCTCCGGCGGCACGATCTCTGCCGGCTTATTCGTTGGCTTAAACCGCGAGGTCGCGGCGCGATTTAGCTTTTTACTTGCAATCCCTGCAGTGCTGGCCTCTGGGTTGTTCAGTTTGCCTGACGCCTTTGCACCTCAAGCCGGACTAGCAGCTAGCGGTGCCCAGCTTCTGGTCGGTACCATGATCGCTTTTGCGCTCGGTTATGCCTCCATTGCCTGGTTATTGAAGTTCGTTTCGCACCATTCGTTCAGCTGGTTCGCCGCCTATCGCATCCCAGTTGGTCTGTTCGTTATGGCACTTTTGGCGGCAGGAATCCTCACGCCTTAAGCTGGAAGCCATGCATGCATGGCCACAACCTTCTAACCCGCCAGTAATTGGCGGCACTCCTGCCACGTTGAAACTTTTCGATACCGCCGACGAGGTAATCAAACCCGTATCGGTGGTGGACAATCATGTTGGTATGTACGTGTGTGGAATCACTCCCTATGACTCCACACACTTAGGGCATGCAGCAACGTATCTAACGTTTGATTTGGTGTACCGAATGCTTGTCGACGCTGGCATTGCGGTCACCTACGTCCAAAATGTGACTGACGTTGATGACCCACTATTCGAACGCGCTGAACGTGATGGCGTTGATTGGCGAGAGTTAGGCACCAGCCAAATAGACTTGTTTCGCGCGGACATGACGGCTTTGTCGGTGTTTCCACCCAAGCATTATGTGGGCGCTATGGAATCTGTTCCGGAAGTTATTGACATGGTGCAACAGCTGTTAGATACCGGTGCGGCGTATATCGTTGCAGACAGTGAATTTCCCGATGTCTATGCATCCATTTCCGCGACTGAACAGTTCGGTTACGAGTCGAATTACGACCGACCACAGATGCTGGAGTACTTTGCCGAACGTGGCGGCGATCCCGATCGCGCCGGTAAACGTGACCCACTAGATGCTTTAGTTTGGCGGGCTGAGCGTCCCGGAGAACCAGCCTGGGAGGCGCCGTTTGGTGCTGGTCGTCCAGGTTGGCACGTGGAGTGCTCCGCCATCGCACGCAATCGGTTAGGCGATTCCTTCGCTATTCAGGGGGGTGGCAAGGATTTGATCTTCCCACACCACGAATTTTCCGCCGCACACTCCGAAGCAGTCACCGGTTGTGGTCGGATGGCACAGCATTATGTCCATACCGGGATGATCGGATTGGATGGCGTCAAGATGAGTAAATCGCTGGGAAACCTGGTTTTCGTGTCAAAGCTACGTGCGGCAGGCCATGAGCCCTCTGCAATTCGGTTGGGTGTTTATTCGGGACATTACCGCAGTGACCGCGATTGGTCTGAGCAGGTATTAGCTGATGCGGAAGCCCGGCTACAGTTGTGGCGAGACGCAGTAACGATCGACAGCCCAGTTCATGCGGCCGCGGAATTGGTGGCTACGGTGCGTGCACACTTAGCGAATGACCTTGATACCCCGGCTGCGTTGGCGGCGATAGATGCCTGGGCGCACACGGTACGCGAACGAGGTACGCACCACGGTAATAACGATGCTGGGGCTATAGTAACGAACTTGGTTGACGGGTTACTCGGCGTGAGGATTTAACCATGATTCCGGAGAACTTCACCGCAATGGTGAATGATTTCATAGCCACGTTGCGAACGTTTGCCAGTGGTGATTACCTGCGCGATGAAGATCGTGAGTTCTGGGACCAACCGTATAATCCAGACGTATTGAACGAGCTCGACGAGATCTTCCGCGATTACCTTTCGGAGGTTCCGACGATCGCTAGTTCATTAAATGCCGACGAGGCCGGCGCCCAGACTGTCTTGGCATCAATCCGTGAGTTATATCATCGAATTTCGGCGTTTAATGCCACCCATGCATACGCAGTCATAGAGCCCGAAGAAGACGCGGAAATCAACGATATTCTGCGATGCATATGGCGACATTACGGCGTAATTCCGACAATGCTGGAATCCGTACCGCACCTTTTCGACGACGACAACGACCCGGCAAACATTTTGTAGTAACTTATACTTCGTTAAGTCATTTTTAGCGAGGTATTAAGGTGCGATTGTTTGGAAAGATAACCGCTGCAGCGGTGTTATTGGCATTACTTCCAGTCCCGGTGGTTCACGCTCACGAAGCCACTCCGGTGTGCCCAAAGGTGGCAATTGTTGCTGCTCGGGGGAGCGAACAAAACGAAGAAATCCAGCCAACAACCTATTCCGAAGCTGCACCCCAAGAGTTTTCGTCCACCGGTTTTGAAGGACCAAATATTCGAGGATTGCTGCAACATGCCGAATCGCGGTATTCCCAAGCACACCCCATGGCGTCGTTATTGAAAAACGTAGACGTGATTGACCTCAACGACGATATTTACCCGGCGGAACTCTATTTACCTGCGATTGCAGAAAAAGGGGAAGAGGTTAGTTTTGCCGAAGCTGCACAGCGCCTCATCGGCATTGTGAGCAAACAGGCACCAGACCGCATTATTTACACCGCGGTCACCGGCCTGGTTGAAGGCATGAAACACGCAAAAACGGCTGTTCCGCGGTACATTTCCGACTACGAACAGCACACCAATTGCCGCCCGTCATATATCTTGGTGGGCTTTAGCCAAGGCGCATTGCTGTTATCGAACTTAGAAAAGTTCTTCGCCGCGACAGGTCGACTAGCAGGCGTGGTGTATATCGGAAATCCGCTATTAGAAAAGAACCACCACCATGGTTTGGTGATTGGTGGCCCAGAATCCGGCACCGGGTTATTAGGAGTCGTGGGCGAGCGCATCCGAGGCAAATTAAGTTTCGCCAAAGACGTTAATTACGCCGATGTTCCACGAATAAACGTCTGCCAGCGTGCTGATTTCGCTTGCGATACCACCATTCATTCATTGTCGACCTCTGCTCGTAGCCGCGGCGGTATTCACAACAGCTACTTCCAAGAAGAAACCAAAACACCGGAAGAGGATTTGGCTGCGGATGAGCTTGCGAAATTGATTACCTCTCAAAGGTGAATATTATTCCATATCCGATCAGTGCAAGGGGAGTGGTGTTTGACCTTTGATTTCGGTGCCTTGAAGCGTCGAAAAGCAAGGCCAACACCTGGCAGTAACCGAAGCTTAATTGCTTAAACCACCGGTTTCCGGACTAAGCTGTCTACCCGATGACTACGCCGTGTGAAACCCTCCCACTAAAATCCACCACATTCCTTGACGCCTTGCAGTCAACCGTCCTTATCGGAGACGGCGCCATGGGTACCCAGCTGCAAGGATTCGATCTCGACATCGACGCCGACTTTCTTGGCCTCGAGGGCTGCAATGAAATTCTTAATGAAACCCGACCCGATGTGGTCGAAAGTATTCACCGTTCGTATTTCCTTGCGGGCGCAGACCTGGTGGAAACCAATACCTTTGGTTGCAATCTGCCCAACTTAGCGGATTACGGCATCGCCGATAAATGCGAAGAACTTGCCCATAAAGGCGTAGCCATTGCCAAAAGCGTAGCTACGGAATTAGGACCTGGCCGCGACGGAATGCCTCGCTTCGTATTGGGTTCACTGGGGCCTGGCACCAAACTGCCATCGCTGGGACACGCGCCTTACACAGATCTCAAGGAATACTACCGTCTGGCCGCACGCGGAATGATAACCGCCGATGCGGACGGCATTTTAATAGAAACCGCCCAGGATCTCCTCCAAGTCAAAGCCGCCGTTCACGGCTGCTATGAGGCTTTCGCCGAATTCGGTTATCGGATTCCCATCGTTTGCCACGTCACAGTGGAACAGACCGGGACGATGCTGCTCGGATCGGAGATTTCTGCAGCGCTAACCGCGCTGGAGCCGCTGGGAATCGACATGATTGGTCTAAACTGCGCCACCGGCCCAGACGAAATGAGCGAACACTTAAGGTATCTATCAAAAAACTCCGCGATACCGGTCTCCGTCATGCCAAATGCTGGGCTGCCAGTGCTTGGCAAAGACGGTGCAGTGTATCCACTGGAACCGGCTGGGTTAGCCGCCGCCTTAAAAACCTTCGTTGAAGACTACGGCTTGGCGATGGTTGGCGGTTGTTGCGGTACCACACCCGAACACATCACAGCCGTACGCGATGCGGTCATAGGCACCAAAGATACAGCCGGTGCAGTGCCTGCGCATCGGGTCATTGCTCCATCTGATGCCGTTTCATCGCTATACAACACGGTGAATCTGACCCAAGATACCGGGATAACCATGATAGGCGAGCGCACCAACGCCAATGGGTCCAAGGCGTTTCGAGAAGCGATGCTGGCTGGAGATTGGGAAACCTGCGTTGATATCGCGAAACAACAAACCCGCGATGGCGCGCACATGCTCGATTTGTGTGTCGATTACGTCGGCCGAGACGGCCGGGAAGACATGGCCCAGTTGGCATCCTTGCTCGCAACCAGTTCGACGCTGCCAATAATGATCGACTCTACAGAGCCTGATGTCATTCGAGTTGGTTTGGAACATTTGGGGGGCCGGTGTGCGGTCAACTCCGTTAATTTTGAAGACGGCGACGGCCCCGATTCGCGATACCAACGAATCATGGCGCTGGTCAAACAACACGGGGCGGCCGTAGTAGCACTCACCATCGATGAAGAAGGCCAAGCGCGTACAGCCGAAAAGAAAGTAGAGATTGCCGAACGACTAATCGCCGACATCACAGGAACGTGGGGCCTGGCGGAAAAAGACATCATTGTCGACACCCTGACTTTCCCTATCTCTACCGGCCAAGAAGAAACCCGGCGCGACGGCATCGAAACCATCAATGCCATTCGGGAACTAAAAACCAGGCATCCTGAGATTCACACGACACTTGGGTTGTCTAATATTTCCTTCGGTCTGAATCCGGCTGCACGTCAGGTACTTAATTCGGTGTTTTTGCATGAGTGCATCGCGGCCGGCCTTGATTCGGCGATTGCTCATAGTTCGAAGATTCTGCCGATGAATCGGATTGACGAACGACAGCGCGAAGTCGCTCTGGATATGGTTTATGATCGGCGCCGCGAGGGGTACGATCCGCTTCAGGTTTTCATGGAGCTGTTTGAAGGGGTTTCGGCGGCGGATGCAAAGGATGCCCGGGCGGAGGCGTTGGCGGCGCTGCCACTTTTTGAACGGTTAGCCCAGCGGATTATCGATGGCGAGAAGCAGGGCATTGAGCAGGATCTAGATGCCGCGATGACCGAAAAATCGCCTATTGAGATCATTAATCAAGACCTGTTGGGCGGGATGAAGACCGTCGGCGAGCTTTTTGGTTCGGGGCAAATGCAGTTGCCGTTTGTGTTGCAGTCTGCGGAAACCATGAAGCATGCGGTTGCGTATTTGGAGAGCTTCATGGAGGCATCAGATGATTCCGGCTCCAAGGGAACAATGGTTATTGCCACAGTTAAAGGCGATGTCCATGATATCGGCAAGAATTTGGTCGACATCATTTTGAGCAACAACGGCTATAACGTCGTCAATATCGGGATTAAACAGCCGATTGCGACAATTATGTCCGCGGCCCGGGAGCACGGCGCGGACGTCATTGGAATGTCTGGGCTGTTGGTGAAGTCCACGGTGGTGATGAAAGAAAACCTCGAAGAGATGAATTCCCAAAAGGCGCACGATATTCCGGTCATTCTTGGCGGTGCGGCGTTGACACGTACCTATGTGGAACATGATCTGGATGACATTTACCACGGTGATGTCCATTATGCCCGGGATGCGTTTGAGGGCTTGCGATTGATGGATGAAATCATGGCGGCGAAACGGGGTGAAGGCCCGGATCCCGAGAGCCCTGAAGCTATTGCTGCGAAAGAGAAAAAGGCGGAGCGCAAGGCGCGCCGGGAACGGTCGTTGCGTATCGCGGCGGAGCGCAAGGCGCAGGCGGAACCGGTGGTTGTTCCGGCACGTTCTGACGTTGCGGTTGATGTTCCGGTTGCGACTCCGCCGTTTTGGGGCACGCGGATTGTCAAGGGGTTATCAGTGGCAGAGTATTTGCCGATGCTTGATGAGCGGGCGTTGTTCATGGGGCAGTGGGGGCTTAAGTCCAGTCGCGGTAGTGGGCCTGACTACGAGGCTTTGGTGGAACAAGAGGGTCGGCCTCGGTTGCGGGCGTGGTTAGACCGGCTGAAGTCCGCAGGTATCCTGGACCATTCAGCTGTGGTCTATGGTTATTTCCCGGCAGTCAGTAATGGTGATGTTGTAGAGATCTTGGCGGAGCCTACCCCTGATGCGGACGTGGTTGAAACTTTTAGGTTCCCGCGGCAGCAGCGTGGTCGGTTCTTGTGTATTTCGGATTTCATCCGGAGCCGTGAGTTGGCCGAAGCCACTGGCCAGGTTGACGTTTTGCCGTTCCAATTGGTGACGATGGGGCAGCCGATTGCGGATTTCGCCAATGAGCTTTTTGCAGCCAATGACTATCGGGATTATTTGGAAGTCCATGGCATTGGTGTGCAGCTCACCGAGGCGTTGGCGGAGTATTGGCACGCCCGGGTGCGTTCGGAACTGGCGTTGTCGGATGGTACTCACGCGGGTGATGCTGATGCAGCGGATACCCGGAGGTTCTTCGATTTAGAATATTTGGGGGCGCGTTATTCTTTCGGATACGGCTCGTGCCCTGATTTGGAGTCCCGGATTGGGATGATGCGGTTGCTCAACCCCGAGCGGATTGGTGTCACCCTTTCGGAGGAATTGCAGTTGCATCCGGAACAATCAACGGATGCTTTCGTGCTGTATCATCCGGAGGCTAAGTACTTTAACGTCTAAGCGGCATTCGCTTTTCGACGCCCCCAGCTGGCTGTTATTCACGGTTAGCGGGGGCGTTACTGTTCGGTTACGTCCAAGTCTTACTAAACTACAGAAGTTGATTGGTAGGAACTAAGCGGTATGGTTTGTCACCTAGGAGAAACGCCATCGAAATCTGACCTGGATAGGATAAGCGACAGGGGTTTTTCTGTGGTGACCAAAACTGTAGGCACGCTACCGTTTCTTGGCTTTCTCGATCGCGTTGTGCGACGCGTCGTTGGCTTCTGGTTGTCTTTGTCCATGTCGGGCGAAAACTAAGTGGGCCGTGAGCATGTGGAAAACACCCTTGTGAATCGTCCGTTGTGTAGGCGCGGGCTCGCTTAAGATTGTGGGATACATTTATCGATGCGGGGATAAGGATTGCGCAATGGTTACTGTGTATGGGGAGGCGGCACCACTTGAATGTGACCGGCTTGTCGGAGCTTCTCAACATGTTGGCGGTCTTATCCCCGATGTAGCAATGAAAACGCATCAGCAGCGTTGGCTTAAGGAAGTAGCCGACCTGTGTGAGGAGAGTAAAAATCGCAGGACAGGATTTCAAAGCGCTGGGCTAGTTCCGGTTATTGACGTGTTTTCCGGTTGCGGGGCGTTTTCGCTGGGGTTCCGATTGGTTGGGGTTCCCGTTGTGGTAGGAATTGCTGATACCGAACCGGCGGCGCGGACGTTTGCGCTTAATGTTTTCAGCCCCGCTCTAGCCTGCGGTGCAATGAGTCGGGGCGAAATCCTGGACGCGATTGCACCGTTGTGCCCCAAAGGGGCTGGGATTATCGCGCAGTTACCACACCAGAAAAATACCTCCGTGTTGCCGATGCTTGAAGAGATTTTGCGCACGATTGCGGCGGTGGCAAACCAGACGAAGGCCTCGTTTGTGCTCATCGAGTCGCGCATGTTTACGTACCAGACGGTCGAAGCGCTATTGAGCTTTGAACAGTACTGCAATACCACGATGTCGAGTGACATCATCAGGTACATCGTGGCCGACTACGGAGTCGCCGAATACGACGAACGCGTCGCGTACATCGCGGCACCGCATGAGGAATTTCCGTCAGCGGTGGGTCAGTATTTTCATCAGTTACGCAGTCCACAGCGGGTGAGCGTAGATGATTGGTTCGGGCCGGAATTAGGCACAGATTTTATATACCGGCATGCGCGGAATTATCGTCGAAAAGCAATATTTTCAACCACTACCCCTGCACCCCGCCAACTCGGCTGGAACCACATGCTGCCCATGAACTATCCCGGAAACGCAGACGATGCGGCGCCAGGGTTTCTTGCGCGTTCGTTAACCACTCCAGAACGTGCAAGCGTTCTTACGTTCCCGCCAGGGTTTACGTTTATGGGAAGTGCGAAGTACAACGAGAAAATGATTGGGGAATCCATTCCACCGAAAGTGGCTGTTGCTTTCGCCCGATCAGTCACACGTGCCCTGACGTATTTGTGACCAATGTGCGGGATTTAAGGTGTTAAGTATGGGACTTAAGGGAATCGAACCCCTGTCCTTCTCCTTTGGTGGAGTGGCTCTACCAACTGAGCTAAAGTCCCATGAGTAGTGTAGCCAAAGTATAAGATTTCTGTGATAGTTTCGAAGGAACTTTCAACGGAAGAACCAAAAAGGAAGCGCAGCTTATTGTGGGCTTAGAACAGCTATTTATGGCAGAAAACCTCGTGCCACTGGTTGTGGGAATCATCGCAGTGGTGGTCATCATTAAGGTAATCAGTAGCGTGATTAAACGTATCGTGTCGATTGCTGTGGCCGCAGTTATCATTGGTGGCGGGCAACAAGCTGGGGCGTTTGAGGGGCTCGGGGCGTTAAGCCATTTCTTCTCTTAATCGATAAGTTTTTCACTAATTTGCCCGGGGCGGGTTTCCGCTGAATGATTAGGTTCTATGGATGCCGTTTTATGGGATATGGATGGGACTCTTATCGATTCAGAACCGTTGTGGGAAATCGCAACGTATGAAATGAGCGAGTCGCTCGGGCGGAGGCTTAGTCCGACGCTGCGCGCATCGACGGTGGGCGGTACCTTCCGAAATACTGCGGATATTTGTGCCCGGCACGCCGGGGTTACGTTAGCTGAATCCGATTACGAGGTTTTGCAACGCACGATGTTCGATCGGATGGCTGAACTTCTCGTCGATGCCCAAATCAATCCCGGCATTTGCGAGATATTGGCCGATGTGACTGCGGACGGCATTCCTATGGCGGTGGTGACGAACACCCCGCGTGAACTCGCCGAACCGGCGATATCGGGGATTGGGGCGGAGTTCTTTGCCGCAGTGATTTGCGGTGATGATGTGGCTCTGGGGAAGCCAGATCCGTTGATTTACCGCACTGCGGCGGCTGCACTTGGCGTGCCTACCTCCCGATGTTTGGTCTTCGAAGATTCCGAGACCGGCATGACTGCCGCAAATCGGGCGGGTTGTAAGGTAATTGCCGTGCCCGGTGCTGCTGCGGACATGCCGCCCGGCACTCTGGTTATGCCATCGCCCACGTTTGTGGGGGTGACGGCGGCCAAACTGCGTCAATGGTTCGAAGCTATGGAAGAATAACCCGAATGAAGAACTTTGATGCCCTCTATACCGAACTTCAGCAACGAGTAACTGATCGGCCGGAAGGGTCGGGTACGGTCGCCGCCATCGATAAAGGTGTGCACCACTTAGGGAAAAAAGTGATCGAAGAGGCGGGTGAAGTCTGGATCGCCGCCGAATACCAATCGGATGAGCAATTAGCCGAAGAGATCTCCCAATTGTTGTATTGGACTCAAACGGTCATGATTTCCCGCGGTATTCGCCCAGAAGATGTTTATAAATACCTCTAGTCAAGGAAGTTCCATGCTTAAGGTCGCAGTACCAAATAAAGGATCCCTGTCTGAAGCCGCCGTAGAGATCCTCAAAGAGGCAGGTTATTCCACTCGGGGGGATTCCAAAGCACTGACGGTCGAAGATAAGACCAATAACGTTGAGTTCTTTTTTCTTCGACCTAAAGACATCGCTATTTATGTTGCCAATGGTCAATTGGATCTTGGTATTACCGGCCGGGATCTAGCGGCTGACTCGTTAGCCGAGGTGCAAGAAGTTCTTACTCTTGGGTTCGGTTCCTCCACGTTTAGGTATGCCGCGCCGGAAGATGAAGACTGGGACGTCGACAAGCTTCATGGCAAGCGCATCGCCACGTCGTATCCCAACCTGGTTCGTACCGATTTGGCGCAGCGGGGGATTAGCGCCGAAGTAATTCGCCTTGATGGCGCGGTTGAGATTTCCATCAAACTTGGTGTGGCTGATGTCATCGCCGATGTGGTTTCTACTGGCCGTACCTTGCGTAAGCAGGGGTTGGCGCCGTTTGGTGAACCATTAGTGGATTCGGAGGCGGTCGTGGTTGCCCGGCGCGATGCGGTGATTTCTCCCGATATGCAGGTGCTGCTTCGTCGGATTGAAGGAATCTTGCACGCACAGAATTTCCTAATGATTGACTACAACGTTGAGCGTCGCCTCCTCGATGATGCGACGAATATTACCCCGGGGATTTCTGGGCCGACGGTGTCTCCGTTGGCTAACGACCAGTGGGTTGCTGTGCGGGCGATGGTGCCGAAGAAGCGTGCCAATGCGATTATGGATCAGTTAGCGGATATTGGTGCGCAAGCTATTCTTGCTTCCGAGATACGAATCGCGCGAATTTAGCGCCTTGTACCTTAGTTGTCATTAGCGGCAGCGTGTAGCCGGATATGAATTCTGAACGCGCTTGCCGCTTTTCGACGTTTTACGGGCTGGAGACAAATCATTTTTATTTTCACAATACCGGTTCTTTAATTTTTCCATGGTGTCAGATTAAAACACTGCTTGTAATTTCACCTATTTAAAACTGGTTTAGCGGTGATTGATAAAAGAAACCTTTTGGTCTGGGCTAAACACGGGGGAGTGTCGCGAATTTGGCGAAGATCACATGCCGAATTTATGGGAATTCATTATAGTAGATGTTGAATCTTGAAATATATAAAAAATCGGTTTTTTACGGTCTGCAACATATTTAAATAATGAATTTAGTTATCACATAAAAGCTGTAACTTGCATGACGAAAATTCCCGTTGCTGGGTGTTTGGCCGTGTAGTGGAACGGGTCGTGTGGGGTGCGGCATTAACCGTGAAGGACACTGCTCATGATTGTGCTACATATCCTTATTGTTTTAGCCGCAATTGTTCTTGGCGCACGTTTAGGGTCCATTGCCATTGGTTTTGCTGGTGGTTTGGGGGTGTTGTTGCTTGGGCTTACTGGTGTTGCCGTAACCCGAGACGACATTCCATTTGATGTTATTGGAATCATCATGGCTGTCATCGCAGCTATTGCCGCCATGCAGCGGGCTGGTGGCATGGATTATTTGGTGTACCTGGCAGAACGCTTATTGCGGAAGAATCCTCGATATGTCACATACCTTGCCCCATTGGTTACCTATTTCATGACGCTTTTCGCAGGCACCGGGCATACCGCTTTTTCGACGCTTCCGGTGATCGCGGAAGTTGCGAAAGAAGGGCGGGTGCGGCCATCCCGACCATTGTCGATTGCGGTGGTCGCTTCTCAATTGGCGATTACAGCCTCACCGATTTCGGCGGCGGTGGTGTTCATGGCCTCGATTATGGAGCCAATGGGGGTTGGTTATCTCCAATTGCTAGGTATTGTCATCCCGTCGACGTTGCTCGCGATTTTTCCGACCGCTTTTATCACTAACCGGCTAGGCAAGGATCTTGAGGAAGATCCGGTATATCTTTCCCGGCTGGACAAGGGCCTGGTGTCTACGCCGAAGATCTCGACGTACACCCCGACGAAGCAGGCGAAGCTTTCTGTCGCGCTTTTCTTGATCGCCATCGTGTTGGTGATGTGTTACGCCACGTTGATTTCTGATCAAGTCGGGTTAATCACCGATCCGACGTTACCGCGCAATGAAGCCATTATGTCGCTCATGCTCGGCACTGCGGTTGTCATCACCATGGTGTGCAAATTGCCGCCCGATGAGATTTTGGGCACCCAGGTGTTTAAGTCCGGCATGTCCGCCTGTGTTTGCGTCATGGGTGTGGCTTGGTTGGGCACCACGCTCGTCAATGCTCATATTGAGGAAATTCAGGAGTTATCTGGTGACATTCTTAACCAGTACCCATGGCTTCTTGCAGTCGTGTTGTTCTTCGCTGCTGCGCTGCTGTACTCGCAAGCGGCAACCACGAAGGCTTTAATGCCCGCCGCGCTTGCTGTTGGCGTGAATCCGTTGACGGCGATCGCTTCCTTTGCTGCAGTGTCCTCCCTATTCGTGTTACCTACGTATCCGACATTGCTTGCTGCGGTGGAAATGGACGATACCGGCTCGACGAAGATCGGTAAGTACGTCTTTAATCACTCGTTCATAGTTCCCGGAACAGTGTGCATTTCCCTCGCAGTCATATTTGGTTTCATTTTTGGAAAACTCGCTGGTTTATAACCAGCATGTTTGCTAGCCGCACGACCTGGAAACGTCGAAAAGCATCCTTGCTGATAACTCAAAACTTTTTGATCAAACTCACGTATTCTTAGGTCGTGTGCACCACACAACATCCCACCCTACCGAAGTAGAAAGACACCACTGAAAATGTCACAGTCACCGGAATTCCGTACCGAAGTTGACCTGCTCGGCGAAATGGAAGTTGCCAATTCGAATTATTACGGCATCCACACCCTCCGCGCGATTGATAACTTCCCAATTTCTGGAACCACGATCAACGATATTCCTGAGTTCATACGTGGAATGGTTCAAGTCAAAAAGGCAACTGCGATAGCTAACCACAAATTGCGGGCATTGCCGAAAACTAAGCGTGACGCCATCATCTGGGCATGTGATCAAATTTTGAATGATGGGCGTTGCATGGATCAGTTCCCAATCGATGTGTTCCAAGGCGGCGCTGGCACTTCGTTAAACATGAACACCAACGAAGTGGTGGCAAACTTGGCTCTAGAGCATTTGGGGAAGGACAAGGGCGAATACGACATCATTAACCCCAACGACGATGTCAATATGTCGCAATCAACTAACGACGCCTATCCAACTGGCTTCCGACTCGGACTTTACGCATGCATGGCGCAGCTCATGGACAAGATTGATGCGCTTGAGGCTGCGTTCATGGCAAAAGCGGAGGAATTTGCAGACATTCTCAAGATGGGACGCACCCAGCTGCAAGACGCGGTTCCAATGACCTTAGGCGGCGAGTTCAAAGCCTTTGCCCTCAATCTCGGTGAGGAACGCAAAGTCCTCGACACCGCAGCCACCCGATTGCTGGAAGTCAACCTGGGGGCCACCGCAATCGGCACCGGGTTAAATACCCCAACTGGCTACCGCGATGCTGTCATTGATGCTTTATCCGAAGTCACAGGTCTCGACATTCAACCGGCTCCGGATCTCATCGAAGCAACCAGCGATACCGGTGACTACGTGTTAGCTCATTCAGCTGTAAAGCGAGCTGCGATGAAGCTGTCGAAGATCTGTAATGATCTCCGGTTACTGTCCTCTGGCCCCCGGGCTGGCCTTAATGAAATCAATCTGCCGGAGCGGCAAGCTGGCTCGTCCATCATGCCAGCCAAGGTTAACCCTGTGATTCCAGAAGTTGTGAATCAGGTATGTTTTAAGGTCTTTGGAAACGACGTCACGGTGACCATGGCAGCTGAGGCGGGACAGCTGCAGCTCAACGTCATGGAGCCTGCGATCGGGCAGGCATTGTTCGAGTCGATTTTTATCCTTGGTGCAGCGGTGGACACGCTGCGCGAAAAGTGTGTCACCGGTATCACCGCGAATCCGGAGGTTTGTCGAGCATACGTCGAAAATTCCATCGGAATTATCACGTATCTCAACCCCTTCATTGGGCACCACAATGGCGACCTCATCGGTAAAGAGGCGGCTCGTACCGGAAAGTCGGTACGTGAGCTTGTTCTTGAAAAAGGGTTGATGGAAGAAGACACCCTCAACCAAGTGCTTTCGCCAGAGAACTTAATGCGTCCGACGTTCCACGGCACCTTATATCCGGAGGATTAGTGCACTAAAACCTCAGCAGCCGGTCCGATTGGTGAATATAACTGGTTGGGCCGGTTTTTCGCGTGGAAACCACCCGCGAAGCGGTAGATTTGAACTGTCATCGAATCTCAATCGAAAGGTCACTACCACTTATGGCCACCGACGTCGAAATTGCTCAGGCACATGTCCTCCAACCTATCAGCGACATAGCCGGGAAAATTGGAATCCCAAACACTGCGCTCATCCCGTATGGCACGACAAAAGCAAAGGTTGATATCACAACCGCACCGGCCACGCCGCGCGGAAAACTTGTGCTTGTCACCGGCATTTCGCCCACACCGGCGGGTGAAGGAAAATCCACCGTTTTGATCGGACTTGCGGACGCCATTCAACTGGCTGGCATGAAAGCCGCAGTTGCAATCCGCGAACCCTCCCTGGGGCCAGTCATGGGAATCAAAGGTGGAGCCGCAGGCGGCGGTTATTCCCAAATCGTTCCGATGGAAGACATCAATCTTCATTTCACAGGTGATTTCCACGCGATTACCTCGGCGAATAACACCCTCGCCGCGATGATCGACAACCACATTCATCACGGAAATCCTCTCGGCATTGATCCCCGCACCATCACCTGGCAGCGGTGCGTGGATGTCAACGACCGCAGTCTTCGGCATGTCGTCACGGGATTAGGCGGGACCGCGCACGGAGTGCCGACCGAGACCGGTTTTACCATCACCGCAGCCAGTGAAATCATGGCGGTATTGTGTCTGGCGACCTCCTTAGAGGATTTGGAAACTCGAATCGGCAATATCGTCGTGGCGCAGACATATGAGAAAAAGCCAGTAACAGCTCGTGACGTCAATGCACAGGGTGCGTTGAGTGCGCTGCTGAAAGACGCGATCAACCCTAACTTGGTTCAAACTCTAGGTGGAACACCAGCGTTTGTGCATGGCGGCCCGTTCGCAAATATTGCGCACGGGTGTAATTCGCTAATCGCGACTGAAACAGCGTTAGCTTATGCCGATATTGTCCTGACTGAAGCGGGATTTGGTTCGGATTTGGGTGCGGAAAAATTCTTCGATATTAAAGCCCGGGTTGGTGGCTTGGAAGTTGACAGCTGCGTGATTGTGGCGACAATCCGCTCGTTAAAACACAATGCGGTTGATGCCACAGACGGCGATAATCTCTTAGCACGCGGCGTCTGCAACCTGGAACGGCATGTGACTAATATTCGGAAGTTTGGGATAGAACCGATCGTAGCCCTCAACGAATTCGTTGGCGATAGTAGCGACGATATTGCGTGGATGACCAGGTGGGCACAAGATTTCGGTGTCCGATTAGTGCCCGTGTCCGTGTGGCAAAATGGCGGTGCAGGAGCGGCCGAACTAGCCACGGCGGTCATGGACGGGCTCGGGGACACAACCGCACATCCGCTCTACGACCCAGAAAAGGGGATTGAGCAATCGATCGATACCATTGCCACGGAAATCTATGGTGCCAGCGACGTTGTATGGTCGAGCCGCGCCCGCAAAGACTTAGCGTTTTTGAAAGAAAACGGCTGGGATACCCTTCCGGTATGTATCTCTAAAACCCAGTATTCGTTCAGCGATGATCCGACGCGATTAGGGTCAGCGACTGGGCATACTCTTCACGTCCGCCAGCTGCTTCCACGCATTGGCGCAGGGTTTATCGTTGCGTTGACTGGTGACGTCATGACGATGCCTGGGTTGCCGAAAAAGCCGGCTGCGGAAAACATCGCCGTTACTGGCGGTAAAATTACTGGTTTATTCTAGCCCCAGATGTTGACTCTGCACGCGGTTGACTTTCATACATATTGGTTGTGGAAGTCAACCGCGTGTTTTACTGGTTTTAGAGGGGTAAGTTTAGTCTCGGTTCATGTCGGGGGAGGCGGGGCTATTCGACGGAGGTTTTCTAGCCTGTCGTTTTACGAGTCGGCGTTATGTTTATCCCAGTTTCGTTGAGCCTCTAACCAAAAGCTCTGATTCTGATCGAAAACAGCAGCTAATCTTTTGGATAAATTCCATGTCACCGATTGTTTACCGGCAACAAACTGCGCTAAAGTCGCCTCCGCTACATATAGCTTTTTTGCAGCATCATAAAATGAAATGCCCTGTGGATCGAGGTAGTCTTCTTTTAAAACGATGCCGGGATGGCGCGGAGCTGACATGAAAGTGAAATCCTCCCTTATTAAGGTAACACTTTTTCTAATTACCTAAACCTAGGGACCATACTAAGCGGAAAAACTATGCCATACCAGCAAGGTTAGGCTTTACTCCAGTGCCTGTGCTAAGTAAGGCAAGGCTGGGGGAGTACCACCAAACTCCGGGCAAAGACTCTGGTGCGGACACCAACCACACAGCTTCGACTTTTTCGTTCTGAAATGTCCACTATCGATGTCCATGAGAATTTTCGACCACAATTCAGCCAAATCGCGTTCAAAGAACTCCAGTTCCTCTTTGCTCGGGGTCAGGAAGAGGGAATCGGCCACCTTTAAATACATCAAACGTAATTGGTGCGGTATCACCCCATGAATACGCCACCATGCCAACGCATAAAATCGCATCTGAAACTGCGCCTGGGCGCTGTACTGGGGAAGTGGTTTCTTCCCGGTTTTATAATCTACAACCCTAATTTCACCGGTAGGGGCGATGTCCACCCGGTCGATAAACCCTCGCACCGGCACACCATTCGGCAAGGTAGTGTCAATGAACATTTCACATGCGTGGGCATCGAAACCTTGCGGGTTTTCCATCTCAAAATATCCACGTAACAGTGTGCGGCATTCCACCAAAAACTCCAACACGTCCGGAACTAATTCAGTTAATTCTGGATCCTTCTCGCACATCAGCGCCCAATTGGGTTTCAGACGTTTAACGGCAGCTGGATAGGTTCGATCTCCACGTGACCACCCATGCATGTCCTCTAAACAGGCATGAACCAAGGTTCCTTTCACCTGCGCAACCGTTTTAGGTTCCGGCAATTTGTCAATTGCCCGAAACCGATACAAAAGTGGGCATTGTTGATAATCACTGGCGCGGGACGGAGATAAAGCTAGTTTCACATCAACCCACCTTATCGGAATACACTTATGAATCATGATTTGGGATTTCATCAGTTACATTGCAGCAAGCCCCAGTTCCTTTCACGCCGCTGACCAGGGTGCCGCACTTCTCAGCGCCGCTGGGTTTAGCCCAGTGACAGAAACCGCCAAATGGAATGCCGAACCAGGCGGCCATTACATGGTCCGAGACGGGGCGCTCATGGCGTGGTTCGTTCCCGAAACAGCTGGCCCGAAATCCGGGTTTCGGATCATTGGTGCTCATACCGATTCACCTGGCTTCAAACTGAAATTCAACGGTAATTCCACATCCTTCGGCTTCAACCAAGCAAACGTCGAAGTATACGGTGGGCCGATCATCCCAAGCTGGTTCGACCGGGAACTAGTACTCGCCGGGCAGGTGTATATGGCTGATGGGTCGACCAAACTGGTCGCAACACCACCGCTGTTGCGTATCCCGCATCTTGCCATCCACCTCGATCGCAGCGCCAATGATTCGTTTAGCCCCGACCGACAACGCCACCTCATGCCAATCTTCGGCGTCGACCCAACGATCAACCTCATGGACATCATTGCCGACGCCGCGGGGGTCGCACCAGATCAGATCCTCAGCCACGATCTCATCACCGCAGATGCCCAACCCGGGGAATGTTTTGGTGTCGAGTCACAACTAGTCGCTGCGGGGCGCTTAGATAACCTCAGCTCAGTTTTCGCAGGAATCACGGCACTTATCAATGCCGCACAGAACATCATCGTAGACGGTGGTGGCAGCGAGGATGTGCTCGTGTTGGCCTGCTTCGACCACGAAGAAGTCGGATCACAATCAGTAACCGGCGCAGGGGGCCCGATACTAGAAGACGTACTCCAACGAACAGCCATCCAGCTGGGTGCTTCCCCTGAAGAGTACAAACAAATGCTCCGGCGCTCAAGCTGCGTATCAGCTGATGCCGCACACTCCATCCACCCTAATTATCCGTCCCAACACGACCACGATAATTTCCCAGTCTTAGGTAACGGCCCCGTACTCAAAATCAACGCCAATCAAAGGTACGCCTCCACCGCAGTTACCCAAGGAATCTGGTTATCTGCCTGCCACAATGCCGGAATCACATCCCAAGTATTCGTCGGCAACAACACAGTGCCATGCGGATCAACCATCGGGCCGATAACCGCAACCCGCCTCGGCATCCCCACCGTCGACGTCGGTATCCCTCTACTCAGCATGCACTCTGCCCGGGAACTATGCCACGCAACAGACCTCGAGCAATTCACCAGTGCATTAACAACATTCCTCGTCAACTAATCAGATCGCCCAAATGGGTGGGCGTCACGCAACAGCTCACCCCAAAACGAACCAACTCAACCAAAAGCACCACTTTAAAAACCTTTCTGGTAGGTTAAACGCTCATGGCATATTCAGGACCTTTTCAACCCGGTGACCGGGTACAACTAACCGACCCAAAACGACGGCATTCCACCATCATCTTGGAAAAAGACGGCCAGTTCTTCACCCACAAAGGCGTGATCAAACACAACGACATCATCGGCTCCGATGAAGGAAGCGTCGTCAAAAGCGAACAAGGAACTGAATACCTCTGCTTCCGCCACCTCATGGTCGACCATGTACTCTCCATGCCGCGCGGCGCAGCCGTCATCTACCCGAAAGACTCCGCCCAAATACTCGTCGAAGGCGATATCTTTCCCGGCGCACGCGTCCTCGAAGCAGGCGCCGGATCCGGCGCACTGTCTATGGCGCTACTGCGAGCAGTCGGCGACAAAGGCGAAGTCATATCCTACGAAATTAGACAAGACCACCTGGAATACGCCGAAAACAACGTTGACGAATACTTCGGTGGCCGCCCGCACAATTGGAACCCCCGCCTCGGCGACCTCAAAGAAGTCACCCTCGACGATATCGGCGGCCCCGTCGACCGAATCATCCTGGACATGCTAGAACCCTGGGAATGCCTGGAAGTCGCAAAAAACCTCCTACTACCAGGTGGCGTCTTCATGACCTACGTGGCCACCGTGCCGCAACTAATGAAAGTCATGGAAGGCATTCGAGAACAACAATGCTTTACCGAACCCCGCGCCTGGGAATCCCTGGTTCGAGACTGGCGAGTTGAAGGACTAGCCACCCGACCAGAACACCGCATGAACGCCCACACCGCATTTCTGGTATGGACCCGCCGACTAGCAGACGGAGTAACCCCACCAAGACCACAACGCCGCGCACGCAAATAGCGTTTGCGACAATGGTTGCACAGTTTCATAAGGAACTACCGGCAAATTGAACACTTTTTAGGTGTTCATTAGTAATGTTGTGGGCATGCATCCTTCTGATACTGCGCAACCATCTCAAGCACATTCGGAATTGATTGAGCGCAACGCCAAACTGGTGGAGTTACTGCAATCCTCCCGAACAAAGCTTCAGGTTTTGCACCAGCAATTAGAAGAAATGGCAGCCCCGCCATCAACATACGGCACCTTCCTAGAATTCTCGCCAACCACCAACCCCGACGCGCCGGGGGAATCCATCAAAAGCGCAGAAGTGTTTACCGCTAATCGACGCATGCGGTTAATGATCTCACCGCTCGTAGACCCAGCATCGCTTGTACCCGGGGTTCAAGTTCGACTTGGCGAAGCCAACCATATCGTCGAAGCATGTGGCTTCAGCACAACCGGCGAATTAGCCGTACTGGTGGAAATGATCGGCACAGACCGGGCCTTGGTGGCCGACCATAATGGCGAGGAACGAATCGCCAAACTCGCGGCACCACTGATAACCGGCCACCGTAAAATCCCTCGCGCCGGCGACACAGTATTGATCGACGCCAAAGCTGGCTATGTATTTGAGGTAATACCTAAAACCGAAGTATCCCGACTAGCATTAGAAGAGATTCCACACGTCACCTACGCAGATATCGGCGGACTCGATAGCCAGATCGAACAAATTCAGGACGCGGTAGAACTTCCGTTCGCCTACCCAGATCTATACCGCAGCTATGACCTCCATCCGCCCAAAGGAGTTCTGCTCTATGGCCCACCCGGCTGCGGAAAAACACTGATCGCCAAGGCAGTAGCAAACTCCTTGTCACGCAGAATCGGCGACGGCTCAGCCAGCTATTTCATCAATGTCAAGGGCCCAGAACTGTTAAATAAGTTCGTAGGGGAAACCGAACGCCGCATTCGCCTCATCTTCGAACGAGCACGAGAACTAGCCGAAGACGGCCGCCCCGTCATCGTGTTCTTCGACGAAATGGAATCCATCTTCAGAACCAGGGGATCAGGCGTCTCCTCCGACATGGAAACCACCGTAGTGCCACAGTTACTTACCGAACTCGACGGCGTAGAATCCCTAAGCAACGTCATCGTCATCGGTGCAACAAACCGGGAAGAGCTCATCGATCCAGCCATCCTGCGCCCTGGCAGACTAGACGTAAAAATCCGGGTAGAACGACCAACCAAAGAAAACGCACGCGACATCTTCACCCGACATCTCACCGCAAACGTCCCACTAGCCGAAGACGTCGATACCCTCATAACCGCAGCCGTTGACCACATGTTCGCACCCCGCCCCTACGTAGAACTAGGACTAGTCACCGGAGAAACCGAAATCATCCACTATCGCGACTTCGTCTCCGGCGCAATGATCGCAAACGTCGTCGACCGCGCCAAAAAATACGCCATCAAAGCCCACCTCCAAGGCGACACACAAGGAATAACCGCACAACACCTCATCACCGCAATCGACGCCGAAAACTGCGAAAGCGAAGACATGCCCAACACCGCAAACCCCGACGAGTGGTCCCGCATCTTAGGCCGCACCGGCGTTCGCGTAGCAGTCGCCCGCGTCATCGCAACCGGGAGTTAACCACCATGGCACGCATCATCGGCACCGAAACAGAATACGGAATCGCAACCCCAACCGACCCCACACTCTCACCCATAATCACCTCAACACACGCAGTCGTCGCTTTCAGCCAAGGACAAGGCGCACGGTGGGACTTCTCCTCCGAACACCCACTGCGCGACAGCCGAGGATTCGACCTCAAACGCCACCAAACCATTCCCGTCGTAGACCCCAATGCACTCGGAATCGCCAACGTCGTTCTAGAAAACGGCGGCCGATTCTACGTCGACCATGCACACCCCGAATACTCAGCCCCAGAAACCACCACCCCCTGGGAAGCCATGCTCTACGACCTCGCAGGCGACGTCATCATGAACACCGCCGTCGCACGAGTAGCCGCCTTCAGCGCACGCAACCACTCCATCTTGGAACACCATCAGCCGTGCCCACCGCTGAAAATCTACAAAAACAACGTCGACGGTAAAGGCGCAAGCTACGGCAGCCACGAAAACTACCTCTATTCCCGCGACACCGAATTCGACCGCCTCGCACAAGGACTCATCCCATTCTTTGTCGCCCGCCAAGTACTAACCGGAGCAGGGCGCGTAGGACTAGGAATGTTCGGCGAAAAACCCGGATTCCAAATCTCCCAACGTGCAGACTACATCGAACAAGAAATCTCACTAGAAACGACCCTCAACCGCGGAATCATCAACACCCGCGACGAACCCCACGCAGACGCAGAACGCTTCGGCAGACTCCACGTCATCATCGGTGACGCCAACATGTCACACATCTCGACGCTACTCAAACTCGGAACAACATCACTCGTCATGGACGCTATCGAAGCCGGCGTCGACTTCAGTGACCTCAAACTCCTCGAACCAGTAGCCGAACTAAAACGCGTATCCCGAGACACATCACTAACCCACAAACTCACACTCGTCGACGGGCGCCAACTCACCGCACTCGAACTACTACGCGAATACCACAACCGAGTCGAAGCCGACGAAACCGTCCACCCACTATGGGTAGAAACCATAGAAAAACTCCACACCGGCGGACCACAAGCCTGCGCAGACACCCTAGACTGGTGCGCCAAATGGGCACTGATCTCCTCATACACCAACCGAGGCATCGACATCACAGACGCCAAACTCAAACTCATCGACCTGCAATACGCAGACATCGACCCGTCGAAAAGCCTGTACCATGCATTAGTACGAAACTCAGCAATGCAAACACTCGTAACCACAGACATGATCGAACACGCAGCATGGCATCCACCAACAGACACCCGCGCCTACCTCCGCGGCGAACTAATTAAACGCGTGTCCCACCTAATCGACTCCGCAAGCTGGGAAGTAATGTCAATCTTCGGCCAACGAATCTTCATGCCAGAAGTCACAACCCACACCAAGGAGCACACCGAAGCTTCATTGAGTATCCTGCCTAACATAACCGAATTTCTAGCCGACATGCGCGCGAAAGGACTCATGGAATAAATGTCCCAAAAATTCACGACCAGCAGCGGAAAACCCGACGACGACACAGACACAGACACCACCGCATCAGGCCAAGTGCACTTCAACACCCAAGGAGTCGACGACCTCCTCGACGAAATCGACAGCCTACTAGAAACAAACGCCGAAGAATTCGTTCGCTCCTACGTACAGAAAGGCGGCCAGTAACTTCCGTGGAAGTATTTACCCGCCGAATCATGGGCATTGAGACCGAATACGGCATCACCTGCGTCACCGACGACGGAAGCCGAAAACTCAGCGCCGACGAAATCGCCAGATTCATGTTCCGACCAGTAGTCGAAAAGTGGTCAAGCTCCAACATCTTCATCCCCAACGCTTCTCGCCTATACCTCGACGTCGGATCGCACCCAGAAATCGCCACCGCAGAATGCGACAGCATAGCCCAGCTCGTGGCATACGACCGCGCCGGGGACATTATTGTCGACCGGTTGGCACGCCAGGCGGAACAGCAATTGGCGGCCGATGGGATTTCCGGGGACGTGTACCTGTTTAAAAATAACCTTGATTCGGCGGGCAATTCGTATGGCTGCCACGAAAATTACCTGGTAGCCCGGGAGGTCGTTCTGCGGGCGTTAGGGAAGCAATTGCTGCCATTCCTGATTACCCGGCAGCTTATTTGCGGGGCGGGCACCATCAAAGATGGCGCGTATCATCTGTCCCAGCGTGCGGATCATGTGTGGGAAGGGGTTTCTAGTGCGACCACCCGCTCGCGACCGATCATTAATACACGAGATGAACCGCACGCAGATTCTCATCGGTTCCGCAGGCTCCACGTCATTGTTGGAGATTCCAACCTCGCGGAACCGACCACTGCGGTGAAAATAGGGGCAACTCTTCTGGTTTTAGAGATGATCGAAGCGGGTTTCGATCTGCCAAGTTTCGAGCTAGCAAACGAAATTGCCGCCATTAAAGACATCTCGGCAGACCTCAGCGGTGCCACCGAAGTGCCGCTGGTGAAGCCGCAATCAGATCGTAATTCTTCGGCGCATCCGGCAAGCGGCGCGGCGGCGCACCCAACTGCCTTGGAAATCCAACAGGAATATTGCGACGCTGCACACCGGTGGTTAGAGGTGCGGGACAGCTATACCGAAAGCGAAACGGCTGTGACTGGAACCTCCACAGCAGAGTTCACCCGCGTTGTCGAGCTATGGCGACGCACACTTGAGGCGATTCGGACCGGGGATTATTCGTTGATTTCTCGTGACATTGATTGGGCGATCAAGCTAACGTTGATGCGCCAATTCCAAGAGAAACTCGGGATCGACCCTGATGATTTTTCCCACCCCAAGCTGCAATATATTGATCTTAAATATCATGATATCCGTGCCGGTAGGGGTCTATTTCCACAATTGGAAACCAGGGGAGTAGTCAATAGGTGGATCACCGACGACGCTATCAACGATGCAGTGGATAACCCGCCTGCGACCACCCGTGCGGCACTCCGCGGGAAGTTTCTTGCCGCGGCGGATGTGGTGGGGGCACCGTTTTCGGTCGATTGGATGCGGTTGAAGGTTAACCGGCCAGATCCACAAATCGTCGAGCTGAATAATCCATTTCAGGCAGAGGATTGTCGGGTGGATGATCTAATTGATTACATGCGCTTGCATCAAGAAACGTATGTACAGCAGGAGGGCTGATGGCTAATCGTAATGATGCGCAGTTAGAACGTGTCACCAATCTCACGTTTGCCTTTCTCTCGGCCGCCAAGTCCGGGACTGAACATGTGACATTCGACTATGTCTATAAAAATGTTCCGGGCTACAAGTTCGATGATAAAAAGAACCTCCGAAAAATCGATGCGGCGCACGTGATGTTTCAGCGCGATTGCCGCAATCTTATCCGTGCTGGGGTTCCGTTAGAGTCATTCAAACTCGGCAGCCAGATCGTGTGGCGGTTGCAGCCAGAAAATTATGAGCTGCCCGCGATTGAGTTCACCCCCGACGAAGTGACAGTGTTAGGGCTAGCCGGAAAAATGGGAACTGGGGACCAGCTCGCAGCTTTCTCCCGGTCGGGATGGACCAAGATCGCAGCTAGTGGCGTCGAATCCTCGCTTAGCCCGTCGGTGCCTTTTACACCGATAAACGACTGGAGTTCACTTCAGGCACAGGACTTGGATCTTATAACCGAAGCCTGTGCACACCGCAAACGACTGAGCTTCTACTACCAACGCACTTCCACCAGCGACTATGTCGAGCGGTGGATGGACCCGTGGGGGATTGTCAGCAATCGCGACCGATTGTACTTGGTGGGATTCGACCTCGACCGGGGAGCACCCCGATGTTTTCGCATCACGCGTATTTCCGATCTCGCGTTTTTGTCCCCGAAACAAAACGACGAAGAAACATACGGCGGCTTTCACGAAATGGATCCTTCCGTTGACCTCCACGAACTGGTGTTGACGCAGTTGCGACACGGCAGGACGCTTGTCGACGCCACAATCCGCGCCTCTAAGGCACAAGCTGTGGCTATCCAACCTGGTGCAATAGAAATAGATTCCGAGCGTGGCCTTTACAAGCTTGTCGATATAGAAGCCGGTTGGTTGGTGCGGCAGGCAGCAGCTCTCGCGCCGGAGGTGGTTGTGGTTGAACCACAGGAAATTGTCGACAGCGTGGTGAAATTATTGCGAAAGGCAGCTGATGGCTCCGATTAAAAACGAACGCATCGCTGATATGGTGCGAATGCTCAACCTGCTTCCGTATTTCGAGCGGCATCCTGGTCGTTCTATCATGGCTGCCGCCCAAGACCTCGGCTTAGATCCTGGAACCATTATGGAGGATCTCAATCGGCTATTTTGCTGTGGTCCTGGGGTCATGCCGGATGAATTGGTTGATTTGGAACACGGATTCGCAAGCGTGCAGGTTCTCGACAGCCAAGGAATGGATAAACCATTACGTCTCACTCGCACCGAGGCAGGCGCGTTACTTCTCGCCTTGGAATCTCTCGACGCTGTCCCAGGTCTTGTCGATAAAACGGCAGTCCGATCGACCGCTGCGAAGTTACGAGGGTTGATGGCTGATGAAGCACACGGTGTCTTCGACTCTCAGGCAGTTTCCGGCAGTGACGCGGAATCGGAGGGCGAGCGGGTCGTCGAAAAGCTCCGACAAGCCATGATTGAGAATAAAAAAGTATCCTTTGCTTATCTTTCACACGGCGTAAAACACAGCAAGGATCGGATCGTGTCGCCAGCCCGGTTGTTTTCCAACCAAGGGCACACCTATCTCAACGCTTTCGATCATTTAACAAACGAACATCGGGTTTTTCGCATCGATCGGATCCGGGAATTAACCATCACGTCGGAGTCAGCCCAACCCCAATTATCGAAACTTGATTTCGACCCGACAGACCCGTTTAAACTCAACCACGCCACCGAACACGCAGAACTCAAGATTGCATCCGATTCAGCGTGGCTAGCTGACACCATCCCGTGCGAAGTTACGACTGTTACCGAGGACGATTCCGTCATCGTTACGGTGCCGTTGGTGTCCCGGGAATGGTTGCTCACCTTCGCGCTTAGCAACGCAGATCGGGTAGAAGTTCATTCGCCGGAAGATATAGCTGGTAGCGTGCGCGAAAGGGCTAAACTGGCACTTACCGCGTATGATCTTAGCTAAATGCTTACACATAACCTCCTGAAAGGAATCTCATGAGCGTTGGGCCTTTAGAGATCGGCATTCTTATTGTCGTATTAATTCTGCTTTTTGGCGCAAAGAAACTCCCTGACGCGGCACGTTCTTTGGGTCGTTCCATGCGGATTTTCAAATCCGAAGTAAAAGAGATGAGCAACGACGATAAGCGTTTTGAAGAACAACGCGCGTTGGAAGCGCAACAGGCACAAGCTGTCCAGCCCCAACCAATTGCGCAGCCCGAGCAGGTTAAGCCACAGCAACAGCCCTAAAAATCTGTTATGAGTTCATCTCCCAAAAAGCTTCTTCGCCGTAAGAAAGCTAATCCGGAAGGGCAGATGTCCTTAGTGGAGCACCTGCAAGAGCTACGGCGACGCTTGATCATCTCAATGATTGCTCTGGCGGTCGGCACCGTGATCGGATTTATTTGGTACCAACACAGTGCGTTTGGGGTCTCGTCATTGGGCGATATCCTTAGAGGACCATATTGTTCTCTTCCGCCAGAAAAACGAGCAACCTTCACCCTCGATGGGGAATGTCGATTGATCGCAACCGCCCCATTCGAGGCATTGTTGCTTAGACTTAAAGTCGGTGCCTTAGCTGGCGCGGTGTTTGCGTCCCCGGTCTGGTTATACCAAATCTGGGCGTTCATTACCCCTGGGTTAATGAAAAACGAGCGTAAATGGACCTTCACATTCGTATCGGTGGCGGTGCTGCTGTTTGTCTCCGGCGCGGTGCTTGCGTATTTCGTCGTGGAATTCGGATTGGAATTCCTGCTAGGAATCGGCGCGGAGTTCCAGGTCACTGCGTTATCAGGTGGCAGGTATTTTGATTTCTTACTCGCGTTGTTAGCCATATTCGGAGTCAGCTTTGAAGTGCCGCTCATCATAGCCATGCTTAACGTTGCTGGGGTACTTAGCTACGAAGCAATCAAAGACAAACGCAGCATTATTATCATGTTGTTGTTCATCTTCGCGGCTGTTATGACACCAGGCCAAGACCCATTTTCCATGCTGGTCCTTGCCCTGGCGCTGACCATCCTCGTGGAAATCTCCATTCAGTTCACTCGGTTGAATGACAAACGCCGAAAAGTGGAACGCCCCGACTGGTTGGATACTGACGATGAGCAAGCCTCGCCGCTTGCTACACAGGCTGCTCCCATCGCGCCTTCCGGGCCGATTACGCCATCAGCATCGCCGACAACGATCGAAGGAAGCAACTACGACGACATCATCTAGTAGCCTTAAGGCATGCACCTTGATGAGTTCGTCTCCACACTAAAATTCCCCCTCGACGATTTTCAATTGGCAGGATGCACCGCAGTTGAACACGATCGAGGGGTTTTAGTATGCGCCCCTACAGGTGCCGGTAAGACCATCGTTGGCGAATTTGCCGTTAGTCTCGCCCTGTCCCGGGGGACAAAATGTTTCTATACAACCCCCATCAAGGCTTTGAGCAACCAAAAATACCACGATCTCGTGGCGAAACATGGCGAAGATACGGTGGGTTTATTAACCGGTGATGTGTCGATAAACCATAACGCCGACGTTATAGTCATGACCACTGAAGTTCTACGGAACATGATTTATGCACAATCACCCACCCTCGATCGGCTCAGCCATGTGGTGATGGATGAGATTCACTTCCTTTCTGATAAAAGCCGCGGTGGGGTATGGGAAGAAGTGATTCTTGGGCTTGATGATTCAGTAAACATCATTGGGCTTTCCGCCACGGTAAGCAATTCGGAAGAGTTTGGTCAGTGGTTAGGAACAGTGCGAGGGGACACCGAAGTGATCGTCTCCGAACACCGCCCCGTACCGCTAGACCAGTGGATGCTGGTTGGCAGACGAATGTACAGTTTGTTCGAACCTGGTACTACCGGTGAAGTCAATCAGGAACTGGTTGCTCGCATTGAGAAAATCGACCATGACAACCTAGAACGTGGACGCGCCGACTTTATTGCTGGTAAAGGATTTCGGTCTCGCGCCAGGGGAGAGTCCCGCTACGGTAAACCACGCCCACAGGATAAATACCGGCCACTCGGGCGCCCCGAAGTTCTCGACATCTTGGCGGGTCAAGAGATGCTGCCAGCTATTACATTTATTTTTTCCCGCACCGGCTGCGATGCCGCCGTTGCGCAGTGCCTACGATCCCGACTGGTGTTGACCACCGAGGAAGAATCTAAAGAGATTTCGCGGATCATCGACGAAGGAGTAGCGGGTATTCCCGATGAAGACTTGAAAGTATTGGGTTTTCGTCAGTGGCGCGCGGCGTTGATGCGGGGGTTCGCTGCGCATCACGCTGGCATGTTGCCTGCATTTCGCCATGTCGTCGAAAAGCTCTTCGTTAATGGGCTGTTACGTGCGGTTTTTGCCACGGAAACTCTCGCCCTCGGCATCAATATGCCAGCCCGGACCGTGGTTTTAGAGAAATTGGTGAAGTATGACGGGGAAGGGCACGTTGAGCTTACGCCAGGTCAATACACGCAATTAACCGGCAGGGCTGGCCGACGCGGCATCGATGTTATCGGCAATGCTGTGGTGCAGTGGTCCCCAGCCATGGATCCAGTGCGCGTAGCAGGGCTTGCGTCCACGCGCACGTATCCGCTGATTTCCACGTTCACCCCTGGCTATAACATGAGCGTGAATCTGCTCAAAACCATAGGTTTTGAGCCAGCACACCGCCTGTTGGAAAAATCTTTCGCGCAGTTCCAAGCCGATGGCAGCGTCGTTGACGAAGTTCGGGAAATTGAAAAAGCAGAACGCCATGTTCAGGCGACAGAGCAACAACTTGTCGGGGAGTTGGCCAACCGGAGTATCCCAAGCGAAAATCCGCTTGAAGAATTTGCCGAATACATGCAGCTTCGACGAGATTTAAGCACCGAGGAGCGGCGTGCGAAACGCTTTGCCATTGAAGAACGTGAAAAAGAGGTAACGACGATCCTAAAAAAGCTGCAGCTTGGCGATGTCATTGCCATGCCGACTAAACGTCAACCAGTATTAGCGGTGGTCGTCCAACCCGCAAGCGACGCGCGCGATCCCCGGCCGTTGATCGTGATGGAAAGTGGTTGGTGCGGGCGCGTTGATACTCAAGCTTTTGCCGTACCGCCGATGGTCATCGGGAATATGAAACTACCCCGCAGCGTCGTCGCACAACCCCATCGAAACAGCGGTCGGGTGGTGAGTCTTTTTGCGAAAACTCACTACCGCCGCCCGAAGAAGCTGAGGGAAAAGCCCAGGAATCGGCCGACGAAAGAGATCAACGCATTGCGGGCGGCACTGCGTGATCATCCGGCTCATTATTGGCCGGAAACCGAGGATCTCGCGCGGGTTGGTGAGCAATTAATCCGAGCTCGCGAAGAAGTCGCAAGGCTGAAACAACGCGTCAGCGCCGCTACTGACACGTTGGGCAAGCAATTCGATCGCATTCTCGAATTGCTAGCCGAATTAGATTACGTCGAATTTGTAGACGGTAATCCCCAGATCACAGATGAGGGTGAGCGGCTGGCGTTGATTCACAATGAAAGCGACCTATTGGTCGCCCAGTGTCTGAAACGCAGAATTTGGGATGGCTTGGATCCAGCGGAACTCGCCGGAGTTGTCAGCATGTGCACTTTCGAAAACCGGCGTGAAACTCGTGGTGAACCGGAAGGGGCAACCGACCCGATGGTTGACGCCATGAATGCCACGGTACGAATCTGGGATGAGTTAAGTTTCGATGAACGTCGGCACCGGCTACCGATTACCAGATACCCCGAAGGCGGTTTTGCATTGGCTATCCATCAGTGGACGGCCGGTGCGCCGCTTGGTTATTGCATGGCTGCCGCTGCGGAATCAGGTGCTGAATTGACGCCGGGCGATTTTGTCCGCCAGGCTCGGCAGGTAATTGATTTGCTGGAACAGGTACGCGACACCGCATATAACGAGGACACCGCGTATGCGGCGCGCCAGGCGATAACCGCGATTAGGCGTGGCGTCGTTGCAATTGGTTCATAGCGGAATGGATTTTCTGCGCTACCGGCGCTACCTGGGCAACGGTAGCGCAACCAATATTTCGGCCGAATGGTTCAAGAATCATCGATTGTAATGCGTAAACCGCGCCGTCGATAAGAATCGGTCCGCCGGAATCGCCGCGGATTGCTGGATGTCGCTGAGCAAGAAGTGCGGCATGGCGTACCCGTGTGTGTATGTTCTTTCCGAGGGCGAAGGGAAGGATTCCTAGTACTCGACCTGGTTTTATATCTGGGGTACCGCTGCCCAGCCCAACGCTGATCACGCGATCAGCCAGCCTCAGACTCCTTGAGCTAAGCGGCACCACCGCGACGTCGGCAAAGCCCGGAGTGCCTGCAAGCGGGGCTTTCACAACTGCAATATCTGTGTGCGGGATTCCGATCCATCCGGCAATCTCGCATGCCGAATGGCCAGTGTCGCATGGCGCGGAGATCTGAATATCCCGCGGCAGCGCGTGCCGCAGGAAATGTTTTGCGCTTAAGACAAAATTAGGGGCAATCCGCACCCCGGAGCAGAATCCATGACCTGAACGTAGCTTCACTAATCCGTAAGGCATAATGGGGTTGATTTTAATCGAAATCTACGAGGTGAAATCTAGGTTTAAGATGTCTGTTATGGTTTCTTCCTTTTCTCCCGAAGTATATTCGCGTCGGCTTATGAAAGCGCAGCAGCTGTGCGTTGAGCATAATATCGCAGGTCTTATTGTCGGAACTGGGCCGCAGTTTGCTTATTTAACAGGTTCGTGGATCGATACCTATGAACGCTTCACAGCTGTACTCATCCCGGCGGTTGGTCGAGTGTTTGTTATCGCTCCGGCGGTCGATCGAGGAGATATCAGCCGTTCGGTACTTGACGAAATGGATGTAACGGTCATCGGCTGGGTCGATGGCGAGGACCCGCATGCAATCGCCGTGGAAGCATTGCAATTGACTGGGGGACAACACCAAAAGGTCGGGATTGGCGCAAGTATTACAGCAGATCATTTACTGACTATTCAGCGGTTATTGGGTCCGCAAGTAGCGACGGTTCTGGCAACAGACGTGCTGGCGGAGTTATTCACCCGCAAAGACGATGAGGAGATTGATGCGCTTCGCCGCGCTGGTGCCGCAATCGATGCGGTCCATTCCCAGGTGCCTGCGCTGTTGCAGCCCGGCAAGACTGAGCGGGAAGTCGCGCAAGAACTTGAGAGGCTCATTCTGCGGGACCATTCTGCAGTTGACTTTGTCATTGTTGGCAGCATGGAAAACGGCGCGAATCCGCATCATGACTTCTCGGATCGTCACCTCGAAGCAGGCGATATGGTGGTAGTTGATATCGGTGGCACTTTCGGTCCTGGATATCATTCCGATTGCACTCGCACCTACATCGTCGGTGGTCGTGATGGGGAGATCACGCCAGAAATGTCTGCCATGTACAGTGTGCTTTTCGACGCCCAACAGGCCGCCGTTGCAGCGATTCGCCCCAATGTTACGGCGGCTGACATCGACAACGTCGCACGCGATATTATCTCCGCGGCAGGCTATGGCGAGTTTTTTATTCATCGCACCGGACACGGCATTGGCTTATCGACGCACGAAGAGCCATTTATCATGGCAGGAAACGATTTGGTTTTAGAACCGGGCATGGCGTTTTCCGTCGAACCGGGCATTTATTTGCCTGGAAAATTCGGCGCACGTATCGAGGATATTGTCGTCGTTACCGACACTGGCTGCGAACTGCTCAATAACCAGCCCCGGGAATTGCGATGAAACCACCAGTATCACAAGAGAACGTTTCGATGCCACCTGCGATCATTGTGTTGGGAGCAACCAGCGACATTGGCGCGAAATTGGTGCTTCGAATAGCTTCCGGACACCACGTCGTGTTGGCGAGTCGTCGACCTCATGATGTTGAAGCTGAGCTCACCGCTGCGCTGATGGCAGCGGGGGCAGTTTCGGTTGAATCGGTATTTTTCGATGCTGCAGATCTGCCGAGTCATGAGGTTATCATCGCATCAGTGGCGGAAAAGTTTCATATTAATCACGTGATCGTGTGTTTTGGCATCTTAGGCGACCAAAGGCAGGCAGAGACGAATTGGCAGCATGCCGCTGAAATCGCAACCGTCGATTACACCGCACAATTGGTGAGCGTGAGTGTTGCCAGTGACATACTTCTCAAGCAATCGGGAACCGGCCCAGTGGCTACGATAACCGTGTTTTCTTCCATTGCTGGGTGGCGGGCACGGCGAGCAAATTACGTCTATGGATCGACAAAAGCTGGGCTGGATGCGTTTTGCCAAGGTCTCGCCGATCGATTGCACGGCACTAATGCCCGCATCGTCATCGCCCGACCTGGGTTCGTCATTGGGACGATGACCCGGGGCATGACGCCTGCGCCGATGTCTGTTACCGCAGATCAGGTGGCAGATTCGGTGGCCAAGATACTCGTTGAACCTCCACAAAATGGTGGCGGTATGACTATCTGGATTCCAGGTAGGTTGCGGATACTGGCGTGGATTATGAAGTTAGTGCCACGCCCAGTCTGGCGTCGTATGCCTCGGTAAATTACCGACTACACTAAAGTGCTATGACCGAAGCAAAAGCCCGACTTCCGCAAAGTATTCCTAGCGATGCTGGAGACGCACGAGCCCTGGAGACAACGGTATCGGTTATTGGATTGCCCGCAATTGGCATGAGTGAATTAGGCGCTGCTGCGACAAAAGCCTTGTACGAAGCGGATGTGGTGCTCGGGTCATGGCGACAGTTGAATTTACTCGCGGACGATATTTCTGGCGATCGGCGTCCCTGGCCGTCTCCGATGATTCCGGCTTTGCCTGGCATTTTTGCCGAATTGCGTGGCAAGAGGGTAGCTGTCCTTGCTAGCGGTGACCCGATGTTTCACGGAATTGGCTCTACGTTGCGACGTAAATTCCCGGACATGCGTATAACCGTGTACTCTCACGTGTCTTCGGCGTCGCTGGCGTGCGCTCGTCTAGGGTGGGCGGTGGACCGGACGCCAGTGTATTCACTCGTTACCCAGGTTGTGGAGTCGCTGGTGCTGCCAATCGAATCTGGCCGACCATTTCTAATCCTAGGGCGAGACGAAAAAACACCAGGTGAAGTGTGTCAACTACTGGTTGATATGCATCAGGGTGACGCCCAGGTTGAAGTTCTCAGTGATCTAGGTTCAGCGGATGAGGCCCATTCTGTTGGTTGTGCGTTTCATCCGCCGTCTGTCGTCAGCGCGCTGAATGTCATCGCTGTTGTGCCGTCGAAAAGCGGCAACCCCCGAACTCCGGGGCTGCCTGACTCCAAATTCGAAAACGATGGCCAATTGACCAAATCGCATATTCGGGCGTTGACCGTTTCTGCGCTTGCACCTTCCGAGGGCGACGTTCTGTGGGATATCGGCGGCGGAGCAGGTAGCGTCGCCATTGAATGTCTGCGCGCCACCAACACCACTCGTGCGGTGTGTTTCGAGATCGACGAAATTCGCCGGGGTCGGATTTTAAAAAATGCCCGCACCCTAGGCGTAGCGCATAGACTCGCCGTCCAAGGGGAGGCCCCAACTAACTACACATCCGTCCCGGATAATCCCGATGTCGTGTTCATTGGCGGCGGCATCACCACCCCTGGCGTTTTTTCTGGCGCATGGGACCGACTCAAACCAGGTGGCAGGCTTGTTGCGAATGCGGTAACCATTGAATCCGAACAGATGCTGTGGAAGTTAAAAGGCCGACACGGCGGCACGCTGGCTCGATTTGATATAGCCAAAGAGCACTCCGTCGGTGGTTTCAGCACGTTCAAACCTGCCTTGCCCGTGACGCAGTGGGTCGTAACCAAAACCGACTCTGACTATCTGGAAGAATTTAACGAATGACCGTCTACTTTATCGGCGCTGGCCCTGGCGCCCCGGATCTACTGACGCTGCGCGCCGATCGATTAATCCGTAGCTGTGGAATGTGCTTGTACGCTGGCTCTATAGTCCCGGAGGAAGTTTTAGCCAATGTCCCGCCGGAAGCGGAATTGATAAATACCGCCCGGATGCCGCTGGATGCGATTACTGAAACAATCAGTCGGGCCCACCACGCCGGAATGGATGTGGCTCGTCTGCATTCAGGCGATCCGGCTATCTATTCGGCTGTCGCTGAACAAGCCCGAAGACTCACCGAATTAGGTATTGATTATGAGATTGTCCCAGGTGTGGCTTCTTTTTCGGCAGCAGCCGCGGCGCTTGGTCACGAATTGACCGTCCCAACTGTGGGCCAGACTGTTATCCTTACCCGGGTTTCCGGTCGGGCGTCAGCGATGCCAGCGGGGGAGGATCTTGCGACGCTAGGGGCAAGTAGGGCAACGCTATGCATTCATTTGGCGGCGCACGACATAGTTCGGGTGGTTTCCGAACTCGTGCCGAATTACGGCGCAGAATCTCCAGTGGCTGTTGTGGCGTTTGCCTCGCGCCCGGAACAAGTCATTGTTCGAGGAACCCTGCGCGATATTGCGCAAAAAGTCCAGGATCAGGGCATTACCCGTACCGCTGTCATTATCGTCGGTGATGTTTTGGCAGCGGATGGATTCCCAGATTCGTTCTTGTATTCAGATGATCGGCCACGAGATGACGAGGGAAGAACCATTCCATGCGCGCATTAATTCTGGGCGGTACCGCCGAGGGCAGGGAAGTAGCTAAACAATTGGTTATGCGCGGCTGGCATGTCACCAGCTCGTTGGCAGGGCGAGTCGACAACCCACGATTACCGGTAGGTGAGGTTCGAATCGGTGGCTTTGGTGGTCCCGCGGGACTTACAACCTGGTTAATCGACAACGGGATTGAGGTCGTCATTGATGCGACCCATCCGTTCGCTGAGCGCATCTCACTATCGGCTGCAGAGGCGGCGCGCGCTACCGGAATCCCGTTATTGGCGTTGCACCGCCCGGAATGGAAGCCACAGGCACGGGATAAGTGGATTCCAGTTGCCTCAATGGCGGAGGCAGCAAAAGTTGCAGCCCGGGACTTTCACCACATTTTCTTAACCATCGGCCGGCAACAGCTCGCACCGTTTGCTGAAGACCCGCATAATTTGTACGTCATTCGTACTGTTGAACCACCTCACGTTCCGTTGCCGCCTCGCCATCGGTTGATCCAGTCGCGGGGCCCATTTACTGTTGCCGATGAGAAAAAATTGATGCGAGGAAACCAAATCGATTGTGTGGTAACCAAAAATTCTGGCGGCTCCATGACCGAAGCTAAGCTGATCGCGGCCCGGGAGTTGGGCATTCCGGTGATTATGGTGCAGCGACCCGCGCTGCCCACTGTCGCCACTATCGTTTATAGCCCGGAAGAAGTAATCTCTGCATTGCACCAATGATGCAATCATATTCGGCTTTGAAGCCGTCCTACGAAAAACAACACCCAATCGAAAGCTACCGCCGTAAGTATCGGCAATGATCGCTCGATTGGGTGTTAGTGAATGTAGAACTGGTTAGATCTTGAAGAAGTTGAAGATCGCCACACGCAGTGGACCAAGCAGGACGCCGATTACGCTGAGGATGCTGACCGCGATCAAGATGGCTTGAACAGTTGCGCTCTGCCCGTCAAACCACCGTTCTGCTTTGGAGCTACCTTCGCTGACTTTGACCTTCGAAGCACGGTCTTTCATGTCTGAAGAAATCTTCGACTTTGAAGAGCTTTCGGAGGAGTTCTTCGAATTAGAAGAATTATTTGAGGAGTTGTTATTCGCGGTGAGGTTGATATCAGCGGAATTGGTGGTTTCGGAGGAACCCTGCGAGCTGGACTCTTCAGCAGCTGCGATGTTATTCATTCCGATGCCACTTGCCAAGACAGCGGTTGTGGTCAGGGTGGCAAGAGCGCGTTTGATAGTCATGCGAGACAAAACAGAGGCCTTCCTCAATTAATTGGATGTGATTTGTTATTGAACTGAGACTAATACATCTTAGTTTCATTAGTCATATCGGCGGGAGGTAAAAACTCGTTTCTCCCCCCGAGTGGTTTCATACACCTTGGTGGTTGAAGCCCCGATGATCACCATCGTGCGCATGTCGACGACCGTTGGATCGAAGTCTGCGATGGTTGTGATCGTGACTTCTTGTTGCTCACTTCCCACCGCACGTGCCACGATAACCGGCGTAGTAGGGGATTGATACTCGGCCACAATATCCCGCATTCGGGATACTTGCCATCTGCGTTCTTGAGAGGCTGGGTTATAAACAGCAAAAGCCATGTCAGCGCCAGCAAGAGCACGGATTCGCTTTTCGACGACATCAAACGGTTTTAGCCGATCTGATAGCGAAATCATGCCAAAATCGTGACCCAACGGTGCACCGACGCAGGAAGCAACAGCTTGCGCGGCAGTCATTCCTGGGATCACCCGGATAGGAATATCGCGCCATAGATCATCATCTGCGGTCTCTAATACCGCCGCAGCCATTGCGAAAACGCCGGGGTCACCGGAGGAAACAACGGCGACCCGTCGTCCAGCTTTCGCCATGTCTAGGGCCATCGCGGCGCGTTCTGCTTCCACCTTGTTATCGGAGAGGTGACGGCGCTGCCCGGCGCGTTCCGGTACCCGATTAATGTATGTCGAGTAGCCGACAATGTCTGTTGCTTTTTTGAGCTCTGCCTGTACTTCTGGGGTGGTCCATCGTGGTGCACCGGGCCCCAGTCCGACTACGACGACTTCTCCGATGGCTGCCGGATCTTCGGTGCGCGTTGATTCAGGTGATTGCTTATTTGACGGTACGACTGCGACAGCGAAATACGGGATTTCGGCTGGGTCGGCCTCTAGAAGCGGAGTATGGTTTTGGCCTTCCATACCGACTCGGGTGACAACGAATGCTCGATCGGCGACGCCTGCGGTTGTCATTGCCTGTTTTACTTTGGAAAACGTCCGTCCGAGTTTCATCACTACTGCGCAGTCTGTGTCACGTAGCTTTTCGGTTAGCGTTGCTTCGTCTAGGGTGCCGGGCAGGACAGTCAGTATTTCTTCGTCTTCGCATAAGGGTATGCCTAATACATCAGCGGCTGCGGTAATAGAGGGTATGCCGGGAATTATTTCAGCGGGGAAGTCTTCGGCCAACATGCGATGCAAGTGCTGGTAGGAGCTGTAGAGCATCGGGTCACCTAGGGCTAGTACCGCAACGGTTTTTCCAGCCTTAAGGTGTACGCTTAGGCGGTTTGCAGCGGTGGCATAAAACTCGGCCATGGCGCCGACATAGCCGCCTGGATGGTCGGTAATTCCGGTGGTTACGGGGTATTCCAGTAATTCGATGAGATGATCAGCCCGGATGTGCGTTTGCGCGATTTTTCGAGCCGTCGAATCGCCGCCTTTGCGTGCATGGAACGCTATGACATCGGCTTGGTCGATGGCGGCGACGGCTTTGAGCGTGAGTAATTCGGGGTCACCGGGCCCCACGCCAACGCCTATGAGTTTTCCAGTTGGTTTGGTTACGGTTTGCGACTGGGGGAGAGATTCAGGTGTATGCATAAGTGTTAAGTGGGGAACTACCTGGTAGCTGTGAATGAATTATGTGGTTTCGAGGATTTCCTGGCGGGTGGCTAACGCATTGAGTGCGGCGCAGGTGATCGCTGAGCCACCGCGTCGCCCGTGGACGGTGAGGAATTCAGTTCCCAGGGATTCTGCTACGTTTGCTAAAGCCAATTTTGATTCAGCTGCGCCGATAAACCCGACCGGAATGCCAAGAATCGCGGCTGGTCGAGGGCGTGATGGGTCTTCGTGCAGCCAATTAAGCAGGTGGAACAACGCTGTCGGCGCGTTGCCGATGGCGACGATTGCGCCGTTCAAATAGGGTTGCCATAATTCGACTGCGGCTGCGGTGCGGGTGGTATTTAATTGTGCCGCTAGATCTGGGGTACGTGGATCCCTAAGAAAACATAATGCTTCATTATTCTGTGGCAGCCGGGCGCGGGTAATTCCGGAATGAACCATGTGGACATCGGTGAGAATTGGTTTACCTGCGTCAAATGCCGCCCGGGCTGCGGGGACTAGCTGTGGTGAAAATTCGATGTCGCTTGCTAGGTCCGTTTGGCCCGCGGCATGGATCATTCGCACCGCAACTTGTGCCTGCTGGTCGTCAAAGCGAGCGAGATCCGATTCGGCACGGATCATGGCGAATGATTGCCGGTAGATTTCATTGCCATCGGTGATGTAGGAAAACGGGAATTCGGATTCGAATGAATTCATCGTGATGTAACCTCGTATTCGCCGTCACCAGTGGCGAGGTATTCAGTGTGTGATGATAGCGGGTGTCCGCAGCGTCGTTCGCAGCCGGAAAAGTGGATAAGGCCTGCCGGAATCGTGTCTGATTGCGCCAGGTTAGCTGCATCTTGTTGAGTATGTGACAGCGACTTATTGCAGCCGGGAAGCCCGGTGCAGGCTGTTATTCGCAACCAGGGTGAACGTTCGTCGAATATCAGGCCCATTGGGGCTAGTACGCGAAGCACTGCGTCGGCGTCGTGTTCAGGTATGTCGTGAATAACTAGAGATGCCCACGGGGTGATGGTGGTGGTGGCACCGATGGCCGCTAGAATCTGGGCGACTTTTGCCGACAAAAACCCGAACCTCAGACCAGCTCCCAACGATACGGTGTGTGAGTTTGGGGCTTCGTTTTCGAGCCACCCGATGGGACGAAAATTAAAAGCTTGTGTAGGTCGGGAATCCACAGCGTCGTGCTTTTCGACGACCGGCGAGTCTGCTAAAACTGCAAGGATCGATGCGATTGCGGTTGGGTTCTCACGCAACCGCCAATGTTCCCCTCTAGTGTTTTGCCACGCTTCTGCAGCCGCCGTGAGCAAAGGTGCGACCTGCTCTTCTGCCGTGATGACATAGGGCTGCAGCTGGCCGGCAAGTATTAATTGAAATCCACGGTCACAGCGACGAACACCAAAATCCGGACGCCTACTCAGCACGTCGCCGGAACCACCATCAATACCAAATAGTGTGCGCCCAGATAATCCGGTGACGGTGCCATTTGATAGGAGTGCGGTATCGAGCGCTTCAACCAGCGGCCATAGGTCTTTGTCCAGCGGGGAGGCTAGGATGTTTCGGATTTTGTCATGGGGGCGGGAGGGGAGAAACCCAGCGTCCTCAACCGCAGCCAAAAATTCTGCATCATTGCTAACACCCCGGAACTGAAGATTGCCGCGGGTGGTGATGTGGATTGTTCCATCGCCGATATCGGTTGAAATTCGGGCAATGTCTTGCCATTGTTCCGCGAGAATTTTCCCACCGGGAAACCGAACACGACCGATCGCACCATCTTGTGCGTTATGGAGTTTGATCGCACCTGGACACATGTCGCTTCGGGAACGATCTGGCGAAGTAATCAAAACACTGACATCAGCGTTTTCATTAAGGATGGTCATAGGATCTCATCCTAATCGGTGAGCCAGTAACTACCGAACTGGTGAAAAAGAATGTGTCGGAGCAGACATCAAACGTCGAAAAGCTACAACCAAGAGCGGAACGCGTCAACTTTGCCTTTTGCCGTGGGCTCACGTGGCTTTAGCAATCCGCCCCGAGAGATTGGGGTAGGAAACGCTTCACTTCCCATGCCTATGGGCTAAGGTAAGTCTATTGCATTGTTCGCAGTGAATCCGGTGTAATTCCGGGCGGTCGCGCCACTGTCACAGTCAGACCACTGCATATAATGCAACCGCTTTAAAATTCAACACCTGATGCGAATTTTTCCGCATCGTGGGTGTGCACACTTGTCTTGGCCCTTGCACTAAGGCGCGTCACTTTAGGCTTGGAAAGGAACCAACATCAATGATTACTTTGCTGTCCACCTCAGACACCGATCTGCTTTCGGCCCAAAAAGCAGGGGAATCGGCAGATGTACACTACCAATACGCGAATCCAAATTTCCTTAATAACGATTCGCTCAACGAACTTATAGCTACGACAGATATCTTTGTCGTTCGCCTTCTCGGTGGAAAACGCGCATGGGAATGGGGGATAGAGGCGCTTGTGGCCTCCGGGAAACAGGTCGTCGTGGTATCCGGCGAATTGGCTGTGGACGCAGAATTAACCGAACTGTCTACCCCGCCAGCCGGTGTGGTAACCACCGCCCATACCTACCTTGCTGAGGGTGGCAAAGACAATCTTGTTAATCTCCACAACTTCCTGTCCGACACGCTGCTTCTCACCGGACTGGGCTTTAATGAACCAGCGCATATGCCCATCTGGGGTCATCTGCACCGTGAGGGCGAGGATCCTTCGTGGCAGGTAGCTCCGGATGCGCCACGCATTGGTATCATTTACTACCGCGCGCAGCACTTAGCCGGAAATACCCACTATATCCACGCCCTCGCCGATGCAATCGTAGAACGAGGCGCCACCGCTGTGCCTATTTTCGCAGCGTCGTTGCGGCAGGCTCCGCCAGAATTGCTGGCCGAAATTGCCACCTGCGACGTATTGATCACAACTGTGTTGGCAGCCGGTGGCTCTAAACCGGCCACCGCCCAAGCTGGTGGGGATGATGAAGCCTGGGACGTCGCGCAATTGGCGGCGTTGGATATCCCGATCATTCAAGGCTTGGCTCTAACCAATTCTCGGAAGGAATGGGAAGAATCAGACGAGGGGCTCAGCCCAATCGATGTCGCTTCCCAAATCGCGGTTCCGGAATTCGATGGTCGGCTTATCACCGTACCGTTTTCGTTTAAGGAATACGACGCCGACGGCCTCATTTGCTACGTGCCCGACCACGACCGCTGCCAACGCTTAGCGGGAATCGCCTACCGGCACGCTCGGCTGCGGCATATTTCGCCAGCCGAGAAAAAGATTGTCCTTATGCTTTCTGCATATCCGACGAAACACGCTCGCATCGGTAACGCGGTTGGTTTGGACACCCCGTTATCGACTCTGCGGGTTCTGCGCGCTCTGCATAACGCAGGCTACGACCTTGGCGACATTGATCAGATCCCCGGGTTCAGCGTTGAGGGCGAGCTTGATGGCGATGCTCTCATGCACGCGATCATCGCCGCTGGTGGTCACGACCCTGACTGGCTAACTGAAGAGGTTCTTTCCAACAACCCCCTCAAACTACCAGCTGCAACATATCAGCGTTTCTTCGAATCATTGCCGGAAGAAATGCAAGCTGAAATGGAAGAACACTGGGGCGGGGCACCAGGGACCCATTACGTGAACCCAGAGACCAACGAGCTTTATATTGCGGGACTTAGCTTCGGCAATGTTGTGGTCATGGTGCAACCGCCACGTGGTTTCGGTGAAAACCCAGTCGGTATCTATCACGATCCCGATTTGCCCGCGAACCACCACTACCTGGGCACGTATTTCTGGCTCAGAGAGGTTTTCGGAGCGGACGCGATCGTCCACATGGGCAAACACGGAAATATGGAATGGCTGCCGGGCAAAAACGCCGGGCTATCCGCCGAGTGTTACCCGGACCAAGCCATCAATGAGTTACCCCTAATCTACCCGTTTCTGGTGAACGACCCAGGTGAGGGCACTCAGGCGAAGCGACGCGCCCACGCGACACTTATCGACCACATGATTCCCCCAATGGCGCGTGCCGAATCCTATGGAGATATCACGCGTCTGGAACAACTTCTTGACGAGCACGCCACGATTTCCGCGATGGATCCAGCGAAGCTGCCTGCTATTCGTCAAGAAATTTGGACGCTGCTTCAGGCCGCGAAAATGGATCGGGATCTCGGTTGGGCCGAGCGCCCCGATGAAGATGCCTTCGATGACAAAATGATGGAAATCGACGGCTGGCTATGCGAGATCAAAGATGTTGCCATCCGAGGCGGCCTCCATATCCTAGGCGAAACCGTCAGTGGTGACGTCCGGGTGGAGCTCGTCTTGGCAATGTTGCGGGCCCGCCAGCTCTGGGGCGGCGAAACCGCAGTTCCTGGCCTCAGGGAGACCTTAGGGCTTTCGGAATCCGGCGATGAAACTCGCAACCGTGTTGACGAGGTGGAAGGAATCGCCCAACAGCTGTTAACCAGCCTGGAAAACTGCGACTGGGACGCCGGAACTGTTTCCGAAATTGTCGCGGCAGCCGACTACTTACCGGCGAACACGAATAAAGATGAGCTGATCAAGCTTCTTTCATTTGCTTGTGGCGAAATCATTCCGCGGTTGGCGGAAACTTCCCGGGAAATCGACCAAATCCTACGGGCTTTATCGGGCCGTTTCATTGAAGCAGGTCCGTCTGGCTCCCCGATGCGCGGACTGGTCAATGTATTACCCACCGGCAGAAATTTCTACTCAGTCGACCCAAAGTCCCTGCCATCGCGTCTTGCGTGGGAAACGGGTCAGCTGCTCGCCGAATCTCTCATCACCCGCTACCGTGAGGAGCACGGCGATTATCCGAAGTCCGTGGGTCTTTCCGTGTGGGGAACCTCCGCCATGCGCACCTCAGGCGATGACATCGCAGAAGTCTTTGCGCTACTCGGTGTGCGGCCGGTGTGGGACGAGGCTTCGCGGCGCGTTATTGACCTTGAAGTTATTTCGTTGGAAGAACTTCGGCGACCACGTATTGATACCACTGTCCGAATTTCTGGGTTCTTCCGCGATGCTTTCCCGCACGTTCTCGCACTGCTTGACGACGCCGTCCAACTCGTCGCCAGCCTCGATGAGCCGGACGACATGAACTATGTGGCTGCACATGCCCGCGTCGATAAGCAAGAAAACCCCAAAGCCCACGTGCGCCGAATCTTCGGATCTAAACCAGGTACCTACGGTGCGGGCTTGTTGCAATTGATCGAATCTGGCAACTGGCGCGACGATAAAGACCTTGCCGAGGTTTACACAACTTGGGGCGGCTATGCGTACGGACGGGACCTCAACGGTGTCGAAGCAGCAGATGATATGCGCACCGCGTATAAGCGAATCCAGGTGGCAGCGAAAAACGTCGACTCCAAAGAGCACGACATTGCGGATTCCGACGACTACTTCCAGTTCCACGGCGGCATGGTCGCAACGGTTCGTGCGCTCACCGGTAACGACCCCGAAGCCTACATCGGCGATTCCACCCGTCAGGAAACAGTCAAAACCCGGACCCTGCACGAAGAATCCCGCCGCGTGTTCCGGGCCCGTGTCGTGAACCCGCGGTGGATCGAAGCGATGCGCAACCACGGCTATAAAGGTGCATTCGAGATGTCTGCCACGGTGGACTATCTCTTCGGATATGACGCCACAACAGGGCTCATGGAGGACTGGATGTACGAAACACTGACGGAAACCTACGTCAAGGACGACGTCAACCGCCAGTTCTTCGAGCAATCTAATCCTTGGGCATTGCGCGATATTTCCGAACGGCTATTGGAGGCGGCAGAACGTAAGCTGTGGGAAAATCCATCCCCAGAGGCTTTGGAAACTCTGCGTTCAACGTTCTTAGAGATGGAAGGTAACTTGGAAAGCCGCTCGGAGAACTAAGAAAGCTTTTACGCCATGAGCGATCACCCGCCCCAGCGATAATGTATTTTTACTGCTGGGGCGGTATCGTTGGGGCATGCCGTTACTCTTTGCGATCCCATATTTTTTTATCGAGGCGTTAAGCTTTTATGCCGTGGCTTCGTGGTTAGGCGTCGGGAAAGCTCTTCTTGCGCTATTCGTGGTCTTCTTCGTGGGTATCGTCGTTGCTGCGTGGGAAATGCGTCGAATTTCGGTTCAACTGGCCAAGACTCCGACGGATCCAGCAAAGATCGCGGGCAACTTCGGACTCGTCGCCGCAGGCGCGGTCTTATTGGCATTGCCTGGCTTTGCATCCAGCATCATGGGTTTACTGTTTATCCTGCCGCCAACGCGCGCTCTCGTGCGCAAAGTACTGGCTCGTAAGATGCGACACAGTATTGAGAACCTCGGTGTTCGCAGTTTTGAGATGACCAATACGTATCGCCAGCGTACTTCTTACGGCAGCTTTGGTACTGGAGCCACAGCCAGCCAGCCGGATCCCATCATCATTGACGAACAGGAGATTCGGGATTGGACCAAGGACGTTAAGCCGGAAGATTTCTCCAAGTAGCCAACAGCGATCCTGCTGATGGAAGTGCGGTCATCAATGTTGAATACTCACACATCCCAAATGTATGCGATTCTACGAATATGTCTAGCAGCGTTATCTGGCGTGCTGGTTTATGCTTCCTACCAGCCGCAGGGGATCAGCGTTGCTGGGATCGTAGGAATTGCGCTATTTTACGCCGCGTTATCGCCATTTCGCGGTAACCATATATCAATGCGGTTAGGTGCAGGGGTAGCATTTACCCATTGCGTTGTGCTGTATCTGTTGTTATTGCCGTGGATCGGGGAATTCGTCGGTAATTTTCCATACATTTCGCTCGCCGTTTTCCTTTCCCTTTATGGGATCATCCTCGGAATAGGAGCCGCAGCCATACAACGACTACCACATTCGTGGTTATGGTTTGCGTTCTTATATCTGGCAGTCGAATGGCTGCGTTCGCACTATCCGTTTGGCGGATTTGCATGGGTGCGCTTAGCGTGGGGGCAGGTTGGTAGCCCATTAGCTAATTTGGCAAGTATTGGCGGACCGGCGTTGGTCACTTTCGTAACGGTGGCACTTGCCACCGGGTTGTATACGATTGCTTTTCGACGCCATGTGGTGCCAATCGTTGTGTCTTTTATGGTGATTGCGGTCGGTACAACCTGGGCAACCGCCACGTTGGGATCGTCGCAAAGCGTTGGAAACGTCACCGTTGCAGCGATCCAAGGCAATGTGCCCCGGCTCGGTCTGGAATTTAATGCCCAGCGGCGCGCTGTTTTAGCGAATCACGTTACAGAAACCACCAAACTCAAAGACCGTGATCCTGTCGACTTGGTTATTTGGCCGGAAAACTCCTCTGACGTGAATCCGTTTGCCGATATGGCGGCGAGAAACCTCATAAATCAAGCTGTAGCTGCCGCTCAGGCACCCATTTTGGTAGGAACTATAACTCGTGACGAAGTAGGACCGCGCAATACGATGGTTGTATTCGATCCAGAATCTGGGCCAGGGGAGTTCCATCACAAAAAATTCCTCCAGCCGTTTGGGGAATACATGCCGATGCGAAAGTTTTTCCGGCTATTTTCCGAAAAAGTAGATTTAGCAGGCAATTTTCAGCCTGGTAACGGCACCGGGGTCGTGCAGATGCGTGCCGCAACGTCTGGTACGCCAGTTACCGTGGGCATTGCTACTTGCTACGAGGTTGCCTTTGACGCTGCAGCACGTGATGCGGTTGCAGGCGGTGCGCAGATTCTCACCACGCCTACAAACAATGCAACCTTCAATTTTTCCGACATGACGTACCAGCAACTGGCGATGAGTCGCATGCGTGCGATTGAAGTCGATAGGGCAGTGGTGGTTGCGGCAACGTCGGGGGTGTCTGCAATAGTGCAACCCGATGGAACGGTTACCCAACATTCCGGAATTTTTGAGGCAAAAACCCTTATCGAAACGTTGCCGTTGCGTAACAGTTCGACGTTTGCAGTACGGCACGGTTCTACAATTGAATACACGTTAGTTATCATTGGGTGGTTGGCAATGATCTTTGCACTGTGGCGTTTTTATAACACATCTGCTGGATCGGCTTCTGCACCGAAGCCAAACCGGAAATCACCTTCACGATCAAAGTCGGCCGCTGCGAAGAAGAAAAACCGCTAGGAGTCTACCGCCTTATGAAAACACTGGTCATCATCCCGACATACAACGAACTGGAGAATCTTCCGCTCATAACCGGTCGGGTTCGGTCAGCCGCCCCCGAGGTCGATATTCTCATCGTTGACGATAACAGCCCAGACGGAACGGGCAAGACTGCCGATGAAATGGCGGCGAATGATGCGAACATCCATGTCCTGCACCGCGAGGGTAAAGGCGGCCTTTGCGGCGCCTATGTGGCGGGTTTCCGGTGGGGGTTAGAGCGCGATTACGATGTTCTGTGCGAGATGGATGCGGATGGCTCCCATGCACCTGAACAACTACACCTGCTGCTTGATGAAATTGGTCGGGGAGCGGACTTGGTAATTGGTTCTCGATACGTCCCGGGCGGCACGGTTGTCAATTGGCCAAAGAATCGTTGGATCTTATCCAAAGGCGGAAACATCTATATCTCGCTCGCACTAGGTGCCGGACTATCCGATATGACCGCAGGTTATCGGGCGTTTCGCCGCGAAGTGCTAGAGTCCATTGACCTTGATGAGCTTTCTAATGCTGGCTACATTTTCCAAGTGGACATGGCGTTCCGCGTGGTCAAAGCCGGTTTCGATGTGCGCGAAGTTCCGATCACGTTTACCGAACGTGAAATTGGTGAATCTAAACTAGATGGTTCTTTCGTTAAAGACTCGTTGCTGGAAGTAACCAAGTGGGGCATTAAGCACCGCACTGAACAAATAAAAAACGTTACAACCGAATTCGGTGGTATGGCCAAACACGCGATTAAAAAATGGCGGAAAAAGCACTACCTATGATTCGCCATCCGTTGCGGTTCTCCTAAACCAGGATGGCAAACAGGATAAAAGAAAAGGGTGTTAAGGAATTCCGAACGAAATTCCTTAACACCCTTTGCTCATTTACGTGCAGTTTTATTACTGCTTTTCAGCAGCAGCTGCTGCCGCAGCAGCCTCTTCTTCCTGTTGTTGTTTCAACAGCCGGGCTGCATTACGACGCCGCTTGCGCAATTGTTCAATACGCTCTTCCAAAAGAATGTCTAGCTCTTCTATGCTGCGACGTTCCCGCAGCATATCCCAGTGGGTGCGAGGTGGCTTCGCTGGTTTAGCCTCAATGCCTTCGCCTTCCACCAGGATGCCAATCTGGCCGTTTTTGCACAGCCATTCACCAGGAATTTCAGCATCTTCAGCGAATGGAACCTCGTAGATTTCGCCTGTTTCGGTCCTATATCGCACCATCTGCCGCGGTGCGAGGTCGTGGTCACGGTCGGTTTCGTAGCTGACGGCACCCATGCGGGAACCACGGAGAACGCGATCTGCCATGTGCTGACCAGTCCTTTCATTGCTTAAGTTGCCGAAGGTAGTTGTACCAGTACACCGTTTCACTTAGGTGCAAGCACACAACTGCCATAAAGTCATAGATTATAACGTATAACCGATAGATTTGGTTCCCGACCGACGTCTTAATGGGCATACCAGCCATCGACGCCGGAGTTTCTTTAAGGTTATAACCACCACAAATGGGGTAACTATATGGTTTATACGCCCTAAGCGACTTAAGTAAAACTTGGGTCTGACCGAAAAAAGACTAAACTAATGCCAATGACAGTTAAACGCCAACCCACGTGCCAGTGGTGCGGTTCAGAGCTCGGCGATGTTGGACGGGGGCGGCCACGAAAGTTTTGCAGCCAGTCCTGCCGCCAACGTGCATATGAACAACGGAATGCTGTACACGGCACCGCCATTCCTGCATCTGCTGTCATAATCCAGCCCGAAAAGGTGGATCGCCTCCAAGATTCGTTATTTGAGCTAAGGTGCGCAGCTGAAGACATTAAAACAGCAGTCACCGACGGGGCATCCGCGGACGAACTGATTCCACTGTGCGAAGAGCTGGTGGAATTGGCACGTAGTATTGAAAAGCTCAGAATAAGGTGAGTGTGCATCAGATGGACAAAAAACGTAAACCATTAATCATCGGCACCGTAGCCGCAGTGATCTTATTAGCTACTTTTGCGGTTGCAACCGTATTGATACCGGTTTTCCAAGGTCCTGGCGTTAAAACCAGTGAGCTTGACCCACGTAATGCCACAGCCGCCACGACTGACATTGATGGTGCGTGGAAAGTCGTGTACGGAGATGCGCCAAACATCTCCTCAGTCGGTTTTACCTTCAATGAGTTATTGCCCTCTGATGCGCGAACAACGTCGGGGTCCACTCGTGGCATTCGTGGAAATGCCACGATATCGAATTCCACATTGACGTCCGGTCGCATTGAGGTTGACATGACCTCACTGAGTACGGATACGGAGCGGCGAGATATCAATGTCCGCCAAAAGATATTTGAGACCGATTCCTATCCGACAGCAAGCTTTGAGGTTACCAAGGATGTCGACTTGTCATCGGTGCCAGACAACGCCACCGTCGCAGAGATCACGGTTACTGGCGATCTCACGATTAAAGGCAAGACAAACAGTGTCACCTCGCAATACAAAGTACTGCGCGACGGGGATAAACTCACGCTGAGCACAACGATCCCGATCAACCGGCTTGATTACGGTGTAGAGACTCCGGAATTCGTCGCAGCCAAGATTGCCGAAGAGGGCGAATTAAACGTTCTGATCACTATGACGAAGGAATAATGCCGTATGCTAGCAGAACGAATGCTACCGTTTTTGTGGATTCGACTTGTCGTGGTGTTGGGATTCACCATATTCGCGTTTTACCAATCGATTACCATTTTGGCCATTGTTGGGATCGGGCTGGCCGTATTAACTGGTTTCCAAATCTTCTCAGCGTACCGTAACCGGCTATCCGATGATTTGGATAAAAGTTAAGGTAGACGGGTTTTTCACGCGGGAATGACCACCTGTGTCACTCACCTTCTTTTAGTCACGGTGACGTAAATATTACGACTATATCCAGCTTGCATTAATGAGCGATTGACGGCAATTCAAAACCGATGGGGGTTATTAGTCACCTAGTGCCGCGACAAGTCCCAAAAACCCAATCACAACATCGCTTCACATCATTGGACCGGAATGGGTAACCGGCCGGGCATAGCGCTACATTCGCATACGTTTGATACAGAGCAACAAACGCTGCGCGTTAGGCGGTGATTGTCGATACCGGATAAACCAAGACCCAAAGCCTTCTTACACAGATCGCGCGACCGCAGCCGCGAGACGTCATAAATCCGTTTCGTGCATCCATAATTCAACCGAAGCATTCGGCAGCACTTAGCCTAGACCCGTCGACATCTGAAAAATCCCGAGACCTATAGCTGGCCAGGAGTCAATTACGGCCGTGAGATGCCGCGGCAAAGCCCTCGTTAAAAACATCCGATAATGTACATTATGTCAAGTAAGATTTATTGGGTTAATTCCCCAGCCACCTATTTAAGACTCCAACTTCTCGAACATAACGCTCGCGTACATCCCCCGCCGACCAATCGTTGCGGAGCTGAAAAAGAAACTCCCGATCCAATTCTTCCGGGTCGATAGCCGTCAACGTTATGGATTCGATTGCGCTGCTAAGAAAATACGCAATGTCTTCTTGCTCCGTCGGCTGATTACGGTAATGCCATTTCGCTACATTCCAAAAGTGAACCAACCCTGGCTCATTGAGCTCGATTACCGCATAAGAAAGCCTATCCCAATCAATGTCGGCCGCCATGCTGAGATCGATATTCGCGATGTAATCATAGTCAGCAACATCTTCGGGCCGAGTTACCGCTACGTATTCCCGACACCGCTTAAGAAACTGACTATTCACAGGAGTTAATGCTGGCTTTTTCATTGCATCCTATCCACGTTTATCGACGTTGCCTGGTCGTTATCGTTAACTGTACTGCGTCGATCATCTCCAGCCGGAACAACGCTTCCCGCAGTGCCAGTTGGAACACCCATAACCGTCGAAAAGTAACGTCGAAGCCATCAGCCGCCGCTTCCCGCATATTCCCCTCGAACAGCTCACGCTGCATCTGTAGCCCATGATTATAATGCTTTCCAAAACACTTCTGGGCGACGATCCGCAGATTGCTATGGGTGTCGAAAAGCCGGTGCACGTCTTCCGGCGACGACATGGTTAATCCTGGCCACACGTATGCCCGTAGCACATCAAGCGCACGTTCACTGGTCTCGGTATAGTTAGGTGTTTTCACCACCGTTTGCATCGAAACGAAGCCGTATGGCGCAAGCATCCTATCTAAAGCCGACACATAATGACGCTGTGTTTCCAACGGCATCGTTTCGAGCTTTTCGACGCTGGTAATCGCGTCATATGTCCTTGACAACCGCCGTAGTTCTGGAAATACCCCATCGGTGACGTTGATATGGATGTCCAAATTAACTTTTACTTCTTGAAAAACCTCTTGCAGCCAGTTCGCATGATCAACATCGGCTGTATAGACATCAGCTACTGCCGCGTTATGTGCCGCGATAATTGGAACCAGCGGACCGGAACTCGGAAAATCAGCAATGTGGGTACCCGCCGAAACCCGGGCCGATTCCAGTAGCTGCGTGGCGGCACGTAACTGCGCGTCGGAAAAGTCAACGCGTTCCACGAGCGCTGGCTCCTGAAGTTCAGTTACATCCACGAAGTGGCTTGCCGGTTCCCTCCCCTTCCCGGCACCCGGCACGTAGCTTTTATATTGGTTTCGTTGTGTTGTTGGTACGCCTGAGGAAAAAACCGGCCCGTGATAACTCATGCCATCCCCACTGAATAGCTGGATCAAATCTTGCGGCAATTCGAGACCACTATATTGGCCTGCCAGCTCACGAATATGGGTACGGGAGGTTCGGGGGCAATAACCAACTTCCAGCAACTTAGTCAGCACATCGACCAATTGCTTACTTTCCCACTCTCCCGCCATGTAGCCCTCAGCTAGCCCCAACCAGCCTGATTTAGCTATCCGCTTAAATAGCTCTTCCCGAATGATTCGAAGATCAGGTTCGTCACCGCCCAATCGAATATTGGTTTTCTCGCAGACAAGCGCGAATTCTGCTTCGGAGCGTCGCGCTTTTGCCGCATTTAAAATTCCGCCCGGGATAGTGACCACACCTGGCCATTGCTGCGGATCGACGCTGCTGAGGTGATCAGGTGTGTGTGACGGAAATGACGACACAAACGCTCCTTATTTTCACTCATTAAACTCTGGTTTTTGCCACTTCACAGTGTATGGTCGCCTCGCTTTCAGTTTTAACTGCCACACCGAATTACCCCCATGCTTTCAGCACGCCTTAGATTCGACGGGATCAAACACCCTGAACACCGCGCTATTTTAAGTTTGAGCTCAGCAAATTCCCAAGGGGAACCCTACGCTGATTTACCCAAAATTTTCCCTCATACATTGCGGGACTATGTGGAACCACCGGTTTGGCGCTACCATGTTAAAAATCACACTCTTGATAGGGTGGGTAGCCAATAATTAGTTCTTGAGCGACGGTACTCAAGCAGTAGGAGAAAACACTTTCATGTCTGAAACCCCATTCCGCCCTGAAGGCGGTCGGCACCACGTGGTTGTTATTGGATCAGGTTTCGGTGGACTTTTCGCCGTCCACAACCTTAAAGTTGCAGATGTCGATATTACGTTGATCGATCGCACTAACCACCACCTGTTCCAGCCTTTGCTTTACCAGGTGGCCACCGGCATTCTCGCCTCTGGTGAAATCGCCCCTTCCACCCGCCAGATTCTAAGCCAACAGGACAACGTCGAGGTAATGAAGGCCGAGGTTGTCGATATCGACACCAAGGAACGAACAGTTTCTGTTCAATTAGGGCATCTAACGAAGCTAATTTCCTACGATTCCTTGATTGTTGCCGCCGGTGCTGGGCAATCGTATTTCGGCAATGATCACTTTGCTAAGTATGCACCTGGCATGAAGACTATCGACGATGCTTTGGAATTGCGGGCACGAATCTTGGGTGCCTTTGAACGGGCTGAGCTTTGTGATGACCCAATCGAACGGGAACGACTCCTTACATTCGTGATCGTCGGCGCAGGACCCACCGGCGTCGAGCTCGCCGGCCAGGTGGCAGAAATGGCACACCGCACGCTAGCGGGCTCCTTCCGCCGTTGTAACCCGGCTAATGCAAAAATCATCCTGCTTGACGGTGCCCCTCAGGTTTTGCCCCCATTCGGAAAGCGACTGGGACGCAATGCGCAGCGTTCCTTGGAAAAAATTGGCGTGACAGTAAAACTCAATTCCATCGTGACCGATGTGACTGAGAACTCCGTTTCCTACAAATCCACCGTCGACAATTCAGAGCACACTATTGAGTCGTTCTGCAAGATCTGGTCGGCAGGTGTGGCTGCTTCCCCACTGGGCAAGTTGATTGCAGATCAAACTGGCGTAGAACTCGACCGAGCTGGCCGAGTTCACGTGAATTCCGATCTCAGTGTCGGTGACGATAAAAACCTGTTTGTCATCGGTGACATGATGAACTACCAAAACCTTCCTGGCGTAGCACAGGTTGCGATTCAAGGTGGCGAATACGTCGCTGAGCAGATCGCTGCCGAAGCTGCTGGCCGTTCCGCCGACGAACGCGAGCCTTTCGAGTACTACGACAAGGGCTCAATGGCAACGATTTCCCGCTTCAACGCTGTGGTAAAGATGGGAAATGTGGAGATCACCGGATTCATCGGTTGGCTTTTGTGGCTTGTCGTTCACGTCATGTTCCTGGTTGGTTTCCGCAACCGGTTCACGGCACTCATTTCGTGGGGAATTAACGCAATTTCTCGTAAGCGTTGGCATTTGGCTGTTACCCGCCAGCAACTGCATGCACGTACCGCTATCGAAAAATTGTCGGATCGGATCACGCACGACGAAGAAAAGCCGATCGAACTTCTCGATACCGAACGGTTTGGAAACAGCAAGCCAAAGAAGTAAATAATTCGTTGGTGAGGCTGCCGTGTGTTTTGCCCCTGAGCTCGTTACAGTTAGGTGCATACACACGGCATTCGCTTTAGCTACACCTTGTTAACGCGCATTACCATCCCTTAAGGAACCTGATATGCCTGTCGATCCCACAGCAGGTTTGCCTCTACGACAAAGGCCGGACTCCCCTTCCCGCCCGCGCGTGCTTTCCATCGCTGGCACCGACCCCACCGGTGGCGCTGGTACCCAAGCGGATATGAAGGCAATCGCGGCGGCAGGCGGCTTCGGTTACAGCGTCATCACCGGCCTCCTTGCACAAAATTCCCAGGGAGTTTACGCGTCGCACATTCCACCACGTGATTTTCTCGTAGCTCAGTTAACCGCAGTCAGCAGTGACGTCGAGATTGATGCCATTAAAATCGGGATGTTGGGCAATTCCGAGATCATCGGGACGGTTGTTTCGTGGTTGGCCGAATTACAGGCACACCGTTCACGCCCGTATTCGCTCCCGGTGGTGATTGATCCGGTGATTTTCACGAGCACAGGTGCGCGGCTTCTAGACAAACCTGCGGAAGATACTCTGTCGACGATTCTGGATTGCGCAACTGTCATCACTCCTAACACGCCGGAATTGGCGTGGTTGGTAGGCACGGCTCCGGCTGATTCGTTTCAGACGGCGATCATTCAAGCAACAGAACTTGCACAACGCTACGACTGCTATGTGATTGTTAAATCTGGCCATTTGAGATGCTCAGAGCCTCACAACGCCGCAGTGTCACCGGCGGGCGAGGTCACGGTTGTGCCAGCGGCGCGAATATCGACTAGCAATACTCACGGTACCGGTTGCGCACTTTCTGCGTCGCTTGCCACCTGTATAGGGGCTGGGATTAGCGTCGCAGAATCGTTGCGGCTGTGCACCGACTGGATTACTGAGGCGATCGCTGCAGCTGACCTGTTAGATATCGGCAAAGGTGCAGGCCCTATTGATCATTTTGCCCATATCGATCGGCTTATCACCGAAACGACTACTTCCTGAAGAACGCGACCAGGAAATCTGATTCCTTCGCAAACGGGGCGAGTTCCCACGACGAAAACTTTTGTTCAATTGTAAAACCGACTTCGGTAGCAAGGGCTAGGAAGTCGTCAAAATCCCAGCCGCGGCCAGCGCCAAATCCAATTACTGCCAGACCACCGGGTTTAAGTGCCGCAAAAATGTGGCTAAGGGCGCCTTTTCTTCCCTCAACGGGAAGGAAACCCATGACGTTTCCAGCGCTGAACACGATATCTGCATCGGAAATTGGGAGTGGGTCCACGCACAGGTCGCCCACGTGAAATTCCAGGTCGGGATGTTGTTCCCGCGCAATATCAATCAAAATTGGATCGAGGTCGGAGCCGATTACCTTGTGTCCTTGTTTCCCGAGGTATCCGGTCAACCGTCCTTGACCGCATCCTGCGTCGATGATGACTGATCCGCGTGCAGCGATTGCATCGATGAGGCGGGCTTCCCCGTATATGTCTTCCCCATTTTCTTCGAAGTGTCGCCACCGGTTTGCGTAATTGATAGAGTGTGCAGGATTGGCTGCGATGAGTTCGTTCCACGTAGGCATGTCTTTTAGTTTAAACCACATACTACGATCGAGAAATTGTGTATTTACTATGACATTTAACAAAACAGACCACGCAAATCACTCCGAAAAATCAGCTTTCCCAGCGACACACCAAACAGGCGGCGTCGTCGATCACTGCCGGTTATATATCGATGGTGTCCGCATACCAGGTGAGATTAAAGTCGACTCGGCGCTAGGATTATTGCACAGCAGATTGCGTGAACTGCAAGAAAGCCACGAGACGGATTCGTCTCGAGGTTTCGTGTGGTTAAGTCTGAATGAACCTAGCGCGCAACAGATGCAGGATGCGGCGCAGGCATTTGGTGTTCACCCGTTGATTATTGAGGATGCCGTCGTTGCGCGACAGCGGCCCAAAGTTGAACAATACGACGACCAACTGTTTCTGGTGGCACGAAGCGTGCGTTATTTGGATTTTGATAGGCGCCAGAATTCCGTTCAGCAATCTCGTCAGGTGATCGAAACTGGCGAGGTGCAGATGGTTGTCGGGAAGAACTTTGTCATAACCATCCGGCACGGCACTACTCTGCCCGATATTTCAGATCGCTTAGCGTTACGCGCGGGACAATCGACGTTGGTGAATCAAGGTGGACCGATGTCCGTAGCGTGGGCGATAGCAGACTGTATTGTCGACGATTACATCAAAATTGCGGCAGAATTATCCGACGATGTTGACGCACTGGAAGAAGAGGTGTTCACACCAAATTCTCGATTTAATGTAGAGCAGATTTATTTGCTCAAGCGGGAAATCCTGGAAATGCGACATGCGATTGATCCTTTAGACCCAGCGTTGCGTTTGATCCTGTCCAACGATTCACAGTTATTAAACAAACACATCCGCCGCTATTTTCGCGATGTTCTCGATCATGAAATCATCGCCAAGGATACGATCCGGGGGTTCGACGAGCGACTCACCGACTTGATCAGCGCAGCCGTTGCGAAAGTAACACTGCAGCAAAACGAGGATATGCGCGCGATTTCCGCGTTTGTGGGTATGGCCGCTGTACCAACATTAATCGCGGGGATTTACGGAATGAACTTCCAACACATGCCGGAGCTACAGACCCAATACGGGTATTTCGTTGTGTTGGGAATAATGATTCTTATTGTTGCTGGTATGTGGTGGTTTTTCAAAAAGTGGAATTGGTTGTAAAAATGTAAAGCTTTTCGACGCCCCACCGTTGAAACGTGCACCGCGGGGACGTCGAAAAGCTAACGTTTACTCTTGTCGATTGTTACCGTTCTTGTGGCGGTTCGATAACCATTGTTCGCAAGGCAGATTTAGCACAAAGGTGATCCCGGTGGAACATCTCAATCTCAATCAACTGGGTGCGTCGCCCATCATGAACGATCCGCGCCTCGGCGGAAATCACGCCAGCGGCAACCGAAGCAATGAAATTTGTATCGTTATTTACGCCAACCACCAGTTTGCCCTTTGCAGCAACGATACCCATCACCGAGCCGACTGATTCTGCGATTGCACAGAATACACCTCCATTAACGATCCCAGAGACTTGGAGGTGATCTTGAGTCACGTGCATTTCTGCAGCTACGAGGTCTTTAGTTACCTCAGTAAACCGCATGCCTAGCCGAGAGCTGAAACCGCCGTTGAGTTCGTTTAATTGCGCCAATTCCCGCATGTGCAACCCGTTCTCGCCCATCCCCGCAAGGAGCTCGAATAATGGTTTTGTTGTATCGGGAATTTCAGTATGAGAAGCCATAAGCCCCACACTACTGCCCTTATACAAACAAACCAACAGACAAGTACCGCATAGTTAAACAAACACCACATTTGCCCCTTTTTAGCTGGGATTTCACGGCGGGAATACCACCCACCCGGCGGGGTGGGTAGACTATGAAACCATGACTGAACAAGGCAACCTGGCACAGATCGGCGTCGTTGGTCTTGCTGTAATGGGATCAAATCTGGCGCGGAACTTCGCTCGTAACGGACACACAGTTGCGGTGTATAACCGTAGTTTCGAAAAAACTGAAGACCTCATCGCAGACCATGGCGATGAGGGTAACTTCATTCCGGCAAAAACGGTCGAAGAATTCGTTGCCAGTCTCGAGAAACCTCGCCGTGCGATCATCATGGTTCAAGCTGGCGCAGCTACGGACGCGGTCATTTCCCAGCTTGCCGACGCCATGGATGAGGGCGATATCATCATTGATGGCGGAAATGCCCTGTACACCGATACCATTCGCCGCGAAAAGGAGATTTCTGCTCGCGGACTGAATTTCGTTGGAGCGGGCATCTCAGGCGGCGAAGAAGGGGCTCTTAACGGCCCATCAATCATGCCGGGCGGCCCAGCCGAATCTTGGGAAGCACTGGGCCCGCTATTGGAATCCATCGCAGCGGTTGTTGATGGAGTCCCGTGCGTTACGCACATTGGTCCCGACGGAGCTGGGCATTTTGTCAAGATGGTGCACAACGGCATTGAATATGCCGACATGCAGGTAATTGGCGAGGCATATCAGCTACTTCGATATGGCGCTAACATGACTCCCGCGGAAATATCGGATGTATTCCGTGCATGGAACGCCGGCGATCTTGATTCGTATCTCATCGAAATCACTGCCGAAGTTCTCGCGCAAGTTGACGCAGAAACTGGCACCCCACTCATTGATCTGATCGTAGACTCCGCTGGGCAAAAAGGTACCGGACGTTGGACCGTGAAATCGGCCCTTGACCTGGGAATCCCCGTTACCGGCATCGCTGAAGCCGTGTTCGCCCGTGCCCTTTCTGGATCTACCGCACAGCGAGCTGCAACAATCGGCAATCTGCCATCTGGGAACCTTCAAACTCTCGAGGAACTCGGAATTTCGCGCGAAACTTTCATAGAAGACGTACGACGTGCTCTATATGCGTCAAAGCTTGTGGCGTACGCTCAAGGTTTTGATGAAATCAAGGCTGGTTCTGAGGAACACAATTGGAATATCGACCCGCGAGATCTCGCAACAATTTGGCGCGGCGGTTGCATCATTCGCGCCAAATTCCTCAACCGGATCCGGGAGGCATATGATGCCGACCCAGAACTTCCAACGCTCTTACTCGATCCGTACTTCAAGTCCGAGTTGACCGACCTTATCGATTCCTGGCGCCAAATCGTGATTATCGCAACCCGTATTGGCCAACCGATCCCAGTGTTCGCCTCTTCCCTGTCCTATTACGACAGCCTACGAGTCCCTCGTCTTCCTGCAGCCTTAATCCAGGCCCAGCGCGATTATTTTGGTGCACACACCTATCAGCGCGTTGATAAAGAGGGGACTTTCCATACTCTCTGGTCCGGTGACCGCACCGAAATCGAGGCGTAAAAGACATTTGCTGCTGCTTTCGCCTTGCATGGGTGAAGAGCCACATAAAAGACAGGCTGTGGGAATCACTATCACAAGTAGTCTTCCCACAGCCTGTCTTTGTGTAACTGCATTTAGTCGCATTCATAAGGAAAACTTTATTCGGTTTAAGCTAACGGTAGCCCGACAACGGTAAGTCAAAAACCGTCCAATTCACCGGCAAATAGTGTCACTGCTTCAGCAATGCCCGACAGCACCGCCTGAGGATACCAACCTTGAAGCACATGGAACTATGGCGCGGCTGAATTGGCTGTGTAGCATAGACGTGATGACTACATTCGCCGAACTCGGCTTGCCCCATTCCATTATCTACAGCCTCAACAGCCAAGGAATCCACGAAGCCTTTCCCATCCAGGCCGCTGCAATCCCCGATGCCCTTTCCGGAAAAGACATCCTGGGCCGTGGACCCACTGGTTCCGGAAAAACCCTGGGTTTCGGGCTGCCAATAATTGCACGATTAGCACAGCACGGGCACTCCACCCCAGGCCAGCCCCGCGCCCTGGTGCTCGTACCAACGCGGGAGTTAGCAAGTCAGGTTCAACAGCGGCTATCCCCCATCGCACACGCAGAAGGCCTTCGGATTATCGAGGTCGTTGGTGGAGTGGCAATTTCCAAGCACATTCGCCAATTCGCGGCACCAATAGACATTCTCGTTGCTACGCCAGGTCGAGCACTCGACCTAATTCACAACAACCATCTTGACCTCAGCAGTATTTCCATAACTGCCATCGATGAAGCCGACCAAATGGCCGACATGGGGTTCCTTCCGCAGGTGCAAAAAATTCTTCGCCAAACCCCACCCGCCAGCCAGCGATTACTGTTCTCCGCAACACTCGACGGCGACGTATCCTCGCTTATCGACGAATTCCTAACTGATCCTGTGACTCATTCGACCAGTACGGCAGAAGCAACAGTCGACACAATGAAGCACTATCAGTTCACCATCGCAAACAAAGACGAACGCACCCAAGTGGTGCTTCACATCGGCGCCCGAAACGGACAAACTATCATGTTCACGCGCACAAAGTACGCGGTGGATAAGTGGGTCCGGAAGCTTCGCCGGGCTGGGATCAATGCAGCTGGTTTACATGGAAACAAAGGCCAAACCAGCAGGACGGCAGCAATTGAAGCCTTCACCAGCGGACAAGTCCGGGTCCTGGTAGCAACTGACATCGCAGCACGGGGAATCGATATCTCAACGGTGGATCTCGTCGTACACATTGATCCTCCCGTCGAACCAAAATCCTACGTTCACCGCGCCGGGCGCACCGCCCGCGCAGGCAACACGGGAAGCGTCGTCACGCTAGTATTGCCGGAACAACTCGACGCCGTTACATCAGTATTAACCAAAGCGGGCGTCAAACAAAACATGATTCACGTCCACGCCAATTCAGCAGAATTAAAACGAATCACTGGTGCTCGCACCCCGTCAGGTAAAACCCTGGGTGATTTTCAGCCCGCAGCGCACACCACCACTTCGGAAGGACCATCCAAACCGCAGCACCAATCCGCGCAGACCACCACAAGACCGCCACGAAAGAAACAACAGAAGAAGAAAAAGACATGGGGCGGTGCCGTCGCCGTTTCAAAGCACGGTGCCCGGAAAAAGCGTAGTCGATGAACCTCTTGTGGAAGTCATCAGCTAGAATCTTTAGAAACGAAGGAAAGGCTTAAAATACCAGCTCAATCGGCTGTCGGTTAAACCTAATGGACATAGTTATTTCAGTTGCTTCACTTTTTGGCTTCATATTGCTCACCGCAAGCACTGGCTTATTTGTTGCCGTCGAGTTCGCATTAACCGGATTAGAACGCGCCACTATCGACCAGGATGTGGCCGAACGCGACGATAAATCAGCCCACGCAGTGAAACGCGATTACCAGAATCTTTCATTCGTTTTATCTGGCGCTCAACTGGGCATCACCATCACAACACTTGCAACCGGGTTCCTAGCAGAACCCATTTTGGCAAAGTTCTTAGTCCCCGTTCTCACATACGTAGGTCTTTCAACAACGTGGACAACGACCATCGCATTAATCCTCGCACTTATCATCGCGACATTTTTGTCCATGGTATTCGGCGAACTCGTTCCCAAAAACATCGCCATCACCGACCCCTTGAAGACCGCCCGGTTTGTAGTAGGCCCAGTACACGCTTTCAATTCCGTGTTCAAAGGGTTCATTAATCTCCTTAATCGCTCCGCGAACGCGCTAGTACGCAAATTAGGAATCGAACCAGCCGACGAACTCGCCACTGCCCGCAGCACCCAAGAACTGACCGCCCTTGTGCGTAATTCCGCCGAATCTGGTGACATTGACGCCACCACCGCCCGATTCTTGGACCGCTCACTTCGATTCGGCGAAACCACCGCTGAAGAACTTATGACCCCTCGGTCAACAATCGAAACCCTCTCCCACGACGACACCGTCCTAGACCTCATTGCATTAGCAATCGAAACCGGACACTCGCGCTTTCCGGTTGTCCGAGGAGACCTTGACGAAACCATCGGCGTGGTTCACTACAAAGACGCATTCGAATTACCGCCAGAAAAACGTAGTACCACCCTACTCTCGGAAATAGCCCGCAGCGTTCCAGTCGTTCCCGAATCCTTAGACGGCGACGCCGTACTCAACGCGGTACGTTCTGCCGGATCCCAAGTCATTCTTGTTGCTGATGAATACGGTGGAACCGCAGGAATCATCACGATTGAAGATGTAATTGAAGAAATTTTGGGCGAGGTCTACGACGAACACGACAACGTGGAAGCAGACAAAGACTTCGAATCCTTCGGCACATCCTGGGCAGTATCTGGTCTTGTGCGAATGGACGAACTAGCAGAAAAAGTCGGATATATCGCTCCTGATGGTCCATATGAAACGTTGGGTGGCCTCGTCATGACCCAATTAGGCAGGATCCCGGCGATGGACGACGAGGTAGTTCTACCTGAATCCGACCACCCAACCCTGGCTGAATTTACCTCAGGCTTCAGCGGTCGGTGGTTGGCCAAAGTATCCGCCATGGAAGACCGTCGGGTAGACAAAGTAATCATTACGCCAATATCCGAAGAAGAATACAAAGAATTCATCGCTAAATCCTCGAAAGCGGAGGGCAACTGATGGGAATCATAACCACGGTATTGATGATCATTGCCCTACTGGCAGCAAATGCGTTTTTCGTGGCAGCTGAATTCGCCCTCATCTCATCGCGCCGGGATCGGATAGATAATCTCATTTTGCAGGGTCGCCCTGGTGCCAAGCGGGTGTTGTATGCAATAGAGCATCTTTCTATCATGTTGGCTGCTTGCCAGTTCGGCATAACCATTTGTTCCTTGATCCTAGGTAAAGTCGCCGAGCCTGCGATCGCACATTTCATCGAAGATCCGTTTCTCAAACTGGGGTTGCCAGAACAGTTTTTGCACCCAGTTTCGTTCGTTATTGCCTTGGCGTTGATAACATTTCTCCATATTCTTTTCGGCGAAATGGTTCCTAAGAACATTGCCTTGGCAGGCCCGGAAACTTTGGCACTGTGGCTAACTCCAGCGCTATTGGGGTTTGCCACGATTACCCGCCCACTGATTTCGTTTATGAATATGATCGCCCGCGTCACGCTACGGCTTTTCGGTATTGAACAGCGCGACGAGCTGGATTCTACGGTCGACGAGGATCAGTTAAAGACCATGATTTCAGAATCACGATCCGAGGGCTTACTGGATGCAGAGGAACACGCACGGTTGAATAAGGCGCTGCGGGTCGATCGCAGTCTCACCGAAGTGATGATCCCGCTAGAAAAGGTGAGAACCGTGCAATTCGGATCACGCGGGCCGCTGCTTTCTGAATTAGAAGAGGCTGTCGCGGAAACTGGTTTTTCCCGTTTCCCAGTCACAGCATCAAATGGATCATATATCGGATACGTTCATATCAAAGACGTACTTGATCGGTTCGATGGCAATTCGGACAGCGAACCAGACTCGATTGTTCATCGCGCCGAAATCAGGCCACTGACCAATGTTGATGCCGCGGGGACAATTGATGAAGCATTGCACACACTGCACAAACGCTCTGCTCACATGGCCCAGGTGCGCGACCGGGGTACGTTAATTGGTGTTATCACACTTGAAGATCTCATTGAAGAATACGTAGGCACTTTTAGTGACTGGACCCATCAGCAAAATCAGCCACCACAATCATGATTTATCTCGATACCCAAGAATGGACAAGGCAGCAATCGGAGCATATTGCACGGGCCAGAACCTTTACCGCCGCACACCTCGAGCGTCGAAAAGCAGGCAAAAAGCATCCAGTTTTTGACTTTCTTTTCGAGTACTACCCTATTCGTGCTGCGCATTTAGAACGGTGGCATCCCGGTATAGGCATCGCGATTTTCGATCCGACCGCCGCCAGCCAACAATCAGGATGGAAGTATTATCACAACCTCGATCACTATACCTGCATAGATGTCGCCCATTATCTCGACTCTCGTCGGCAAACGCTCACATTTATCCGAGATCTACTCAACAAAACCGAGCAGAATCCAACTCGTTTTGATTGTTTTGGGCTACACGAATGGGCGATGGTGTACCAAACGGAGACTCCTCGACATTCACTACCACTACGGCTAGGGGCTGCGGAAACGCAGCGTGTAGTGGAGGAAAACTCATTACGATGCACGCACTTTGATGCATTTCGGTTTTTCACCCCGGCCGCCCGGCCGCTCAATATAACTGTGCTCAGCCGGGAGACCCAACCTGACACTGAGCAGCGTGGTTGCGTCCATGCCACGATGGACCTGTATAAGTGGGCGGCAAAACTTGGCCCCATCGTGCCTGGTGAGCTATGGCTCGATACTTTCGACCTTGCGCAACGTGCGCGAATTTTGGACATGGAAGCATCGCCATATGATTGTCGCGAATTTGGTTTAGGTGTCGTGCCTATTGAAACTACAGCCGGAAAGCAAGAATATGTTGAACGACAGCGAGCATTATCTCACGATGCAACAAGGCTTCGTCACCGGCTAGTCTCAGCCATCGACCAGGTTTTCGCACTACACTAGAACTTTAAAGAAACGTCAATTACCTGCGCATGTAATGCCAAGACACTGAACGAGAGGACCTTAGTGCTATGGGTCGCCATTCTGATGGGCAAAGCAATTACAAGATTTCTGGCGGAGTTTACGCAATTCTTGCGTGCCTACTCATCGCGGTAATCGCCGTGTCCTTATGGTTTCGAGCAATCAAAGACGATTCTGAAACGATAAATTCTGCAGAATGCATGGCCGGGAACCTCACCCTTCCAGTAGCGGCTCAGAGTTCCGTCCACGATATCGCCCAGACGCTTATCGACGATTACAACGCCACGTCGCCCATCGTGCGTGACCATTGCGTCCGAGCCATGCTGACCCCTTCCGTAGCCGAGGCCGGTGTTTTTATCTCGAGTCAATCTGATGGAGCGATTACTGCTGCGCTTGCTGAACATGGCAGGTCGCCAGCCACTTTAGAGTGGCCAACGGCCTCAGCCCTTAAAGTTGGGGTAGCCAGCACGAAAAAAGTAGCAGCGGATACGCTCACGGACGTTTCTTACCCAGTCGCCGACAACTCTGTGGCATCGGCGTTGGTGGCCGCAGCGGTAAATAAAAACGCCAAAGACAAAGTGACCGAAATTCTGGAGAAAAACAAAGACGTTACCTTAGCTAGCGCCGCGGAATCGGGTGCGGAGATCATCGCAACCAATGAAAAATCCGTTCCGACCGGATATAGCTTTACCGATATCGCCGATTTGCGGCAACCCGTAAGAGTAGTCGCGCTTAATGCCACCAACTCAGTCAACGAAGAAGTTGTTCGTGCCGGTGCGGATTTTGGTGCAGCAATCACCAACGCTGATGCAGCAAAGTCAGCCACGACTGTCGCAGCATTAGCTGCTGTGGAGGCTCTTCACTCTTTCGATGCTGCACACACGTCTCCGCCAGCAACAGCGGAGTCAGTTCCAGCCCAACCTGCCAATGCGGTCACTGCAGCCGATACTTTGTTCTTGTTCGACACCTCAGATCAAATGTCTTACGACGCGGGCAACGGTACAACATGGTTCCAAGCAACTTCGAATGCGATAGCGAAAACCTCCGAAAAAATCGCGCAGAAAAACCGCTCATTGGCATTATGGAACTACTCTTCCCCACTGAACCAGGGAGTTACTCGTGGTTGGCGAACAAATATCATGTTCAGTAATCAGGCTTCTGCGCCGAAGATCGGGCAAACAGCAATCGCCTTCGGAACGGGCGGAGTTCCGCAAACTCGCTCTGCAACACTTGCCGCTGTGCGTTATGGCGTCGAATACGCAAAAGAGGCTAAAGAGCCGGTGCGTATCGTTGTTATCACCACGGGTACGGCTGATCAAGGGGACCTAGAGGCTCTAAAATCCCTAATGGCTGATGCACAAGCGGCTAACACTGATCTCAGCGTGATTCATGTGGGATCCGGAAACGTGGACAAAGAGCTGGCGGATCTCGCCAACAATTCCACTACAGTTTCTTCCCCCGCTGATTTACCCGCCGCGCTCGATAAGGCATCTGGAGTTTAGCGAACTGGCAGCGTCGAAAAGCGATCGCTGTTCGCCTTTTCCTTGGCTGGAGCAACTTGGCGTCACTGGTAAAAGGAACGGAGAAAGGCACTTAATCACAAGAGGCTAGCTGTCGTGGCCCAGAGATTACCACGGCAGCTAGCCTTTTATCGATCACAGAGAAAATATGTTTAAGAGCTACGACGACGGCGCCGATCGGCAAGCTCGTCCACGGCCATGCTCGTCGACTCTGTTTCTTCAAGATTCGTCGCAACCTTCTCGAATGGGAACGCGGAAATCGTACCGGTCAGTTCCTTCATAATTCCCGGCACCGCAATGCCGAAAACGCCCTGACCGCCACCAAGAAGATCAATCACTTCCTCGGCGCTGCGGCATTCGTAAACGGTTGAGCCATCGGAAACCAAGGTGATTTTTGCCAGATCGTCAACTCCCCGATCCCGAAGTTTCTCTACAGCTTGACGAATGTTCTGCAAGGAAATACCGGTATCAAGAAGGCGTTTAACGATCTTTAATACCAGTATGTCTTTGAAGGAATAGAGCCGTTGCGAACCGGAACCACGGGCCGTGCGGATACTTGGTTCCACCAACTTAGTGCGTGCCCAATAATCCAGCTGACGGTACGTTATGCCGGCTACCTGGCAGGCGATGGGCACGCGGTAACCGACCTCCTCGTCGGGGCCCATATCAAATAACGACTCTTGTATTGGTCGGTCACTCATGAGTGCGCTCCTTGCATTCTCTGGTATCGCGAAACAGCATGCTACAAGCAGTGCTGTTTACTATTCTTAGGCAAGGTTAGCGAAGCGTCAAGAAATTAACTTGCGACACGCCGTTAACTTAAACCTCAACTTGAAGTTTAAACTTAAATTGCACCGCTGTCATCTTTATTCACATAGATAACTTTAGTTATCATCCGTTTCAGGCCGGAAACCTTCAGTTTCATCGTCCCGATTGGGACCAACATCACCTTTCTTTCCGAGCAAATCAGATTCGCTCACACCCATGCTTTCCATCAGAGCGGAAAAGTCTGCATCGGCCGCGGCATCACCGGAGGCTGACACTTCCCATCCAGTCTCGGTGATGTCTTCCCCGAAATCCAATCCAAACCATTGCCGCATATCCGATTCGGAAACATACACACTGGCCTGCATTAACACATCTTCATCAACAAGTATTGGAAGATCCAAGGAGTAGGCAACCGCGATGCCGTCACTCGGCCGACAATCGATTTCAAAATCAGACTCAGTGACCAGCGCGGCAATAAACTCGCCTTCGTAAAAGGAAGTGATGCGCAGCTCCTTAAATCCGATCGACCCCATTGAGCTTACTGACAAAAACAGATCTTCAAACCGGGGGCGACGCGGGGGTACATCAGCTTCCCGCCGTTGCTGCGCTACGGCGTCCACGGGACTAATCCATATCGGAAGAATTCGCTTCTTCTCGTTCCATCGAAAGACCAAGCAACTATGGTTCTCCGGAAAAACAGAAACTTGGAGATATTCAACGACCTGAAACGCCATAAAATGCAGACTTCCGATACCAATCTAGTAACCCAGTTGACTATGAAGCTCGTTTTTCACCAAAGACGCATGCAACGAAACAACCAAAGCGGTCATTTGCTGGCTCATCTCCTCTGCACGCTCTTTTGCGCCCTCTCCCCTAGACCTCGCAACTGGGGTCGCGGCCTGAGAGATAAGGGAGGCTTGGCGGCTAGCGGTGTTCTTCAGCGACTTCAGATGACGCACATCAAATCCAAATTCGCCGAGCGCATCAGCCGTTGAAACGATTCGAACGTCATCCATAGTGAAGAATCCCGCAGGATCTGGTTTGATAATGCCGACACCTGCAAGTTCAGCAACAAATTCAACGTCAACTTGAGCCTGCTCCGCCACATCGGTATCAGTCAACCGCGTAACCACCGGCTTGCGGAATTGCTCAGGGCTAATCATCGGCTGCGCGTCAACGGTTTTCATAATGGGCGTGATCGCGCCGGAATCCATTGCGTCCAATTGCTCACGGATAACCTTTAGCGGAAGATAATTATCGCGTTGTGTGGTGAGGATATAGCGTAGTCGGTCGATGTCAGCCTGAACGTATTTGCGGTAGCCAGAACTTGCCCGTTGCGGCGAAATGAGCCCTTCGGATTCTAAGAAGCGAATTTTAGAAAGCGTAACATCGGGAAATTCGGCCTGAAGCTGCTTAAGCACAACACCAATACCCATCGTTTTGGTTGGCTTGGTTGCCGATTGCGAACGACTAGACATTGGAGATGCCGAATGCGATAGGGCGCCCATGGATTAAGCTTTCCGTTTCTTCGTTACAAGACTGACATTGTTAATTCCCGTCATTTAAGCCAACGACGGGACTTGTTTATCCCAGGATAGCACCTTTTGTCAGTAATATTTCCTTGACTTTTGCCGTTGAAACCTGGGGTTAACAAATAAAGGATTGCGATTTTATACCGAACGTTCTTTAGTTGGCCGATCCCGCAAGAAAAACCAACCGGAATTTACCGATCTGAATCTCGTCACCGGAAGACAAGACTTCGGAATTCCGTGGTTCACGGTTGACGTAGGTGCCATTTAAGGAACCCACATCAACAACTTCGAAAGAGCCATCGGTTAACCGAAATTCGGCGTGCCGCCGCGAAACCGTGACGTCATCAAGGAAAATATCGGAGTCCGGATGGCGACCAGCGGTTGTCGTGGCCTGATCCAGCAAGAATCGAGCACCGGCATTCGGTCCGCGTTTTACAATGAGCATTCCAGCTCCAGCAGGAGGAGCAACATCGGCACTTGTGCTGGAACTAGCTCCCGCACCATTTTCCATTTCCTTCAGTAGGTCAGCACGAAACACCGAAGTGGTCTCGACCTGAACGTCTTGAGTACCGTTGTTCTCACTCATCGTGAAACCCTCCATGTAAGAAGATCTGGCTTGCAATAGCCGCTAATGTGGTCACTGAAACACACCAAAGAGCAATTGCCCCCGTGTTCCAGCCAATGCTTTCATGATAGCGGTTTGTTACGCCCAAGGCGTCTTTCTCCCAAAGATCCAGCCTATAGCCTTGATTTACCAGGGTTCAAGCAAATCACATTACTGTAATTTCTTTATATTCCGCTTAACGAAAATCATCGATGCCAGCTTAACGGAAGATATTTCCTATCCCCTGGATAACGGAATTGCCTGATCCCGCCAATGGGTTATCAGAAACCATATACGTCCATGTTGCCGACGGTCGAGCCAAGCCATGATCCTCTAAATGCGCACCTGTGGAATCAATGCGGACAGAATTGAATGTCGCAACCGCATCGTCAACGGCCTTTTGCGCTAGAGTTTTGAATTCACGAACTGCAATTCGGTGGAATTCATCGATTGGTGTCTCTCTAGCGATCGCTCGCAGGTGAATTGATTCACGTACGTCGTCCATGTGTGCTAAGTGATTACTCCACCCAAAATCCAGGTGGTACAACATGATTTCACGGGCAGCTTGAACGAGAACCTGACGCTCCAAGGTTTGGGCCAAATCCTTCGCCTTTTCAGATCGAGCTTCGATCTCGGTCCATGCTTGATCAGTATCAAGCAATGTTGCGCGTCGTTCGTCAATAATGTCGCGCTGGTCGGCTAGCAATTTATTGTATTTCCAGGTCTGCGAATGGATTTCGAGCAGTTGGCCTTCCGTTACCCGTTGACAATGCTCGATCCAATCCCGCACGCGCTTCGATTCGATGCTTCCGTCAGCTTCGGGCCGCACGGTTACATTTTCGCCCGCTCCGCCTACCGCGACCATATCATCTTCCAGCGATACGAAAAATAGGGATAACCCGGGATCACCTTGACGCCCTGCCCTGCCTCGCAATTGATTATCAAGGCGCGCAGTACGATGCCGTGCCGTTCCAATAACCGCCAATCCCCCAAGAGAAACAACTTGGCTATGATCTTTTTCATCGGCGCCACCCAATTTGATATCGGTTCCGCGCCCTGCCATTTGTGTGGAAACCGTCACTCGACCGATATCTCCAGCCTCGGCGATAATCCGTGCTTCCTCAGCGTCATTTTTCGCGTTGAGCACGTTGACTTCAATATCGAATTCCCGGAGGGCTTCCGCCAAAGCTTCAGATTCGGCCACGTCTTGAGTACCAACCAAAACCGGTTGGCCAGTGGAATGAATCCGTCGAATTTCCTCAATAATCGCAGCATTCTTGTCCGCGATAGTCGCATAAACGCGATCCTGTTCATCGAACCGCGCCAACGGCTTATTCCGCTCGATAACGCTCACCCGCAGGTCATAGAAGCTTCGCAGTTGGTCAGTTGCTTCCACTGCTGTGCCGGTCATGCCGCAAACCATGGGATACCGCCGCATGAGCGCTTGCAATGTGATCGTGTCGAGAATCCGACCACCTTCGGTAACCGCTAATCCTTCTTTTGCTTCCACTGCTGCTTGTACACCATCAGGCCATCGCTGCAAATCTGCCACCCGACCCTTGGATGCGTCGATAAGAGCAACTTTCCCATCCCGAACTATGTAGTGAACATCGCGGATCAATAATGCCTGTGCGTGGAGTGCAAGGTTAACCTGAACCAGTGTGGTGCCGACATTGTCATCGTCGTAAAGCGATTCAATGCCGAGTGCGGATTCAAGCTTTCGGGCACCCGATTCCGTGAGAAAAACATTACGCCGGTCATCATCAACGGTGTAGTCCTCGGCTTCGCGCAGCCGACGCACGATTTCCGTGATTCGGCCTCCTGGGGCACGGCCGGGTTCGTTGCCTGCCAGAACTAATGGCACCAACGCCTCATCCACCAGAACGGAATCAGCTTCGTCGACGATCGCAACATCCGCGCCGTGTTGTACAGCTTGTGCGCGTGCCGTTATCAATTGATCGCGTAAGACATCGAAGCCCAATTCATTGACTGGTGTATAAACAATATTCGCGGTATACGCTTTTCGACGTTCATCGCTGGTCATTTCTTCAGTTATCGCAGCTACAGTCAGTCCGAAGAACCGAACCAATGGCCCCATCCATTCAGCATCACGAGCTGCTAGATAATCATTCACCGTAATAGTGTGTACCCGTTTGCCCATCAGACCGAAGCCGGTGCTCGCCATAGCGCCCACCAACGTCTTACCCTCGCCAGTAGCCATTTGGATAACGTCACCTTCCAAAAGCCGCAACACCGCCTGAGATTGCACCGGAAACGGTGTTAATCCAAGTGTCCGTTCGGAGGCGATCGCCAACACGGCAAGGAATTCTGCCGGATCATTAAGGTCCCCATTTTTGGTAGCTGCAACTGCACGTTCGACGAGTTCAGAATCCGTTAACGTTTCAAACTCAAGCTTCTTCGTTTCCGCTTGGTCTACGATAGCAAGGCTACGTTTTTGATTACGGCCCTGTTTGCCGCCCATTGCTTTCCAAAACCAATCGAAACCAGCCACGTGAGCCTCCGTTGTTGTTTGTAAGTTTTAATCTAACGTTTTAAATCTTAACGCTACAGGCTCCGCATGCATTCCCCTAGTTAGCCGCAAGGCTAGTTTTGGGGTCAATCACCATTAATCCTCAACGTGACTTAGATTGCATTTCAGTACCTGGTTAACCAATATGACATCGATTGCGTGCAGTAGTTTTAGGCAAGGTGTCTTAAGCTTTTAAGAAATGATACGGGCATCGTCATCTGGCTTGTTTCCAGGTGTTTTCCGGTGCCGTGCCTTAGTTAGATCCGCTGACCCGCCGGGAGACTTTTGTGCATTCCATTAGCGTTAAATTACCAAGTTCCAACGGTTACATGATGGCCGGAACCCTTGACATGCCTGATACCCCATCGCTTGCGTATGCCATGTTCGCGCATTGTTTTACTGGATCGCGATTCACCCCAGCCGCCGCCCGGGTCTGTAAAACTCTCGCCGAAATGGGAATCGCATGTCTGCGCTTCGACTTCCCAGGGCTCGGTCAGTCTGAGGGAGATTTCCACAAAACCAGTTTCTCCGAAAATGTCAATGACATCATCGCCGCCAACCAATGGCTAGCGGACAATTACACTGCTCCCCAACTACTAATTGGGCATTCCTTGGGTGGCGCTGCCGCGCTGAAAGCCGCGACTATGATTTCCACTCTCAAGGCCGTGGCGACCATCGGTGCGCCATTTGACCCAGCGCACGCAGTGCTGCACTTCGCTGACCGTATTGGCGAAGTAGACGAAACTGGTGCTGTCACGCTCACGTTGGGAGGTAGAGACATCACGATTTCCCGTGAGTTTTTGGAAGATCTTGCTGAGACCAATCCTGAAGCATATCTGCCCACGCTTCGTAAACCACTGCTTATTTTGCATTCGCCCATTGATCAAACCGTTGGTATCGACAACGCTCAAAATATTTTCCTGAAAACCCGGTATCCCAAGTCTTTGGTGTCTCTGCATAAAGTCGATCATCTATGCACTAAAACAGGTGCCGCACAGCTCGCAGCCCACATTATCCGTAGCTGGGTCGAACAGCACCTTGTTCCTGAGGCTTCCGCTTCACCTGATATTGCTGCCAATACAGTTCTGTCTCATTCCACAAAGGCCGGAAAATTCTCGGGCTTGGTCCACATTGGTTCACAGCCGATTGCGACAGACAAAGACAAAGCTCACGGCGGCAAGAACCTTGGTGTGACGCCGACTTCGTTATTGATCGCTGCGCTGGCTTCTTCAACCAAGCAGGCTATCCAAACAGCGGCGCAGTCCGCACGTATGAAGCCGCTAGCAAACGTCGAAGTTACGATCACCCCGAACCCTTCGGATGCGGGAGCCCTTCACCTGCAACGATCGATACTCATTACCGGCGACAGCCTCACCGACGACGACCGCAAGGTCTTGATGTCTGCTGCCCAGAATTCCGAGATATCGGCGTTGCTCAATGACGCAGTCGTTATTGAGGATATTTTTCAGTGAGTAGTTTTCCGCCATTAAGCGCCTGTCCGTGTCAATCGGGATTGTGTTACGGCGATTGTTGCTTTCCGTTGCACAACAAAACGCGTCCCGCCCCGACAGCTGAGGCCCTCATGCGGTCTCGCTACAGCGCCTTTGTGCTTTTCGACGCCGACTACTTGCGCTACTCCTGGCATCCGACCACAGCGCCAACATCGCTGGATTTGGACCGCAATCTGACGTGGGTCGGGCTGTCCATTTCCCACACAAGCGGTGGCGGTCCTTTCGATAGCGTTGGCTCCGTAACATTCACCGCGCACTTTCAATGCAACGGTGTTGCCGGAACCCACACCGAAATATCTCAGTTTTCGCGTTGGGAACGCCGGTGGGTTTATGAATCAGGCATAGTAACTGCATAATCCCCAGCTCATGGGCAAAATTGGCGCTTTGGGATCACAATGCTGTAATCTGTGGGAGCTGCTTACCCAAGCAACAAACGGACTGTGGCGCAGTTTGGTAGCGCACTTGACTGGGGGTTAAGGGGTCGCAGGTTCAAATCCTGTCAGTCCGACAAATTTGTTAAAGGGCCAAGATCGCTCTTGGCCCTTTAACGTTATTCTTCCCAATCAAACGTTCTTTCCACTGCCCTATTCCATTCCTTGAAAAGCTGTTCCGCAGCGTCTTCTGGCATCGACGGAGTCCAGGTTTGTTCCACTGCGCACTGCTCTTTGAGCTGGTCTAGATCCTCAAAAAATCCGACACCCAAACCAGCGGCGAAGGCAGCGCCCAACGCAGTTGTCTCGATGATTCGTGGCCGTAATACTTCCTTCCGCAAAATATCGGATTGGAATTGCATAAGCAGCTCGTTTCGCACCATTCCCCCGTCAACCTTGAGCTGGGAAATCTCAACGCCGGAATCCGCAGCCATCGCGTCGACTACTTCACGGGTTTGATAAGCGGTAGCCTCAATCACTGCGCGAGCCAAATGGTGCTTATTGGCGAATCGTGTCAACCCCACGATCACGCCACGTGCATCTGGACGCCACCTAGGCGCAAACAACCCAGAAAAGGCGGGAACAATATAAACACCACCGTTATCCGGCACTTGAGCTGCAGATTCCTCAATCTCTTGCGCATTAGCTACCAGCCCTAAATTATCACGCAACCACTGTACGAGGGCACCACCCATGGCCACTGACCCCTCGAGTGCGTAAACCGGCTTTTCATTGTCTATTTGGTAACACACAGTAGTAATGAGCCCGTGTTCGCTCTTTTTCGGCGTCTGACCGGTATTTAGAAGCAAGAATAGGCCGGTTCCATAAGTATTCTTAGCATCACCAGGTTCAAAACAGGCTTGACCGAACATCGCCGATTGTTGATCACCCAAGATTCCGGTGATTGCCACGCCAGCCAATGTCCCCCGCCCGCGCACATGCCCGAATGTGGTAACACTTGGCTTGATCTCCGGCAGCATCGCCATCGGAATTTTCATCTCGGCACAGATCGACTCATCCCATTGAAGCGTTGCCAAATCCATCAGGAGAGTCCGCGAGGCATTTGTCACATCGGTTGCGTGTACCGCTTCAGCTCCATTGTCGCCTTCGGGACCACCGGTTAAGTTCCACAACAACCAGGTGTCTATCGTGCCAAAAAGCAGGTCACCGTTCTCGGCTTGCTCCCGCGCACCGGCTACGTTATCCAAGATCCACCGAATCTTCGGGCCCGCCGGGTAGGAGTTTAGCCGCAAACCGGTGGTATCCCGCCATCGATCAACACCTTCTTCAGCAGCTAATTCTTCGCATAACGCACTCGTACGAGTGTCTTGCCACACTATAGCGTTGTAGACAGGCAGACCTGTGTGTTTATTCCACACGACGGTCGTTTCCCGCTGATTAGTTATCCCTACGGCAGCAATATCTTCTCGCGGAACATTCGCTTCAGCCAGTGCAGCGGCCACTGCCCGGCGGGTGTTATCCCAAATCTCCAATGGATCATGTTCCACCCAGCCCTTTTGCGGGAAGATCTGCCTGTGTTCAAATTGCCCGACGCCAACCATGTTGGCGTCTTCGTCAAAAACAACGCACCGGGTGGAAGTTGTTCCCTGGTCAATTGCAGCTACATACCGGTGGTCACTCATTTAATGATCCTGCACTGTATCGATTAGCGGGCGTGCGTCGTTCGCTTGGGTAGCTACCTTATTCGCAGCATCATCGGTCAGCTCCTTTTCTGCGGCTAGGGTTGCCTCGGTAGCAGCTTTGAACTGTTCGACTTCAGCTACGATGCGCTTCTCATCCCAATCGAGGTAAGAGCTGACAATGCGCGCCACGGTTTCTGCTGATGCAACGCCTCGATCCGCGTACTCCATGGATACCCGCAACCGACGATGAAGAATATCTTCTAGGTGCATTGCGCCCTCGTGCGTCACTGCATAGACCGCTTCAGCCTTAAGATACTGCTCTGCACCTGGAATCGGTTCCACTAACGTTGGATCCTCTTGTGCTGGTGAAAGCACCTCGAAAATCAACGAGCCATACCTTCCCAGGAGATGTTCAACTTGAGTTTCTGAGATACCCAACCTCAGCGCTAGAGACGGAGCTTGGTTTGCTAACGCGTGGTATCCGTCTGCGCCTAGGAGCGGGGTGTTTTCCGTGACAGAACGAGGCACGTTCTTGGAAATATCTTCGGCCGCCTTATCCACGGCGTCTTTTCCGATGACGCGATATGTTGTGTATTTCCCACCAGCGACAGAAACCATTCCGGGGGCGACCCGAGCCACAGCGTGATTGCGGGATAAATTGGTGGTCGAGTCCGACTTACCACTCAACAGCGGGCGCAAACCTGAATAAACTCCAACGATGTCTTCATGTCGGATTTGCCGTCGAACCTTCGCGTTGACGTGATCAAGAATATAGTCAATATCGGCCCTGGTAGCCGCTGGATTGGCTAGGTTTTTATCCCAATCGGTATCGGTCGTTCCAATGATCCAGTATTCGCCCCATGGGATAACAAACAAAACAGACTTTTCGGTAACGAAGCATAAAGCGGCATCGGCATCAAGGCAAGATTTCGGCACGACAATGTGGACGCCTTTTGACGTGTGGACGCTAAACTTGCCGGGAACGCCAGCAAGTTTTTGCAGCTCGTCATTCCATACACCAGTGGCATTGATACACACATCACAATGTATCGTTGTCTCAGCACCACTGTCGGTATCCCGAACCACAACACCCGTTATTGTCTCACCAGACTTTTCAAACCCTACGACCTGTGTCGATGGGCGTACGATTGCACCGAATTCTGCCGCGGTGCGCAGTACCGTCATGGTGTGCCGGGCGTCGTCGACAAGCGTGTCGTAATATCGCACGCCGCCGACTAACGCGTCGTCTTTTAGCCCGGGAGCCATCTTCATCGTTGCCTTGTGGCTTAAGTGTTTCTGCATCGGAACACTCTTTGCCCCACCCATGAGGTCATACAGCATGAACCCGGATGCCATGTAAGGGCGTTCCCAAACCCTGTGGGTAAGCGGGAAAATGAATCGCAATGGTTTAACAAGGTGCGGCGCCAAAGTGGACATCGAAAGTTCGCGTTCCCGCAGCGACTCCGCAACCAGCCGAAAATCGAGCATAGCCAGGTACCGCAACCCGCCGTGGAACATCTTTGATGATCGAGAAGAGGTGCCTGCTGCAAAATCTCGAGCCTCAATGACCGCTACTTTCAACCCCCTGGTAGCTGCGTCTAAAGCTGCACCAGCACCGACAGAACCACCACCGATAATAACTAGGTCAAAGTGCTCGGTCTCAAACTGATTCCACGCAGACTGAAAAGACTCCGCATTGAATGCCGATGATGTGGAGGTAGCCACTGTATTGCTCCTTCTCCTGGAAAATCCATACCAGGGTGGTTGAAAGGTTATAACCAAACACATCCCATTGTAAGACTTACCCCAATACTTAGGCTATAGAAAACGTTTTGACCTCACGATGTAGAAAGACCACTAACCGGAACATTTGATACACCGGGTTACACAAGAAAAACTCCCAGTTGCTATTCCAATCTTCCAGATATTGATTTATCCTTAGGCGCTATGAAGAGCTACGCCTTGAGCAGCACGAAAACTAAAGCAACAGTATGCGCGGTGTTTGCTGCAGCGTTTTATGCGATTTCAGTACCGATGTCAAAGTTGCTCATCGTGAATATCCAGCCAGCGATGTTGGCAGCTTTTCTTTACCTTGGAGCGGGCGTGGGGATGCTTCTCACGATCCTTTTACCTCACGTAATGGGAAAAGATTCCAGCGAAAAAACTCACGCCAAAGCGGATACCGCAGCCGAGCATAGTCCCCTGAACAGACAAGATCTACCCTATGTCCTTGCGATGATCGGGCTTGATATCGTGGCACCGATCTTGCTCATGTTTGGTATCTCACTCACCACTTCCGCAACGGTTTCGCTTCTTAATAATTTCGAAATCGTCGCAACGTCTGTAGTGGCGTTCGCAGCCTTCAAAGAAACGGTTTCTCGACAGTTGTGGATAGCCATCGCGTTAGTCACCGTTTCGAGCATCATCTTAAGCGTCGAAGGAGACGCTAGCTTTAGTCTGAATTACGGTGCTGCCTTTGTCTTGGCAGCGTGCGTGTGTTGGGGAATAGAAAACAACTGCACAACACGGTTGGCGACCAAATCACCGCAGCAGATCGTGGTTATTAAAGGAGTGTTTTCTGGACTCGGTTGCTTCATCGTGGCGCGAATGCTGGCGGAAGAAATCCCGACAATCGGGATCAGTGCCGCCGCAATGATCGTTGGTTTTATTGGTTACGGCTTAAGCATTACGTTTTATATTTTTGCGCAACGTAACCTAGGGGCCGCAAAAACTTCGGCGTACTATGCCATTGCGCCATTCCTAGGTGTGGCTTTCAGCATGATCTTCTTAGGGGAACTCCCCAAATTGCAGTTTTGGGTGGCACTATTGATCATGGTGTGCGCTACATATCTGATGGTCAAAGATTCAGTCCAGTTGCAGCACGAACATCTGCATTCGCACACGCATACTCATGTGCATTCGCATGGAGATGTGGTTCATTGTCATGAACATACGCACAGCCATTCACATCCTCACGCACATCACAGCAGTTCAGCGGAAACTGAGCACGATCATGAACACAGTTTTCTCAACGACATCCACGATCATTCGGGCCATTCGCACTAACGCTTTTCGACGCCCGCAAAAAGCACCGAAGAATACGAACAACGTATTCGTTCAAAGCCGTTGGGGCGTCGAAAAGTTAGCACTTTTGTCGACTAAACGCCGTCCGTACCGATCTTTTTATCAATGGTGTCGCGAACTTCGTCGATTTTTGCGGCCTTGTCCTCGCCAAGTGCGCCTTTCGCCATTTCTGAGGCCTTATCCAAAATCTGGTCAGAAACTTCTTCTGCCTTATCGGTGTTCAGCATGTCCTTTGCTTTGTCCATGAAGCCCATGTCATATTCCTTCCTTTAGAGCGAACTTTACAAATACACGTTGCCGTTACGATCAGTGCCCACTATATCAGTTAATAATGAATAAAACTTCCATTACTCGTTCACCCCTATCACCGTGAAACCACAGTACAATTCTTGACATTATGAGCTCCGATCCAGCCAAAGATGCGTCGCAACCGATTCGCCCTGTACCTCCGATTTCCCGTAAAAACATGCCGAAATTCGTTTCTGATACGCATCGCAATGAGCAAGCCCGCGCTTTCCGGAGTGGAGCCGAGCTTTATCAAGATGTGCGGCCAAGCTACCCAACCGAGGTAATGGGTTTGCTAGCAATCGAACATAATCACAGCTATCGAATCCTGGATGTGGGTGCTGGCACCGGAAAGCTGACGTCGGTTTTAGGCGCTGCTTTTGGTGAACGAGCTGAAGTTTTTGCGTTAGACCCCAGTCTGGAAATGCTAAAAACCTTAAAGAACCACGGCATTTCCGCATGGCAGGCAACCGCTGAAGTGTCAGCTGCCCGAAACGAGGTTTTCGACGTGGTTACTTGCGCGCAGACATGGCACTGGGTGGATTCCCGTGCAGCGAGCGTTGAATGCGATCGCATCAGCACCGCCGAGGCCCAATTGCTGCTCGTATGGAACACGCTGGATGTAAACATTCCGTGGGTGCATAGACTAAGTAGGATCATGCATTCGGGAGACACATTGGCCGAAGGGTTCCTGCCAACAGTGTATGCGCCGTGGCAGCTTTGCGATGAACTGCGGTTGCGGTGGGAACAACCAGTCACCACGCAATTATTGCATCGATTAATGCATACTCGGTCGTATTGGCTGCGATCAACCGAGTCAGTGCGGGATAAGATGACCGCTAACTTGCACTGGTATTTGGACGAGCACCTCGGTTTTCACCCAGATCAAGAGATATTGCTTCCCTACCGATGCGATGCGTTCCTCTACAGAAAACAGAAATAGACGAAAAAGATAGAAACGCTAGATTCGTCACTTTCTATAGAAATTATCGAAAATAACTGAAAGTGAATCTAAATTTGGAAAAGGTTGAGCCCACCGCTACTGCATAGCAGGCGAGCTCAACCTTGTCAGGAAGTATAAACTGTTCTAGGAAATTGAAAGTCCCTGACCCTACTTCCCTACTTCTTTGACCGGCGCTCGCGTACTCGGACTGCGATCCGAACCGGAGAGCCTTCAAAGCCGAATGATTCCCGGAACTTACGTTCCAGATAACGCCGATACCCGGCGTCCAGGAATCCAGTGGTGAATAACACTACAACTGGTGGCCTGGTCGAAGCCTGGGTAGCAAACAATACGCGCGGAACCCGGCCGCCCTTCATCGGAGGTGGATTTTGCGCAACCGTTGCGCGCAGCCAGTTATTGAGCTGACCGGTGCTTATACGCTTATCCCAACTCTCCAATGCCTCCAGCATGTAAGGTTCAAGCCGCTGTAACGCTCGACCGGTTTTGGCGGAGATATTGATCCGTTTGACCCACGGGATGTGGGCTAATTGCTGCTCAATTTCTCGCTCAAGCTCCCAACGCCGGTCGTCATCCATAAGATCCCATTTATTAAAGACCAAGACCAACGCCTTGCCGGATTCAAGGATCATATTCAAGACGCGCTGATCCTGCTCCGAAACCGGATCAGAGCAATCGATCATAAAGATGCAAATCTCGGCCGCATCAATGGCATTTCGGGTCCGTAGGGACGCGTAGTATTCGTGTCCTTGGGCATTCTTTACCTTTTTACGCAGGCCAGCAGTATCAACAAACTTCCATAAGTGCTTATCCAGTTTAACTATGGAGTCAACTGGATCAACGGTCGTCCCTGCAACGTTGTCGACAACCGATCGTTCCTCGCCCGCGATCTTATTCAGCAACGAAGATTTTCCGACATTCGGTTTGCCCACTAAAGCAACGCGACGCGGCCCCTCCGTAATCGATGCGGATCGAGGTTCTTCCGGGAACAGGCGGAGAATTTCGTCCAGTACATCCGCACCGCCGCGCCCGTGTTGGGCAGACACTGGCCATGGATCGCCTAAGCCTAGGGCATAAAACTCCGCCATGTCCGCATACTGGCTATCCGAATCGAACTTGTTTGCCACCAAAATCACTGGAACATCTGACCGTTGCAGTTTCTTAGCCATGACCGAGTCAGTTTCGGTAATACCAACTTTGGTGTCAACAACCATGACAATGACGTCGGCAGACTCCATTGCGTTTTCCGCTTGCCTCGCAATCGCGGCGTGAATGCCTTTTACGTTGGGATCCCAACCGCCGGTGTCTTGAACCCAGAAACGTTGACCACCCCAGTCAGCAATATAGGAAATGCGATCTCGGGTAACCCCTGGAAAATCCTCTACAACCGCTTCGCGGCGACCGATAAAGCGGTTGACCAAAGTGGATTTTCCGACGTTCGGCCGACCCACAATGGCCACGGTGCACAGATTTTCCTCAACGTGCGTATCGGGGCCTATTCCGAATGCTTCTTCAAGCTGTTTCCAGTCTTCCTCGGAGTAATCTTCGCCGAAATCGGGGTCGGAAAACTCCGATTTGTCAAACGAACCATCGTCGAAAACCTCAACATCATAGTCATCTTCCATGTTGCCATCATCAATGATGTTGGAGTGGTTTTCATCCATTGAATAGTCAGATTCATCGTGCGAAGATGCAGCTGAGTGTATGTCATCGCTCATTTATCTGTTTTCCCTTCCGCCGATTGTTCTACTAACTCGATAAGTACGTCCAATACCTCTTCAAGACTTAAATCCGATGTATCGATTACAACGGCGTCTTCCGCGGGCCGTAGCGGGTTCAATGGCCGGGAGGAATCCAAGGCGTCGCGCCGAACCACATCAGCAAGGACAGATTCATAGATTACATCGCGGCCAGCCGCACGATCCTGTTCGAACCGGCGCCGTGCTCGAACTTCTGCGGATGCGGTGAGGTAGATCTTCAGGGGCGCGTCGACAAGCACGTTCGTTCCGATATCCCGCCCGTCGACGATGCACCGACCAGCATCGGCAACAAGTGAACGCTGTAATGCTACGAGGTTTTCCCGAACCTCAGGCACAGCTGACACGGCGGAAACGAAGCGAGTCACGTCTTCATCTCGTATCTCCACCGACACATCCGCCCCACCTAGCAACACCGCCTTGGAATCAGGATCATCCGCTACAGAAACCGGAAGGTTTTTCGTTGCTTCAGCGACCGCCGCTGCGTCATGCGGATTGATGTCGGAATCCAGTACATGGAGAGTGGCAACTCGATACATCGCTCCCGTGTCGAGGTACTTAGCGCCGAAGTGCTTGGCAACGGCACGGCAAACAGTCGATTTTCCAGCACCGGATGGGCCGTCTACAGCAACGATGAGGCCACCATCGGTGTTTTCCAAGGCCCTTGCAGAAGAGTTTGTGATTGTTGTCATTACATCTCCACCACCTTATACAGGCTTGTTAATTCGCTGTCGTTGAGCGCTCGAATGGTGCCGGGTTTCTGCTCCCCAAGTTGGACCGTGTGTAGTTTCGTACGAACCAAACGCTGAACGGGATAACCAGCTGCCTTGAGCATCCGCCGCACAATATGCTTGCGGCCCTCATGCAGTTCAACCCGAACTAAGGACTTTCCCTGATGAATGTCAATAAGCTGGACGTAATCAGCCTTGGCAATTCCGTCGTCCAATTCAATGCCGTCCCGCAATTGGCGAACGATGTTTTTATCAACTTCGCCCAATACGGTAGCCAAGTATGTCTTGGAAACCTCGTATTTAGGATGCATCAATCTGTTTGCTAATTCGCCGTCATTGGTCAGAAGAATTAAGCCTTCGGTGTCAGCATCCAATCGTCCCACATGGAACAACCGTTGTCCTGCGATTACTCGTTCGGAGACCAAATCGCCGATACATGGCCGCCCCAGCTCATCGTTCATCGTCGAATGAATTCCGCGTGGCTTATTCAACACGAAATACTGGAAGTTTTCGTTGACATTGACCCGCACACCATCGACACGAATGACATCGGTACTTGGATCAACCCGTACTCCCTGCTGCCGGATCTTTTTCCCATTTACTTCCACGCGACCGGCATCGATGAGGATTTCCGCGTGACGACGAGATGCGACACCGGCTTGCGCTAATACCTTCTGCAGCCGAATCCCCTCGGATTTCTCGGAATGCCCAGGAAAACTGTCGGATTCAGGCGCGCGGCGCTCAGAAACATACTGTTTTCGTGCCGGACGAGCGTTTGAAATGAGGATGTCCGTCGAACGTTGTTTTTTCTGCTTGGCGGGCTTACTAGCCCCTTGCTTTTTTCGGGCGTTTTTGCCTTGAGTTTTGCGGCTACGGTTGCCTTCCGGTGTGCCATCACGGCGAGCGGGTGGAGTCACTATGCTTCCTATCAAATGAAATATGCGGTTATAAACACGATTACTTTAGTCTACGTGACGCAGAAAAGCTAAAGCCACTAGCGGACCCGAGCCGCAGTTGTTGGAGTTATAGACGATGCCAGTAACAACTACGGCAGCTCAAACTCGTCTATGGAATCGATTTCTGGAAGCAGAGGTGCCAGATCCGGCAGCCGCTCAAGCGAATCTATGCCTAGTAGTTCTAAAAATAGCTCTGTCGTTTCGTATCGGTGCGCACCTGAAATCGGTTCCGTATCGACCTCACGGATTAACCCTCGTAACGCAAGCGTCCGCATCACTCCGTCAACGTTGACGCCTCGAACAGCAGATACTTGAGCCCGTGTTGCAGGTTGGCGATAGGCAACGACTGCGAGAGTTTCTAATGCCGCACGGGAAAGTTTCGATTGAGTGCCATCAAGTAAAAACTTCTCAACTACTGGCGCATTTGATTGCCGGGTATAAAGACGCCACCCTTCGGAGGTTTCCCGCAGATCCATCCCGCTCCCCCGATCATCGAGTTCCTTCTGAATGCTGCGAAGTTGGTTCAGTACAGTTTCCGGCTGGCTTTCCGTAGCAGTTGCCAGCGCTGAAACCGTTGCCGGATTATCGATTACTAACAGGATGGACTCGAGTTGAGAGCGTAAGGGAGAAATCATCGGCTTTACTGATTCTGTAGACATAAAAACACGTTTCTTCGGGTTTACTTCAACCGTCAGCTTATCGCCAACAGATTAGCTACTACGATTGACATCAATATTTTGGTAGTGAGCTCGCTTCGCCTTAGCACCAATGATCTGCCTGTCGACGTCGAAAAGCACCTCATCTAAGATCGCCGGATCAACGTTACGCTCACGGCGAGCCGAGAGTAGTTCCTTTTGGGCAGCTTCCAAGGCTTCCAACTGCGTTTCCTGCATGATCGATCGGATCTGCAGTAGGCGCTCACGCCGCTTTTCTGGTGATAGCCGTTCATCCTCGAAATCCTCAAGGTGAGAAAGCTCATCAAAGCGAGTCATCATCGCCTGGGCACGACCTTGCCCGATTTCATCCGCGCGGGAAAGGATATGCTCATACGCAACCCGGCGGGCGCGATTTACCAGTTCTTCCCGCGCAAGATCGCCAAACGCATCTGGCCCGGCATCCAACGACAGACGTTTCATCAACCACGGCAGCGTTAGCCCAGGAAGGACCATGGTGATAAAAACGACGACTAAAGCGATGACTGGTAGTTCGTGATACAGACCGAAACCCGAGGTAACCGGGATAGATAAAACCAACGCTAAGGTCACCAACCCCCGCATGCCAGCCCATGTTAGTAACAACACTTCCTGCAATCGGAGTGGAGCACCGCACCGGCGATTGAAATGTTTATTTACGCGGTAAATCGCCAAGAACCACAAGCCACGAACCGCAATCGCTACCAACGAAAGTACGAGACCAAGCCACACGGCATTCCACAAATCGGAACCCACTTCGACAATGGCATCTCGCACCATGATCCCAATCAAGCCAAAGGCCACACCGGTGAACAGCATTTCGACTATTTCCCAAAAGGCCGTACCAGACAACCGGTCCTCAGCCTCAACATCCACCCGGGAATTAAACTCAATCGCAGCGATGACGATAGCTACCACACCAGATGCATGGAATGCCTCAGCGGCAAGAAAAGTCGCAAACGGAATAACCCACGTGAATGCATTACGTGCAACCGAAGACGTCATCCAGCCGGTAAGCCATGCCGCCGAAATGCCAATCAGCCAGCCGATCAAGATCGCAACCCCTGTGGAGTATATGAAGGTCAAAATCGCCTGCCACCACGTCACCGAATTCCCTTGAACCAATACACTCAGGCCCAGGTTAAATACAAGAATTGACGCCGCGTCATTGAACAGACCCTCAGTTTGTAATGTATTTGTCAACCGACGGGGAACACCTGCTGGCTCGGCAACGGCATCCACCGCAACTGGGTCAGGTGGGGAAACCGCAGCCCCGATAACAATTGCTCCAGCCAACGACAACGCCGGAACCAAAAGATATGCAGTGACGCCTACTGCGAATGCCGTCACCAGCACCAACAACACCGACAACAACATTATCGAGCGCCAATGGTGCCGAATTTGAGCCCACGACGTTCGGCGCGCCAGCGCCCACAACAACGGAGGAATAAACACCGGCAGCATCAACTCACTATCTATGTGGACCTGCGGTATACCCGGAATAAAAATGGCACCTGCTGCGAGGATAGTCAGCAAAACGGGCCAAGGAAGTCCCCACCGGTCACCAATAGCAACCATTATTACTGTGGCAAATAGCAGCCCAATCAGACCTACCATTATTTCCATCGTGTTAGTTCCTTAATGCCATCGGCTAAAAATACATCACGTTATATAAGCGGTTTTAAGTGTAGCTACGAAAGTTCATGTAGCGCGGTTTTGCATCCGTAAACCGTCGTGAGACGAGCACTACCAATGCTCAGGGAGAAAAATCGTCCGAGTAGCCTGCGCAAACGCTTCCGCACCGAGCGAACCAACCCCATCGTTGAGACTTCCCAAAAATGGTACTCCAGTTGCTTTTGACACCTCCATCAGGGTCAATCGAGTGCGCAGATCAGCGCCCGCTGGTAATTTGCCACCCAATAATCCTTCCACTCGTGCACCGCATGAATGTGCGAACTCCACAGCAGCGACAGCGAGATCCACCGCCCCTGGATCCATGCCAGATACCACCACGAGAGGTGCATCCAGATGATGCGCAATATGGGCTATCGTATCCGCGCCGCGTAGCGGCACGCTTAACCCTCCAGAGCCTTCAACGACAACAGTTCGCCCTGCTTGAACTAGCTCATTGACACGTCCAAGCGGATCTGGGTCATCCGAAAAATCTGCACCAGAAATACCCGTCAGTTTTCTGATCGTTCCGATATCCAGTTGCGCATGCGGTTTCTGCAAGCGCGCTACCTTGACTGGAATGACATTTCGACCCCGATCCTGCAAAACCCGAACGATTGCTGCAGCTGCGGTAGTCTTTCCAACCCCTGATGCCAAACCAGACACCACAATTATCCCCATGAATCGCTCCGCACTATCAACCAAGCCACACCATTGACATTCATCAGCTTGAACCGGGCTATTGTCACTTTCAATCTTATAATTACCGCAGGCGAATACGAGAATCGCACCCAACCTATTCCCAATTGCTAGCCGCAACAACTGCTGGATCGACTTCAAGCCCCGTCCATTTCACCCGAAGCTCCCCCAAGGACTCTTCCTGTTCAATGCCGATAGCTTGTGCCTTGTATAACTCCAGCAGAGCAAGAAACCGCCCGACAACCTGCATCGAGGCCGTGCAGTCCCTCGTTAATGCGTTGAAATTTAACCAGTTATGCGGCCCCATCAGCCGCAACAGATCAAGGATTTTACCCGCCTGTTCCGGCACCGAAACTGGGACGTTGTGGATATGGTCAACCCCGACAACCTCGGGCGGCTTCGGTCGAAAAACCCCAGCCGCTACATGCGCAAAACTAGCCGGGTTATGGCCGATAGTGATAGGCGGAAGCAAATCAACAAATTGCTCTTCCATACCAACTGCCCGCGGATACCGAGCCTGAGCCTGAGTCTGCCACCTAGCAAACAGATCCGCGACCTGTTTATACGCTTTGTATTGGAGCAAGCGAGCAAAGAGAAGATCACGCGTTTCCAACAGCGCTAAATCCTCTTCACTGTCTACTTCGCCCCGCGGAACCAACCGAGCAGCTTTCAAATCTAATAGCGTCGCCGCAACAACAAGGAATTCCGTTACTTCATCTAAATCAGCAGATTCGCCAAGCGCCTTAGTGTAGGCCACAAAATCGTCAGTAACCTGAGCCAACGCCACGTCAGTAATGTCCAACTTTTTGGCAGAAATCAGTTGCAGCAACAGGTCAAATGGCCCTTCGAAGTTATTGAGAACTATCCGAAAGCCTGTTATTTCCGGCTGTTCAGGGGCAGAATCCGACGTATCACGAAAAACCGAATCAGTAACATCGATACCTTCATCGGAAAAATTTCCTGCACCTAAATCCATAATCCTATGTGGCTTTCGGATCCCCTATCCGTCCGTCCGTTCTAATACTTCCCGAGCAAGTTGGCGATACTGTTGCGCGCCAGGTGATGAAGGCGCCCACATAATGATGGGTTCGCCAGCCACCGATGTTTCCGGAAAACGAACGGTACGAGTGATAACCGTGTCAAAAACCAATTCATTGAAGACTTCGACAACGCGGGACATAACCTCACGGGCATGAGAGGTTCGGCGATCAAACATCGTCACCAAGATACCGACAATTTCGAGATTGAAGTTGAGTCGATCACGTACTTTTTCGACTGTGTCTGTTAGTAGCGCCAATCCCCGGAGAGAGAAGTATTCACATTCCATAGGAATGAGCACGCCATGGGAGCAGGCCAGCGCATTGACTGTCAATAGACCTAAGGATGGCTGACAGTCCAAGATAATGAAGTCGTAGTCTTTCATGACTGGCCGCAACGCCCGGGCAAGGGTCTGCTCGCGCCCAACCTCGTTAACCAATTGGATTTCCGCGGCAGACAGATCAATATTTGCGGGTACCAAATCGAGACCAGGTACACCGGTTTTGTGAATCGCGTTATGGATCGATGTACTCGGATCTACCAGCAAGTTATAGACAGTCAAGTCCAATTCGTTGTAAGCAACCCCCAAACCAGCCGAGAGCGCGCCTTGTGGATCTAAATCCACCAATAGGACTTTACGGCCTGCTTCCGCCAAACAGGCACCAAGGTTAATCGTCGAAGTGGTTTTGCCAACGCCGCCCTTTTGGTTACACATGCTGATTATCTTCGCTGGGCCATGGTGGTCGAGAGGTCGTGGCTCTGGGAATTCACGTAACGGGCGACCGGTTAAGCCGATCTCCTGCTCGGGGGTTTCCTTTTTGCCCGAGTTTTTCATGACAATCCCTCTTCCTTGACTAAGATCGCTGCTTGTTGGTTATTGTAGCTTTTCGACGTTCCTACAACCATGTTGACATACCGACGTCTAGTGGATTGAATGACACGGTTGTAATTCTTCAGGTCAACTCGTGTGAAAGTTTAGCGCGAATACGTCGGAGAAATGGCAGTCGCCATATGGTCAAGCCCCCAGCCTTTAACTATCAAGTCAAATACGCTGGGGGCCTGGTTTACAGAGTACTGTCGCGGAAGTTTTAGCGACGAATGAACTTGTTAACAAAGTGAGCGAAACCGCCAATGGTTGCAAGCAATGCGCCAACAACGATCACCGCGATAGCAGCAATACCTGCAATAATGCCAGTGCGTGCTTGCTTAGGCAGTTTACTGTTGTCGGAGGAAAGCTGCTCTTTGCCAATTCCGGCAAGGGTCGAAGATCCGTTCTTCGCAATGGACGACAGGTTGCCCAGGCCAACTGCAGTGTGGCCCTTTTCCCGCTCTGGGTCGCGACCTTCCTTGTTCTTGCAGCCAGTGAAGGAATCGGAGTGGGTTACCCGAATGAATACCTTGACAACCTTCTTCGCCTTAGCAGCTGCATCCTGCTTACCGGAGTCGGAATCAGTTGCAGGAGCTGCAGCTACATCCGATCCAGCTGCAGCAGGTGCTGCATCGGAATGCGTTGCTGCAGATGCTGCGCCATCGGCACCAGCGGCTTCGCCATCCTTCTGGGAACCTTCAGCTTCGCTACCAGCCTTGTCACCAGCCTCTTCGGCAGGCGCTTTCGGTGCGTCTGGCTGTACTTCCGGCGCATCTTCGGTACCGATGATTTCAATGTAGAACGGGTTGTCTGGCTTAGCTTTGAAATCCACCGAGATTTTACGCTCGGACTCATTCAGCTTAAATTCCGCGTTTTCAATCAAGTTGCCATCAACGTCAATGACACGGAACTCAAGACCATCGAGAATTCGGGCGATTCCGTCGACCGACTTCACGCCAAGTCCGGTGACCAAGGAAGCAAGGTCCCGAACACCGAGGTTGATGGTTACACCAGTATCGGTAGCCTGAACCCGATCTTTTCCAACAACGAAGAACGTTGCGTTGGTGTTGTCGATTGGCTCGGCAGGCTGGCGATTTGGAAGGCACTGAACCTGAGCACCAGGTGCTACAGCTTCTTGGGCTTGTACAACTACGACGCTTGACGACGTTGCGACAGCAGCGGAAAGTGCAATAGCCATAAGTTGGCGACGCTTGGTGGACATACGAATCTCCTTAAAGAACCCTCAGGACGATCCCAAGGTTACGACACAGTATTTTTATATAGTTCATTAAGCTTCGCAGCTTTTTCGCCTCCGGGGGTGCCGATAAAAAGTACACCGCACCCGCCAACTAGCACATAACCTGCGCCCGCACAAGAGCCGTCTATATATTCAACCGGACGGAATTACCCCCATATACATGCAGTAATCATGTTACTTTCAACAATCGGGCACTTCTCAACTTCGCGCGAACCCCTTCTTGCAAACCCGCTAAAACCGTGCAGGAAAACCTATTTTAAATTTAATCAATTAAAATATTTCTTTAACATTTCACGCGCGCGGATGCGCAGTTGCCCACACTGACCGTAAGTTTTCAGCCGTCACATGCGTGTAGATTTGGGTGGTTGTCACCGATGAATGCCCCAACAGTTCCTGTACTACACGGACATCTGCACCACCTTCCAACATGTGCGTCGCAAAGCTGTGTCGAAGGGTGTGTGGTGATATGTCCTTCGTTATTCCTGCACGTTCCGCAGCGGTTTTAATGATTGCCCATGCACTTTGGCGGGACAATGCCCCACCGCGTTTATTGAGGAATAAGCCATGCGACGAGCCTGTCGCAAGGGCGGGACGACCACGTACTAGATACTGGTCGATTGCGGCACGCGCTAACGAACCAACCGGAACCAACCGTTGTTTATTGCCTTTACCTGTTATGCGAAGAAACTCTTCGGCAAAATTGAAGTCGTCAACCGAAAGCCCCATCACCTCGCCGATACGGGCCCCGCTTCCATAGAGCAATTCAACCAATGCTCTGTCACGTAAGTCAGTGGCGCTGGCATGCTCTCCCTGCGGGATAGTCTCAATGAGTTTGGTTACTTCATCAATACTCAGCGTGTCTGGCAAATGACGCCCAGTACTTGGTGGCGAAACTTCTGAAGCCACATCGATGGATAACTTCCCCTCAGTTAGCCCGAACTTATGCAAACCCCGCACTACTATCAATGCCCGAGCAACCGAACTTGCTGCCAACGGTTTTCTGCCCTCGGATTCGTCACCTCTGCGAAGATCCGCAACATAGCTTTCGATATGGCTAGAGGTCACAGACTTCAGGTCATTTATACCAATGGAGTCTAGCCATTTCGTGTATCGATCGAGATCACGTCGATAATTGCTTAAAGTATTTACACTCGCCCCTTTTTCGACGTTTAGGTGCATGAGCCATTCTGTGGCAAGGTCATTCGGATTAGTCACGAACGACCTGTTTCATATCGCCTAAAAGTCCTTGTGCTTGTCGACGAGCAGCTAGGGCGGTTGGCCGCAACACGAAATCAGAGTCATATTCTTGGGGCTTAGCATCGCGGCTGATTACGTTATCTGCACACATTATTCCTGCAACAGCGATAAGGTTATGAATCTGCCCGCTCATCACCATGTCGACCGCTGTCGCAAGTGGTACCCATTCGTTTTCCATATCCAGCTCTTCGTGCTGGCGGTTCGGCCGCTTAACATCAAATAGATCCGTCGCTAAATAGATCCGAACCGCTTCATCACAAAAACCAGGGCTTGTTATACCATCAACCAAAACGGCCCAGTTTCGTGCACCAATGCCTGCCTCTTCTTGTAATTCTCGCTGTGCGCACACCAACGGGTCTTCGTTGGCAATGTCGAGTAGACCTGCTGGCAGTTCCCACAACCGAGCATTGACAGCATGCCGATACTGCCGTACCATCGCAATCTTTGATCCATCGAAGGCAACGATCGCAACGGCTCCAAAGTGTTCCACTATTTCTCGATGACTCGTTGACCCATCTGGCATCGTGACCTCATCACTTCGAAGTGCCAGAATTGAATTCTCGGCAATGATCTTTGAATCGATTACCTCATATTCGAATGCCATGATGCGGTTCAACCTTCCTTATTTATTCTGCGAGGATCTTCGGTGCGGGGGCAGCTGCGTCTGCACTCGCTGCGGAGCCGTAGGCGCCTGCAGTTCCGCCAAGTTGTTCTGCTGTCGCAAGCACGGCAGCTATGTGTCCTAGACTGCGGTTTATAGAATCGACAGTCGATACGTTGTCGCGGACGGGTTGATTGGCACGAATCTTGCCTATTGTGCCGGTATCGCGAGCGCTATGGATCCGGCCCGCAACAACCATGCCCCCACCGCGTTGATCGAATGCTTCCGCAAACGCCGCTTGACTGGTTTCTGTGAAACCATCACCAGAAGAACCACTACCATCACCGATAACCAAAATTGCGGCGTCGGCTGGTTGCACTGATCCTTTTTCGTATTCGATAAATCCAGCATCTTGCAGTGCGGTCAGACCAAGTTCCCGTTCCTCTGCGGTCGCTTGAGCCTGTCCGGTTTCTGGATTAAGCATCAAAGTTGAGCCTAAAGACTCACCTGAATGTGTGCCTGGATCGAGTTTATCCTCAGACAATTTCGCTCCCGCTGGGAGAGTATTCGACACAACGTTTTTTATCCCATCAGCACCCTGCTGGCTGAAAAAGGTCTCTTTCAACGTGATGGTGCTAACGTTGTCCACTCCCGCCGATTTAAGCAATCCTTCAAGCTTTTTCACGTCCTCATCATCGGCATCCGCTGCACGAAGAACCACTATTGTTTTGCCCGCAAGGCTGTCTTTAACAGCAGGTTCAGCAACCGCGTGGATAAAAGAATCTGCGCTATTGGCTTGTGCTTCCGCGACACGTGCAGACTCCTGAGCTAGGTCACGCTCCGTCGAAAGGAAATTCAATGATTGGTTAAAGCCACCGGCAAGGTTCGGAGATAAAACAAACGTGCTGAATGCCACTCCGCCCGCGATACCAAGCGCAAGACCCGTAACAAGAATACTGCCTCTTCCTTTTTTCATGATCTATTCTGCCTTTCCAGAACTAAAAAGCCCTTGGAACCAGACTGCGATGTTATTCCACGTATCAACCAAATTCTCGCTAAATGACCCATCACCAGAGCTGCCAGCAATAGCAACAATCGTGGCGACTGCAACCAAAATCCCTAACAGCGCCCACAGCCAACCGATGTTTCCAGAGCTACGAATCATATACAGATTGGAAATAGCAGAAGCATCAACAAGACGTGGTCCGAGCTTAGTCCTAGACAAAAGCGCCGACGGACTTGCGTTTTCTGCCTGCGCGAATAACTGGTCGAGCGTGATCGGAGCACCGATATTCACGACGATCTGTGCCTCGTGATAATCCGCAAGCAGTAATGCCAGATCTGTTGAGTTCTCAACAGCAGACGGAAACGTCATTGCACCAATACCTAAGTCTTGAATGCGCTCCAAACCAGGAGCATGACCGTCTGGATCTGCGGGTAGGACGACCCTGGCACCACTTCGCAAAGCTTCTGCGCCAATATTCGACGGATCGCCGACAATGAAGTCGGGCTTGTACCCCATTTCCACCAACGTGTCGGCCGCGCTATCAACGCCAATGATTGCAGGCTCAAATTCCCGAATAAAATTGCGCAGCTCTTTTAACTGGTTCTGATAACCTGCGCCGGGACTAACAACCACCACTTTCCGTTCGCGTAATGCCTCCCCTACTTCCGGCACTCCTAAACCGTCGATAAGCAATGGCGCCTCAGAGTGGATGAATTGGATGGTGTTTCCGAAGAAAGCCTCCATGTAGTCGACCAAATGTTGCTGGGCTTCCACAAATGTTGATTCTGCTTCTCCCTGGGAAACTACATGCCCAGTCGCTATCAGCTTCTCACCGTAAAACAATTGGCCATCGTCAGTCAGCCGGGCTTTTTTACCATCTTTAAGCGGTAGCCAAACTTCAGCACCAACCGCTTCAACCAACGTAATTCCTGCTTCTAGCAGCATCTGTGGACCAAAATTAGGCAAGGAACCGGTGCTAAACTTCGCGGCGTTAATCACCGCGGCAGGACGAGCATCGATTAGGCGTTGCGCCATTGCTCGGGAAATATCTGGTGCGTCAATAATGGCAAAATCACCTGGAGCTAAACGTTTAAACCCTTTTCCATTCGCGGAAAGATCACGAGTCGCGCCTTGTACGCCAGGTAGATCAGAAGAACGGGAGAACAGACTCATGGGCACTATTGTTGCGGCTTAGCCACCAAAAATGTGGTAGCCACGCAGAAAACGATCTAAAATCACCCGCGAGTACGGAATTCCGCAACCTCTTGCTGGGCTTTATCTAGCAACTCCCGCGCATGAGCCCGACCGGTATCCGTATCGTCCAGCCCAGCCAACATCCGCGCCAGTTCCTCTACTCGCCGGTTTTCAGTTAGAAGTTCAATGCCAGAACTGACGGATTCTTCGCTGACATCTTTAGAGACATGGAGATGACTATCCGCGTAGGCAGCAACTTGCGGTAAATGGGTCACCACTATCACCTGATTATTTTGAGCAAGCCGCGCTAGCCGACGACCAATTTCAACCGCCGCACGTCCGCCGACGCCAGCGTCAACTTCATCGAACACCAAGGTCGATCCGTGATTACCAGCCGACAAGATCACTTCAAGGGCTAACATGACGCGCGACAGCTCACCACCAGAGGCGGACGTAGCCAATGGTTTAGGATCTGCACTGGCATTCGGAGCCAACAAAAACTCGATGTGATCAGCTCCATCGTCGCCAAAAGCGACGCTGTGAAGCGCAACTGAGAAAACGGCTTTGGGCATGGCTAACCCACGGAGCTCTTCAGTAACTTTCGTTTCTAGAAATTTGGCCGCCTTCTTGCGTGCTTTTGTTAACGTAGCTGCTGCTTTTTTCATATTTTCTTCGGCAGCTGTCACTTCGAGGGTCAATTGGTTCAAGGCTTCAGGTGACGTATCTATCGAATGAAGTTTCGCTTGAGCCTTTTCCGCCCATTCTAAGACTTCATCAATGCTTGGAGCGTATTTGCGGGTTAAATTTTTCAGCTCTTGTTGCCGAAACAGCAGCGATTCCAAGGCTTCCGGATCGGCGGGCAACTCGGATAAGAATCCGCCTAGTTCTGCAGCTATCTGCGACAACTCAGCGGTTATTGCATCGAGACGCAGCTGTAGCTCCTTTAACGCAGGATCAGAACTGTTACGTAAAAAGCTGCTCGCTTGGCCGAGAAGGTCAGATGCGCCTTCAGCTTCTGAACCACCGGAAAATCCGAAATCAGAAAGCCCTCCGGGTCCGTCGATCGCGCCTAATGCATTGACGGCTTGTTCCCTTAATTCGTCGACATCTTGCAGACGCCGAATATCGGAAACCAGCTGCTCGTCTTCACCAGGTTGTGGATTGATATCACTAATTTCGGTGATTGCGAACTGCAACCGATCCACTTCTTGAGCCAATTCGCGCCGGGATTCCAACCGACTTGCCAAGTCACGATCGAGTTTTCGCCAAAGCCGAAATGCCTTTTTGTATTTCTCCAGTATCGGAAGGATTTTTGGGTCGACCCGATCCAGTGCGGCCAACTGACGATCGGGAGAAAGCAATCGCAATTGGTCGTTTTGACCATGAATCGTTAACAGTTCGCTAGTAAAATCGCCAAGAACCGAGGCAGGTACTGCCCGCCCACCGAGATGTGCGCGGGATCGACCTGCGGAACTCACGATTCGTGATGCGATAAATTCACCATTTTCATCTGGTTGCCCGCCTGCTTCGGCGACAATTGCCGCCGCATTCTCCACGGTTGCGTCTTGGGTACCTGAAAGCATAAACCGTCCCTCAACGACAGCATGTTCAGCACCCGTGCGAACCCGGCTCGCGTCGGCCCTGCCTCCAATGAGGAGACGGAGTCCGGTGACAAACATCGTCTTACCGGCACCTGTTTCACCCGTCAGGACAGTGAGGCCACTACTAAGTTCTACACGTTCGCTAGGAATAACACCTAGGTTTTCAATCGCGATATCAGCGAGCATGTCCACATGGTACCGCAGCTTGACACCTACTGCGAACATTTGTACTAAGTCTTAGCGCGTGTTTCGCTTCTTCGCAGGACCACGCCAACCATCAACTGGTAACCGAAGTTTGGAAACCAAGCGATCTGTAAACGGCCGATCGTCTAATCTGACCCATTTGATACTCCGCTTACCGCGTACAACTTCCACCCGAGAACCAGCGGGCATATCAATTCTGCGGAACCCATCCATGACCACGACCGCGGGGAAAGACTCAGACCGTGATTCGATGGCGACAACCGATTGTGGACTAACCACGAGCGGCTTAGTAAATAGCGCATGCGCGTTATTTGGCACTACTAAAATCGCATCTAATTCCGGCCACAAGACGGGGCCACCAGCTGAAAACGCATAGGCTGTTGAACCGGTTGGCGTCGAAACCAGAATTCCATCACAGCCGAATGCATTGACTGGGCGGCCATCGATTTCCAGAATGGCGTCCAAAACGCCACTACGATTTTGGTTTTCTACGCTTATTTCATTAAGTGCCCAGCCAGTGCCGATTAATTCACCTTCCGCATTGTGAACCTCAACATCGATCGTCATTCGTTCTTCTATGCGAAATTCGCCACTAATGACCCGCTTGACGGCTTCGTCTAGGGAGTCCCGCTCCCACTCAGCCAGAAAACCAATATGCCCCAAATTTATACCCAAAACTGGAAGATCGGCATGATGCGCTAAATCGGCGGCACGTAAGAAGGTGCCGTCACCCCCCATGACCAAAACAAAGTCGACCCCATCAACGGCTTCAGGGCAGTGTGTGGTTTTCTCGAAAAGGCTCAGAATCGGATGGGTTGGAATGATTTCGTCTTTTTCATGGACCAAAATGCGAACCGCAATGTTGGCGTCGTAAAGCAATTCTGCCGCAAGCGCCGCAGTAGCCACGTTAGAGCGGCGACCTGAGTGCGGAACCAGCAAAACTTTACGAGGAGTGCTCGAATCTTCGACCATTATTGGGGTCCTTCCGCCACAGCCGCCGCAACCATTTCTTGAACTTGCCCGGGATCTAAAGTGGTAGCGCCGCCGTCCTTGACCAGCCACAGAAAGTACTCCACATTACCGCTAGGTCCAGGTAGCGGCGAAGCAACTACGCCTTTTAAGGATAGCCCGAGATCTTGTGCGAATGCAGCGACTTCGGCGGTTACTTCTGCGCGTAAGGCAGGGCTACGAACCACGCCACCGGTTCCCAGCCGTTCTTTACCTACCTCAAATTGTGGTTTAACCATTGGTAGTAGATCGGCACCGTCTTTTAAGCAATTTGCGATTGCTGGTAGCACTAGCTTCAAAGAAATAAAAGACAAGTCACCAACCATCATGTCACAAAGCCCGCCGCATGTTTCCTCGGTCAGATTCCGGATATTTGTACGATCGACTACGGTCACCTTCGGATCGTTAGCGAGCCGCCAAATTAACTGACCATATCCCACGTCAACTGCCACGACTTCCTGTGCTCCGCGCCGTAGCAAAACGTCAGTGAAACCACCCGTAGAAGCACCAGCGTCAATGACCTTTTTGCCTTCGATGGAAAGCCCCAAAGGCTCAAAATCACTGAGTGCGCCCAATAACTTATGTGCACCCCGTGAAGCCCAGTCTTCACTAACTTCCCCCTCGACCCGAATTGATGCTTCCATCGAAACTTGGGTTGCGGGTTTGGTCGCCAATATTCCCTGAACAAAAACACGATTCTCTTTAATGAGATTCTGCGCGTGCTCTCTCGACCGTACGATTTTACGACGCACCAATTCAGCATCTAAGCGTTTAAGTGTGGCCATTAATCGAATTCCTTCTTATTGCAATGCTTGCTGGAGCACGTCATGGGCTGTCGATAATTGCTGTACTTCTTCCGACAACGAATCGACTGGTTGCTCAAGGATCGCGTGTAGCTTTTCGACGATCTCCGTCGGCGACGGGGACCCCTGGGCCATCGTTAACGGCGTAGGCTTTGAATCAGACATCTACGACCCCCAAAGTTGCAAAGCTTGTTCAGCTTTTTCACCATCGGCGATGATCTTTCCGTCAAACGTAAAACCGTCACGCCACGCCAGCGTTAGCGCACTCCGAAGCGCGGCTTCTGGATTACCGCTACCGTCGGTGATTCGGATATCTTTACCTTCGAGTGTTACTCGATAATCACCTTGGATGCCGGGCGTCAGAAGTTCCGGAGACAAAGACAACTCTGAGAGGTCCTTAGCTACGTACGTAGGACGCTCCGTGACAGGCGCGTACACCAATGACCAGTGCTTCGATACGCCAGTGAGCACATGAAACGTATCCATTCCAGCGGCAACCCCACCTGCGATATCTGTGTTTAGTCGATCCCCTACGGCCAAGGGTTTCTCTGAGGAAAGCCGCTGCGCTGCCGAATGAAACATTGCAGGCTCCGGTTTACCGGCAGATGTTGGATGAACACCAGTCGCAGAGACTACCGCAGCGACCATGGAACCGTTTCCGACCATCAACCCACGTTCCATCGGCAATGTCGTATCCAGGTTTGAAGCAAAATACAGTGCGCCACGCTGAATGCTTAGTGCGGCTTCCGAAAGCTGGGGCCAACCTGTTTCCGGATTATGTCCGTGCAGGACTGCCGCTGGATATTCGTCAGCGGTGTCGACAACGCGAAACCCTGCTTCTGCGGCCAATGCCTTAAATGACTCCGCGCCTAGAACATAAACGGAGGCACCGGGCTCAAGATGCTGAAGCGCCAAGTCGATAGCAGCCTGAGCGGAGGTTAGAACTTGAGAAGCAGTAGCTGCAACACCCATCGAATTCAGCATTTCAGCTACGATTTCTGGCCCCCTGGAGGCATTATTGGTTATATACATCACCGGGACCGGCGAGGAATTCAACAGAGATTCCGCGTGCGGTAATAGTCTGCCACCTTCCCAAACCGTACCGTCCAAATCGAAGAGCAAACTGTCATAGCGATCAAGCACTGTTGAATTCATAACCAACATCCTACAAGAACAAACCACTAAGAAAGCTCAGCAATTCGTTCCCGGGCATCGAGATATTCATCAGGGTCTTGGGAAGCTGCGTGTTCAAACCATGTGCGTGCTTCCGCTACCCGACCTGCTGCGAGCAATGCATCTGCGTACGCGTAGGACAACCGAGCCCACGAATGCTCGATCTTTGACGGATCAGGATGAAGGTCTTCCAAAGTCATCACTGCAGAATCTACCTGGCCTAAGTCCTGCCGAGCTCCGGACACAACGATGCCCAATTCAATGCGATCTGCAACCGAGAGGGAGGTCAAATCCTCTGTCTTTGCAAGTTCAATGGCTTTTTCTGGTCGGCCTAATCCCCGTTCACAGTCTGCCATGACAGCGACCAAACCTGGTCCGCCACTCATTCGCCTAGCAGCACGTAGTTCAGACAACGCTTCCTTCCACTCACCGGCATGGTAGGCTGCGATACCACAAGTTTCTCGCACGACAGAAACTCGGCCAGCACGGTCCTTTGCAGTACGAGCATGTCGTAGTGCTAATTGCGGATCATCTTCCATGAGTAAAGCAGCCATGAGCATGTGCTTTGCTACAGCGGTGCTATTCTCCTTGGAAAGCACTTTCAAGTCTTGTAAGACTAACGGGTCCAAATCGCGGATATCAAGGTCTGACGGCAAATCTGGTTCGTTGACTCGCTTATTAATACGTTCTTCTCGGTAGCCAGGGCGTTGCGCATGGATCACAGATTTATTCTGCTTTGAACCTCCGCGATTAGAATGCCGACGGTCGTCCTGACCGTGGCGACGGGGCCGAGGCTTTTCGCTTCGATGCCGGGAATCCCCTCCGAAGCTTTCCTCCCGTCGGTCGCGATCATTACTAAATGAACGCTGTTGGTTTCGCTTCTTAAAATCACCGGATCGAGAAGACCCTCCATGGCGATCTGAACCATGATTGTTTCGTGAGTGGGAAGTCCGACTCTTGTTGTGATCTACCATGATCTCCTGTTTCCTACAAAAAGAAAAAGCGTGATGTATTGGTATCCTGCTTCATAAGGGTTATCAATACATCACGCTTTCTCGTTCACTGTTAAGTTTTTGGTCGGCGGTGTCTTACTCTCCCACAAACTTCCGTTTGCAGTACCATCAGCGC
>NZ_JAUNKC010000038.1 GCF_030532965.1 Corynebacterium sp.
AAGGTCGAGCCGACAAGCCCAAAACCCTAAGCCCAAAGCCCCAAACCCCCGATCAGCATGGTTTCAGAACACCCCACTGGAACCACCAACTCGACCAATCCGCCCCAGGAACACCGGACACCCCGCCCTCATGCAGAATCAGTCGAGTTCATAGCCTGTGCAGATACCGAAACCTTACAAGCCTAAGCACTTGGGGCTGGAAACAGCGCTGTCAGCCTATCCACACTGGGAAGCCGAACTGCAAAAGCACGAGACCTTATCTTTTGCTCATCGTTAGTCGCCGTTGATGGCAACGCCGACCCAAACCGGTTCTGGTTCCAATGTGACGGAAAACGCAGAGTAGACCCCGGACCGGATGTCACGGGCAAGAGCCACCAAGTCCTCGGTTGTGGCGGTTCCCCGGTTCGTTAATGCCAACGTGTGCTTCGTTGACAAGCGAGCGGGCCCGCGTCCGGGATAGCCCTTGCTAAATCCTGCCCGGTCAATGAGCCACGCTGCGGAAAGTTTCTTCCCCGCCACGCCCGCGTCGAAACATGGCATGGCCGCCGCAGTCTCAGCACCGTATTGCTTTTCGACGACCTCCCGCACCTGGTTAGCAACCTCTTCAGGCACGATTGGATTGGTAAAAAACGACCCGGCCGACCAGGTATCATGATCGGTTTCGTCGTACACCATTCCCTTCGCCCGTCGCAGTTTCAGCACCGCCGCCCGCACGTCGGCGACCGGTCGGCGTGCATCAGTGTCCGCCTGCACCACCGCCAATTCCCGAGCCAGTTCCCCGAACCGCAGCGGGGCGGAAAGTCCATCGGTGCGCAATGCAAGCCGAATGGCCAGCACCACCGCCCGCGAGGTGAATTTCAGATTGGAATACCGGTAGGCCAAGTCCAAGGAGCTAGCCGGTACCCAGGACCGTTCACAGGTAGCACGGTCGAATAACTCCACCTCGGTGAGAACATCGGAGATCTCCACGCCGTAGGCACCAACATTTTGCACCGGGGTTGCTCCGGCCGAACCGGGAATCCCCGACAAACACTCAATTCCCCCCAGACCGGCGGTGACGCTGGCGGCGACGATATCGTCCCATACAGCGCCAGCTTCTGCTTCCAGCAGGCCCGAAGCGGGGTCAATGTGGTAATCGGCGCATTCTAAAACCACGGCTACGACCGGTACATCGCCATCAGCGACTACTAGATTAGAACCGCCGCCCACGATCAGAAGCGGAATGTCGTTGGCGTCCAATAACTGCACCACCTCACAAACTGCAGTTTTGCTACCGCAGCGGATGGTGGCGCGTGGAGTGCCACCGAGATGCAGGGTCGTCAACTGATGAAATGGGGTGTTGTCGATAACGACGTGGTCGAATGCTTCGATGGTGGCTAACAATTCATTAATGGGCATACTCACCCCACTAAGGGTAGTCTGTAGACATGAGTACACGTAGTGAGAACACCGTAACAATCAATCATCCTGCGGAAAAAGTCCACGCAGCCTTGACCAATCCAGATTATTGGGCACATATCGCGGCGACGCTATCCCCAGAACCGGGCGAGGTGCACGAGTTCACCGCAGCCGACGGTGGCGCCGTAGCAACCCTATTTGAAGTGCTACCGATGGAAATCGTTCCTGAAGCTGTCCGGGTCATGATCTCCCAGGCACTCAAGGTTAAGCGCGTCGTCACTGTGGGGGCATTGACCGATAACGCCGCTACTCTTTCCTACACCGCCGATGTCAAGGGCACCCCGGTTGATTTCAAGGGCGACATCGCGCTCAGCGGCGCAGGTGAGGTGACCACCCTGGCATACGCCAATGATGTTTCTGTCAATATCCCCATGATGGGTTCCGTCATTGAACCTAAGGTGGCTGAGGCTCTGGCAGATTTGTTCGCCAACGAAGGTGCGCTCACCGAAGCCTGGATCAGCGCTAACCTCTAAGAATTTTTCTTGGTGGTAGTTTTCTCGCAATGGCGTATCACGGGCACAATAAGCGCGCAGATTTCAGCCGTAACTCCACCAAACCCATCGGCGTTATTACGCGCGGCACCACGGGTTTTAACCGGTTGCGGCGCTGCGACCGATGGGTTTTTTATAATCCTGAACTCAACCGACTGCTGCGCACCACCCCGCAACCACTCGCTGTCGACGTGGGTTATGGGGCAAGCCACACCACCACCTGCGAGTGGGCTCGGTGGCTGTGGAAAGCAAACCCGGCCACCACGGTTATCGGGCTGGAAATCGATCCGGAGCGGGTGCTACCGCCCCGCGACGGAGTGCGTTTCGAACTCGGCGGCTTTGAATTGGCCGGATACACTCCGCAGCTGGTGCGAGCCTTCAATGTATTGCGCCAATACGATGTGGCGCAGGTGGAAGCCGCCTGGGGCATGGTCTGCGAGCGGCTGGCACCCGGCGGGTTTTTCGTCGAAGGAACCTGCGACGAAATCGGCAAACGCGCAACGTGGGTGCTTTTGGATTCCACCGGCCCGGTCTCATTGACCTTGGCCTGGGATCCGTGGGAGCTGTCCCGCCCCTCCGATATTGCGGAGCGGTTGCCGAAGATACTCATTCACCGGAATACTGCGGGCGAAAGAATCCACGACTTACTTACGCTTATCGACGACTGCTGGGACAAAGCCAGCGGCTTTGAAAGCTTCGGCCCGCGCATTCGGTGGAACGAAGCCCGAAAACTCATAGCGGAGCACATTCCAATAGCCCGGAGCCGGTTGGTACAAGACAATGTGTTAACCGTTCCGTGGTCGGTAGTTGCGCCGTAAATGATTGTTTCAAAACTTGTGGCGGAATCACCGAGAATCCGCCAAACTGGATAGCTATGAGAACTTTTGGAAAAGTCCTAGTTGGCATCGTCGCGTTACTGCTCATCCTGATCTTCGTAGCCGAATTCGGGTTACGGTGGTACCTCGGAAACCAAATGAAACAGTCCTTTTCCTCAAGTTCCGAAACCAAACAAAGCCAAGAGGTAGACGTCGCATTCGGTTCCACCCCGCTGTTGTTTGGCATCGCCAAGGGCGAAATCCCGTACATCAAGGTCGATGCGCCATCTTCTGCCAAGGTGGTCACCAACCCGCAAGACGGCCTGCCGGATCTCCAGGGAAATCCCGAAACCCACATGGTGATGAATGGCTTGAAATTCCAGGACACCCAGAACCCCACCGCACGTACTCTGGAAATGGAAACGGTTATGCGCGATGAGGTTATCCTCGCGCTGATCCAGCGTTCCGTCGCGGCCAATCAGTCGGAAACCCCACAATTATCGCTGGATAACCTCGACCCGAATGCTGAATCCCTCCAGGATCTAGCGCAAGGGCTATTACAGAACATCATTAAAGTCACCAACGTGACCAGCAAAAAAGCCGAGAATTCCATGGACGTCGAATTCACCAACGGTGCCGCCACGCTCACCCTGGTGCCAGAGGTGGTCAACGGCCAGGTGAAATTTACCGTCAAAAATACTGCGCTGTTTGGCTTCGACCTGCCAGCCGGTGCCTCCGATGCCATCACCAATGGGCTTAGCTCCGGTGTTGGTTCCCTGACCGACAGCGGCCTGGAAATGGAATCCATCACCGTGGAAGACGGCGGCATCCGCATGAAACTGCGCGGTGAAAACGTCAATCTGAATGAGCTCGGCAATCAGCCGTATCTCAACCCCACTACCGCCCCACGACCAGCACAATAAGCGTTAGGGTTGGCCTGTAGCCAACCAAATATCGGCCCCCACCGCATGATCTGGTGTGGGGCCGATAGCTATTAACGGCAAGATGCCCCCAAGCACCGTGTGGGCGGTTGGGCGGGATTCATAAATCCCGGAACACACCGCATCGGCGCCGCCGTTACGGATAACCTCGGCCGCCGCGAGCGTGGTGGCGTCGTCAAGCGTGCGGGTGTCTAGGGCCACCGCCAACGTCGCGGGGTGGGCAACCGCTTGGCGCAGCGTCACAACCTCTGTCAGTAGCTCGTGTTCAATCAAGCTCGCGGGCACCACGATCACAAGCCGCGCCCCCTGCTCAACGGCCAACCGGGCCTCCGCAGCCTTGACCAGCACGTGATGTTGGCCAGTTGGGAACCCGGCGAAGGTGGCAATATCACCCTTAGCAATTTCCACCCGATTAGGAAGCACGCAGATATTGTCAGCGGCCAATTCCGCCGCGGCCGGTTTCTGGGTGGGGCTATGGTCAATAATCGTGCGATAAATCTTCATTACCACTCGTAATTTCCGCCGAGAATATTCTTAATTTGCGGCCGCACATCAAACCAATACAGGCCGGTAATAACAATGCCGATCCAGGATAAAAACGGCAACATGGTGAAAATGGCGACCGCCGACCCGCCGAGCAATCCGGCCCATACCCACTTACTTTGGCGGTCCGCCGCCGGGAAGGCGTCGTCGCGGGTGCTCATCACCAAAATCGCGCCCACTAAAGCAGCGACCGAGATGGCTAAAAAGATCCCGTCAATCGTCCAATTCAGTACGAAATTAATCTCGCTCAACACTGTATAAGGCTCCCTTTTTCACACAAGCAGTTATCCGAATAATAGATAAGAAACGCTATAAATAGCCAAACCAGCCAACGCACCCACGATGGTGCCATTAAGCCGAATGTACTGCAGATCCTTGCCCACCATCAATTCGATCTTGTCGCTGGCCTCATCAGCGTCCCAACGTTCAATCGTCTCGGAAATAATGCCGGTGACCTCAGCGGCGTAGTTGTCCGCCAAGAATGCGGCGGCACCGGTGATCCGACGATCCAAGGACTGCCGCAACTGCGGGTCCTCTTGAAGTTTGGTACCCCACGTGATCGCCAGCTCCACAATCTTGCGCCGCAGGACCGAATCCGGATCCACCGCGGCGGTCACCACGTTGTCGCGGGCCAGTTCCCACAGGGTGCCAGCCGCGTCCTTGACCGGTTCGGAATTCATGACGTCAGCTTTGATCTCCTCCACCCGGGCGATCATCGTCGGATCGTTTTGTAAATCCTCGACGAATTGATTAATGAATCTCCGAATCGCCGCCCGTGCCTCGTGGTTTTTATCGGAATTGACCGCAGCCGTCCAGGTAATCAATTCCCGATACACCCGGTCGCCAACGAGCTCATTGACGAATTTCGGCGCCCACGACGGTGCCCGCTCATCCAAGATACGCACGATAGTTTCCTCAGAGCTGAGCGCTTTCTTGTGTACCCAACCAAGGAATTGATCGACCAACGGCTCCACCTGGCCGCCGTCGACAAGCTTCTCCAACGTCCGCCCCAACGGCGGCCCCCACTCGGGCTGCGCCAATTTATCAATCAACGACGAGCGGATAACCGCCTCGGCGTCCTTGGGGTCTAGTGCATTAACCGCATTGGCGGTAAACTTACCCACCTCCCGCGACACCGTCTCCGCATTGGCTGGTTGCACCAACCACTGGGCGATCCGCTCCGGCACCTGCGCTTTGGACACCTTCTCGGTAATCAGTTCCGCATTGAGGAAGTTATCGCCCACGAACCCGCTCAAGGCTTCGCCCACTTGGTCTTTCTTGCGGCGGATAATCGCCGTGTGCGGAATTTTAAGCCCCAACGGGTAGCGGAAAAGCGCGGTGACGGCGAACCAGTCCGCCAAACCACCAATCATGCCCGCCTCGGCGGCAGCCCGGACAAAGCCCACCCAGGTAGCGTCCACATCCACCTGAGTTTCGTACCACCGGCAGCCCAAGAAGACCACAGCGGCGAACACCAATAAACCGGTAGCGAATGCTTTATGTTGCCGTAGCTCTTTTCGACGCCTCGCCTCTACCTCAGGCGACGGTCCAGGAACAGCGAGACGGTCACTTGTACTCATGCTAGCCATTATGCCCCACCACCGAACTATCTTTTATCTATTAGACATTCACACCCGGTTTGATCGCCCAGGGCAGACGCACAGCGCAATTAATTCATAAGCTGATACACCGCGATCCCCACACCGGGCGCTGCGCCGAGAAAATTAACCAGTGCGTGTGCGACCAGCACCGGAAATAATCTGCCCTGGCGACGCACGATCACGCAGGCTATAAGCCCCCAAACCGTAAACGCCATGAAATACACCAGCATCGCCGCACCAGTCGATGCAAAAAATATATGCTGCATCCCGAATGCAACGGACGAGCTCACTACAGCGATTGTTGCCCCCAGCCGCCGTTTAAGCCCGGCGAGGCCGTAGCCCCGAAAAACCAATTCTTCGGTTAGGGCATTGATCGCCACAAAACCAATCAGTGAAACGATCCCCACCGCTATGGCAACCGGCGAGTTTCCCGCCGCCACTGCCGCGTTATCAATAAAGATCACCTCAAAGGCAGAAAGCACTTCGGTGCCGTAGATAGCAAACATCACCAGCCATATCACCACCATAAACGGCAGATTAAGCACCATGAACCACAGCAAGCCCCAGCCGATGTCGACTGCAATTCTTCCCGTGCGCACCCCGACCGCTTGCCGCACCGTTACCCCCATGCGGCGATACAACGCCACAACCAACCACAAACACACGATGTTGACCGGCAATAGCCCGATCGTGGCCAGAAAACTGCCGGGCGGAAAACCATCAATGCCCAACGCTTTCTGCTGGTACAGCCACAGAAAACCGGTTACAACGACAACCAGTCCCAGCCGCACCGCTATAAGCAGAGTCGCTCGACCAGCATCAGGCTGGGTTTCGGTAGTCGTGTGGTCTCCAGAAAGTCTCATTCGGATATTCTCAATCTTTTTTAGTTATCTCACGGCTACACCGGAACCGGCGTTGTCGAGTACGCGGTGGTTTCTTCCGAGTCACCTGGCATTTGATCTCCTAATTCCCAGGCATATTGGATCAAACTTACCGACGACAACAGGGTAATCAGTGTAATCAACACAGCAATGACGATACGAGAGCTTTTCATATTTCTATTGAAACAAAAACCTTGGAGTAACGGAGAATAGCAATACAGAAAATGGGTTAAGAGTAAAGAAGCGTCTCTGGTTGGCCCCACGTACGTCTTGGTAAGTGAAGATGCTAGAGTGCCTTACCCGTTGAACTGGCTTTTCGCGCTAATCGTTGCCCCAGCTAAGATCCACAAACCTTTTCTCAAAAACCACGATTCATTCACGGGCATTCCCCAACTCGACCGTTACGTTTCTCAAGCCACGAAACCAACCACCTGGCCACCAAAAGGTCGAGTTACCCAAAACCAGCACCGATTTATCCGCTCTAACCTGGGCCAATACCCAGAAGTAGACACACTTTTCGTCCCTTACCCCTAGGCCCCTTGAAAATTCACGACGCTAAAAAGGCCCCACCGAAGTGGGGCCTTCTTGGGAGGTGCCGTGGTGTGTTAGTTCACCCGGCCGGTTTCAGCGCGGTATTGCCGGTAGTAGCGGCGGCCGTAGTGAATCAGGCCGAAACCACCGATCAGCAGCGCGGCTGCCAGGACAATACCGATGTATAGATACGTCATTGCGGCTTCTTGGGTGCCGTAAATCTGGGTAGCAGCACCGAAAATGATGAGGCCAAAGCCAGCAAGCGACGTGAGTACAAAGCCCATACCCAACCACGTGCTGGTGCGCAGCAAAGAAGAGTGCGGTGCACCTAAGCTAACCGGATCGTAGCCGTCAATGTACTGCATACGGCTAGAAACCTCGCCATTGAAGACTGGGTATTCAGCCACGTGCTTTTCAGCGGACATGTGGATGCCTTTCTACTGAGCTTTAATCAACAGGGTTCTTAAGTTTATGGAAGAGCCAGCCAACAAATGCGTCCAGCCAACCGATAAAAGTGAGAGCCCCAATCGCGGAGCCTCAAGCCTGCCTGCCAGTGTAGCAATGCCTACGTGAAGTTTTGGTCATGCGTACTGGCAGGCTATCCCGTTTGGGGGTAAGGCTTAAGCGTCCTTAGCGGTGAAGAATGCGCGAGCGCGTTCCTTGTTAATGGCCGCAACCGCAGTGAGCGGAATGCCTGCTGGGCATACGTCTGCACATTCACCGTACAAGGAGCAGTGACCGAAGTTGGTTTCCAACTCGTCCACCATCTTGCGGGCACGACGGCCGCGTTCTTCCTTACCCATTGGCATGAGCGAAAGGTGAACCAGCTTAGCGCCGGTGAACAGGTGAGCTGCACCGTTCGGGCAAGCAGCCACACAGGCACCACAGCCGATGCAGGCAGCGTGGTCAAGAGCAAGCTCAGCGGTCTGGTGGTTCATGTGGAGGGTATCAGCATCAGGTGCAGTACCTGCGTTGACGCTGACATAACCACCTTGCTGCATGACCCGGTCCAGGGCGGAACGGTCAACAACCATGTCCTTGATCACTGGGAATGCTGCGGAGCGGAATGGCTCGATCTTGAGGGTAGAACCATCGGCCACGTTCAGCAGACGCTGCTGACATGCAGGCTGGTTTTGCTCCAGACCGTGTGGTCGGCCGTTAACCAACAGACCACAGGTACCGCAGATGCCTTCGCGGCAGTCGGAGGCGAATGCGAATGGCTCTTCGCCACGTTCGACCATGCCGGTGTTGACGTGGTCCAGCAGTTCGAGGATGGACATTTGCGCTACGGCGTCTTCGACAATGACGGTCTCGAAGTGGCCCTCCTGATAAGGCCCGGCCTGACGCCAGATTTCAAGATGTAGTTTCATTACTTGTAATTCCTTGTCATCAGAGGGATCGCTTCAAACACGAGAGGTTCTGCGTGGCGGATGAATTCGCCTTCGCTTGCACCTGGCTCCCATGCGGAAACGAAGCACCAGTTTTCGTCGTCACGCTCAGCCTCGCCTTCTTCGGAAAGGTGATCGTCACGGAAGTGAGCACCGCAAGACTCGTCGCGGTCCAATGCATCCACGCACATCAGCTCGCCGAGGTCGATGTAGTCGGCGACGCGGGCTGCGTATTCCAGTACCTGGTTCATTTCGTCCTGGTTGCCGGTGATGCGCAGGTTTGCCCAGAAGTCCTTACGCAGGGCGCGGATCTTTTCGATACCGTCCTTGAGGTCTTCGATATTGCGGGCAACACCGCAGGAGAAGTAGAGGATTTCGCCCAACTGCCGGTGGTAATACTCCGGACCGTGTGGGTTAGAGCCCTTGATGTTCATGAGTTTATCGATGCGAGCTTGCGCCCGATCGAGTGCAACCTGTACTTCAGGTGCGTTCTCGGCGAGGCGTTCTTGACCCAAGTAGCCTGCCAGGAAGTTCGGGATGGTAAACGGCAGGGTGAACCAACCGTCGACCGACGCCGACAGCAGCGAGTTAGCACCCAAACGGTTTGCACCGTGGTAGGTCCAGGAGCATTCGCCAGCTGCGAACAGACCAGGGATGGAGGTCATCTCGTTGAAGTCGGTCCACAACCCACCCATGGTGAAGTGGCAAGTAGGGGCGATACGCATCGGCGAGCTATATGGGTCTTCACCGATTGCCTCTTCATACATCTGGAAGAGGTTGGAGTAACGCTCCCGGATGGTGTCCTGGCCGAGGCGCTCGATAGCGTCGCGGAAGTCCAGGTATGCGGCGTTGTGCAGCGGGCCAACACCCAGACCGGCGTTGATCTGCTGGGAGATGGCGCGGGACGCCACGTCACGAGGAACCAGGTTGCCGAATGCCGGGTAGCGGCGCTCCAGGAAGTAGTCGCGCTCTTCTTCCGGAATGGTATTCGGATCGCGGTCGTCGTTGGGCTTGATGGGCGACCACACGCGGCCGTCGTTACGCAGGGACTCGGACATCAGAATGGTCTTGGATTGCCATTCGGAGTTCACTGGCAGACCGGTTGGGTGGAACTGAATGAAGGAAGGCGATGCGAAGTATGCGCCTGCCTCGTATGCGCGCATGATTGCGCCAGCATTGGAGTTCTTAGCCAGGGTCGACATGTGGTAAACGTTGCCGTAACCACCGGTTGCCAAGATGACTGCGTGGCCGGTATGAGCGGTGAGCTCACCGGTGATGAGGTTACGCATAACCACACCTTCGCAGCGCTTCTTGCCGTCCTTTTCGGTAACGATGAGATCCACCATGTCGTTGTGGGTGAAAATCTCCACGGAACCGAGGTGAATCTGGCGCTGCAGCGAGGATGCAGTGGAAAGCTGCAGCTGCTGACCAGTCTGACCACGGGTGTAGTAGGTACGGGATACCTGCACACCACCGAAGGAACGGGTTGCCAGTGCGCCGCCGTATTCGCGGGCGAATGGGGCACCGATGGCATTCATGTGGTCAATTACGCGAGCGGATTCGATAGCCAAGCGCCAGCAGTCGGACTCGCGGCAGCGGAAGTCGCCGCCCTTTACGGTGTCCTTTGCGTGACGGTATGCGCCGTCGTTGTCCACCTTCTTGCCACGGGCGGAGTTAACGCCACCCTGTGCGGCGATGGAGTGTGCACGGCGAGGTGCGTCGTGGTAGGTGAATGCCTTGACGTCGTAACCAAGTTCGCCGAGGGCAGCTGCGGCTGCACCACCGGAAAGGCCGGTTCCGACGACGAGAACGCGGAACTTACGACGGTTAAGCGGGGAGACCAGTTCCATGTGGTCTTTGTGGTACTGCCACATTTCGCGGACAGGAACGCCCTTTGGCTCGTGTGCGTCCAGTACGGTGCCTGGTACGACGCCAGGGACGATGGAAGCTGGGTGGTTGAACTCAGGGCGAGTTGCGGTTTCAGCGTGAGTGCTCATATTTTGTACCTTTTCGTCCTTCTTCGACCTAGCCGACCAAGCCCAAGGCGATGGAAAGCGGAATCGAGATGTTGCCAATCATCACAATTGCTGGCACCAGGTATGCGACGACCAACAAAATGGCGCGCCAGCGCTTGCCGGTGATACCCAGGTCGGAAACTGCCAGCCAAATGCCGTGCGAAAGGTGGAGGAACAACACAACCATGGCGATGACATAGAAGATGGTCACTGGCCAACGGGAGAAGCTGGCAACCATGTTTGCGTAGATTGCTCCGTGCTCGAACACGTCGCTTGCGGCTGGGGCTACACCTGCGGTGAGATCCAGAATGTGGAAGATGATGAAAGCCAGCAAAATAATGCCGGTGACCAGCATCGTTTTGGTGGTAAACGAGTTCATGCCACCAACCAGGTTGGTGCGGCGGAACTTACCGCGGGACCGGTGAGATCGACTGGTCAGCGCGAATGCACCGTAGATATGCAGTGCAATTGCCGCCAACAGCACGATACGGAAGATCCACAGGAACGTCTCGTGTGGCATGAGTGGGTACATGAGTTCACGTAGCCACTGTCCATATACGTCAATCGGGTGGGTTCCGTCCTCATAGTGAGGCAGGAATACCTTTAGGTTTCCGACCATGTGGAACACGACGAAGCCTGCGAAAATCAGGCCGGTGATGGCCATTGTTAGCTTCAATGCCCATGTCGGATACTTTGGCCGCTCACGCAGCGGCTTTTCTGTGATTTTGCCGTGAGCGATTGCGTCACGGTCGATGTTATTTACAGTCATGGCACCTCCAGTGTCGCCCTTACTTTATTCCCCCGAATGCCTTGCTAACCACTCGCCACAGCGACCTGTGACTTACCCCACACCGCAAAAAATAGGCAACTACCTGCAATTAAGGGTAGCCTGACCTGATATCGCCGTCCCTTTATACGTTTCGCGACGCTACCAACTGCACTTTTACACGAGCGTTAAATGACACCCTGAAATACACCGTATTTTTAACGGATTTTTCCGGTGTAAAAAAATCCCACCCTTTTGGTATCAATCGAATTATTGACCTTAAGTTGGGTGTCAAAGTATGCCGTGAACTGGGAAACGAATGCAACCAGCCACCCTGTGCAACGCATCGCCAACACAAAAAATTCCCAACTACACAAAATTGCGAAGATTTATTGCAAAGAACAAGCAAAAACATCCGACAGGAAAGCCGCGTTGACTAAGCTAGCCACCATGGCTAAAACCTACGTAGGCTCGCGACTTCGCCAATTACGCCGGGAACGCGACTTAAGTCAAGCGTCCTTGGCCGCCACCTTGGGGCTTTCGGCAAGCTACGTCAACCAAATCGAACACGACGTTCGTCCCCTCACCCTGCCTGTCCTCAATCGAATCACCGAGACCTTCGGCGTCGACGCGACGTTTTTCTCCCGCGACGACGACTCGCGCCTGCTCGCGGAAATCCAGGACGTGGTGCTCGACAAGGAACTATGCCCCACCCCAATCCCCATCCACGAGCTCAATGAGATGGTGCAAAACCACCCCAGCATCGCCCGCACGATGGTGGACATGCATCGCCGCTACCGAAACGTCCGGGACAAACTATCGGTTGCCACCGACGTGCGCCTGACCGCAAACGATCAAGGTGCGGTCTCCGAAGCCTTGTCCATGCCGCACGACGAGGTGCGCGATTTTTTCTACGCCCGGCAGAACTATCTCGACGCCATCGATCTCAAGGCCGAAGCCATTGCCGCCGATTTGGGCGTATCCACTTTCGCTGTCCGCGCCACCGAGTCGGCGTTGAGTGAGCGGCTCACCAGCAAGCACGGCATTGGCGTGACCACGGGAGCAGACATTGGCAACCAGCTGCACAACCTCGACCTTGCGTCCCAGACCTTGACGCTGTCCTCCCGACTCATCGCCGGTCAGCGGGCGTTTCGCATGGCGGCGGAATTGGGATATTTAGAGGCGGGTGAACTCATTAACAATGTCGTCGACGAGTGGCATTTCACCACCGAGGAGGCCCGTCGCCTAGCGTTGCGCGGCGTCGCCTCCTATTTCGCCGCCGCCCTCATGCTGCCCTACCGGATGTTCCACCAGGAAGCCGAACGCAATGGCTACGACATCGAGTATTTGTGCCAGATGTTCGGCGTCGGTTACGAAACCCTGTGCCACCGCTTGTCGACGCTCCAACGTCCGAAGTTGCGCGGCATTCCGTTTACCTTCGTGCGGGTCGACCGCGCCGGAAATATGAGCAAACGCCAATCCGCCACCGGCTTTCATTTCACCCATTCCGGCGGCACTTGCCCGCTGTGGAACGTGTACGAGACCTTCGCCAACCCCGGCACCATCATGCGGCAGCTCGCCCAAATGCCCGATGGTCGCAATTACCTTTGGATCGCCCGCACCGTCAAACACCACCAGGGCAGGTTTGGCGAGACCGGAAAGCTCTTTGCCATTGGACTCGGCTGCGATGCCCGCCATGCCGATCGCACAGTGTACGCAACCGGTTTCGATTTGCGGGATTTTTCTTCCGCCGTCCCGATTGGGGTGGGCTGCCGCGTATGTACTCGAGAAAATTGCGCCCAGCGCGCGTTTCCGGCAATCAACCGCACGATTTCCGTCGACCCGCACGCCTCGAACGTCGCGCCGTACTAGCCCAAGGCTCAGTGCCTCAACCGCCGACGGTGGGGGCGTCGAAAAGCACAAGTTCCTTGATTTCAGAATTTTAGAACTTTAAAATACTGAACATGGACGACTTCCTCACCCGGCTTGAAGCCGTAGAAAACCGTGTATCGGCGCTGGAACAGCAGCTGGCTACACCCGCCGCCCTAAGCGACGACGACATGGTCACGTTCTCCGGCTCCGCCACAGCTGCGGGCGGCAACTGGGAATACGAATGGGCCCGTCCCGCAGCGCATCTCATCGACACTGCCTGGGAATCCAGCCTCAATCGGGTCGCGGCACTGGCGCATCCGCAGCGTTTTGCCATCATGCGCACGCTTTTCGACGCCCCCACCACCGTCCCGGAACTAGTAGCGCGGGGAATAACCACCAGCCAAGGCAGCTGTTATCACCACATCAATGCGCTCGTCGCGGCTGGTTGGGTGGAGAAAACCGCCACCGGTCAGTTTCGGATACCAGGCACGCGGGTAATTCCACTGCTCTGCATCATCGCCGCGGGGGAATTGCCATGATCGCTACCATTCCGCGCCGAAACATCGTGGTGGCGATTTTGGTCGCGGCCATACTCATTGCCGCAGGCCCGCGCCCCATTTTCCTAGAACCCACCCGCACCGGCGACACTACGCTTGCCGGCACCCTCGCAGCCCAGGCACCACCCGGCAGCAAGGCGCTCGCCGTTGCCAACCATGACGGCGACACCACCACATTCGCCGGGCTGGGCGCGGACGAACATACGCAATTCGAAATCGGATCGATAACCAAGATGTTTACCGTGGAACTTCTCCGCCAAGCGGTCGAACGCGGCGAGATCAGTCTTGACGCCCCGGTTTCTTCGTTTGTGGCATTCCCCAGCGATACGGTTACCATCCGCGACCTGGCAAACCACACCTCCGGGCTACCTCGATTACCGCGCAACTTGGTCTTACGCAGTGTTACTACCACGTACCTCAATCGCAATCCTTACGCAGGCATCACCGCCTCCGACGTTCTTGACCAGGCCAAAGATCAACCGTTAAGCAATGTCGGGACGTACCAGTACTCCAATTACGGTTACGCATTATTGGGACAAATTCTGGCACAGCAAGCACAAACACCTTACCCCGAGCTTGTTGCCACTAGGATTCTTCGCCCACTCGCCATGGCAAACACACGTGTAGCCACCACCGAATCCCCCGAGTTTAAGGCGGGATACTTAGCCACTGGCCACCATGCCGCAACCTGGCCCATGGACGGCTACGCCCCGGCAGGTGCAATCGTTTCTACCGCCGACGACCTCGCACGATTTGCCCAGCACGTACAGGAGCATGGCATACCCGACTACGGCTGGATTAGGAAAGATGGTTTCACATTTCACAACGGCATGACCGGCGGGTTTAGCAGCATATTGGCTTTTGACGAAGCCAAGCGTTCATTCGCACTCGGACTTTCCAACACCACCGCCACCCCCACAACACTCGTATTGGAGGTATTATCCCCATGATTGTCTATCTCGTTCTCGGATTCCTTCTTATTTCCGCTGCCGTCGCCGCGATCCGCCCCAAGAAACTTATCCCCACCGTGGCAAACACGGCTTTCACCTGCCTGATTCTATCAACGGTGCTTACCAGGCATTCCGACCCCTCAATGCTACCTATTATCGCCTGGTACGTTGCCGGAGCGTGCTTCATCGTGGCCATTCTCAGGGCCCGGCCGCACAACGCAAACCACCCCCAACCGTAGCTAAGCGGTTGGGGGCGATCGGACCGAATCCTATTAGAGGTTGATCATGTGACCCATGATGCCTTCGGCGGCTTCTTTCATGGCCTCCGACAAAGTTGGGTGGGTGTGGACATTGCGTCCGATTTCCTCACAGGTGAGGTCGAAACGCTGCGCCAGGGTAAGCTCCGGCAGCAATTCGGAGACGCTGGCACCAACCATGTGGGCACCCAGCAACTCACCGTATTCGGCGTCTGCGACGATCTTGACAAAGCCAGCGGACTCCGCCAAACCCTGTGCCTTACCGTTGGCAGAGAATGGGAAGGTTGCGGTCTTAATCTCGCGACCAGCGAACTTCTCCTTCGCCTGCTCCTCGGTGTAGCCGAAGGAGGCAACCTGCGGGTTACAGAACGTTGCGCGTGGCATCATCATGTAATCGCCCAATTCCTGGGTTTCCGCATTCGCGATAGTTTCAGCAGCAACCACGCCCTGAGCTTCAGCCACGTGTGCCAGCTGAAGCTTCGCGGTGACGTCGCCGATGGCGTAGATACCAGGAACATTGGTGCGCATCCGATCATCAATGTCGATGGCACCACGATCGGTCAGCTTCACGCCGGTGTTCTCCAAGCCATAGCCTTCGACCCGTGGCGCGAAACCGATGGAAACCATAACCCGGTCGGCCTTGAGGGTTTCCGACTTCGAACCATCCTTGGATTCGACGTCAACCTCAACGCCACCGTCACCCAAATCGCGGATCGCGGTGGTCTTATGGCCGGTAAGAAGCTTCACGCCGAGTTTCTTGTATTGCTTCGCAATCTCCTTGGACACGTCAGCGTCTTCGTTGGGAAGAACCCGATCCATAAATTCAACGATGGTGATGTCCACACCGTAATTAGCCAGCACGTAGGCAAACTCCATGCCGATTGCACCCGCACCGACGATGACCATCGACTGCGGTGCTTCTGGGTTAAGGATTTGCTCTTCAAAGGAGACGATATTGCCGCCGATCTCTACCCCCGGCAGCGACCGCACGACCGAACCCGTAGCAATGATGCAGTTATCGAAGGTAATAACCTTGCCCGCATCTTTACCCTCGGTTACCTCGATGGTTTTAGCGTCCTTAAACACGCCCAGGCCATTGATCTCGGTGATCTTATTCTTCTTCATAAGGTAGTGAACGCCCTTGACAATGCCCTCCGAGACCTTGCGCGAACGGCTGTGCGCAATGCCAAAGTCGAAGCTCACGTCACCGGAAATACCGAAGGTCTTAGCCTCATGGTTGAAGATGTGGGCAACCTCGGCGTTCTTTAATAGCGCCTTAGAAGGAATGCAGCCAACATTGAGGCACACACCGCCCCAGTACTGCTTCTCAACTACAGCAACCTTTAAACCTAGCTGAGCTGCGCGAATGGCGGACACATAGCCACCTGGGCCAGCGCCGAGTACTACTACGTCAAAATGTTCAGTCACGCCCACTAGAATACGGAAATTCTGGAAAAATGTCGCATTTTACCGAGGTTTTCTTAAAATTTCACGCGAAAACCCACCCCATGTTTCCACATAAGGTGGGCTATCAACGCACATTAGCTGCGCGAAAAATGCGCGAGCGTGGGTTTAGAACAACCCCAAAGAGCCGCCCAGTTCACTGGAAGCTGAAGAGCCCATGTGAAGCAGCATCCCCAGGAATTCGTTGATTTTCACGACAACAGTTTCAATGAAAGACATATGTTATTTCCTTACAATGGTTTGACGGAACTGCAAAAGAGAATACAACTTCTACATTGCCATCGTTGGAAATGACGTTACATTCATCAAGCACAATTTCCCGGCAACGCCTCAACTATTCGACGATTTACCCCGATTGCTAGCCCCACCTACCCGCGACTAAGGCGACCTAAAAGATACTAAATAGCAAGCAAGGGACACAGCCATGCGGTATGACCGTGCCCCTCATTCAGGAAGCAGTAAAAAGCTACTGTAGACCCAAGAAACTCTTAACAGCACTGACAACCCGCCAAAAGGCAGCCAACAAGCTCGAAATGACCCCCGGCGACGATTGAACCGCAGAACCATCAGCTAATTCCTGAGCAGCAACCTCACGATCCTTATCCGTTATCGGCAACAACGGACACTCAATCCACTGCCTTTCATCATCAATCGGTAGAACACCGCGCCCCTCAACCCGCAAAAATGGGTTCGAAAAATTACGTGGGTAGTCCTTCCAACAATCCCACATCTTCTCAACAGAAGAAACATCAGAAGCAACAATATACCGCGCCGAGAAAAAAGAATGCGGGGATTTGTCATACTCACCATCAGCCTGCCGCAGCGCACGCTCCTTAGCCGCAAGCTCAAGCCTCTCAGCATTAGCCATAATCACAGCACGACGCTCAGGACTATACTCAGGACCAATCTCCAACTCCACAGCAGAAACAGACGGAACCACAACCAACGACACACCCACAGCAACCACAGCCGCAAAACTTAATAGCTTTTTCATTTCCTTCACCTTTCTTCGGCATTTGAGGCGGACGAATATCAATGGCTCAAAGTACCAAATTTTCTACACCCGAAACCACAGCCCGGTGCCTTATAGCCGTAGTCCCCGCTGCGGTAACAGTGTCAGAATTTTAATCTTTGAGTAAGCGTTAATTTAGCAATTTTTTATGACAGTAAAGGTAAATCCCCTCACGCTCCAATGCCACACCGTCAGCCACCCCCGATTCCTCCGACCAGTATCACCGGGCCGCTGCTTTGATTTGGATACATAGTTTCCACATTTCGCCACATTAACCCCAATAATCACATCAGTCACAGGAATGGTGGCGCGGCACAGCTTCCCGCTTCGCTAGATATTGCGACGTGGTTGCTCTATCATTTTTCTTGAACTCCGTGCTAACACATTGAGCCCGCCACCCGATGGAGTGGTTAGTGCTTTATAGCAACCATTTGTAAGACTTATAGGAAATCTACGCTTATGAAGATCACCCGTCGGATACTGGCGACCGTAGCAAGCCTGACAATTTTCGCCAGCGCGCTGCCTGCACACGCCGCAAATGTAACCCCGCAACAGCTTTCTGGGGATGCACCAGTTTCGGTCATCTCAGGGCCGAAAGACACCAATGGCGAATCTCTCCGGTGGCGCGAAAAGGTCGATGGCGATCGCGTTGTGGAAATGTGGGCTACCTCGCCAGCGATGAACAACCGTGAGGTTCCGCTGGTTATCATCAAGGCTACGGAAGCCAATCGCCCCACCATTTACCTGCTCAACGGCGGCGACGGCGGTGAAGGTCGCGCGAACTGGATCATGCAGACCGACGTTATCGATTTCTATAAGGAAAAGAACGTCAACGTCGTCATCCCTATGTCCGGCAAGTTCTCCTATTACACCGACTGGGTATCCGAAAATGCCGGGTTGGGCGGTAAGCAAATGTGGGAAACGTTCCTCACCAGGGAACTTCCAGGGCCAATTGAGAAGGAACTCAAGGCCAACGGCAAACGTGCCATCGCCGGCATGTCGATGTCCGCAACCAGCTCCGCACTCTTGGCTGCACACAACCCTGGCTTCTACGACGCCATCGGCTCTTTCTCGGGTTGCTATGCCTCCGCGAAGCCCGCACCAACCGCCTATATCGCATTGACCCTGCAACGCGGCGGCGCGACCATTGAACAGATGTGGGGCAAGTGGGGTGGACCGCAGTGGCACCACAACGATGTGCTCACTCAGGCGGAAGGCCTGCGCAACACCGCGATCTACGTCTCCAACGGCAGCGGCCTTGCTGGCGAATGGGATATGCCGGGCGGCCCACGTCTGCGTGGCGTCGATCCAGCAATCGCTTCTATCGCCGCTACCGCTACCACTGTTGAGGGTGGCGCCATTGAAGCAGCCACAAACCAGTGCACTCACGACTTTAAGAAGAAGCTAGATTCTCTCCAGATTCCAGCTCACTTCAATATGCGCAACACTGGCACCCACTCATGGGGATACTGGCAGGAAGACCTGCGCCACTCGTGGCCAGTATTTGAAGCAAGCTTCAATTCTTAAATAACACACGCTTCACACGAGTCCGCACCCAACACCGAAAGGTCTGGGTGCGGACTCGTAGCGTTTTCCGGCGTCTTTTGTCGGTGAGCTTTACGACGATCTCAAAGCCACAAACAAATCAACAATCCTGACATGTGGAAAACACCAACTTCTAATTCCTCACTTTCCGCACTTGAGCGCTGAAGTTATAGGGCCGCACCATTAGAAATCAGCCCCTGAAAAAAGGCAGGCGGTCCAGGCCACCAAAGGGCAACTCGACCTTTCCGCGGTTTGGTGGTTCATTTCATAGACTAAGGAACGCAAAAGTCGAGTTGGGTTAAGTTCTCACATGTTGGCAGTCTCCGAGAACAGGTTCGTGTGGAAACTCTCGCTTAGTTGAAGGCGTATGGCAGGAATCATTTTGACTTCTTGGGATGAGGTTCTTTGGTGATGCACTTTCTGGCGTATTCCTGCGGGTGGTTGCGGACGGCCAGCATCTCAAAACTGCGGTATAGCGCGTCATTGATGCAAGGCGCTAAGAGCAACTCGACCTTTCCGCGGTATGGTGGTTCATTTTGTGGACTAAGAAACGCAAAAGTCGAGTTGGGGATTTTCCACCCGAGCTGACCGCCGTTTTACAGCCGGTTTCACGAAACAGGGCCTTCGAAAATATTGCGGAAAAGCCATGTCAATGCACTATTCGCTCAGCGCATTACCCGCAGTCTCGCATTTCAGAGAACCTTCAATACCAATCTTTCCGCCCATCTAAAGGGCACCAGAAACACTGCTGCCACGCATTCGTCGACAAGCAAAAACTTCGGCGGGAACCCGCAACAATTGCATAACGTTATTTGCATAAAATAGCGCCCAGATCGTGGCCGATCCTTATAGTTGATAATGGATAGAGCGCTAACACATTCATCTAGCCTATCGATTACATATATGCACGTTTTGTTTTGCATACCTGATCCATTTTGTTTCACTTGAGGAATCTGCCACTGATGAAGTTCACTCGATTAGCAACAACGCTGGCTGGGCTTTGCGCGGCCGCCATCTGCACCGCCCCGATTGCCCACAGCGCCGAAGTCACACCAGCACAAGTTGCGGGCGACACCCCGCTAGCGACAATCTCCGGGGCGAAGTACCCCGAGCAGCAACTGAAATGGCGCGCAAATGTCAGCGGCGAGCGAGTGGAGGAAATGTGGGCGACCTCGCCTGCGATGAATAACCGGGAGATACCGCTGGTGGTCATTAGGGCTGCGGAGCCGAATCGTCCCATTATTTACCTGCTTAATGGCGGTGACGGCGGCGAGGGCGATGCGAACTGGCTCATGCAGACCGACGTTTTAGATTTTTATCGGGAAAAGAACGTCAATGTGGTGATCCCCATGACCGGTAAATTCTCGTATTACTCGGATTGGGTATCGGAAAACGCCGCACTGGGCGGGAAGCAAATGTGGGAGACATTCCTGACCAAGGAACTGCCCGGCCCGATGGAAAAAGAACTCAAGGCGAACGGCAAACGCGCCATTGCGGGCATGTCTATGTCGGCGACCAGTTCCGTGTTATTGGCCGAGCATAATCCAGGTTTCTACGATGCCGTTGGCGCTTTTTCCGGTTGCTATGCTTCCTCGAAGCCAGCGCCTACCGCCTATATCGCGTTGACGTTGCAGCGTGGTGCCGCAACCATTGAGCAAATGTGGGGTGCGTGGGGTGGCCCGTTGTGGCACTACAACGATGCACTCATCAACGCCGAGAGCTTGCGTAATACGGAGATTTACGTATCCAACGGCAGCGGTCTCGGTGGCGAAGCCGATATGCCGAATGGTTCCAGATTGCGTGGTGTCGATCCGTTCATTGCCTCCATGTCCGCGACGATCAGCACAACCAGCGGTGGGGCTATTGAGGCAGCCACGAATCAATGCACCCACGATTTTAAGAAGAAGCTTGAGTCCTTGAATATCCCAGCCACGTTCAATATGCGCAATACAGGCACGCATTCGTGGGGCTATTGGAAGCAGGATCTGCGGGATTCATGGCCGACCTTTGAGCGAGCGTTTAATTCTTAAATTTTTGCAGGGTTTTACCCTTGGTAAACCCCACCGTATGCTTAAGCGTGCAACACCATGTGCAAATACCAGGTGCAATAACCCACGCCCGTAACGTGTGCCGCACTAGCACCAGAACCACCCGGCGCACTGCCCGCCGTCACACCAACCCCGAAGGATTCCCATGCAGTATCACCTCATCGAACCGGAAGCGTTGGAGCCGATCGAATCCCCTGCGGCGTTGGAGTGGGCCAACACATGGTCGACGGAAACTGCTGCGATCATCGACCCCGAGCTTAAGCACCGAATCCGCACGGTACTGGACACCGACGACCGCATTGCCTATGTCACCCGCCGAGGCGAGTTTCTCTATAACTTCTGGCGCGATGCGGATCACCCACGCGGGTTGTGGCGCCGCACGACGCTTGACAGTTACCTTGGCGATGACACCGATTGGGAGGTATTGCTCGACATCGATGCACTAGCCGCCCGCGAGGACGAAAACTGGGTGTGGAAGGGCGCACACGTTCGCCTGGAGCAGGATCGGGCGTTGGTGGAATTATCCCGCGGCGGGGCCGATGCGGTGGAGATTCGGGAATTCGACCTGGGCACTTTGAGCTTCATCGCAGATGGGTTCTGGGTAGCCGAGGCGAAAACCCAGATCAGTTGGGTGGACTTGGATACGGTCTTGGTGTGTACCGATTTCGGCGACGGCGCGCTAACCACCTCGGGTTACCCGGCGCGCGCCCACCTGTGGCGTCGGGGTGAGCCGCTTGCCCAGTCTGCGGAGTTTTTCGCAGGTTCTGTCGATGACATGATGGTGCAGGCGTGGGCGGATACGCACCCGGATTTCCGAAATAAGTTTGTCACTCGGGTGTTGGATTTTTATCGGAAGCAGACATTCATCGAGACGGATTCCGGGTTGACGCAAATTGAGGTTCCGGAGGACTGCGAGGTTTTTGTCGCGCGTGGTTTCTTGTTTGTGTTGCCGCGCTCGGGTTTCGCCGGTATTGCCCCGGGCGGGTTGGGGGTTATGGGCTGCGCCGAGTTTTTGGCTGGTCAGCGCGAGTTTTCGGTGTTGTTTAGTCCGGATGAGTCTTCTAGTCTGCAGTCGATTAGTTTAAGTAAGTCGGAGGTTTTTATCACCGTCTTATCCGATGTGACGAGTAAGATTCTTCGCCTGCCGCTAGGGAGTTGGGATCAGCCGTTTGTACCGGTTCCGTTGCCTGACGACGTCACCGCGCAGGTGGTGGCCACCGATCCGTTTTCTCATGAAGTGTGGATTCGGGCGTCCAGTTTCGTCCAGCCAGACACGTTGTACCGGTTGACGGATGAGCTTACACCGGTGCGTAGCGCGCCGTCGCTTTTCGACGCCACCGGGCTTTCCACCCGGCAGCATTATGCGGTTTCCGCCGACGGCACCAAAGTTCCGTATTTCATTACTGGTGATTTTTCCGCCACGCGCCCACGCCCAACGTTGGTCTATGCCTACGGTGGCTTTGAGGTGTCGCTGGTTCCTGGCTACTCGGCGATTCGCGGGTTGGCGTGGTTGGAACGCGGATTCTTCTATGTTCAGGCGAATCTGCGGGGCGGTGGCGAATACGGACCGAAGTGGCATGAGCAGGCGACGAAGACGAATAGGATGCGGGTCTTTGAGGATCACCAGGCGGTGCTGCGCGATATTGTGGCTCGTGGCTACGCGCGCAGCGACCACGTGGCGATCCGGGGTGGTTCTAATGGCGGGTTATTAGGTGCGGTGGCGCTGACCAGCTATCCGGAGTTATTCGCTGCGGCGGTGATCCAGGTGCCGCTGTGCGATATGCTGCGCTATCACACCTGGTCAGCCGGTGCGAGTTGGATGGCGGAATATGGCGATCCTGCGGTGGCTGCGGAGCGGGCGGTGTTAGAGAAGTATTCGCCGCTTCATAACGTCGACAAGCGGGCAGATAGGCAGTATCCCCCGGCGTTAATTACTACCTCTACCCGCGACGACCGGGTGCATCCGGCGCATGCGCGGCTATTTGCGCGTGCCTTGGCGGCGGCTGGGCAGCCGGTGGATTATTACGAAAACAGCGAGGGTGGCCACGCGGGTGCTGCCGATAACGATCAAACGGCGACCGTGGAGGCGTTGGTCTATAACTGGTTGTACCAACTTGTACACTAGACAACCAGTATGAAAAGTTCAGCGCTTCGTTCCACCCCAATCCCAGGGACCCGTGACGCTTACACGGGAATTGATTTCAACCTGGGGTTTCACATTCGCCGCTACGAGCTTGACCTGGATTACCGGGTCGGCCCGAATCATTTAACCGGGCAGGTCACCTGCGACGTCGATAACTACCTGCCGCTGAAAACACTGTCGCTGGATTTATCGGACACGCTCAAGGTGCGATCGGTGACCGCACGCGGCACCAGCGGCCACGACGTGTCCGTCGCGCGGTTCCGGCACGCCCACGACAAACTCCGCATCACTTTTACCGAGGCCATCCCGGTCGATCACGAATTCACCATCACCATCCGCTACCAGGGAAACCCCCGGCCCGTGCCCTCGGTGTGGGGCGAGATTGGGTGGGAGGAACTATCGAACGGGTCGCTGGTGGCCAGCCAACCGTGTGGCGCGCGCAGCTGGTTCCCTTGCGACGACACCCCGGACGAAAAAGCCCACTTCGATTTCACGATCACCGCGCCGAAGGCATACACCGTGGTGGCTAACGGAAAACTCATAGCCAGTACGTCCACTGGCGCGCACACCCGGTGGCGCTACCGAACGGACGCGCCCATGGCGGCGTACCTCGCGGCGATCCACGTCGGCGACTACGCCCACATCACCATCCCTGGTAGCCGGGTACCGATCCACGCCTACGTGCCCCGGAATTTAATCGACAACTTCCACCATGAATTCGCCGACCAGGCCCGCATGCTGGAACTATACGAAAAACTCTTCGGCCCCTACCCCTTCGACTCCTACTCGGTGGTAATCACCGAAGACGACCTAGAGATCCCGCTCGAAGCCCAAGGGCTTTCCAGTTTCGGCGCAAACCACATCGCGGGCGATAAAAAATGGGAACGCCTCATCGCCCATGAGCTCTCCCACCAATGGTTCGGCAATTCCCTGGGATTGGCGCAATGGGAAGACATTTGGCTCAACGAAGGCTTCGCCTGCTACGCCGAATGGCTGTGGTTTGAACACTCCGCGGCAAAACCAGCAGCCCAATCCGCCCGGGAACACTACGAGAAACTCCGCGCGCTACCGCAAGACCTCCTGCTTGCAAACCCGGGACCGAAAGACATGTTCGACGACCGGGTGTATAAACGCGGCGCACTAGTCGTCCATAGCCTGCGCGAATTGCTTGGCGACGAAGAATTCTTCTCCATGCTGCACCGCTACTGCGCGGCGGGGCGACATTCAGTGGTTGAGCCGATGGATTTACGCCACGCCGCCTACACCGCCTGCACCAACGCCCGCATCGACCCGGCCGCCCTCGATGCACTGTGGCATACGTGGCTATATGAAACCCCACTCCCGGAGCTTAAGCAATGAAATACATGACGATCGCCACCATCATCGCTGGCATCTCCGGGTTCGTTGTCGTCATCCTCGCCGCCCGCGCATTCGGCACCGACACCACCCTAACCACGGAATTCGCCGCCTACTGGGGGCTCTTCTTCGCCGCCACCGGGTTTCTCACCGGCATCACCCAAGAAACCACCCGCGCGGTTGCCGCCGCGAAAAAGCACGGCACCCTCTCCCCTGGTTCTGACTCAGCTGCCACCCCACTGGCACGCCCCATCGTCATCGCCGCCTGGCTTGGGCTCATCACCACCATCCTCGCCGCCGCATCCGGCCCGCTCTGGGTCGGCCGCATCGTCTCGGATTCCGCCGGGATAGCGGTGGGACTCATGGCGCTCGGCTTAGGCAGCTACGCCATCCAAGCCGCCGTCGCCGGCCTGCTCTCCGGCGCGGGCCTGTGGTCACGCTACGCGGTACTGATAACACTCGACACCGCCTCCCGCATGATACTCGCCATCGTCGCCTGGCTTTTCGGCTGGAAACTAGTCGCTTTCCTCGTCATCACCGTGCTGGGCGCCGGGTCGTGGCTGATACTGGTGCTTCTCAGCGCCCCCGTGCGCGCCAGCCTCCGACTCAATGCCGACGTCCCCACGCGGCAATTCCTCACCCGCCTGGGCTACGCCATCGCCGCCTCCGGCGCCAGCGCCATCCTCATCACCGGATTCCCCACCCTCGTGCAACTCACCCACGGCGCTGATCGCCACGCGCCAGTGAGCACCGCCGTCGTGGTGTACGCCGTCACCCTCACCCGCGCCCCCATCCTGGTGCCGCTGCAACAATTCCTCTCCGCGATCATCGTGCGCTTCGTCCACCACGCCACCCACCCCCGGCGCGCACTGATCCAACCATTGGCTCTGATCTGGCTCGTCGGCATTGTTGGTGCCGCTGCCGCATGGCTTATCGGTCCCTGGCTCATGGTCACGATCCTAGGACCCTCCTACACCACCCCGGCCTTGCTGCTTGCGCTGTTGACCCTCGGTGCCGCCTGCACCGCATCGCTCATGGTCACCGGTGCTGCCACCATGGCTGTCGAACAGCACCGGGTGTATCTGCTCGGCTGGATCACAGCGACAATAGTAGCGACACTGATTCTCAGCTCCCCACTGGAACTATCCACGGCCAGCTGGCTGGCACTCACCGCAGGTCCGATCACGGGACTATCTGTGCATGTGGGCGGGTTGAAGGCGGGTGCAAGCAGAAGTTAAGGCAGCATCAGCAACAACTAGCTGCCGATAAACCACCGCGTATAGGCCGAAACTACAGATCGCAGATGTTTAGAAAATAGTATGCCACGTTAAACATGCGGAAAAAGCCCCCTCAAAGGTCATAGTTTTAGCCACCCGTTTTCCTAAAACTAAACCTGAATCAGATGGGGCTGATTAGAATCCTTTTTTGGGCTTCCTTGGGATATTCTTACAAAGGATACGTTCAAAAATACAGATGGGGTTCTACACCGAAGGGTTGTATACGTGGCACGACTGAATTTGAAAGCAATTGATGAGCGAATTCAATCTCTCGGTAACCGCGAAAGCTATGACCGGGAGTTTATTTTCGACCTCCTTGGTGTCTACGGCAAACCTAAAAGCACCATCACCCGGTTGCGCACAGGCGCACTCAATGTCGCCGCCGACCCGGATCATGAAGTCGCATTGAAAAAAGATGTGTATTTCCACGAGCTAGATCCAGAATCTGACAACACGCTTGAGGTTCTCATCAACTTAAGTACCGAACAATACGTCACGAAATACGAGCCACGGTTTATCATCGCCACTAACTACCGTGAGCCAATAATTGTCAGACTACTTGTGAGTGGTTTCTAGGAAGGATTCATGAGTA
>NZ_JAUNKC010000039.1 GCF_030532965.1 Corynebacterium sp.
CCGACATCACCAGAATCCTCACCAACCACACAACCAAAGCAGCATAACCGACGGGGTAGAAAGGCGTCGAAAAGCAAAACAGCGGCCGTTAAAGCCGCTGTGGGGTTAGCGTCGCATGATCTTCTTCGACAGCCAATTGCCGAAGAGTTGGGCGAATTGCACGATCACGATAATCACCAAGGTTGCGACATAGGTTACTTCCCAATCGTAGGCGCGATAACCATAGACGATGGCGAAGTCACCCAAGCCACCACCGCCGATGTAGCCAGCCATTGCGGTCATATCGACCACGGCAATGAAGATGAAGGTATAGCCCAAAACCAGCGGGCCCAGCGCCTCAGGGATTATCACCGTGGTGATGATCTGCCACGGGTTTGCACCCATCGCCCGCGCCGCCTCAATGACGCCCGGATCGATGGTGACTAGGTTTTGCTCCACGATGCGTGCCACGCCGAAGGTTGCGGCAATCGACATGCCGAAAATCGCTGCTTCCCGGCCAATCTGGGTGCCAACTACCAGCACCGTTAATGGGCCGAATGTGATGAGCAAAATGATAAACGGAATTGGTCGGACGAAATTGACCAGGAGGTTTAGAAATCCGAAGACTACCCGGTTTTCCAGGATTCCGCCTTTGCGGGTGGTGTAAAGCAAAATGCCTAAGGCTAATCCGGCCAGGCCGCCGATTATCATGGTGATGCTGACCATGACGAAGGTGTCAATGATAGCGGCGGTGAAAGTGTCAGAAAGCCGCGACCAATCCGCCGCAAGAGTGTGAACGGTCATCGGAGAATCTCCTTGATCTCGGTGGTCTGATTTAGGCGGTTATAAAAACCATCAATGGCCTCGTCCGGGCCGGACAGGCGGACGGTAACCTTTCCAAAAGACTGATGCTGCAACGTGGTGATGCCACCGTGCACGATACCGATACGGGCACCTGCCTCCCGCGCTTGAGCCGCAGCTGCGAAGAAACCCGAATTCTCGGTGAGGTTCACGGTAAACAGTCGACCATCGTGGGCGAGGAGTTCCTCCGCCTCAATGAGGTCAGGGGTATTGCGCAAAGAGGTGGCGACGAATCGCCGGGCAACCGGGGTCTGCGGGTTGGAAAAGACCTCGTAGGTGGTGCCGTATTCCACAACTTTTCCGGCTTCCATCACCGCGACTTTATCGGCGATGGATCGCACCACATCCATCTCGTGGGTGATCACCACGATGGTGATGCCGAGCTCATCATTGACCTTGCGCAGCAAATTGAGCACTTCGTGGGTGGTTTCCGGGTCGAGGGCGGAGGTGGCCTCGTCGGCAAGCAAAAGTGCCGGATTGGTCGCCAACGCTCGGGCAATGCCCACCCGCTGCTTCTGCCCGCCGGATAGCTGCTCCGGGTAGTTCTTCCCGCGATCGCCAAGGCCCACGAATTCAAGTAATTCCTGAACCCGCTTCTTCCGCTCGGGCTTCGGCATTCCCGCGAGCCGGAGCGGATATTCCACATTGCCGGCGGCGGTGCGGGAATTCATGAGGTTAAACTGCTGGAAAATCATGCCGATGTTGCGGCGCTGCTGCCTCAGCTGCGCCTCGGACATGCCAACAATATTGGTGCCGTCGAGCAGAAGGTCGCCGGAGGTGGGGGAATCCAACCCGTTAATCATGCGCACCAATGTTGATTTACCTGCGCCGGAATAGCCGATGATGCCGATGATCTCACCTGGCTCAACGGATAGCGTGACGTTGTCTAAGGCGGTGACGGTGGTGGCGCCTTTTTTCTTTGCGTTAAACACCTTGGTGAGGTTGTTAAACTCAATGCGTGTTCCGCTCACGAGAACTCTTCTTTTCTGTGTTTGACTCTGTGTTTGACGTTTAAAATGCGTGAATCAAAACCCAACGCCCCAACTGGGGTGAAACCAACCAGTGGGGCGGAGGGTATGCATACAGTTACAGCACGTGATTACTTGGTTTGCTCTTCCAGGCGATCGAGGATCTCTTGCAGCTCAGCCTGGGTGCGCTGAACGGCCACCGAGGTTCCCTTGGAATCCTCGGCGATAGCATCCTGGACTTCCTTGGAATGCCACAATTCGCCGAGCTTTGCGATGTTCGGATCGTCCTTGTCTTCAGCCTTGACCACGAAAGCGTTGATATACGGTTCAGCCTCTTTGGACTCCGGGTCATCTTGGAATACGGCGAGCTTCGGATCGATACCTGCCCGATCCAGGAAGGAGTTATTGATGATCGCTGGCTTGCCTTCGCCGTATGCGACGGTGGTTTGCGCCGCATCAACAGCGGTGATGGTCACCTTGGACTTTTCGGTATCAATATCGGCTTCGGTCGGGGTGACCAAACCTTGAGCCTCCGGCTTAAGGGTGATCAACTTAGCCTGAACCAGAACGTTGATGGCGCGGCCTAAATTCGACGGGTCATTAGGAACCGCGACGGATTCCCCTTCAATGCCATCAATGGAGCTGTGGTCTTTCCAGAACAATGCCAGCGGCACGATCTCGGTAGCGGCAACCGGGGTCAAATCGGCGTTATTGCCCACGTTGTATTCCGCTAAGAACTTCAAGTGCTGGAACAGGTTGACGTCAATCTGGTCCTGAGAAAGCGCGATATTAGGGGTGGAATAATCCGAGAAATTGGTGATATCGAGGGTGATGCCGTTTTTAGCGGCGATTTCCTCGAAGGCCTGCCATGCTTTCTTGGTCGAATCGGTGGTGCCAATCCGGATGGTGGTGTTTCCGCTGGCATCGGAGCCGGAATCCGAATTGGAACAAGCGGCTAATCCGGTAGCGGCAAGGGTTGCGGCCGCTACTGCTGCAACGAGGCGATTGATGCGACGGGTCATGATATTCCTTAACAAGTACAAGTTATGATGCTGGCTGTAACTACTATGGGCTTTTAAATGTCCGTGGGACTGCGGTGCAGCACATTCAAGACAAAAACCTAGTGGAGACCCTAGCGCAGTATTTAAAACATGTACAGCTTGGTCTAGTTATTGCGCATAAAATTCTGGCACAGATGTTCTAAAAATTGCTAGATTGGTGGCATGGAATGGAATGCGACTCATGGGCTCGGTTTTCGCGGTGCGGCGCTGAGTTGGGCGCGCCTGGAGCGCATTTTATCCGGCAAGAAGACCCCTGAATTGCGTCCCCTTAATCATCTGGGGGAAGTTGCAGGTGGTGGTGATGCGGCTAAATATGTTCGATATTATTCACGGCAGCCGTTTGTTGAATTGCATGGCGCCAGTAGTTACAACTTTTTACGGGGAGCCGCCGAACCGGAGCGCATGGCGCGGGCCGCGGTGGAATGCGGGCTAACGGCACTGTCGCTACTGGATAGAGATGGTTTTTATGGCGTGGTGGCGGCCAGTGAAGCTGCGGATAAATACGGTCTGAACACCGTTTTTGGGGCGGAGCTTTCACTAGACCATGCGGTCTTGCCGGTGTTATGTAAAAACCCCACGGGGTATCGAAACCTATCGAAATTGATTACCCAAGCCCAATTATGCGGTGACAAAGACACGGTGCGGTATCCGCCGTTGGATTCCATCGCCCACCAACTAGCCGGAAGCTGCTATGTGTTGGCTGGCCCGGAATGGTTTGAGCGGATCGACCAGGTGGTCGCGGCTTTTGGGGCCACGGATGTTTTGGTGGAATATGTTGTGGGAATGTGCCCGGAGGATGCGGATAATTTTGAACAGGCGGACGCGATCATCGCCCGCATCCCGCAGCTCAAAGGGGTCGCGACAACCCGCGCGTGTGCCGCCTACCGGGAGGACGTCGACGTAGCGCAAGCCAAGCAGGCGTTGGCGTCGAAAAGCTGCGTGGCCGGGGCCTGTGGGCAGCTGCATCCCATGGGGGCTACCTGGTTACGCAGCGGCGACGTCGTGCTGCGCGCGGTGGGTGAGCCAAGGAAAAATCTTCTGGACCAGGCGGTGGCGGTGGCCGAGGAATGCGCCTTCGGTCTTGAACTCGTGGCCCCACAGTTGCCCAATTGGGACGTGCCAGCAGGCCACGACGAAGCCAGCTGGTTGGCGGAAACCGTGTGGCGCAGATTTAAGCACCGCTATGCAAACCGCCCCCGAGAGCTCGTGGACCGGGCGCGTAACCAGGTCGAATATGAATTATCGATCATTAACCAGCTGGGATTTCCTGGATATTTTCTCATCGTCAGTGATTTGGTGGATTTTGCCAAGGACAACAATATTTTGTGTCAGGGGCGCGGATCGGCCGCAAATTCCGCTGTGTGTTTCGCGTTGGGGATAACCAATGTTGAACCCATCAGTGCGGGACTGCTCTTTGAGCGGTTTTTATCGCCAGAGAGGGAAGGGCCGCCGGATATTGACATTGATTTCGAATCGGGCCGCCGGGAGGAAGTAATCCAATACGTGTACCAAAAATACGGCCGGAAAAACGCCGCCCAGGTTGCCAATGTGATTACTTACCGCAAAAAAGGCGCAATCCGCGATGCGGCGCGGGCGTTGGGCTACCCGCAAGGAGTGATTGATAGCTGGTCGCGTGGGCTAACGCCGCCTGTCGACGTCGAAAGGTTGGCGGCGAAACTGCGTGGTCATCCGCGTCACCTTGGCATTCACTCCGGCGGCATGGTCATGTGTGACCGCGAAGTTGCGGAAGTCGTCCCCATCGAATGGGCACGTAAGGAAGACCGCAGCGTCATCCAATGGGATAAAGAAGGATGTGCCGCAGCCGGGCTGGTGAAATTCGACCTCTTGGGTTTGGGCATGTTGGAAGCACTGCATCACATGATCGATCTGGTGGCGGAAACCACCGGAAAAACGGTGGAATTATGGGAGCTCGATACCTCCGAGGCTGCGGTATATGAAATGCTCAGCGCTGGCGATGCGATCGGGGTCTTCCAAGTGGAATCACGCGCACAACTATCCACCTTGCCCCGAATGAAACCCGCGTGCTTTTTCGATCTGGTGGTGGAAGTGGCCCTGATTCGGCCGGGCCCGATCCAAGGCGGCAGTGTCCATCCGTACCTGCGGCGGCGCAGTGGCGAGGAACCAATCACCTTTGAACACCCGATTCTGGAAAAATCATTGGCAAAAACGCTAGGGGTACCGCTGTTTCAAGAGCAATTAATGCAAGTGGCGGTCGACGCGGCGGGGTTTTCTGGCGGCGAAGCCGATGAGCTGCGGCGTGCGATGGGTTCCAAACGCTCACCGGAACGCATGGCGCGGATGAAAGCGCGGTTTTTTACCGGGCTTGCGGAAACCAGCGGGATCGTCGGTGATATTGCTGACAGTTTATGGAACAAGATCATTGCGTTTGCAGCCTATGGTTTCCCCGAATCCCATTCCCAGTCTTTTGCATCACTGGTGTTTTTCTCCGCCTGGTTTAAATTGCATTATCCTGCCGAATTTTGCGTGGGGTTGCTGCGAGCACAGCCGATGGGGTTCTATTCGCCGCAGTCGCTTCTTGCCGACGCCCGGCGGCACGGGGTGAAAGTGCTGCCGATAAGCATTAACGATTCTGAAGTAGAGGCTAGCATTGAAACCGCTGCCGATGGCACATCCGCCATCCGGTTGGGTTTGAACCTGGTGAACGGAATTTCTTGTTGCAAAGAGCTCGTCCAGTATGCCCCCTACACAGATATTGCCGATATCGTGCGAAAAGTGGGTGTGAATGTGGCGCAGCTTGAGGCGCTGGCGCGGGCAGGGGCGTTGGAATGCTTGGGCGTGGATCGTCGACAAGCGTTGTGGCAGGCGGGGATAGCCGCCACCGAACGGGCAGACATGTTGCCCGGACTATCCGTGGTGCAGGCCCCCACTTTGCCGGGCATGAATGCCTTTGAACTGTTGGTTCACGACATCGCCACAACCGGGGTGAGCCACGATAAACAACCCATGGAGTTTTTGCGCGAAACGTTAGCGGAACAAGGCGTAGTTCCGGCGGAGCAATTGCTTTCGGTGGCGGATGGCACCCGCATTTACGTGGCAGGCGTCGTGACTCATCGGCAGCGTCCGCAGACCGCCGGAAAAGTGACGTTTTTAGGTATGGAGGACGAAACCGGCTTGATGAATATCGTGCTCAGCCACGGGTTATGGCAACGCCAGAAGAAGATCGCCCGTACCGCCACGGTGCTGAAAGTGCGCGGAATTGTCCACAATGCAAACGGGGTGGCGTCGATTACCGCCGATCAATTAACGGAGCTGAACATCGGAAAACTCTTGAACCTTCGCTCCCGAGATTTCCGTTAAGTTAAAGTAAGTACTGCTATGGAACAACAATTACACCCAGTGTCGCCCGATTTAACCAAAGTTCGGTACTTCACCCGACTGCCGTGGTACGTACTCCCCGCCCTATTATTCGCGGTGGGTGCACTTTTAGACACCAATCTATGGTGGGGCTGGTACGTGGCCGCTGGGTTTATGCTGCTAAGCACATGGCAGGCCTGGTTGATTCCCAAACAGGTAGAACGACTCGGCTGGCTTGAGACCGAAGATAATCTGCTGCTGAGCAAGGGAAAACTGTGGCATACCTTCACCGTTGTTCCATACGGCAGGGTACAGTACGTTGACGTCACCCAAGGCCCGTTTGAACGCATGTACAACCTCAAAACCCTGAAACTCAATACTGCCTCGGCCACCGTCGACGCCAGCGTGCGTGGACTGGATGCGCAGCTTGCCGACGAGCTCCGGCAACGCGTCGCCCAGCGCGCAAAGGAGAAGATGATCGACCTGTGACCGAGGATAAACAACGAGTTCATTTTCTCACCCCGGTTCTTCGCGCCTGGAGCGTGATCTTCGCGCTGGGATTATTCGCTGTCACCACCTTCGGGGAACAGACAGTCGAGCTGATCCGTAAACTATTGTCCTCCGATATGACCGAAACGCTCCAAGCGCTTGGAATCATCGCGGCGATCGTGGCCATTGGCGGGGCAGCGTCCATCTGGTGGTGGAAAGCAACCAGCTATACGGTCACCGACCACGACGTTACTTTTCGACGCGGGGTGTTCAACCAAAAAATCCGAAGCGCCAGGCTAGACCGCACCCAAGCCATCGATGTGGTGCAGCCATTTCACGCCCGGATTTTCGGGCTGGCCGCGGTGCGCATTGAAACCGCAGGCGGGCACAATTCCCGCATTGAAATCGGCTACCTGCGGCGGCCGGTAGCGCAGCGCCTGAAAGAACGCCTCCTCGGTGAGGAAGAAGCCGGTCAGGTTATTGTTCACCCCATTCCGGTATGGCGCACCCTCGTGTCCTCCATGTGCAGCATATCGGCCGTGATCTCCCTTGCGTCGGTGCTATTGACGGTCGGCTTCGAGTTATCTGTGGCGACGCTTTTACCGATCTTCCTGGGCACCATCCCTAATATTTGGCGCACCATCGACGGATCATTTCGTTTCACCGCGCGTCAGGTGGGCGACACGATCAATGTGTCCTACGGGCTGGCGAACCTGCAACGAAAGACCCTCGACATTCGACGCGCGCACGCAGTTTCTATGAAAAAACCAGCGTTGTGGCGGCCCTTCGGTTGGTGGCGAGTCCAAGTGGTGGTGGCCGGTTACGGGGAACGTCTCGACGGAATGACCGTGCTGCCGGTAGGCGATAAACACACCGCCATGGCGCTGTGCGACATCCTCATGGGATACCAGCTCGACCCCGAAACCCCTGCACAACCCCAGTACCGAAGCCCCAAAACCGCCAGGTGGGTGTCGCCGGTTGACTGGTCGAAGCAGGCGTTCGAACTCACCGAAACCCTCGCCATTGAACACCGGGGGCGGGTAGGAAAAAAGGCGGCGATTGCGTTTCGCCGCCACATCCAAGAACTCACCGTGCGTACCGGACCAATCCAACGGCTCGTGGGAGTAGCCACCGTGCGGATGCACCTGGTACGTGGCCCGGTGAAACTCACCGGACGGGATCTGACGCTTTCCGACGCCTGGCACCTGATGGCGGAGGTGGACAATCGGGCCGGAATCCACGACAGCATCCCGTCGATTAGCGATGAGAGCCCTACGGTCTAGCTGGTTTTCTCCGCGACAATGGCGATACTTGCCAGGTGGTTGGCGTTATCGCTGAAAACCTTCCGCATGGCCAGAACCCGGGCTCGCGCTTCAGGATTGCGCAAAAGATTGAAGACGATCTTTAACACGCCGAATCCTTCGTCGTCGATCATTTGCTGAGGCTTGAGCAGCCCCATATCCGCCACCTTGGTAGAAACCACAGTGAATCCATTATCTTCCAGCAGCTTGGTCCATTCGGTTGCGGTTAGCGGCCGGGCATTGACCTTGATGGCGCGGGCCAGCGACTTACGCAATTCATCCGCAATCTGATCCGGGACATCATTCGGGGTGAGTGCTAATTCGTGGATGGCGTAGCGTCCGCCTGGGGCAAGAATGCGGTGAGCTTCGGAAACGATGGCGGTTTTTCCCGCCTCGCCCTGCATACTCAGCATTGCTTCGCCAATGACCACGTCCGCGCATTCATCCTCCAACCCGGTCTGTGCGGCGGAGCCCGTGATCACTTCGGCGGGGATACCCAATCGGGCATGTTGGGTTGAAACGGTGGTGGCCGTCACTGCCTGCGGGTTTTCATCCACCCCGGTATAGGCGCTGGGATTGCGGTCTAAAATCTCGGCCGCTGTTATTCCCAACCCCGGAGCGAATTCCACCACCCGCTTCGCGGTGGGGTTCGCCGCGTCAATGAGCCAATTGGTTAATTTCCGGCCGCCTGGACGCAGGACTTTTTTGCCAAGTTTCGCCAGTAACCAGTGTCCCTGCAAGTGGGCTTCGTCGCGATCCTGGGGCGCTGTAGCCATCAGTGTCTCCTAACGTTATTAGGGTAGGTAATCCTTCAACCCCCATTATGGAGACGGTGGGAAACAATTGCGAGGGATTATTAGATTAACCACAACTAGCTGATTTGCTATTTGTGGGTGATGTTTCAGGCGTACAGCACGTTAGTGCTGTAGCTGCGGGGTATCCGGTGTGCGTCTTTGGGGCTAACTCGACCTTTTCACGGTTCGGCGATTGGAATCGTAGCCCAGGGAAGATAAAAGTCGAGTTGGGTTAGCTGATGGCGTGCTGGCTGTGTGAACGAATGGGGCTTAGGGTGAGGAAACCTGATTGGTTCAGGGCGGCTATCCGGTGTGCATCTTTGGGGCTAACTCGACCTTTTCGCGGTTCGGCGATTGGAATCGTAGCCCAGGGAAGATAAAAGTCGAGTCGGGTGTCGCCGCAGCGCAAATTGCCGCTTTTACAGAGGGTTATTACACAGAGCGCTAATACAGAGAGTAGCGCGGAAAGCCATATCCGCGCCATCGAAATCATCAGGTGAATGCGTTAAGAAAGCGGCGCTGCACCAGGAAACCCAAATTGCCGCCATGCCTCATAGGTTGCAACCGATGCGGCGTTGGAAAGATTCATGGAACGACGCCCGGCCAACATGGGGATGCGTATTTGTTGGGTGATGCGGGGATGGCGAAGTGCGTGCTCGTCCAACCCGGTGGTTTCGGTGCCGAACAATAAAATGTCGCCGGGCTGATATTCAATATCGGTGTGATGCGCGGAGCCCGCCGCGGTGAATGCAAAGACGCGGGAATTCGGCAGGGTAGCGAAACAGGCGTCAAGGTTGTCGTGAACGGTGACCTCGGCAAGGTCGTGGTAATCCAAACCTGCACGTCGGAGGTTCTTTTCGGCTAAATCGAAGCCTAAGGGACCGCATAAATGGAGATGAGCGCCGGAGCCGGCGCACATTCTGATGGCGTTGCCAGTATTGGGTGGGATACACGGTTGGTCGAACACGACGTTGATGAGTGACATATCTGACACTTTACTCACTAGGATTAGGACTTATGCCAGAGGAATTCATGTTGCCGGCCATTGTCGCGATTATCGGGGGATTAAGCGCTTCCGCGCTTCGCTTACCACCGTTGGTGGGGTTCTTAGCCGCGGGCTTCGGACTCAGCGCGGCGAACGTGCCAACCTTCCCCGCGATCGCGGAATTAGCCGAGGTAGGGGTGACGGTTCTGCTGTTCACCATCGGCTTACACTTGGACTTAAAAATGATCACTCGGGTGCGGGTGGTGTTCACCGCTGTTGGGCAGGCCGCGCTGAATACGATTGTATTTGCCCTGGTACTGGCAGCGTTGTCGTTGCTGCCGTTCTCGGCGTTCATTGGAACCGGGTGGGGTGGGTTCTTATTGCTAGGGTTCGCAAGTTCCTTTTCCTCAACGGTGTTCGTGATTGCGGTTTTGGACGAATCGGGTCGCATGCGCTCCCGGGTGGGTATCATCGCGATCGGCGTGCTGGTGCTGCAAGATATTTTCGCGGTTTCTTTCCTGGTGCTGTTCTCTGGCAAAACACCGGAACCATGGGCGATTGTGTTGTTGGCGTTACCACTGATCCGGCCGCTCATCGGGAGATTGCCGGATCGGGTGTACCGGGCGGAACTTCTGGTCTTGGCCGGTGTCATTATCGCGGTCGGTGCCTATGCATTATTTGAACTCGCGGGGTTGTCCGGTTCCTTCGGGTCGCTCATTGCGGGTCTGGTGATCGCCGGTCACCCAATTGCTAAGCGGCTGCATAAAGCGCTGGTCAGTGTGCGCGAATTGTTATTGGTCGGTTTCTTCATTGACATTGGGTTGGGCGGACTACCTACCGTTTCTGGTTTCATCGCGGCGGGGATTTTATTGTTGTTGCTTCCGGCCAAACTCGGTATTTTCCTGGCCCTATTGTATAAAGCTGGCATGTCACGTCGTACCTCAGTATTGACCGCCGGGCTCTTGGCAAATTATTCGGAATTCGGTCTGATCGTCGCGTCGCTCGCGGCTGCCCGGGGGATCATTGCGGGTGAGTGGGTGCAAATCATGGCGGTGGCGGTCGCAGGCAGCTTCATTATTAGTTCGCTGGTGAAGCTTCGGGTAGCCCCGATTATGGAGGCGCTCGTGGCAAAGCTGCCGCATCGCGATCCGCGTAAATTGGCCGCCGGTGAGGGGCCGCTTGATATTGCCGGGGTGGATGCCTTGGTCCTGGGAATGGGCCGGGTGGGGGCAGGCGCGTATCTGCGGCTGACTGAGAAATACGGGATGACGGTCGCCGGGGTGGAATTCGACGAAAAACGGGTGGAGCTGATGCGCAAACGCGGTTACACGGTTTTCCACGGTGATGCGACTGACCCGGAGCTGTGGTCCCGGTTGCGACAGTCCGAGCATTGCCCGAAGCTTTTGGTGCTGGCTATGCCGTCCCACGAATCCAATGTGGGGGCGCTGCAGACCCTCAATAATGGCGAAAGTACGATGGTCACCGCAGGCATTGCGAAATATAGTTATAAGACGAAGGAGTTACTGGAGCTGGGGGCTGACGCTAGCGTTAATCTTTACGACGGCGCAGGCATCGAGCTTGCCGACGTCGCATTCCAAGCTCTAGTAGCGCACGACGAAACCACCAACTGATCTTTTTGAAGGATTTCGTGCGATAATTGCCGCATGACTGCAACCAAACTTGACGGCAATCTGTATCGGGATGAGATTTTCACCGACTTGGCACAGCGCGTGGCTGCGCTCAAAGAAAAAGGAGTCACGCCTGGGCTGGCCACCGTGTTGGTCGGCGATGACCCGGCGAGCCATTCCTATGTCAAGATGAAGCATCGGGATTGCGAGCAGATTGGGGTGAAATCGATCCGTAAAGATCTGCCAGCTGATATCAGTCAGGAAGAGCTGCATAAGGTGATCGATGAACTCAACGCCGATCCGGAATGCACCGGCTATATCGTGCAATTGCCGCTGCCGAAGCATCTGGACGAAAACGCTGTGTTAGAACGCATTGATCCAGAAAAGGACGCGGACGGGTTGCATCCGGTGAATCTGGGCAAATTGGTTTTGAACGAGCCCGCACCGCTGCCGTGCACCCCTAACGGTGCCATTCATCTTCTGCGGCGGTTCGGCGTCGAGACTGCCGGAAAGAAAGTGGTTGTGATCGGTCGGGGTGTGACCGTTGGCCGCCCCATCGGGTTGATGCTCACCCGCAGGTCGGAAAACGCCACGGTGACGCTGTGTCATACCGGAACGGTTGATCTTAAAGCCGAAACCTTGGCCGCGGACATTATCGTTGCGGCCGCTGGGGTGGGGCACATGCTCACCGCAGATATGGTGAAACCAGGTGCCGCGGTTTTGGACGTCGGGGTTTCTCGAGTCGACGGAAAACTGCTGGGCGACGTGCACCCGGATGTGTGGGACGTGGCCGGATTCGTTTCGCCAAACCCGGGCGGTGTGGGCCCATTAACCCGTGCCTTCCTGGTGCGTAATGTCGTGGAACGGGCTGAACACATGGCGGGCGTGAATTAATTAGAAGAATGGGCGAGGAAACGACACAAAAGCTCGTTACACCACTGGACAATCCACACGATGTGGATCTGAAACCGTCCGTGGTGCCCCGTGGCCTGCAATACGCCGCGATGGTGGTGTTTGTCATCGCGGTGATTGCATCTGGCGTGTTTTCGTTCACCGAACACTGGCGCCGCGCCACTTTCACCTTAGGTGCGGCGTTGTTGTGGCTGTCGCTGGTGCGGTTAACCTGCGATTCCAAGGTGCTGTGGGTGCTTGCGGTTCGTTCCCGTCATTTCGACGCGGCCTACACCGCCTTGGGCGGAGCAATGATGGTCTTTTTAGCGTCGTCTGTGGATTCGCTGGGCAGCTGATAGACGTTACGCGCGATCGCTGATGAATACTCCATCATCCTCGGCTTGATGCGCTGCCAGCAGCAAGAAGTGGCGAATGATGCGATCTACCTGGCGGGATTCGGTTAGAAAAGCATCGTGGCCTACCGGTGACGAGATTTTCGCCATTGCCAGCAGTTTCCCTAGATTCCGGGAGAGGTGCTCCTGCTGGTGGTACGGATACAAAATATCGGTATCCACTCCGGCAACCATGGTTGGTACCGTCGAGGACGCGAGCGCTTTATTGAGACCACCCCGACCACGCCCGATATCGTGCCGGTTCAGCGCTTCCGTCAATGCGACATAAGAACCCGCGTCGAACCGTTGGGTGAGCTTAACTCCTTGATAGTCCAGGTAACTTTGTACCGCGAAGCGCTGCGTCGGGCTGCGGTGTGTGCCTAGTGGGTTTTCGCCTGGCTGGGCGGACGTGCCGAAGCGTTCATCGATTTCCAATTCGCCTCGATATGTTAAGTGCGCAATCCGTCGTGCTGCCGCTAATCCCGCCATCGGTGCGGTGCCATTGTAATAGTCGCCGTTGTTCCAATGCGGGTCGTGCTCGATCGCGTTGATCTGTGCGGTTTGGATTCCTATCTGCCAAGCGCTGGCGCGGGCGGATACCGCCAAGACCAGTGCTGCCGTCACCTGCTTGGGGTAAAGCAAAGTCCATTCCAGGGTTCTTGCGCCACCCATGGAACCACCGATCACGGCGTGGATTGCGGTGACGCCGACACGTTCGAGGAATTGCTGTTCCGCCGCGACTAAATCGCGGATAGACACCGCCGGAAACCGCGAACCCCACGGGTTTCCATCTGGTGCAAGTGATGCCGGGCCGGTGGTTCCCATGCAGCCGCCCAGGGCATTGGTGCACAGTACGCAAAACGTATTGGTATCGAGTGCTTTGCCGGGGCCTACGATGTCTGGCCACCAATCGGCGACATTCGAATCGCCGGTGAGCGCGTGTTCGACGAGGATGAGGTTGTCGCCCCGAAATTCTCCCCAGGCTTGGTAGGCGACTACCACATCGGGAATGGTGGCGCCCGCTTCGGTATGGAAGTCGCCGATGTTGATTGTGCACAGTGTGCCCGAGGTATCCAGCATCAAATGTGCTCCTTATATATATGGAATGAGGATAATGCTGCTCATGCTACCTGGCGGCTACCGGCACGTGCGAATAATTTCGGTTAAAAACTAAATCTCGCTCCGTATAATTCCATTCATCTTGTGCGGGGTGTTTAGTCTTGGCGTGGGAAAGTGTCGGTGTCCGCTGAGGATGGGGAAGCGTTGCCTGATTGCGCAGGCGGTTTTGATTCAGATGCGGCGGGGGCGTCGTCAAGCGCAGCTTCGTTAGCGGCTGCGGTGTCGGCGTCGTTACGCTTGTCGACGCTCGCAGGTTCCGGTTGGGCGGGTGTTTCGGGCCCAAAAACCTCGGCGGTTTGCTGCGGCGGGCTTTGCGGCCTGGTCGGCGGTACGGGGCGTGGGGTTAGCACCACGGTTGCTTCGCGTGATTTTTTATGCGCCCACATGGGATTCATGCCAGGCATGAGCCACAACAGGACCGCGGTCAGCGCCGCAGCCCCGTAGGCGGCGGGCATGCCGAATCGATCCAATGCGAACCAGAAGGTTGCAACGTTGATGGCGATGATCGCTATCCAGAACAGGCTGATCAGCAAGGAGAGGTTATGGCGGCGTAACGCCCGATATTCGGACCAGTCTTCCTGGGGGAAGCGGTCGCGGGCTTCTTTACGGATCCGCCGGGCAGTTTTCTGCGAAGGATAGATTGTGGAAAACAAAAGTAATCCGAGCCCGGCGCCAGCAACAACGATATCGCTTATAAGGAAGCCGAATGATAACACCCCTCCGGCGATGACGATTGATAAGCGTTCAGCCCTAGTTAGGGGTAATCCTTGGGTGGGGTCGACATCCGGATACAGGTTGGAAAAGGCGTTAGTATTGCCAGAGTACATGGAGAAATACGTCACTTTCCAAAAGAATAGGTTTCCAAGACAGCTAAGTGTACCCTATACATGTTTGGCGAAGTATGTGAAGCTTTACCTAAGCATCTTTTCGAGATTGCGGCATAGTATGCAATCTTTGAAACCTCTGAAACACTAGGAAACTGGAGTTTAAACCTATGGTTACTGCACACTCATCGCATGCATTGCGACGCCGCGCAGTCGGTCTCTTTTTCGTGCCCGCACTGGTCGGGCTGCCGTTGGCGTTGGCTCCGCAGGCACACGCGCAAGAGGGGTGCGCCTTCAATTGGGGTATCAAACAAAGCTTCCGTAGCTACATCAAAGGACCAGTTGCTAAGGGGAGCTGGACTGGTTCCGGCGTCGGTTTCACCGGTAGCGAAACCGGTGCCGACGGCGCATTCGTGTTCACCCCTGGCAAAGCAACCATTGATGGTGGCACAAATGCTACCATACCCTTGCAGGGGTCATTGAACTTCAAAGGCCACGATTACGGTTCCGGCCCGCTACTCGACATGACGATTTCTGACGTCAAGTTGGTGGTTCAAGGCAGTACCGCCCAAATCGTGGCTGACTACCAGTCTTATGAATCTGACATGGTGGATAAAACCCGCAAGGGGGCACCGATCAATGGCCAAGACGCTCCATTGGTCACAATCAATCTCAGCAATCCGGTTGATACCGGCTCCGGTTCCATCAATATGGCCGGAAATACGTCGTTGACGGCAGACGGGGCTAAGCTCTTCCTGCAATACAACGCTGGCGAAGCCATGGACCCAACCTCTGGATCGGTCAAGCTTGACGGCAGCTGCGGTGGTTCCACCGGCGGCACTGGCGGTGGCGGTTCGCGCAGCCTCGGCCGGATCACCGGTGAATTCTCTGGTGCGAACAAAGAGATCATGGGCATTTTGTCCGAAACCAATGACACCATGAACGGCCTGACAACCTTCATGGGCAACGCCCAGGAATTCAAGAAGCAACTCAATTCTTTCGCTAACGACGGCAAGACCACATCTGGTGGCACTACCTCAGGCGGAACCACTTCCGGCTCTGGGAATTCCGGCGGTACCACTTCCGGTAACTCCGGTTCCGGCACCTCAGGTGGGGCATCCGGTACCAGTGGTGCCGGTGGTTCTGGTGCTACTGGTGGCGGAACTTCCGGCGGCGGCTCTGGCGCAGCAGGTGGCGCTAGCGCTACTTCTGGTGGGGGCGGCGCTGCTGGCGGTGGTGCCGCAGGCGGTGCTGCTGGTGCTGGCGGCGGCAATGATGTGTGTTCGTCTTCCTCGGCGCGTGGTGTCCAAAACGCTAAGGCGGCGTGGGGAATCAAGCAGTCCTTCCAGTCCTATATCACCGGTTCCATCGCTAAGGGCAAGTGGACGCTTAATGGGGTTGGCCATTCTGGCGGTAAATTCCAGTTCAGCGGAAAGAGCGGCGCTGTCGATCCCGGTGCGAAGAGCGGCACCATTGGTTACGGCGGCGGCATCCAGTTCACCGGCCACAATGGAGTTTTGAACCTCACCATCACCAATCTGGAAATCCAGTTCAATGGTGGCAGTGGTTCCCTGGTTGCCAACGTGCAGTCCTCTGATACCTCCGGCAAGAAGACCGATTTCGGTCGTGTCGCGTTGGGGTCGCTGAATTTCTCTTCCTTGAATGTTTCCGACTCCAGCGCTTCTGGTACGGCATCAGTGACCTTGACCGACGCTGGTTCTAAGGCTTTCGCCGAGTTCTATGAGCCTGGCACTCAGCTCGATCCAATCTCCTTTGAAGCGTCTCTTGGTGCAGCACCTAACTGTGCTTCCGGCCAAGGTTCCGCAGCTGCAGCGAGCGCAGCAGGCGGCGGTGGCGGTGGGGCAGCGGCTGCCGCAGCGCTGAAAGACGGTGGCGGGGAAGCCGCAGCCGCCGTTGGTGAGAACGGAGAGTTGCTGTTCGAAGATGCGGACGGCAATAGCTCCACCGGGTACGAAAACGGTGCCAATAAGTTCAAGATCAAGAATGCCGCTACCGGTGGCACAACCGATCTGGATATGACACCAGGAATGTATGTTCTTTTGGCTATCGCAGCCTTCGTTGTTGCCGGCGGCAGCATGGGGCGGTTGGTTGTCAACAATCCGGTGTAACCTGCAAAGCTTCAAATCCCAGTATTTCCAAGAAAGAACACCATGCCTAAAGTGAAATTACGTGAAACAATCGTCGCGGTTATCTGCGCGATTGCCTTGGTCGGTTGTGGCGTCCAGGGGTCGTATGATTCCAATGCAAAGCTTCGGGAATCCCTGCCCGATCCAGCTTCCTTGTCCGATCCTCGTAGCTTCACTGGTGTCACCCACGTGACCCAATTCGACGAAGTTGAACCGATCGCCGACAACGTCAAGCCCAACCTGCCGGTGGAGTTGACCGACGCCGACGGCCAGGACGTGGTTGTGGACGATGTTTCCCGCATCTTGGCTCTTGATTTGTACGGCTCGTACACCAAGACACTCACTGGTCTTGGTTTGGCTGACAAGATTGTTGGTCGCACTGTTTCTTCAACTGAAGAGTCGTTGAAAGACCTTCCGGTGGTTACCCAAGGTGGACACAACATTAACGTCGAGGCAGTTCTCTCCTTGGAACCTACGTTGGTGATCGTGGATCACTCGATCGGGCCGAATGATGCCATCGATCAGATTCGGGCAGCCGGGGTTACCACCGTGGTTATGGAACCAACCCGCACCATCGATTCGGTAGGGGAGGACATCAAAGCTGTTGGTGGCGTTGTCGGTTTGCCGGAAGAGGCAGAGATGCTGGCGGAACGCTCGGTTGCTGAAATTGAAAAGGACCGCGAGGCAATCAAGGCCTTGGCTCCGGCCGATCCGATGCGGATTGCATTCCTGTATGCCCGCGGTAATGGTGGCGTGTTCTTCATTCTGGGTGAAGGCACCGGCGCTAAAGACCTCATCGAAGGTGTCGGAGCTATTGACTTAGCAACCGTGCATAATCTGTCCCACGCCGAACCGGCTAACGCGGAAGCGCTAGCGAAGATCAACCCTGAGGTCATCATCATGATGGAGGGCGGTTTGGAATCAACCGGTGGTATTGATGGCTTGTTGAAACGGGCAGGTGTTGCGCAGACAGAGGCGGGTAAGAAGCAACGAATAGTCACCTTGCCTGATGGTCAGTCCTTGGCCTTCGGCCCGCTCACTGGTCAAACGCTCCTTCGACTTGCACAGGCTATCTATGCTCCAGAAAATGCACAATAAGCAAGAACCTGATGTTTTTGCTCTCCGTCACCGCCGCCGGGTAACCACGTTTGTCGCGTTATCGGTTCTGCTGGTGGTGACGGTTCTCAGCTCCGTCGTCTTGGGGCAGTATTACGTTCCGATCCAGGATTTGCCTAGTATTTTGGCGGCGGGAGCCAGCAGGGCTGAGTCGTTGGCCGCCAGTGTGGTGTGGGAAATCCGTATTCCCCGCATCGTTCTAGGTTTGCTGGTTGGTGCCTCGCTCGGTGTGGCGGGAACCTTGATGCAGGCGGTGTTCGCCAATCCGTTGGCGGAACCGTCGATTATTGGTGTGACCTCGGGTGCCGGTGTGGGCGCTGCGATTGTAATCGTGTTCAATATTGGTTTCCTCGGCACGTTCACCATCCCGTTGGGTGCGTTTATTTCTGCCGTCATCGTCACCGTGGTCATTTACCAATTGGCACGCAGCCAGGGCAAAGTAGCGGTGGTAAATCTGATTCTTACCGGTATTGCCATTAACGCGGTGTGCGGTGCGATCATTTCCTTCATGGTGTACTTGGCGCCGACTGCCAACCGGGAACAGATCATTTTCTGGCAGATGGGGTCGCTGAACGGCTCGCAGTGGAAACACGTGTGGGTGGTCCTGCCCATCACCATTATCGGGTTATTCATTGCTTTCCAATTAGGGAAAAAACTAGATGTGCTTGCGCTGGGGGAGCGGGCGGCAGGCCACACCGGTATCAACGTGGCGCAGCTGCGCATCGTGGCGATTGCCGCCTCAACGGTCCTGACTGCTGGTGCGGTTTCATTCGCCGGACTCATCGGGTTCGTAGGACTGATCGTGCCACATCTATTGCGCACAATTACCGGCCCGGAAAATAAGATTCTGCTTCCGGCCTCCGCGTTGGCGGGTGCGGTGTTGATCGCCAGCGCCGATGTGGCGGCTCGCACTTTAATTCCGTTCGCGGATCTTCCGATTGGTATTTTCACGGCGCTCGTTGGTGGCCCAACGTTCTTTATCCTGTTGCGCCGCATGATGCGAAAGGGACTGCATTGATCGAAGTAACGAATGTCAGCGTCTCCATCGGCGGCAAGAAACTGCTTGACGACGTCTCCTTCCGCGCCCGCCCAGGTGAAGTCACTGGTTTGATCGGACCCAACGGTGCCGGAAAATCCACCATGTTGGCGGTACTAAGTGGCGATCTGGAACACCAAGCGGGAACGGTATCGGTTGCGCAGCTCGACCCGGCGTCGGCAAGCAAAAAAGCCCTAGCCCGCGCCCGCGCGGTCATGCTGCAAGACGTTGGGGTTTCTTTCGAATTTCTCGTGCGCGACGTCGTCGCTATGGGTCGTCGGCCGTGGGAAGGCACGGACCGCGAAGCTCTGGACGACCGGATCATTGACGCCGCCTTGGCTGCGGCGGACGCCACTCATCTTGCTGGCCGTGACGTTGTTACTTTGTCCGGCGGCGAACGGGCGCGAGTGGCATTAGCTCGGGTGTTGGCGCAGCAAACTCCGGTGATTATGCTTGACGAACCCACCGCCGCGCTGGATATCAAACACCAGGAACAGGTTCTGGGCCTGGTGCGTAGTTTGGCACAACAAGCCCAGGTCGCGGTCATCGTCGTGCTCCACGACCTCAACGCCGCGGCTGCCTATTGCGATCATATTGTCTGCTTGGCGCAGGGGCGGGTCGCAGCTACCGGAACCGTGGCGGAAGTCTATACAGACGAAACGCTGTCCGATATTTACGGCTGGCCGATCAGCGTTACTGACTCAGGTGGTGTTATCAGCGTCCACCCCGCGCGGCGTCATTCAACCACCAGCGAAGCCGATTTCCTCTCGCTGGTTGCTGCCCCGGAGGGCCGCGCCGATACTTTGGAACCCGTCAAACAATCGTAAGTTAAGGATGATCATGAAGAAATTTGCCCTCCCTGTAGTTTGCGCAGTGGCATTGAGCTGCCTTAACGTACCGGCAGCACACGCCCAGGAGCCGGAAGCGTTGCCTACCCAAGCAGCATGCGCGCACCCTGGGTTGAAAGTGGAATCTGGAACCATGGACTGGGGTATTAAGCAGTCTTGGCGCAAATACGTGACCGGCAATATCGCTCGGGGGAAATGGCAGGCAAGCAGCAATGTCACCCAAGTGGGATCGCCAAAAGATGCGAATTTCGTGTTTAGGATGCCCATCGCCGCTGATCAAACCCGCATTTTGCTTAATTCGGATAACACGGTAAATGCCGCCGACATCGCCACCGTGCCGTTGGCGATCCGCTTCGATGGGCATAAGGGCGCGCTGCAATCCACCGTGATTTCCCCGTACTTCCACGCGACCGCGGATAAGGCGTATCCCGGCACCAATTACGTGGGCTATTACGTCCCTGGTAAGTCAATGACGGAATACACGCCCAACGATCGGGTCGCAGCCAATCGGGTAGAAGGCCGCGATACGTTCGGGGCGGGCACCGCCAACTGGCAGCGCAGCGGCAATACGTTAACGCTTAAAACAAGTGGGACTAAAGTCACCCCGAAGCCAGGCACTAAGGCACAAGGCAAAGACTTAACCGTCGAAGGCGTCGACATAGTTTTCATGGGGATCTATCACGAGGGATACAATCCTGAGCTCGATGATGCGACTATCACGTTGACGGTTTCTGATACCTGTTGGTCTGAGGCCGAAGCCGCCGAGATTAAAAAAGCGGATTCCGGCTTCTACGCGGTAGGCCGAGGTGAGGCTTCCCGATTAAGTCCGGAAACGGCCGCATTGCTCGATAGCTTCCAGCCGTTCGGTGAGGCCCCAAAGCCGCAACAACCAAACCCCAATAACCCATCAACTACCGCAACCACCACGGTCACGACTACCGTCACGACAACTCAAGTGCCGCCCACGCATAAGAACAAGTCGAGCAGTGGCTCCTCCAGCTTGGGTAAACGCACCGAAGATGACTACAAAGAAGGTTTCGCCAGCATCCGTGACGTGTGGTCGAGCATTTTGGCGGTTATCGCTACCCTCGGCCTCGTTGGTGTGCTGGGTAAGCTGCTTTACGACGGCGTCAAGATGTTCCAACCAAACCGGTAACCGCATCGCGGGTGGTGTAAGGGGGTATTTGGGTTGCTTTTCCACACTTAAACTAACCTAAATACCCTAAGATTATCCTTTGTTACTTACCCCATCTTCCGAGGAGACCTCGTGTACACCACTTCGCGTTTTTCCCGCATTGGCACAGCATCTGTGTTGGCCGCCGCCCTGCTGGGCACCACCCTTTCCACCCCTGTCATCGCCGAAGAATCAGTAGTTAAATCCGGCAGCTTCACCTGGGGTATCCGTAAAAGTCTTGTTTCCTACGTGGAAGGCCCTATCGGTCGGGGTACTGCTGCACCAATCGCACCGGCTACTGACGCAAAGAACGGCATTTACAAGGAATTTGAGTTCCCAGTGAACACCGCCGCCGCCCAAATTGCACCAACCGGCAACGCCACCATCCCACTGCAGGGTGGGGTGCATCTTCAAGCACACCCAAAGAAGGTTGACGGCCAGGACGCCACCGCCTACGACTTGGACGTGAAATTCACCGATCTCAAGCTTCAGATCACGGGCAAGGACGGCAAGCTCACTGCCGACTATCTGACCAAGGGCGATTTTAAGCAGGCTGGCGTTCCTGACGCTTCTGGCCAAGGTGTCAAAGAAGGCAACGACGTCACCATCATGACCTTCACCCTTGACGAAGCCATCGATCCAAACCTCAAAGCTGTCAACTACAACAACATCTCCACTCTTTCGGAACAAGGCTTCGTCGACGCGATGCTTAATCGCTACAGCGCTGGGGAATCCCTCGATGCCGCCGAACTGCACCTGAAGCTCTCTGGCACCAAAGACGGCAAAGACTTTGGCAATAAGACCTCGGTTGATGATGAGAATCGGGGCAAGATCATCGGCGGCTCTATCGCCGGAATCCTGCTGCTCTTGGGCGGAATTTTCGCCGCATTATGGAAGTTCCTGCCTTCCTTAGGCATTAAGCTCCCATAACATCACGGAGTTTTCTCGCCAGTTGTGGATGGTCTGAGTATCTGGTGCTGCCTGCGCAGTGATCGAGCCAAACATTCTTGGTGAAGTCCCTTCAAAACCTAATGTGCTTTTCTGTTTTGCCACCATCCCAGCGGCACTCCAAGGTTATTAACCCCACTGATTCCAATGGATCGTTGAATAACGACTGCGGAAAAGTGAGACTTTGGGGTAGAGAATCTGGCCATCCATACATAGTCGGGTTGGTGGGTGGCTCACTGATGGAACTGCCCCACCCGAACTGTTGGCCTACTCGATGGATATAGGATTAGGTTCTATAGCTGTTTTAATCCACGTCCATAACAGAAACTTACTGTTGCTGCGTATGCGCCAGCTGCCCCGATTACACATGCTGGCACAGCTGTGCCAGCTGTGAATGCTCCTAGTAGCCCACAGGCAATTGAAATGGCAGTGACAATTGCCATCGGAACACCAGCACTGTTTAGGCAACTATTGAAAGCATTCCAAGCATCCCGTACGCCACGAAATGTAGCTTGTGTCTCTGATTCTCTAACGATGTCGTTGTATTCTGGTTTTCCATCAATCCAAACTTGGAGTCGAGCCTCCTTATCTGAGATTTGTTGAATATGCGTCTCTGCAACTCGATTGATTTTGTTGCCCTCGCTTTGTACGAGTATGTAATCTGTTCCATCAAAGGTTCCGTTAATTGGAATGCGATAAACTTTTCCATTATTTTTGTCGGGAACGGATACCGCATCGGCAAAATTTAGATCGGAGATTGCCGCAATATGTGGAATTTCCCCATTGTTTAGGTTCTCGCGGAGCTGCATTTCCTCAGCTAAATCAATCTTGGTTCCTACCTTCTCCTGGGCGCTCATCGTCTTATGGGATGAGCAATCAGAGGCAGAACCATCGATTTCCTGAGCATCAGCTACTGGGTGAACCAAGAAAAAACACAGCTAATGGCTACGATTGATTTTGCGAAATTAAGCCGTTTCATTTCAATTCCTTCTTTCTTCTTCAAATTTCTTTGCCATGCGAATTGCAGTGTATATAGTCGCCCAAATTGCGCTTCCGATAAGTATCGTTCCAACGATTGCAAGAATGAGCGAAGAAAACTCAGTAGATGGTGATACGATGCCCGAAGCAAGAACACCCGCAAATGACATGGCTTGAACAAACCAAAATGACTTTGCTGCTTGTGAGTTCATTATGTAGACTCCTTGGTCTCCGTGAAACAGTGCTTTGATGACTAACGATCTTACATTGGGAGATCCCGTTTGTTTCGCTCTCAAATCACGGATTGTGATGGATCCTGATTCGTATAATTATTCTTTTGCTTTTATTTGAAAGATGAATCTTTTAGGAAAGTTTTGAGCAACAAGAAAGTCTCTTTAATTTCTGGGATTCGAATTTTGTTTTATTGAATCTCCTTAATCTTTTGTGGCGTGGCTGATCGATTTTCGCTTACGCCAAGCTGATTGCTTCTAAGGGGAGGGTTAATGGAAAACAATTGCCAGTAACACATCCCCGGGTTGCAAGGTTAGGACATTTTCTATTTATGTTGCAAGCGTTGCGCCATAATGGGCTATTTTTAGCCCTTTATGGGGGTGGTGGGGTGATATTGATCGTGCATTCTTGGGGTGAGTTGGGGGTATTTTTGGTTTGGGTGAAACATCCAGCCAATTAAATGATGACTCTTTCAATTTTGGTTCTACAATTGGTGTAAACCGCCTCGGGTGCTGGTTGTTGGGTGCATGGTTTGCCGCGGTTTTCCCGCTACACGGTTGGTGGTGGTTAGGTTGAGCAGTCTCGTGCGCGGATCCTGGGTTCCCAGAACATAAAGTGCCCTATTCGATGAAGTTCCAACACAACAGTGTAAATCGAATTGAGCCGGATACGTGGTGTCGTCGAAAAGCGAAAGCGCTAGAACACCAAATTGCATGACCCTATGGCGTGCAAAAACCCGGGCAACCGTTATTCGGTGACCCGGGCGGGGTTTGAGGATTACAGCGCGGCGAAACCTAGTTCCAAATCCGCGATGATATCCGCAATGTCTTCAATCCCGACAGACAACCGCACGGTTGCTGGCGAGATGCCAGCATTGCGCAATTCCTCTTCTGAGCTTTGCGAATGCGTGGTCGATGCAGGGTGTGCAACCAACGACCGGGTGTCGCCAATGTTAACGACGTTGGAGTGCAGCCTTAGGGCGTCGATAAACGCCCACGCCTCGTCCTGGCCGCCGTTAACGTCGAAGGAAAGCGTCGCACCGGTGTAGGTAATTCCCAGTTTTTCCTTCACCGCGAACCACGGGGAGTCCGGGAGTCCGGCGTAATTGACTTTGGCAACCTTTGGGTGGGTGCTGAGGTACTCTGCAACCTTCTTGGCGTTTTCATTATGGCGCTCTACCCGCAGGAATAGCGTGTCCAAGCCCTGTAAAGTGACCCAGGCGTTGAACGGTGACAGCGCCGCGCCCGTATCGCGCAGCAACCCCACGCGCGCTTTCAAGCCGAAGGCCGCCGCGCCCAAATCGGCGTACTTCAACCCGTGGTAGGCGGGGTCCGGGGTAACAAACTCCGGGAACACAGGTGTGCCGTCCCGCTCAACCGTCCAATCGAAGTTGCCGCCGTCAACCAGAATGCCCGCGATCACGGAACCGTTGCCGGTGTAATACTTCGTGAGCGACGCAATAACAATGTCCGCACCCAATTCCAGCGGGCGCACCAGGGCCGCCGTCGCGATTGTGTTGTCCACAATCAGCGGGACGTTGTTGCGGTGAGCAACCTCGGCGACTGCCGGAATATCTAAAACATCTGCTTGTGGATTAGCGAAGGTCTCGCCGTAGAAAGCTTTGGTATTCGGCTGAACCGCTGCTTGCCAGGATTCGAGATCATCGGGATTATCGACAAGAGTGACATCAATTCCGAAGCGTTTGAGCGTCACGGTCAGCAAGGTTTGGGTGCCGCCATAGAGCCTAGGGCTAGCAACGATGTGATCGCCAGCGCTGGCCAAGTTTAAAATCGCCGCAGTTTCCGCAGCTTGCCCGGAGGCAAAAGCTACCGCGTGCACGCCGCCCTCCAATGCGGCGATCCGGTTCTCCAACGCCTCATTGGTGGGGTTGTTCAGGCGGGTGTAAATCGGCCCTAGTTCTTCCAGTGCGAACCGCTTCTTTGCGTTCTCGGCGGAATCGAAAAGGAAAGAGGTGGTTAAATACAACGGCTGATTGCGGGCACCGGTGTCGGAATCAACCGCCTGCCCGGCATGGATGGCCTGGGTGGCCAGGCTCCACTCAGCGGCATTGGAATTATCGTATTTAGGGCTCATGATGTGCACTTTCGATTGTGTGGACTGGTTAGCTTTCAACGAAATTACTTCCTTGCCACTAAAAAAGAAACCGCTTAGTCTATTTTTTGATTAAAGCCGCACGTAGATCCGCGTGAATAAAATTCTTGCGCCATAAAAACTGCACCCCTGTGGTGTGCTGCGATCCGCAAATTTCTGCTAGCGAATTCTCGCCGCCGCCATAGGTTTCGCGGCACTGGGTTTTTGCAAAAGGGGGTGCAATATTGAACTATAGTGGTCTCATTTCAAAAGCTTAGATTTTGTGGGTGAATGTTGTTTGGT
>NZ_JAUNKC010000040.1 GCF_030532965.1 Corynebacterium sp.
TTCATCCCCGCGGTTGCCCGCAACGCCGCAATCCCCTGATTCTGCGACGACAACTGTCCGGCGATGCTATCCAACTGCGCTGCAATACTCGTTGCATACGTCGCCATCGACTGCCAATCCGCGGCAGCTTGGGCAGCCTGACCCGACTGTGTCGCACCCAACTGTGCGACTAACGTTTCCAACGACACTGATGGAACCGGGGTAGGTGGCAGGAATGGGAAATCCGCAAACGACGCCGCCGGTTTCGACGCAAACTCCGCAATATCATGCTCAAACGTCCCACCCGAATCCGCGGTATCCAACCCACGCGAAAGCGCGAGATCATGACCAGTAAACGCCATGTGGTTTAACCGGAGATTCATCCCCAACCACTCAACCAAATCCTGAAAGCTCACCAACACATCGTTGGCACTTCCTAACCCACCCTGGATCACCTGAGCATGATTGACTCCTAATTCGTGTAACCCAGACAATGGTGAAAATGATCCGCTTAACGTATTTCGAAGCGTCACATGATAGATAGACAATGCATCGGTTTGGGCAGATTTAATGCCATCAAATGCACTTTTAAATGACGGCGAGTTAATCAACATGGACATTGATTATCCTTTCAGAGCAAAGATTTTCTGCAACATATCTACTGCTTCCTGACAGGATTTTTCAGGCGTCAACCCAAAAATCAAACGCGACCCCAACGTAGAAATACTTATCCGCCCGCGGTTGGTAGAAACCGCAACTGTGCAAGTCAATTCAGGATCACGGTCAGATAATTTATGCGCGTACCAGTGTTCGGGTAGCGGCACTAAAGGTGTGTCCACGACAAGCCCCAATGACTCAATATGTTCATAAGTAACGACATCAGTTGAGATCGTAAAACCAAGGTCATTGCCAGAAATATCAATTGGTTTCAGACTACAAACCGCGAAATCGTTTCTACTCATATAGGACTCTTCCGAGACAGCTAACCCAAATTGCTCATATTGCTCTTTGGTTACTTCCCCGCAGGGATCAAAAACCGCGAAATTAGGGTCGCTTGGGTCAAACGTACCGGTACCTACCTCCAACACCTCACCGAGCGTTTTCGGTTGATCCGCCTGCGATGACGCTGCCTGTTGGTGGGATTGCGACTGGTTTTTGGCAGCCAAGTACTGAGCAAAAGGTGCAGATAACCCGCAGCCAGAAAGCAGAAAGACACAACACACCACAGTCGCTATCAAGACGCGGTGCGCTGAACGAGCTGTCATCTGATTAGGCATAGTCCTGGCATGCATTGACATTTTCTTGACCATTTCCTCAAAACCGCCTTTCAACGCCACTGACAACCAGTGTAAAACCAAAAAGACAACGTGCTCTATACAGTTAGACTCACTCACGACCCCAACCGGTTCCATAAAAAATACCGCCACCCCCAAACGGGTAAACCCCCGCCACCCCATCAAGTCGGAGAATCCACCCACCCGGCACCAAAACCCCAGGAAAGTACCGGGCTACCGCCCACAATCCCCGACTTCCAGAAAACCGGCACAACAACCCCAACCCACACGCCACGCTGGCGGCGTCGACAAGCACCCACGTAATTCTTCAAGTCGGAGATTTACGCCCACCCGGCACTAAACCCCAGGACCGAACCAACCGCCACCCTGCAATCCCCGACTTCTAGCAAACCGGCATAAATAACCGCCATGTATGTGCACAGGAAAACCCGCCGCACCAAAGCATTTGCTGTGGTGAAGCGGGTGGTGGGGCGTCGAAAAGCTTGGGGCTAATCCAGGTCGAAGACGGAATCGACGCTGATGAGTGGATCGCCGGGTTTGCCCTTTGTCAAAGTCTCGCCCCTAAAGAAGGCTGGGTTGCGCCACCATGTGATCGCAAGCGCGACCACGCCCAGCACCAGCACCGCAGCGCCGAGAATGAACACCAGGCCTACCCCGAATAGCGAACTTCCGGAGCCGTAGGACGGGTCCATGGCGTCGTAGGAAGTTTGGAAGAAGAACACCAGCAAAAGCGTTCCGCCGATGAGTGGGGCGAAGAAGCGGTTGAATGCGTGGCTGATGGAGTCGAAGGCGTCGTGGCGGAAGTACCACACGCAGGCGAAAGCTGTGATTCCGTAGTAGAAACACACCATCATGCCCAGTGCCGTAATGGTGTCCCATAAAACCGCTTCGCTAAGCACGCGCATGATCGCATAGAACACAAACGACACCGCCGCGGACACAATTGTGGCGAAGCCAGGCGACTGGAACCGGGGTGTGATCGAGGCGAATCGTTTCGGCAGTGCGCCGTAATAGCCCATGGCCAGCATCGTGCGGGCGGGGCCAATGACGGTTGATTGCAGCGACGCCGCAGAGGACCCTAGTACCGCGATCGACATGACGATTGCCAGTGGCCCTAAGACGGGGCCGGATAATGCGGCGAAAATGTTTTCCTGAATGTCGGGGTTGCCCAGGCCGTACTGACCGTCGCTGGTGCCCGCGAAACCGATCATCGAAAACGCGATGAGCTGGTATAAGGTCACGATCATCACGATGGTTAAGGTCGCGGCTTTGCCGGGGGTGGCATGGGAACCTTTCGTTTCCTCTGTCATGGTTAGAACGACGTCCCAACCCCAGTAAATAAACACCGATAGCGAAACGCCAGCGGCGAATGCGGAGAAGCTTTCCACGCCGAATGGGTTAAGCCATTCCCAGCTGTATGGGGTTGCGTCGAAGGCTTGGCCGTTAGCGGTTTTCCACATCGCCACCACGCTAAAGAGAACCAACACTGCGATTTGAAAGCCCACCAGGACGTATTGCACAAATTTGGTGGTGTCCAATCCCCGGTAGGAAATGGCGGTGGCAATGGTGATCATCACAAAGCAGGTTGCGATGTTGATGGGAACGTTGCGGGTGAGCTCCGCGACCTCAGGGTTACCGGTGATCTGGGCCAGGAGGAGATAGAAGAAGTCCACCGCGATACCGGCGAGGTTGCTTAGCACCAAAATGGTGGCGGCTAACAGTCCCCACCCGCCGAGCCAGCCGACGATCGGGCCGAAGGCGCGGGTTGCCCAGGTGAAGGTGGTACCAGAATCCGGCATGGATTGATTTAGTTCCTTGTAGCCCATGGCTACCAGAAGCATCGGGATAAAACTCACCAGGAAGATGGCGGGAATGTATTCCCCGACGACGCTTGCAGTTGGGCCTAGTCCACCGGATAACGTGTAAGCGGGCGCAATACAACTCATGCCGATGACGGCGGCACTGATAAGGCCCACCCGGCCAGCACTTAGGCCTTTGCCATGCATTTTGTCACTCATGTGACCACCTGCCTCATGTGGTATTCGCGGGGTACTACAACTAATGGGATGCTCAATGTCTTTAACAACCGCATAGCTACCGAACCTGCGAAAACTGTTTGTTTTTCTGCCACCCGGGAGCTACCGACAAACATGAGATCACCGGGGTTCCAGGCAACGCTGGAGAGATTGCTGGCGGAAACTTCGATATCAAATTCTGGTGCGGGTTCGTCTTTTATTACCCGTGCGACCACTGCGTGTGCATTGTCGATTGCTCGTTGCTGAGCATCAACACCTTCTTCTTCAGACATCAATGCGACTAGCCGCAGCGGTAGTTGTGCTCGTTTCGACAGCACAATTCCGGTTTCCACCAGGCTTCCGGCCCCAGGTCGGGTACCAACAGCACAGTTAATCCGATTGATAGGGGTGCTGAGGTACCCGCGTGGTGATAACGCTATAGGTACTGTGGCGCCGAAAAGCAGGTCTTGGGCGATGGTTCCTAGTCGGTGGCGCTTAAATGGGCTTGACGACGCCCCACCAACCACAATCATTTCCGCAGCCATATCCTTTGCTGCGCGGCTGAGACCTTCTGCGGTGGAGGTTCCGGAATAGACATGCGCACGCGCTTTGATGTCTTCAGGAATTTGATCCAATGCCCCGTGCAACCAGCGAAACGCCTGGTTGAGCAATACATCGTCGACGGTGCCAGTTGGCGGATATTCGTGACTGAAAATATCATGTCGGCGCAGAACCAATACAATTTCGAGGTCGATGTTCATCGCTCGGGCAATATCAATGCCAAGGTTGATTGCATCTATTCCTTGGGGTGTGGCTTCGTAGCCTACGACGCATTTCACCGCGACTCCCCCAACAACTTCGCAATGTCTTTAGCCACTTTCTGCCCCATTCGGATGGCACCATCAACATGCTGATAGCCTTCGCCCGCAATATCGGAACAAGCGAAGTGGATTGGGCCCACCGGGTCGGTGTTGTACTTACCCCACCGGCTTAATCCACCAAGGTCATAGGAGGCAGCGTAGGCGCCCCGAGTCCATTCCTCCGCGCCCCAATCGGATTCGTAGTAGGCAACCGGCTCTAAAGTTTCTGGGCCGAGGAATTCCGCCATTGCTGTCAGAATCTTCTTCTTGCGTTCCTCCGCAGAAATCTCAAACATGGCGTCGGCGTTCTCGTCCGAGACGAAGCCCACCAGGGTGCCGCGCTCGTCGCCGTAATTGGTGTTGTCATAAATCTCCTGCACCAGGTTTCCGGCGGCGAAGCAGGTACCCGATAGACCCTTGTCCCGCCAGAATGGCCGATCATAGGTGGCGTGCACTTTGATAACCAAGCCCATCGACTGGTGCTGGTGCATCACGTGCTGCAGCCGTGGCATTTCCGGCACATAGGAAATCCGGTGATACAGGGTCGGTGGAACTGCCAGGACGGCAAATCGTGCCTGAATTTCCACACCATTATCGGCAAGCACAGTCACACCAGAATCGGAATATTCAATGGTGCGCACCGGCGCGGCCAAGGTGATGTTGTCCTCACCGATTTTCTCCGCCAGCTTTAACGACACCATTTGCATGCCGCCGACCACGCGGGCGTCAAGAATGAAGTCTTCGTCCACCAGATTGGAGAAGCTTCCTGCAGACGCAGCCATGTGCAGGGCTTGCAGCGCGGAAAAAGCGTGGGCGGGTTTGGTCAACATACCGCCAGCGATAAACAAGCCGATGTTGTTACGGGCCTCTTCGTCGTCGCAAAGCGTCTCTAACCAGTGCTTAAAGCTAACAGTGTCCAGTTCACGGGCTCGTGGATGATCCCATGGTCGTGCGGGGTCCATCTCGGCGACCAATTCATCCATCATGGAAATGAGCCGCGCCATCTCCGCCTGGGTTGATTCGCTGCATGGGAACATCTCACCGGTGTAGCGAGAAACTGTGCCATCTGGCGCCATGTAGAGGCTTTCGCCTTCCCGGTAGCGCTGGTAGGTTTCCAAGTCCAGCTCGTCAAGCAGTTCGATCAATACGGTCTGATCTGGTGAAACCCACTGTCCGCCGATTTCGTACCAAGCACCGTTCATCACGTCGGAGCGGGTGCGGCCGCCAACTCGGTCGCGCGCTTCGACAACCTGTACGCTGTATCCTTGTTCTTTCAGCCGCAGCGCCGCCATTAATCCCGCTGGTCCGGCACCAATAACGACGACATCTTTTTCAATAACGCCCATTTTTGTTCCTTAATCTTCTTTCAACCGTGTGTCCGCTACGCCAAACGTGCTGTTAGTGCGCGGCCATGACGTGCTTGATGCGGGTGTACTCTTCGACGGAATACAGCGACATGTCCTTGCCGTATCCGGAATCCTTGAATCCGCCGTGCGGCATTTCCGCGATGAGCGGAATGTGGGAATTGATCCATACACAGCCGAAATCCAATTCGCGGCTAGCCCGCAACGTGGTGGCGTGGTCGGTGGACCAGATGGAAGCAGATAGGCCGTAGCTGACGTCGTTGCCCATTTCCAATGCCTGGTCAACAGTGTCGAAGGTTTGCACAGTAATGATGGGCCCGAAAGTTTCTTCCTGAATTGCCTTGTCGGTCTGCTTCAACCCAGTGATCACGGTTGGCTCTAGGTAGAATCCAACGTCACCGATCCGATTGCCACCAGTAACAATTTGAGCGTGTTCTGGCAGGTCAGCTAGAACCTGACATACTTTGTCGAAGTGCTTGCGGTTATTGAGCGCCCCATAGAACGCATCTTCGTCGTCTGGTTTGCCGGGCTTGAGTTTCTTCATTTCCGCCACCAACTTCTCGGTGAATTCGTCGGCAACACTAGCGTCAACCAGAACCCGCGTCGCTGCGGTGCAGTCCTGGCCCGCATTGAACAGCCCCGCAATGGCAATTCCTTCTGCTGCCTTGTCTAACTCGGCATCTGCGCACACGATAACCGGCGCTTTTCCGCCCAGCTCTAAATGGGAACGCTTTAAGTTTTCGCCCGCCGAGCGCCCCACGGCCCGACCCGCCGGAACGGAACCAGTAATGGACACCATCACGACATCTGGGTGTGCGACCAATGCTGCGCCGGTGCTAGCATCACCCAAAACGATATTGACAACCCCTGGCGGCAAAACCTCAGCGATAAGTTCTGCAAGTTTCAGCGTCGATGACGGCGTTGTATCTGATGGCTTGAGTACCGTAGTGTTGCCAGCGGCGAGTGCCGGGCCAATCTTCCAAATAGCCATCATGAGCGGGTAATTCCATGGCGTGACCTGGGCGACTACACCGATAGGTTCCCGCCTAATGCTTGAGGTAAACCCTTCCAGGTACTCACCGGTGGCCATGCCATTAAGCACACGGGCACAACCTGCGAAAAATCGCATCTGGTCCGCACTTGGAATGCACTCCTCCGACACAACGAGGTGTTTAATTTGGCCGGTTTCTTTCACCTGTGCATCAGCCAATTCTTCGGCATGTTCTTCGATCTTCTCCGCCAGTTCAAGCAGATACTTTTGCCGCTGGCCGGGGGTAAGGTCGCGCCACGCTGGGAACGCCCGCTTCGCGGCGGCCACTGCGGCATCAATGTCTTTTTGATTAGATACAGGGCTGGTGGCGATGACTTCCTCGGTGACCGGACTTACCAGGTCAATGCTGTCAGCCGAATCAGAAACAACGAATTCATTATCAATAAAATTCTTATACATATTGTGCACAACTCCTTCATCCAGTGGCGCAATCAGTCGAAGATTTTTCGACCAAGCACCATAAAAATGTGATGTAGATCAATATTGGCCGCCATGCCACCAGGCAACCACGGACATAGCGTATATTCCTGCAAAAATAATTATCCCAGACGTATAAAATCCCAGCGCAGTTCAAGTAAGCCCACGCTAACCTGTCACCTCAAGCAATCACCCCCACCCCACCCTTTTCAAACAGCTTTTCGACGCTGTCACGTCGCCATATCAGCACCGTTTCCTATAATCCCGACGCCTACCCCAACCATCAAAGGAGAGCCAATGGCAACTCGCCCCGTTTTCGTATCCCACACCGCCGACAACCCCTGCCTAGAAATCACCACCGAATTCCAGTGGTTCCCCGGATTCTCACTCGCCCAGAAACAGCGCAGCATAACCAGCCTGCACGAAAGCTTCACCGCCGCCCACCCCGGTCACACACTCCTTGAGATTTCCAGCAAATCCCCCAACCCCCTCGGCGTTAAACTCAGCGCATTTAACCTCACCCTGACCCACAACAACCACACCATGAGCGTTGAAGCCGCATTCCAGGGCTCCAAAGTCTTTGCCTCCGCTGGCCCATTCACCGAAATCTATGAACTTAGTGCCCGGGAAGCCAAGCGGTTCCCACAATTAAAAGAAAGCGACTCTCTTACCCATTTCAATTTCTTCGGCAGTCACTTCCCCCATACCCCCACCACGTTCTTCTACGACTACCTCTACATAACCGCACTGCATTCCCACCCCGACCTCGCCGAAAAGGTACAAAGCTTCACCGCTTTCACCGACATCGAATTCAACCCCGCCAAGCAACTCAATTGCCAAGCCCGCTCCGCCGCTACCTACGTCGCGCTTTGCACCCACAAGCTTGTCGACGACGCACTTTCATCATCGGAGATGTTTAAAGAAATTGTTTATCAGCGCTGATTCAATGCCCCGCCCACCGAAATTATTTCAGCTATTAATTTGCCCATATTGAAATTTTTATAGCACATAAATCTCGATATGGGCATTCTTTCTATGGTTGGGGCATCGAAGACTTTTACCTAGAAAACCAGATGTATAGAACGACAACTGATAATACAGTAACCGCTGATAATGAGAGTGTGCACGCAGTAAACAAGCGGGTTGGTTGGAACTTGCCAGTGTAGCTCTCTTTAGTTCGCAGCGTGGGTGATTGTCCCATATTTTCTCTTAAAAACGGCATAAAATCCATTAACCGCAGTGGCAACTTATAGCCACCAAGACGTATCCAAGACGAGAGGAAAACCATGATGACTACTATGAACGTTACCGTTATTGCGAGTGGTATTTTGTTTGGTTCGAGCCAGAATGAAGGAAATAGCGAAATATTAATAGCTATTGAGAAAATCACCCCCCATAGGAGCAATGTGGTGAGTTCAAATATGAAATACCAACCGCCGTAGGGGTTGTTCTTCAGCTCTTTCTCCCGATATTTGTCAAGAATGTATGAATAGAACAACACTGGGGACAAGCCAAGAAGCATTATCGCAAGTTGTAAAATTTGACCATCCACTAGTTTCTCATTTCAGTTATTTGCAACCCCTGTCCGGTTGTTGTCAATTCTCTCTCCGATTTCATGCCCACCAATTTTTCCCACCTCTGATGCCGCTATTGCACCTGCGATACCCCCAATGGCCGATCCAACGGGGCCGCCGCCAAAGAACCCAACAACGGCTCCGCCGGCAACCCCTCCTAGCATGCCCCCTCCAGCCGATCCAGCTGCTTCAGACACAGGCACCGCACTGCCTGACTGGTAAGTTTGATATCCTCCGATACCTACATTCACTGCATCTCCTAATAGTCCTAGCCTGTGGAGGTATTTTGTTGCTTTCGAGACTTCATCGGCATTCTCAGATGCGGCGATTCCACTGGAATTTGGGTCTATTTTAGGAGTTGTTTCCATGCCTGCGGCTGCGCCGCCTGCTGCTGTTGCGGCTGGGTTAGCGTATTTCCAGGCTGTTTCCGGGGTGATTCGTGGTCGTGGTTGTGTTGGTGGTTCTGGGAGTTGGTAGGTGGTTACTGGGCTTAGTGGTGTGTCTTGCACACTCACGATGTTACCCAGCAGGTTCTGCCAGGTCGCAGCGAGCGGTATTTCTGGTTGGATAGCATTAAGCCCCCGCCCCGCCCTGATCCCCTTCATGCTATCAGGGTTTTTACCCGGGTAAGTATTTTCGATCACCATACCATTTGAGTACGTAATCTGCTGCGTGGTGATATTCGTTACCGGATCCCACCGCTCATAGGTCTGATACGGCTGCAGAATTGACCCATGCGGTGGGCGAGGAAAAACCTTTTCATACTCACCATCAGGGGTGTCAAATATTACCACACCGTCAGCCGGATACAGCCCAACACGTACCCGTGACTGTTCACCGACAGCAACAGGGATTCCATGTGGATTAAATTGGTACAGGTTTCCCAACGGGCTGGCATGGGATTGCCGTAGTCTAACGTCCATCCCGACCAAACGATCAGCAGGCAGAGCGATAATTCTTGAGCTCACCCCGTCCGGTATCGGTAGCTGCCCATTAGCCATAAGATATGCCTCGGTGTTGGTTTTCCTGATGGTGTTCCGCCGAAGAGTTCTCGGATCATCGACTATCCCTGTTCGCATCATCCGCATATCCGCTATTAATTGTCCCGCAGGTACCATCATCCCAAGGCTTGGATCATAAATATCGTGCCATAACACATCCTCATACGCATCCACACCAGGAGTAAGCGGCTGCTTCATATACTCAGCAGGCATAACATCATCTGCAGGGTGGTCAAGAATACTGCGAAACATTCCCCGCATCATGGTTGTGATCGGATCAAACAGTGATGTTGAATACTGGTCATGCTCGGCATACAACCTCGCAAACATGACTGCTTGACGGCCGACACGTTCGATATCTTCCATCAGTTTTGCTGCCGCGTACTTCCACGTTAAGCGGGTATCGTCCACCGCTTGGGTGATAACATCGCCGGAAATCTCATCCGCACCCACCAAAGAAGTAATCTGATTCATCCCCGATGCCACCAGCTCTGCTACCTGATCTGCTGTGTCGGCCAGTGCCTCTAATTCCCACACAACCACCTGAAAATACGACGACAACCCCGAAGGATCCACACACGCTATCGCACCCTGGCTACTATCGGTAACCACACTGGTCACCTGACCAGCAGCCCGGGTAGTTACCTCCAGCAACTCTGCCTTAATTGCATCGGCACCTGTAAGGCATGCTTCCCACTCGGCTACCGCTTGGGTGTAGGTTACTTCGCACATCTTAAGATTCGCCTGCGCCACACTAATAGCTGCAGCATTACCTGTTGATATCGCAAGCGCAAGGTGTGCTTCAGCAGCATTCACCGCTTCAGCTGCCGTATTCACCGCTGCGTGGCACCCCATGCCGGTAAACCGCTGCGCCTCCATCTTCGTTTTAGCATCCCCCAAACCAGCCGCATACGTACGAATCCCGGCATACACCTGCTCGCCTACACCGGAGGCAACCTGTAACTGCGACGGCACCGCTTCGCCAACATGTTGGTTAAACGCCTCACCTTCACTACCGACAAAACCATACGGTTGCGCCCCCACCAACAATGATGCGCCCCGATCACAGTCATCGGAAAAATCCAGCCACTGCTGCGCACAGGAGATCACCGCCTGCTCATCACCACCGATATAAAACCGAGGCTTGTCAAACACACTAAAACCTGGCAACAAAACAGCAGGCACACCCAACCCCTAACAAACTCACATAAACAACAATCAATAGCAACCAAGCTATAAGAACCACCACACCGTGCACAACAACCCCTACCCCCACATAAGGGAAAAGTTAAGCCACGCCGCCCATGAGCGACGTGGCTATTCGTGCCGGACCACAGAAGTGCAAACTCTGGCCAACGTAGCATTTGGATAAGCTGCGGCGACCAAACTCAGATGAAGATTCTACTTCTCATCATCCGTAGACAGCGCTGCAACGAATGCTTCCTGCGGTACGGATACGGAGCCGAGGGCTTTCATGCGCTTCTTGCCTTCTTTCTGCTTTTCCAGCAGCTTGCGCTTACGGGAGATGTCGCCGCCGTAGCATTTAGCGGTGACGTCTTTACGCATGGCGCGAATGTTCTCGCGGGCGATCACTTTGGAGCCGATGGCTGCCTGGATCGGCACCTCGAATTGCTGGCGTGGGATCAGCTCTTTGAGCTTCTTGGTCATCTTGTTGCCGTACCACTGGGCGGAGTCGCGGTGAACGATGGCAGAGAACGCATCTACCGGGTCGCCGTTGAGCAGGATATCCACCTTGACCAGGTTGGCTTCTTGTTCACCGGCGTCCTCATAGTTGAGGGAGGCGTAGCCTTTGGTGCGGGATTTCAAGGCGTCGAAGAAGTCGAAGATGATTTCGCCGAGCGGCATGGTGTAGCGCAGTTCGACACGGTCTTCAGAAAGGTAGTCCATGCCGCCCATCTGGCCGCGTTTGGATTGGCAAAGTTCCATGGTTGTGCCGACGAATTCACTGGGGACGATGATGGTGGTTTTCACCACTGGTTCCCATACTTCGCGCAGTTTGCCGCCGGGCCAGTCGGAGGGGTTGTGCACGTGGATTTCTTCCCCGCCTTCGGTGACTACCCGGTAAGAGACAGATGGCGCGGTGGAAATGAGATCGAGGCCGAATTCGCGTTCCAGCCGGTCGCGGGTGATTTCCATGTGGAGCAGGCCGAGGAAGCCGCACCGGAAGCCAAAGCCGAGGGCGACGGAGGTTTCCGGTTCCCAGGACAGGGAGGCGTCGTTAAGCTGTAGTTTTTCTAGGGCCTCCCGCAGGTCCGGGAAGTCAGCTTGGGAGATCGGGAATAGGCCGGAGTACACCATCGGCTTGGGGTCTTCGTAGCCTTGGAGGGGTTCCTCAGCGCCCTTGACTGCCCAGGTGACGGTGTCGCCGACTTTGGATTGCCGCACGTCTTTCACGCCGGTAATCAGGTAGCCCACTTCGCCAGGGCCAAGTCCGTCGCATTTCTTGGCGGTTGGCGAGACGATGCCGATTTCCAGTAGTTCGTGTACCGCGCCGGAGCTCATCATTTTGATTTTCTGGCGTGGGGTGAGTTTGCCGTCGATCATACGGATATAGGTGACTACGCCGCGATAGGTGTCGTAGACGGAGTCGAAAATCATGGCACGCGCCGGCGCGTCGATAGGCTTATCGGTGGTTGGTGGGGGCACTAGTTCGGCTACCTTATCAAGGAGTAATTCCACACCTTCGCCGGTTTTGCCGGATACCCGCAGTACTTCTTCGGGTTCGCAGCCGATGATGTGGGCGATTTCGAGAGCGTATTTCTCCGGGTCGGCGGCAGGCAGGTCGATTTTATTAAGGACCGGGATGATCTCCAGGTCGTTTTCCATCGCAAGGTAGAGGTTGGCAAGTGTTTGGGCTTCGATGCCTTGGGCGGCGTCGACAAGCAAAATTGCGCCTTCGCAGGCTTCGAGCGCGCGGGAGACCTCATAGGTGAAGTCGACGTGGCCGGGGGTGTCGATCATTTGCATGACGATTTCCTCGCCAGCGTGTGGGCCGGTGCGGGGAACCCACGGTAAGCGCACGTTTTGGGCTTTGATGGTAATGCCGCGTTCGCGCTCAATATCCATATTGTCCAAGTACTGATCGCGCATGTCGCGGGCATCGACGACGTTCGAGAACTGGAGGATGCGGTCCGCCAGTGTCGATTTGCCGTGGTCAATGTGCGCGATGATGCAGAAGTTACGGATTTGGGAAAGATCCGTAAACGTCTTTTCCGCGAAATTCTTGGGCATTATCTTGCTGTCTCCCTTTCTTGTTTAATCCCCCTCACATTACCGCATTGTGGTGTGTTTTCTTAGTCCGGTGTTTGCGCTGCTATCGCTTGTCGACGCTTGCCGGTTAGCAACGTGTCACCGCCGTCATTAAAGCACTGTTGCCGTCACTTACCCCCAGATAGGTGAGAAAGTTAACTAAAACGGAAAACAACAGACCTTGAGGTGACACTTTTACGCTGGGTGCAATCCCGTTTCGCACAGGAGCTAGATTCACCCCCGTTGCCCAAACGTTATTAATTTAACCGCATGACAACCTTAAGATTTTCTGCAATGATTGTGTACAGGTACACCAGTTTTAGCAACGGGCTGTAACGCTCAAGGTGATGTGACCGGATAGCCCTATAGATAAAGGTTCGCCTTTCCGCATGCCGGAATGAACACTAGTGGGACAGATGTGACTAGAGTGATGAGTATGAGTCTCCGCAGGGACGCCAAACCCGCAACGACGCCGACCGCTGGCCGCCCCTCCCGCGCGCCCAAACCCACCGGCTTTCTTAATAAGATGCTGCGCTGGTTCAAGCGTGACCACAATGACCCCCTTGATGAGGGACTCACCATGTTGTATTCCCGGCTGGGACTACACGAAACCACCGTACCCACCGATATTCGTCAAGAAAACTTCGCCGAGTTCACCGTCTGCCCCGCCGCAGCCTGCCCCCGTAGTCTTTTTTACGCCCCAAATATGGACGGCCATGTCGACCCCGGCGAGATCGTGTGGTTCTGGGTCGCACCGGACGATCAAACCGGATCGCTGATCGAACGCGCCTTGGTCGTCGTTGGTCGCCACGGAGATATGATCATCGGGCTACTCACCTCCCCCAATCCCAGCCATGCGGATTCCACAAACTGGCTCGACATCGGCGCGGGCCCGTGGGACGATGCTGGACGGCAATCCTGGGTACGGCTGGATAAAGTGATTAAAGTCCCGGAAACCGCTATTCGACGCCAAGGGGCCGTCATTCCGGAACATCGGTTCAATCGCATTGCCAATCGGCTGCGCTCCGACCACGGTTGGGCTTAGCACTTCATTCGTGCTAGAGTTTTTCCTCGTTGTCCAATACAACAGCACCTAGATGATCTTTAACCACACAACCAGGACCTTGGGGTTGTTACCCGGTTGGATTTCACACCAAAATCTAGGTGGTCTTTTGCTACAAGATTAAGAGGTAATTGTCATGGCAAATATCAAGTCTCAAAAAAAGCGCGTCCTCACCAACGAAAAGCGTCGTCAGCGCAATCAAGCTGTTCGTTCCGCTGTCCGCACCGAGATCCGCAAGTTCCGCGAACTCGTTGCCGAAGGTGACAAGGCTGCCGCTGAGGCACAGCTGCGGGTAGCTTCCCGCGCACTGGATAAGTCCGTCACCAAGGGCGTCTTCCACCGCAACAACGCTGCGAACAAGAAGTCCAAGATGGCTAACGCCCTGAACAAGATGGCTTAACACTTTTAAGCTTTTCATCTAAAAACTCGCCACCCGCATATGCCGCGAAGTGGCGAGTTTTTACTATTGACCTTGCGGTTTTGTTCGACTTGTGTAGCCTAGATGCGTTTTATCCCAGTAGCAACAGCCTTCGCCCGTTCGGCGTTCGCTAGGTTGCTGATGGCATCAAATGCGAGTTCGGTGGAATTCTTCTACCCCTACACCACTTTTCGCCGAAGCATGATGGCGCCCATTGTGATAGCAACTATTGGGTACGCCGCTGCGGCAAAATACAACAACGGATAATTGAGCTGTGGAACCATCTGCGGATCCTGGGTGATGAGATAGCCAAAAACGTTATTGGGAAGCCATTTACTAATGAGCCGCGAAATTTCCAACGGAATCAAACCAAACACAATTGGAGCAATGAGGCTGATGGCAATATACGACCCCAAAGCTGAAGCAGAATGCCGGAAAATAAAAGCCAGCCCGGCTGCAAAAAGACCGCTACAAGCTAAATCGAAATTTCCTACAACGATTTGCCGCCACACGGTTACATCAGTAAGCGAAATCGAATAGGGGCTGCCATTCCGCAGTAGCATGTCTTCCAACGGGACTAACGCGATCAGCAGTACAGTAAACGCTGCCATTGCAAAGACCAGCGGCCACACCAATTTTGCAAGCACAAATTTAATTGGGCGTTGCGTAGCACCGTATGTGGTGTAAATGAATCCAGAACTCCATTCAGTGCAAATAAAGACAATAAATGCTGCGCCAAAAAATATCTGTGCAAAGGAAAAACCAAAGTTAGAGATCTCGTAAAGAAACGACGAGTCTTTGAGCGGCTCCCCCTTGGAATACGACGAGCTCACACTATAGGCTACAGCCAGCGCGATTCCGCCCATAATTAGCAAACCAACATAAATCAACCACCGTACAGAAGGAGAACCGATGAAGTTATGAAGCTGAATCCGAAGCTGAGCGAATTTTTTCTCGCTTTTCAAATGCATGTTAACCCCTTATTTGGTTTCGTTTAAAGATAAGTACAGCTGTTCCAACGAGGAACGTGACTGGCTTAGATGAGTCACCACAAAATTTTCAGCATGCAACAACCTGCCGAGCGCTTTCGGATCAGCATCAGCCACGTGGATCACACCATCACAGTCAGTGGCATGTTTATAACCTTTGGCAGTGAGAACGGCACTTAACCGATTATCATCAGTCGTAGAGACAGCGGAACCTTCCTGCGCATGGAAATCAGTCATATTCCCTGACCAAATGGTGGATCCGCCTTTAATCACCACGACTTCATCAGCTATCACTTCGACTTCGGCCAACGTATGAGATGACAGTAAAATTCCGCCGCCTTCATCGCGATAGCGCTGGAAAAATTCCCGTAACCAGATAATCCCATCTGGGTCCAACCCGTTCATAGGCTCGTCAAGGATCAAATAGTCGGGGTGTGCTATCAAAGCCAAGGCCAGGTTGAGCCGTTGCTTCATTCCTAGCGAAAACGTTTTTACTCTCCGCGACCCGGCATGCGTTAACCCCACCATGTCCAGGGTCTTATCCAGCTGAGATCGTGGAACGTTATACGCCGAACCTAACGCGAGTAACGCCCTCAACGCAGTGAGTTCGCCGTTAACGCCTTGCCTATCAAGCAGCGTCCCCATCCTCGACCACGGACTCTCAAGGTGACCTGCTTGGACGCCGTCAATCAGACACCGGCCAGAATCAGGTTTTTCCAGACCGGCGATCATCCTTAGCGTCGTTGACTTCCCAGAACCATTCGGACCAACAAAGCCCACAATGGTTCCTGGTTTAACCGAAAATTTAACATCTTTAACGGCTACTTGGGCACCGTATGTCTTTTGTAGTGACTCGACAGTTATCATTTTCCCTCCAAAATATTGCCGAAAATTCCCTTTCATAATCGGGTAGATACTCACACAATCTAAAAACGACGATATGCCTGCCTCTCATGATTAGAAATCGATCAAAACCTGAATCACTTCAAGCCTATGGCAAATGTGATAAACCCACATCCACCCGCAGTAGCACATTCTTAGGTCTTACATGAATTAGCGCTTTTGGTGTGTTGCTTTTCGTGTTGATATTGTGCGCTGGCTAACGGGCTCTTCCGGTTTTAGAGTGCGTTGATTTTGTTTGAACCGTACTGGGTTTGTGATAGGGCATGATGAACCTAGGAGGTTTTTATGCCGAAGTCGGTTTTTGATCAGGAGTTAAAGGATCGGGCGATACGGATGTATCACCAAGAGTTGGCTATTGAAGGTCAAAGTAAAATTGGTGCTTGCCATGTCGTTGGGGCAACGTTGGGGATCAGTCCGTCGATGCTGCAGTCGTGGATGCGCAAAGTAGAGTTGAATCAAGCTGCTGCCCATAGCGTCTCAGAAGGTGAGAAGGATCGGGAGTTAGCTGCACTTCGGAAAGAGAATGCGCAGTTGAAAGAAGCTAATGAGAGGGATTGCTGTAGTTTTGGGTGACATTCGGATTGGCTAGTTCTGTTTAGCTTTGGAAGGATGTTTATTTATGGCTAAGCGTTTTCCTCGGGAGTTTCGTGTGGGGTGTGTCAAATTTTGTTGTCGGTAGAACCCTTATTTTGTGTGTTTGGGGGTTAGGCGGCTTGGTGGGTGGAGGAATTGTTTCATTGCTTGTGCTGGGATCATTGTGGTGGTGGAGTGGATTCTTCGGCGGTTGTAGTAGGCTTCGATCCACTGTCTGGTTTCTACTTTGGCTTGTAGTTTCGTTTCAAAACTCTTCCGGTGGTAGAACATGTGTAGTTTGTATGTTGAGAAAAATGATTCTGCCACTGCGTTATCCCAGCACACACCAGCATCGCCTACGGATAATCTCACGTTAATTTTACGGGCGTACTCGGTAAATTCCTGTGAGGTGTATTGACTACCTCGGTCGGAATGAGCGTGTCAAGTTGTGTGTGGGGTGTGGTTGGTTATAGGTACTTGTGCGAATCGGTCGGGGTAGACTACTGCCATGTGGTTGATTGTTTGTTTCCAGTTAGCTACTCGTCCTCCTTCTACAATCCTGCCTGAAGTAGCAGCTGCTCGTTTTCCTTCTTTGGCCCGTTTTCGTGTGCGTTTGTCTTCTTGTGTTGCAGATCATTAACCATAAGGTCTTAATTGCGGACTCATCATTAGTAAATTGCACACGGTTGCGGGTGGCTTTCCTTAAGTTCATTATTCAGCGATTCAATGGAATTGGTGGTGTAGATAACCTTCCGGGTTGCTGGTGGGAACTGCAGGAATGGGACGAATCTTTCCCATGCGTCTTCCCAGACTTTGACTGATTGTGGGTATTTGTGCCCCAAGTCTGATGCGGCGAAATCATCCAAAGCTTTTTTAGCTTCTTCCTCATCGGTTGCGGTGTAGACGTCTTTTAACGCTGCACTTACCTGTTTGCGGTCTTTATATGTCACCTATCTGTTCGCTGCTCGAATCAGGTGGACAACGAAAGGCTTTGCACCATCGCATGTGGCCATGTTGCTTGCGCAGCCATGTCCAGGCCTTTTTAAGGTCGTCACAGCAGACGATGAATACGTCCTTATATCCCCACGGTTAGCACGATAGGGGGCAGGCATGTGCTTAAGTAAGGATGCGCCTTCTTGTTTTTACGATCCATATCCCCAGGACATGTGTTTGATACCGTCCATATCCACACCAACTACCCATGGTAGGCGGATGTAGTGACTACCCGACCCCCGTCTAAGGACTTTGATCCGGATAGCATCCAGGAAGATCACGGGGTAGAACTCGTCTAGCTGGCGGTTGTGCCATACCATCACTTCATCTCACACCGCATCAGTAATCGCAGAGATCGTTTCAGGAGAAATATCCATCCCAATACTTGACGCTAGGTGATGCTGGATGTCGCGAATAGTCATCCCACCTGCGTACAGGCTGATGATCATCTCACTCACGATCAGTAAGCCTGCGCGTTCCTTTGTAGAACCATCATAGGGGTAAACGACCCTTCACGATCACGTGGAACCGCAAATTGTGACAGGACCATACATTCGAGTCCAGGGTTTTAGGATATGACCCATTTATGGTAGTTACTGCTAGCCGAAGCGTTTGTGCCTTCCCGGTCGCCGTGCTCATAACCTAAATGAGCATCCAATTTAAGCATTCAAACCACGGGTAATCGATGCCTGTAACATTCCCCTAACGAGGTCATTCGCGTCATGAGTGGACGTACCCAACTCATCAATCAACTTCGCGATCTTAAGGGTTAACCAGTAGCTTCTTTACCAGTTGCATCAACTGTGGCCTTATCAGCCGAAACGCTTACGTGCCACACTGGTCATTCTGGCTTATTTCCTCACGTGAGTCGAACCCTCACACACAGACCATTAGACACTCTCCAGCGTCATGATCAACCGGTAAGAACTCACGGTCGGCGCCTTTCTATGTAACACACGCAACCGGGTTGCTGCGCGATACTACAAGGCAACATCACTACCAATGAAAACGCTACACGATCGTTACCACGCCGCTACGAATTACGCGTTCGCAACACGATATGTACCAACTACATCATAAGTAGATAAAATATCCATGATGGTCCTTTCGGATTTCATCAAGCCTTCCTTAACCGTTGAGAAGAACAAATTGCTTACATCAACTCAACCATCAAGGAAGGCTCTAATTATTTAACTTCCATACATGCACACACCCCCATCCCCGTGCAAAAACATTGCGCACACCGTTCAAAATAACCTGTCGCTTAACATTTAGCGGAAACAACTTTCAGTGCCTCATGGATATAGCGATAACCTGTGGGTTGTGAAACACGTGCATCACGAGCGATAGTAGCGATACTGGTTGCGTCATACAGCCAGCGTAGAAGCATGATTGCCTGCACCCAACAGGTTGCGGCACGTTGATACAACCGACGATCATTGTGTTTGCGGTGGGCTTGAAGCCATGCACTGATGGTACGTGCAGTAGAAATTGGGACGAAAAAGTGTGGCACAATAGCGAAGCACGCGGTGTTCCTTTCAGTTTGTTTTCCTTTTTCAAAAACCATTCTGAGCTAAAACCCCGCGTGCTTTTGCTATGACGCACCCACAAAACCCCTAAAACCGCTGGTCAACGTTTCATACGCATTTTCCTGGTGAGAAAACCTCAATGTGTTACCTGGTGGTATGAAACCAGACTCCACAAAAACCTAGGCAACCGCACACCAGTCGAGATCGAAACGGCATATTGGAACACCAACCACCAACAAGAAATAATAGAAAACAAGGCAAACGCCTAGGAACAACACCCGGGGCAGTTCAATTCCCGCCCAAAGAATTATTGCCGGTATGCGTTAAAAATATTATAAAATTCTCCTCTGCGATTCATTAAATATTCAAAGGATCCGGATTCGATAATACTTCCATCTTTCATTACTAGTATTCGATCAAAATCCTGAATAACTTCAAGCCGATGCGTGACTGTGATAAAGGCACATCCCATATGCCGCAGCACATCATAAAGTTTTGCTTCTGTTCGTTGATCTAATGCGGAAGTAGCCTCGTCCAAAATTAGAAGTTTAGGAGCACTTAAAAAACAGCGTGCGATAGCAATACGTTGGCGTTGCCCCCCAGAAATGTTTTGTCCACCATTTGTTAAAAAAGTATCTAGCCCCTGAGGAAACTCTTCACCGGAAAAGTCAAATTGTGCTCTCCTTAAAGCCGTGAGTAATTCTTCATCGGGGATTGACCTATCCCAAGTCAAATTATCGCGAAGGGTCGCATTTCGCAGGGAAGCATCCTGGGGGACGTAGGCCACATTATGGTAGAAATCCGATTGATCTATCTCTTTTATGCTTAACCCTTGCACACGCACAACCCCTGACGTTGGATTTAGTAAACCTCCAAAGAGTCTTGCAAGAGACGATTTCCCACATCCAGTCTCACCAACGATTGCCAAATGTTCACCTTGTTCAATGCTCGTTGAAATATCCTTGAGCGCTAATCGGCTAAACGTACCGAAGCTCAAGGAAGCTTTCTCCACAGAAACAGGAAAATTAAACTTACACTTTGCGTCAGGTGCAAAAATTGGATCCTCAGTTTTGACAATGATGTCTTCAATCCTTCGAACCGCAGCATTTGTTTCACCAAGTCTACTTCCAAAATCAACGAAGACTGTCAACTGAGATATAAAAATGGTACTGAGCAACTGAGTTTTTAAGGCAAAAGCGATATTGTTTCCGAAAGTTGATTGGGAATATGCAACTAGAAACACTGCGATCGGCATGAAACTTTGTAACGACATCACGAAGGAAGTCACTATCCCATTCAGAATTGACCGTTTGCGATCTAGTAAAAAAACTCTTTCGTTGTTCTTTCTCCATTGCTCAAATGTGATTTTCTCTAAACCTGATGATTTAACTACATCGATTGATGTAATTGAATCCACAAGTTGTGCATTTGCAAGAGATTCATATTCGTTAATCGCTTCCGAAAGACGATTTGTTTTAACCCTAATATATTCAAAAATCAAAAAATAGCTTAGTGCTGCTATTATTAGCATCGTAAATATAATTGGACTTGATGTAATGAGCCAAACCAAAGAGACAGCAGCCATCGCAAACGCAACAAGAAGCTTCGGAAACCAAACCGTTGCAAAATTTTCTAGATTTTTAACTAACGACATTCGATAGAGTAATTCTCCTTGTGATCTGACAAGGAAATACGTGATTGGGGAATTCAGCAGTGAGTGGTAAATCTTTTCCGATAGAACCCTCCCAATCCGTGATGCCGAGAAAGAAGTCACGACCACATTCATTGCCTGGACTAGAAAAAATCCAATAATTACTCCAAAAAGTGCCACCCACGCCCAGTTATATGCACCGACCTTATATAATGAGAGTATTTTAGAAGTTAAATCAGGGACATAGAGTGTGACCAGACCAACAAGCAAAGCACCCAAAAAAAGCGGTAGAAACGTTTTATATGTTCCTCGGAGAAGCGCTAAAACTGACCTCCACGAGTTTTCATCTTGTTGCTCATCACCAATGAAATCTCTCGCTTCTCCCACCGGACATAGGCATAGCTCAGCAAAGTGTTTTTTAAATTCCTCGTTAGATACCCATCGATAGCCACTTGCTGGATCAATCACCCGGCACCGATGGTTCTCCACGCGAGTTAGCAATACATAGTGATTTGGAGACCAGGCAACAATGGCAGGGAGACTAAGTTTACTCAAACAGCTAAAGGAACACCGGAAAGCCTTAGTCGCGAGCCCAGATTGCTGCAATATGTAGATCAGTTGCTTCACTGATAAACCATCACGTCCAGGCACAAATTTTGTTCTCAGATGTCTAAGTGATTTTCTACATCCGTACGATTGGAGTAACATGTGTGCACATGCAATGCCACAATCAGACTGGGATACTTGATAACTAACTTTTATTCGAGCCACAATGGTGACCTAATTTCAATTTCGGGAAACATTTTGTGCAACGCATAGAAGCAAGCCCCACTAGTTCCAGCAAATAAGCTATGAGACACCGAGGACCGCGATAACGATCCAAGGTACTTGGGGAAAGATTCTTCTAACCAACTACATCCGGCCATGTGACATTCTTTTTCCAAAATTTCATCTTTCAGCAATTCAGCAATATGTTCAAGCACCCATAAATTCCCAATATCTCCATGACACAGTGTCGGATTGCCACCAAAGGTATTTGCTTTCACTTCGTCGACTAGCTGCGCAATAATCGAAGTCAGGTTAAAATCTAGCTCATATCTACTTGAGTGTACTTGAGCCAACGCAAGCAATATACCTGGCGTACCTGAACACCAACCCCTTCCTGGTTGTTGGAAGTCTCCACTAATATTCCATAGTCCGTGTTCTGAAGACCTAATCGATAGCAACCCTTTGAGCATTGAATTGATAAGTTCGTTAATTTCAGGACTTTCAGGTAGCGAAGTGCTCAAGCTTGCTAAAACTCCGAGATAACCTGAAAGACCGTGTGCATACCCTGTCTGCAAACTCCAACTTGGTAATTGATCGGAAAGCCCACGAATTTTATTAAGAAAGTCTTTTAATAAATTCGTTTCTTCTAACACGCCCAATCGATCGGAAAGCAAGACCACACCAGATAACCCACTAATAAAATCTAGATCAGGTGTACTTAAGGACAAGATCCGCGCTGATGCATCCTTCAAACGTTCGCACCCATGATAATCCCCAATTCCATAATAATAGGTGTGCAGTGCCCACAGCGTAGACTGATATCCCGAAATTGCGCCGTAGTTTAGGTACTTTAGACTTTCAACTTCTATTCTTTCAATATAACGGTAAAGTTTACTGAAATACTCGGCAACTTTTTCTTCTGCCTTATAGTCGGTGATTCCTAGTTTTGCTGCAGTTCCGAGTGTCAGCGCAATGCCAGACGATCCGGCGTAAATATCGGGCGTGAGTTCATCCACATACCAATATTGGTGTGCATGAGAGCTCAAACATGCACCGACCCAAGTTGGGGCAACGTCATTGCTTGGTGCAAAATACCCGAGCTCTAAATCCTTTATCCCGTTTTCAAGTGCTATTTTGCTGAAATTGTCGCTACTTTCTTTTACGCTTTCGGAAAAAACAAAACCAGTTATGTTACTTTCTTCAGAATAATAAGGAGCAAAAGTTATCTTTATAAGCCAACATTCCAAAAGTAAGTCAGAAAAACTAAGACTTGATAAACGTTTTTGCGCCGATTCTATTGGTGAAATTTTGAAAAAATCCGGACATAAAGGAGCTCCGTCACCCGCAATTTCAGTACTGTTAACTTTTACAGTAAATCTAGGTACATTATTTTCGGACATTGCACGAAGTTCATACCTAAGTATAGAGGAATCCAGTTCAGTTCTTCCAATAAAACTTCTACAAAATCCCCCTAAGAAATAATCTGATCGGGTTAAACATTCTTGATTAAATGCAAGATGCATCGCATTTTTATAACGAATAGTATCCTGCAAAACAACACGGATTGATGCTGACGAGAAGCATAGCTTGATCACACTTAAGACTTCTTCACGTTTTTCCAATATAGACAACATCGTATTGCAATATGCATTACAGATGTTCTCTAGTAATTTTTCCCCAATAGATTCATTGCAGGGTTCTGGTTCAAGGAAACGTGCGACATCAGCGTATTCAACTCGCATTTCGTTGGTAAACGGCGCATGAACAATCAATTGCCTTTCCCGAACAGTACTAGAATTCCGACGACCAAGTACTCCAATATCTATAAAGGATTCACCCCCCTTTTTAGGAATCACTAACGGGGAGGGAAACAACCCACTATTTGTAATTAGAGAAGAAAGAAAATCATAGATTGGTTCAATAGAAAATTGAGAATTTGCCATTCCTGCAGATAAAATAGTCTCAGTATCCACTAATACCGGAATTCCATTTTGAAACCGAACGTTCTCGAAGTGAACATCGGAAACTGAGAGAGTTTTTAGCACTGCCGCAAATTCCCCTAGCGCATTTGGATTAGAAAATCGTGTCAGCGCATCATCTCCGATGTGCATTGCCCAACCATACTTACCTTTATCGATAACTGGGCATGCCTTTAATTCTTTCAATCCAATTAGTTCCGAAAGGATTTCAATAAAACGAAAATATCCAACATCTGTTTGCAGAGAATGAGGTTTATACAAAACTCGATGCCCATTTTCGAATTCGACCAATGCGACCGTTTTCCCAGAATGAGAATCCCCTAGATTTAACTTAATGTCTTTAATTCTCTCACGAGATGATATCCCCCATTCTTCTAGCATTATGCGATCAGATTGTAGATTAGAAAGAAGTTCACGAAAATAAGAAAGTTGTGAATTAGCTACCTTTTGAGCAGAGAATGTGGCAACTTTATATTGCGAGACAAAATCATGCAGAGACGCACTTAGATTAGCGGCTGCTTCATCGTACCCAGGTTTCTCACCTTCTTTAACACTAGAATAGAAATTACTTTCCACATAAGCCAACTGTGCGCGAAGGAGAATCTGTTGAAGCTCCACCAACAGCTTTTCAATGAATGACTTCAACAAATTATTAGTAGCATACTGAGGTTTTCTCACCAGAGCTTCTTGTGGTTGAGGCGTAGGACAACAAGTGCG
>NZ_JAUNKC010000059.1 GCF_030532965.1 Corynebacterium sp.
GCACTTGTTGTCCTACGCCTCAACCACAAGAAGCTCTGGTGAGAAAACCTCAATAACAACTATGCCCACTTCAAATATGTCGAGGCCAGGCCAGATGGTTTCCAGAATATGGCTTTGAGTTTCTTCAATCCACTGCCATTGACGCACATGAGCGCCGACATCGACTACGCGCGTCGAAAAGCACGGTAATGGTTGAATCGGAATTGCGATACCACGCAGCTTATCAACAAGAAAGTGCTCTAACCTTTGTTCAAGTTTTCGCCGTAGTTTCCTAGGTATGTTTTCCTCGGTTCGCACAAAGTTAATCGCGGCCACTAATTCGGCCGTTGTCGCATGTTGTGCCACATGGGCGATTGACGTCACCACTGAATTCACGCCAATTCGCCGAACATCACGTACTTGTTGTTTCAGTGTTTCTACAAACAATCCATTCTCATCGTCGTCCGAGATATCGCGACCAAAAGTTTTATCTATGTAGTTCATTTCGCACCGTCCAATAATCGCCGAGCCAAGTCGACGCTTGCGGTACCGTCGCTATCCGTGGTGGGGTCGCTGGTAGTTTCCGCGTTGTGCGCTGCGGCCCATAGCTCCAATAACCGTCCGATGGATAATTGGTTCCGCAATAGTTCTAGTTCCGCAGCCACGAGATCGACAAGCGCTACTCCCCCAGCGTTGTAGCCGCCTTCCTGGAAACCGATGGAGCTGTCCAACCAGATGAGTTCATTCGTGTGCAAGTCCACGACAAACGGAACCGCCGAGGTGGAAACGGCGTTAAGCTGCGCGGCGGTTGCCACGGCGCGCGGTTCAAACAGGGAAACGTTGTCGTCCGCGTGAACTAGCATCGCCCCGGCGCATGCATCAATGCGGGCCAGATTGGTACCGGAGAAACTGATAACGCTGGCGATAAGGTACCGGGCTTCGGGTAGTTGCTGGATAAGCGTCGGCTCAGTGGTGTTTGCGAGCCGAATATCAATGAATTCACACGCGCCGTCTGGGTGCGGTCCGTAGATGACGTCGCCGGAGTGGGCGATGGATTCGCGCAGCGGGTTGTGGAAAAGGTTGGTGTAATCAACAAAGGCCAGTTGCTGCGCACAGTCGGCGTCGGCGATGCATACGGCGAGGTCGATATCGTCGCCGTACCAGTGTAAAAACAACCGCAGCGTTCGTGGCTCCCCTAGCGGTAGCCGTGCCCCACGTATGAGGTTGGTGTGGCTTGCGCTTGCCCCGCGCCGGATGAGTTGTACTGGCACGGTATTGCATGTTGGTACCAGGGTGTCAGGTGGCGTGGTTGTGTCACGTAGCCGCCCGATCATGCATTCTTCCAGCACGGATAACGCCTGGGTTACCAATTCCGTCGATACTGGTTTCGACGCAGTGCGGGCAAGGATGGTGCGGCCGCGAAGCCGCCGGACTTTCGTTTTTACCTCCCCGTTGGCGATCCCGTTATACGCGGAAATAAGGGTGGACAGTTGCACCTGGTGGCCGGTTGCGCGCAAGGTAGCCAGCAATGCCTCGGTGTGTGCTTGTCGACGCGCCCCGTCCGCCGTATCAATCAGGCGCAGCATATGGTGAACCCGCCGTAAAAGACCACCTGGGCTGTGGCGCAACAGCGCTAGCGCGGTGGGCACATCGCCGGTTTCCAATGCGCACTCTACCTGCGCGTTCGTGGTGCGATGGGGCGTATTGTCGAAAATGATGTCTAAGACATGCCTCGCGGCAGCATCAGTTGCGTAGTCATATGGGTGGCAGAACTTCAATACCCGCCGCCACAACTTCCGCCGACGGTAGACCATATCCATATCAGTCGTGGTTGCACACCTGCTCAATTGCGCCGCAATCAGCCGCCGCGATTCCCTCGGCAACGGGCGCATATTCACCGGAGAAGTGGCCGAGCATTGGAGGTCAACCCCACGTTCAACATCCCGGCAGTAGGTGCTTAGGATGCAGCGTAAAACATCATCAAGGTGGCGGGCTTTGGTAAACCCCATGGCAAGGCAGGTAGCGGGTTGATAACCGCATTCGGAAAGAAGAACCAGAGCGGCGGCCAGCTGTTCCCCGTTACGGAAATCAGTAGCACTAAACACGTCAGTGATGGCGGTATCTATATGGTCTGCGACATCGCGGATAAATTCCCGATCATGTCCGCTGGGTGCGATAACGCTTCCCCATTCGGATGTGATGGTGGAAGCGGTAAGTGTTGTCACCGTCAGTTTCCGAAGCAGACGCCCGAAATCAACATCACAAAGCGGCCCACCGGAAAGCCGATCGATGTCGGCTGGTCGAAACTCACCACGTGAGTGGTAATGCGCCAACGCCGTAGCAAGCAACTGCCAATCTGATTCCTGGTACACCTGCTTGGGAAACCCCGGAAATAACGGCTGCCACCGCCGGTCAGCGCCGATTGCCACCGCCGCGCTACCAAGAAGCTCGGTCAATTGCGCTGGCGCCAATTGCATTAATTGCTCCGGGTCGCAGGCGAACCCCAATCTGGCTAATTCCAGCGCTGCGGTTACCGCCTGCCGAGTAGATGGTGATGGTCCAGATTTCCTGGGCGCTGCGATGATCCCGCGCCGAATCATAGCCACGGTGGTCACGATTAACCACGCTCCTTACGTTAAAAATCCGCCAGTAACTGCGGGTTAAGGGACAAAATGTGTGTCTATTTCTGGGTATTGGCCCAGCTTAGAGGGG
>NZ_JAUNKC010000009.1 GCF_030532965.1 Corynebacterium sp.
TCATACCGGCACCCATGCCAGTACCAGTGTTACTACGAGCACCACCACTGGTAGCGGAGTGCCCGTGCCGGAGCCCACCAGACGCAGGAATACTCCCACCACTGATACCGCCCCGACCACCAGACACACCGGGTGTCAGTCCACTAAATACCGGCGCATGTGCTGACACACCGGAACCACCCGGTCCTGCTCCTGTAGGAAGCCCGGTGATCGGTGGCATACCCGGTGCCGGTGCTGCCGGTGCACCCACCCCACCAGTAGTTGGAAGAGTCGCAGTCGATGCGGCCTGTGTCCCCATCCCCACAGGATGAAGCGTACTCGTCGCAGGTGAGGGCGGTGCGCCAGTAGAATCCGACCCGATTGCGGCACTACCACCACCAACACCAGCACTGTTATCAATCATCAAATTCCGAATCACTGGTACTGCTTGGGATAACGCACCGCTATACACCCCATGAAATGCTGTCAGATACAACTTCTCTGCTGCTTCTTTTTCCGCAGGGTTCGCAATAGTCTGCAACGCAGACAACGCTTGAGATGCCTGAGTATGAAAATGCGGAGCAATCGTCGACAACACCCCCACCGACCGAGCCATCTCCGTAGCATTCGCCGCGAAATACGACGCTTTCGCCGCAGTAGCCTTCATCCCCGCGGTAGCCCGCAACGCCGCAATCCCCTGATTCTGCGACGACAACTCGGACGCAATACCCTCCAGTTGTGTAGCGATACTCGTAGCCTGGGTGGCCATCGACTGCCAATCCGCCGCAGCCTGAGCAGCCTGACCCGACTGTGTTGCACCCAACTGCGCGACTAACGTTTCCAACGACACCGACGGAACCGGAGCAGGCGGCAAAAACGGGAAATCCGCAAACGACGCCGCCGGTTTCGATGCGAACTCCGCTACATCATGTTCAAACGTCCCACCCGAATCCGCGGTATCCAACCCCCGTGAAAGCGCGAGATCATGACCAGTAAACGCCATATGGTTCAACCGGAGATTCATCCCCAACCACTCAACCAAATCCCGGAAACTCGCCAACACATCACGAGCACTACCAGCCCCACCCTGAATCACCTGCGCATGATTCACACCCAACTCACGCAAACCCGACAACGACGAAAACGCACCACTCAACGAAGAGCGTATTGAAAAACTCAGTGTGTCGTCTGCTTGAACAACTGCAGATTGAACTTCAGCGAAAGCTTTCTCAAAAGACGCTGAATTTATCAGCATGGACATAACTAACCTTTCAGATTAAGGAACTCTTGAAATTTGTCCACTGCTTGCTGACACACGTTTAGTCGGGTTACCCCACCCATTAACCTGTTTCCGATTCCAGTTAGGCTTATTCGTCCTCGGTTGGTTGAAGTCGCAACTGTACAGTGCAATTCTTCATTGAAATTCGGGTAGCCCTGAAAGTACATTCCCACAGGGAGCTTAACCATTGGTTCCTGCAAGATTAATCCTTGCGATTCCAAATCACTGTAAGAAAGTGCGTCAGACCCGATTGTGAAAGAAACTTCACCTTGTTGAGGATCAATCCTTCGAAGCGAACACGCTGAAAAATCGTTTCTTGTGGTTGGCAATTCCTCTTTTAGAAAAAGGCCAATTTCAGCGTACTGTTCTGCCCCAATTTCAGTACATGGATTAAATATCACAAATCCAGAACTGTTTGAATCGAAATCTCCAGTACCAGCCTCAAGAACTTCACCGAGCGTTTTCGGTTGATCCGCCTGCGATGACGCTGGTTGTTGTTGGGACTGCGACTGGTTTTTAACAGCCACGTACTGAGCCAAAGGTGTAGAAAACCCACAGCCAGAAAGCAGAAAGACACAACACACCACAGTTGCTATTAAGACGCGGTGTGCTGAACGAGCTGTCATCTGATTAGGCATAGTCCTGGCACGCACTGACATTTTCTTGACCATTTCCTCAAAACCGCCTTTCAACGCCACTGACAACCAGTGTAAAACCAAATAGACAACGTGCTCTATACAGTTAGACTCACTCACCACCCCAACCGGTTCCATAAAAAATACCGCCACCCCCAAACGGGTAACCCACCGCCACCCCATCAAGTCGGAGAATCCACCCGACACTTCCTAAAACCCCAGGAAAGAACCAGGCGTTAAACACAATCCCCGACTTCCAGAAAACCGGCACAACAAACAACCCCAACCCACGTGCCACCCTGGCGGCGTCGACAAGCAGCCGTGTAATTCTTCAAGTCGGAGATTTACGCAAAACCTGGGGTCACAGCCAACCAAAACCGTTCAAATTTCGGAAATCCCCGATTTCCACACCCGTCACCGCATCAAGTCGAAGAATCCACCCGCGCTTGGATTCGAAATCGACTGCTAAACGTAGAGGCTGATACACAAGAAGTAGGCAGGCGAGTTACTACCACGCCTTGACGTTCGCGTTTGCTTTGTTGGGCTATGAACGAGGGCCTGTGGGTGATCCGATATTAGTTATCTTCAGAACTACGTCTTCGCTGTGACCAGCGCCAGCGCCGTGGCTGACTGAGCGCGGGAATGTGCCGAAAGTTTCGACCTGGAACTCCGGATTCGCGGCAACCCATTCATGCAGCCTGCCGGGTAGCAGAAACTCCGATTCCGACCTCCTGTGGTGGGCTGCCATGTGGGATACGTCCACGTGATGCACCATGATCAGCGTACCCTGCGGGGCAAGGCAACCGAGTAGTTTTTCCCGCGTGGCGGCGTCGTCAAGCAATGGTGTATAAAACGCCGTCACCAGGTCGAAACGGCCTAAATCCGCAGCCTCAAATGAATCATTAATCACTGTGATGCCGTCACCAATGCGTGCACACGCTATCGGCGACGGTTCCACCGCAGTGACGTTAAAGCCTTGTTGGTGAAGCCACCGGGCGTCCGCCCCCTCGCCAGCGCCGATATCCAGTGCGGTGCCAGGGCTAAGGTGTGCGGCTTCACGAAGTAACGCCGCGTTGGGGTTTCCGCTCCACCGCTGTGTGGAACCATCGTCATACATGTCGGTTGTCATAACTGACACTATAGATCGCGTACCGGGTTAGTTATTACGCAGTCCCAAGTGCTGCCGAACTCAGGAAATAGTATTCGTATTAACCACATCGGACAGAAGTGGCGATTGATTTCTCCGCATCGAAAGACACAACGCCCAAAGTGGCTACGAGTCTCAGTTTTAGCAGTGGGTAAAAACAAACGACTATCGCTTAAGAAGCTTTATGTCTTAAGCAATAGTCGCGTGTGGATGATACTGGACTGGTTGTGCCGTATTAGGCGCGTTCAACCGGGTTGCCGAGCTTACCAATGCCCGGAATTTCAATCTCAATGAAGTCACCAGGGAACATCGCCTCGGTGCCTGCTGGCGAACCAGTGCAAATAACATCGCCCGGCAGAAGCGTCATGGATGCAGTGATAAATTCGATGATCTCCCCTAAGTTCATGATCATCTGGTTGGAATTGGAATCCTGCTTCGTGGCGGTCACACCGTCGTGCGTTAGATGCGCCTTGATAGGCAAATTGGACGTATCAATGGAATCGATGTCCGTTTCAATCCACGGCCCAAGGGGCGCGAAAGTATCAATGCCTTTGGCCCGAGCCCACTGGCCGTCGGCGAACTGCAGGTCGCGGGAGGAGACGTCGTTGATGATGGTGAATCCCAAAACCACCGATTTCCAGTCCTTAGCCTGGACGTTCTTACACGGTTTGCCAATAACCAACGCCAATTCGCCCTCAAATTCCACCTTGGTGGCGAAATCAGGAATCTTAATAGCAGCACCGGGGCCGATCACCGCTGTTGGTGGTTTAAGGAACAAGGTTGGTGGTAGGTGTTCCGCGGACTTCTGGAACACTTCCGCCACGTGATCGGCGTAGTTTCGGCCGATAGCCACAATCTTGCTAGGAAGCATCGGTGCCAAGAGCCGAACATCGGCAAGGTTGTATTCTTGTCCGGTGTGCTTCGGGGTTGTAAACGGGGTTCCGTCGATCACACGGCATTTTTCTTCGCCTTCGGCGCCGTCGATCGTACAGAAGAACATTCCATCGGGAGTAGCTATTCGTCCAAAACGCATAACGTGCATATTACTATGTCGACTGCACATTATTGGGCGATTACCCCCTTTGGCGGAATTTTCTGTGACGACGCCGGAACTCAAACCGCCGCGGCTAATACTGCAACGATTTCAACGTGGAAACATTGAGGGTAGCTATCTGTGCCAAATACAGCTCGGCGCAGGCCAAGGCGTCGGTAAGCGCGTTGTGGTTGCGGTAATTCGGCAGGTTGTATCTGCTGCGCACCCGAGCCAGCCGTAGATCTTCACCCCGGGGGTAGGTCCCCATTCGTTCCATGTGGCGTCGTTCTATAGCGAATGTATCCACAAGTAGGACGTCAAAGGGCGCACCGAAGTGCCGTTTGCAAGCTGCATCCAAAAAGCTCGACTCCAACGCCGAATAGTGATTAAGCATCGCCCGTCCCCGTAACGCCACCAACAACTGTTCGATGGCCTCGGCCTCCGTAACTCCCTGAGCCACCATATCGTCCGTGAGGTGGTGGATAACGGCGCTGTCGCCTACTTCGGCCCCGGATACCAGCACATAGCCCGCGCCGCCGAGGTCGATTCGGCGCCCGGTGACTGGAACCCAACCAATCGAAAGGATTTTGTGTTCTTCTGCCTTTAACCCAGTTGTTTCCATGTCGACAGCCAAAAGAGGTGCGTCGTCAATCTGGGTTGCGGCTGGTACTGCGGCGGCGGAATAGAATTCCTTGAGAGCACCGGTCGCTTTGTTCTTCTTATTAAACAGTCCAAACACTAGATGTTCCTCACCGGGTACTTCGTTGCCAGCGCTGTTTGCATGGATTTAATAATTTGGAACGCATCCCGCAGATGCTCACGATCCATCTTGCCTAAAGCATTGGGGTCAATGTGATAGGTCGGCGCTTCGCCCCGACGCACCTGTTCGGCTTGCTGATGCAGCGCGATGAGGTTGAGGAAGTCGAAGGCATCCACCAGATCCTGGGCGCCTTTGACCGAGACTGCACCCTGCCCCGCTGATTGCGTCAACCGCTGCCGGGTGCCAACAGCTGAGACACCTGAAGACAGCGCAAATAGCCGAGCCATCTGTACGATCGCCGCCGTGCCGCCCTTTTTCACGTCCAGGGTGTTGGCGTATTCACCGCCGCGTTCGACCACGAATCCCCGGAAGAATCCCAGTGGTGGTTCCCGGCGCGCCGCCAGGGTGGCTAGGTGGGCGTGCATGCGGCTTGCGGGTTGTGCCATTTCGGTGGCCGCTCGGTGTACTTCGTCGGCGAGTTCTTGGTCGCCGTATATGCAGCGGAAGTCGAAGAAGGTTTGGGCGTGCAGGAGGTTATCGGGTTCCGGTGCGGTGATCCATTCGCGGAAGGTGTCTATCCATTGGTGTTGGGTCATGCGCCATTTCGGGGTCATGGCCATCATGTCGCCGGGGCATAGTATTTGTCCGGCTTCGTCGAGGCCGCGGCAGACGAATTCGCTGAGTTCGGCGAAGTAGTTTCCGTGTTGGGCTTCGTCGTAGTCGTTGGAGAGGACGAGGCAGTTGTCTTGGTCTGAGGCAAGCCCCATGCCGCGGCGGCCTTGGGAGCCGACGACTACGAAGGAGTATGGGATGGGTGCTGGGCCGAATTTTTCTTCGCCGAGGGTGAGCAGGCGTCGTGCTAATGAGTCGGCTGCGACGGTGAGCAGACCGGATACTTCTTCGGGGCTTGCGCCGCGTTCGATGAACCTGACTGCGACGTCGTCGGCGGATTTGAAGACTTCCCGAAGTTCTGCCGGGTCGGATTTGCGGGCGAGGTCTGCGGTGACGTAGATGGGGTCGTTGCGTAGGAGCCTCATGATGTCGGGTGAGGAGACAATGCCGGTGAGTTTGCCGTCGTCGACCACGGGCAGGTGGTGGATGCCGAGTTCGCTCATGATGATCATGGCTTCGAAGGCTTGGGATTCGCTGGTGGCGGTGCGGGGGTGGCTGGTCATGATGTCGCTGACCGGTAGGGTTACGTCGAGGTTAACGGCGACGACTTTTTTGCGCAGGTCGCGGTCGGTGACGATGCCGTGGAGTTCACCGTCTTCGACGATGAGGAGGGATGATACGTTTTTTTCTTGCATCATCTGGGCGGCTTCTTGGATGGTGGCACCGGAGGGAACGGTGGCTGGGGTGGTGATCATGAAGCTGCCGAGTTGGGTGCGCAGGATGTCGTTGTTGGTGTCGCTGCGGAGGCTGTCGGCGGCGGCGTTCATGCGTTTGGATTGGGAGGAGAAGAAGCGGGCGAAGTCTTCGAATTGGTCGGCGACTGGGACGAATGCCTCGCGGGGCAGGGTGAGTAGCAGGCTGTCTTCTACTGCGACCATTTGGTAGCGGGAGGTACCATCACCCATGAGGGTGGAGTATCCGAAGGAGCGGCCGGATTCGCGGCGGTCGAGGAGGGTTCCTTCGGAGTCTAAAACGTCGACTGCGCCGGAGCGAATGATGTAGCAGTTATCGTTTTCTGCGCCCAGTTCGATGACTGTGTCGCCGCGTCGCACGTACACCATTCCCATGTGCTTGGTTATGTCGGCGATTGTGTCGCGCGGTAATGAGGCAAATGGTGCTGCGGCGCTTAGGAATTCCCGTACTTCTTCAAGTTCAACCGTCATGCCACCATCGTAGACGTGACTTGAATGACAATTCAGCAGAATCTATAAGTTATTTCACACCGCTAACTATTTTTCGCAGTTGTTTATAGTCTTTTCGCTGTGCTGTGGTGCCGGTGGCGGCGATTTTTGTACGGTGTTTGCTTTTCGACGTTTCCCGGTGGGCGGGGTACACACAAGTCGTGAAACCGCGGTGTTACCGACGATAGGTAGGTTCGCGGCTGCCTCGATCGGGGTGTTGTAAAGCATAACCATAACTGGAAACCTCATCGCATGGTTTTGTTTTCTCATTCCCCGATCAGCCGAGGTCTTAAGCCTTAAGATGAGTACGTTGTTGTCCGATTTTTTTAAAAAGAAGGTAGCTGTGACGCAGAAAAATCCGTATCACATGACGCAGGCGGAGTGCGAGAAGAAATTAGCGGAGGATGAGACGTGGGCACCGGGGTGGGAGGCCATCAACCGGGCGTTCGAAGCGTTATATCCGGGCCAAGAACCAGACCATTACGCACCGATCATTCCGGCGATGTTTGGTGGCGACAGCTACTTAGACGGCAAGTCCATCTACACCTCCCCCAATGGATATAAACATTTTGTCACCTATGGGTTTACGTACTTGTATGCCGACCCGGAGCATTTAAGTGATGAGGAAAATGGGTTTGGTTTTGAACTCACTTTCAAGCTGGCGGATGTCGAGGACGATGGGGTGTGGGTGGTAGACCTGTTGGAAAATCTCGCCAGTTATGTCTTTGACAGCGGTCGAGTTTTTGAACCGTATCAGTTTATTAAGGGCTCCGGTGAGTCGATCCATATCGGCACGGAATCGGATATCACGGCTGCTATCACGGTTCCGGATACCGAGGCACAACCGCAATGGTCGGCACTGGGCCGCACTGAGTTTGTTCAGTTGTTCGGCATTACAGAGAAGGAAGTCGAGTGGTTAATGGAGAAAAATTCCCAGGATTCGGTACGGGAATTGGCGGAGCGTATCAAGAAGGAAAATCCGCATTTCGTCACCGATATGTCCCGAACAAAGTCCTACGTATAACTCGCTGCCATAAGTTAGCTCGGTACAGTAGGTGGCATGTGGCACACGACTGTACCGATGCTTGCGCGCCAGGAGTTCTCATCCATGATGTGGTTTCGAGACGACTTGCGGATAACGGATAACCTGGGGCTTCATCACGCCCGCAGCGTTGGGGATGTCGCCGCGGTGTATGTCGTGGAATCGCCCAGCCCAGGAGTTAGAAAACTAGGCGGTGCCGCATCGTGGTGGTTGCACCATAGTTTGGTGTCATTGCAGACCCGTCTTGCGGATTTAGGAATTCCATTGATCATTGCGTCGGGGAATGCGGTCGATATCATTCCCCGGCTGGCGGAATCGCTGCAGGTTACCGCGGTAGCGTGGTCACGACGCTACCATCAACCCCAAGCCGTCATAGACGATACTGTGGCTGAGTTATTGGCAAAACGGGACATAGAAAGCACGAGTTTTCCCGGCGCGTTGCTCGCGGAGCCCGGGGAAATTGTCACTAAGACCGCATCGCCGTACAAGGTGTACACGCCGTTTGCCGCTAATCTGCAAGGGTTTCAACACGATCATCCGGTGGCGGAAATTCCGCCGGTGCCTGCAAATAGTAAGGTGCGCCTAGATGCGGAAATAGCGCAGCTCTTGCGTGCCTCGATCGACGATGCGGCGTTGCTGCCGAGCCACCCGAGCCGAAACGAGCCTGATTGGGCTGCGGATTTTAGCAACGTGTGGACGCCGGGGGAACCTGCTGCGTGGCGCAGGTGGGATGCCTTCTCTCCGACGCTGGAGACTGCGGCGGGCCGTTACGCGTCCGAGCGAGATTTTCCGGCGGTGGCAGTTACCAGCGGTTTGTCGCCGCATATTCGGTTTGGGGAAATCAGCATCCACACGCTTTACGACGCCGCCCGGGAATGCGGCGATAACGATAATGTTTCGCGGTTCTGCGCGGAGTTAATGTGGCGGGATTTCGCGTGGAATAGGCTGTATCACCTTCCCAATTTAGCCACCGAAAATTCCCGCCCAGAATTTGATCGCTTCCCGTGGCGAAGAACCCCGGATGCGGATTTTGCGTTGTGGTGTCAGGGCGACACGGGCTTCGGCCTGTTCGATGCGGGTATGCGGGAGTTGGGCCGAACTGGTTTCATGCATAATCGGGTGCGTATGGTCGCAGCGTCGTTGTTGACCAAGAACCTAGGCTTTGATTGGCGGTTAGGGGAACAGTGGTTCTGGGACCAGCTTGTCGACGCCGACCCGGCCAGCAATCCGTTTAACTGGCAGTGGGTGGCAGGTTGTGGCGATGACGCCGCCCCCTATTTCCGGATTTTCAACCCGCATACCCAGGCGAAACGCTTTGATCCCACGAATGAGTACATCACCCGGTGGGTGCCGGAATACCCCACGATGGCGTATCCCGAACCGATGGTGGATGCAAGTGAAACCCGCCAATTAGCGTTGGCGGCCTACCACCAGATAAAGACACACCAGAGTTAGCCGTTGCTGGCTGCGGAGGTTTCATAGAATGCAAAGATTTCCGCCATAGGAACCGCCGTGCGGGTGATCCTGTCAACGTCCTGGCTTTCACGGCTAAATAGCGGCGGGAAGACCATGAATCCTTGATCCAGTCGCAGCGCTTTCGTGTCCGCTTCCCACCCTTCCCACCGGAACAGGTCGTAGAATTTCGTGGTTGCCCCGCCGAGAAACGCGTGGATGAAGCCGGAGTGCCCCATGTCGAGCCCCTCCCATTCCAGACCGTCTGGCGAGAAATAGCACACTTCGCCGGGGCTGATCCCTAGACCACCGCCGTCGATGGCGAATCGACCGCCCAGGACGTCGTGACCGAAAATCAAGGCACCGGGTACGCTCGGTTCGGTGATGCCACTTGCCTCGGCGATGCTGGGTAGTTGCGCTCCCCCGCCGCCATAAAGTCGAACCCAGCCGTTATCGATGAGGATTCCACCGCAGTTATATGCGATGCCACCTAGGGTGGAATGGGTCGTCACCTGGAGTTTATGGAGGGTGTCCGCCCCGGAATCCGTGGGCAGAACCTCGACTGCTACCGGAGCGGTTTTGATTGCTTCTTCGATTTCATTCCAGGCGGGGTCAGTGACGTCTGTGAGCTCTTCAATTGTTCGAATTTGCATGCCTCACAGGTTAGTGGGTAGAACAACCGCCCATAATGAAATTTACGAATTCGTTAACTCAATGCAGCTACGATCCGATCGCCGACGTCAACGGTGCGAACCGGACCTGGTTGCCGAGACACAACATCAGCTTCCACCGCCTGTTCGATGCGGCGAGCATTGTGGTCGTCGCCAAGGTGGCGCAGCAACATCGCGGCGGACAAAATTGCTGCGGTTGGGTCGGCGATACCTTGCCCAGCGATATCCGGCGCGGAACCGTGAACGGGTTCAAACATCGATGGGTTTGCGCCCGTCGCGTCGATATTCCCGGATGCCGCTAATCCAATCCCACCGGTGACCGCTCCCGCCAAGTCAGTGAGAATGTCGCCGAAGAGATTGTCGGTGACGATCACGTCATATCGACCTGGATCGGTAACCATGTAAATGGTGGCGGCATCAATGTGGTTGTATTCCACCGTGACCTCGGGGAATTCTTGCGCTACTTCGTCGACGGTGCGCTGCCACAGTGAACCTGCATTGACCAAGACGTTGGTCTTGTGCACCAGAGTAAGATGCTTCCGACGTGCTTGGGCGCGACTAAAAGCATCACGGACGACTCGCTCCACCCCGTACCTGGTGTTTTGTGAGACCTCAGAGGCTACTTCATGCTCGGTCCCCTCCCGCAGCACACCGCCGTTTCCGCAATAAAGCCCTTCGGTTCCTTCCCGCACCACCACAAAGTCAATGTCGCCGGGATTAGCCAGCGGCGAGGTTGCGGTTGGGAAAAGCTTTGCGGGGCGCAGATTCACGTGATGGTCGAGCGCGAACCGCATTTTCAGCAGCAATCCTCGTTCCAAAACGCCGGGGGGAACCGCGCCCGGCGCGCCGATGGCGCCCAGGAGAATAGCGTCGTGTTCCCGCAATGACGCCAGGTCCGCGTCAGTGAGAAGTTCGCCGTTTTTCAGGTAGCGGGTGGCGCCGAGATCGTATTCGGTGATGTCGATGTCGTCGCGCACCGCGTGGAGCACCTTGAGGGCTTCGGTGGTTACTTCGGGGCCGATTCCGTCGCCACCAATAACGGCAAGTTTCATTATGCGGGATTCCTTTCTCACTATGTGAACTCCTGGTGAAGTTTAGCACCCCAACCCCCATTAGGCACCCCAGCACCCCCACCTGCCCTACAATGGAATTCATCAGACGTCTGATGAATTTTGTGGTTGTCTTTACAGGAAGGTTCCCTCTCATGACCACCCGCCCGTTTCTCCTCGGTGCTTACGCTTCCATGCCCACTAGCCTCGCAGAGCAGGAACACTACTACGAATTACTCGCCAGACAAGATTGGATCACAGGCCTAGAAATCCCCTACCCCGGCCAACTCGCCGATCCCCAAACCCGCAGTTGGTTAGGACCGCACATCGCAAAGTTCCCCGACTCCATCATCACCGCCATTCCCGGCACGATGGTAAACGTCTGGGCCGATGGAACATTCGGCCTCGCCAGCCCCGATGCGGAAGGCCGGTCAAAAGCACTCGCTTTTACGAAGGAGATCTACCAGATCGCCACCACGTTGAACATTTCCACCATCGCGGTGCATTCCGCACCCACCACCGATTGCGACCCGGCGGCGTTTCGAGAATCGATGAAAGAGATCCTAAGCTGGGGCGATAAGACGATCATTATCGAGCATTGCGACTCCAAAACCCTCAACCACACCCCGGAAAAGGGATTTTTAACCCTGGAGGAGGAACTCTCTGTAGCTGAAGAGGTAGGGGTTCAGGTTTCGATCAATTGGGGCCGCTCCGCCATAGATGGCCGCAGCAACGACACCCCCATCCAACACATCACTTCCGCACGAAATCACGACCTATTGGCCGGGGTGATCTTCTCCGGCGCCTCGGATCGCGAAACCGCCTACGGTGCAGCGTGGGCCGACGGGCATTTGCCCAGTTCGATTCATGAACCGGCATCCCTGCTCAGCCCAGCTGCTATTTCCGCCGCCATCGAAGCAGCTGGCGACGTTTCATTCGTGGGCGCAAAGGTGTGTGTCCCGCCAACCGCCTCATTGGAAGACCGATTGGCGATGGTGCGCGTAATCTACGACGCAACCTAAGTCCCGCCAATCGGTGCAACTGACCACGGTGGCAGCGTCGACAAGCGAACCGCTACATCTTCTCGGCGCCGCGGGCTGCAGTGACCAAATTCTCCACGGTTGCCCGAACCGACGCTGGGATACGTTGATCATCCAGGTTCAAGAAACCTTGCACGATCAAATCCCGCGCGTTGTCTTCATCCAAACCCATCGCACGAAGATAATCCAGCTTATCGTCATCGATCATGCCCACCGATGCTTCATGCGAAAGCTGTGCCCTTGCCACCTGGGCGTCCAAAGCAGGAATCGACTCAATCTGCCCAGAATCTTTGAGCATCAAACCGTCGCACTCTAAGAAACCTCGGGCATCAGCCACCGTGGCCCGCAATGTCGACCGATTGCGAATCACACCACCATCGGCGACCATGCGGGCGACCTGCTCCGCCTGGGCACCAGGCCCGGTCAACACTACCGTCGATGCCATCTCGCGGGTCGTTCCCTCGGGGGCAAAAACGATGGAGTGATCAGTCACCGCCGAATCCTTACCCACCGTGGTCACCGAATCCGAATGGTGCTTTGTCAATCCCGATACCGCAACAGACACCGAACTGGTGCTGGCGCCCTCACCCACCGTTGTTCGATCGTAGGAATACACGGTCATGTTGGCGCCCCACCTATCAACATCGACGGAACGAACCTGAGCCCCATCTCCGATGAATGTCTCCGAAACCGATACATGTGTCGCATGCGTGAGAGCTGGCGCAACCGCAGCGCCGGAAACACTGTCGACAACCGCATTCTTTCCAATAACCGTGATGTCGTGAACGAATTGTCGCTCCTGCGGTTTGGTCAAAACGGTAAACGATTGGGTCGGCATAGTCACCTGCGCACCGTCTTTAACCCAGGTAAAGGTACCCAATGGCTCCTGGGTCGATTCGAACGCCCGACGCAATACTTCATCCCCATCGGGACTGATAAGGCTAAACATCAATTCCTGCACCCAAGGCAGCTCGATAAGCGCCTGGGCTAATGGCATGACCACCACATTAGGGTCATTAGTCACCATCGACCCGAAGTGGTGATCAACCACAATACTTGTGCCCGCGCGTTGCTCCTCTGGCGCCCAGCCTATCGACGCCAGCAATTCCGGAGTAACGCTCAACGGACCGATCCCATTTTCAGCCGCCGCCATCAGCGGCGAGGCTGTTGGTGCAATTCCATTGCTCATAATCAATCATCCTCTCCACAGTTTTCTCTAACGCCTCACGGCTTAAGCAGCCACGTACCCGTCTTTGCGAATGCGATCAAATAGTTCTCGTGGCGGTGCCGATTCAACTATCCGACCATCAACCATCAAATGCCCCATTACGGCATCAACTCCATCCAGGATGAAACCAGTGTGGGTGATGGCTAATACCGCCCGCTTTTGGCCCGCAGCAGTTGGGGTTTGCAACAGATGATTGATCGCGGAACTGACCACATTTACCTGCTGCAAATCAACACCAGATTCCGGCTCATCCAACAGACACATCGTGGGATCGTGCAGACCAAGTTTGGCCACTTCCCAGCGCTTTACCTCGCCGCCGGAAAAACCGCAGTTCACGTCGCGGTCGACCAGATACTCCACCCCCAATTGCTTGGCGGTGGTATCCAAGCGGTTCGTAGCTCCTATGGCTTGTGCTAGTCGACGCACCGAGACCCCTGGAATTGACGGCGGCCGTTGGAACGCTAAGCCCAACCCACACCGGGCGCGCTCATCCACCTCAAGATCCGCCACATTAGTTGTACCTAGTAGGGCGGTTCCGCCGGTGATCTCGAACGGTTTAATTCCCATCAAGCCGCATAACAACGAGGACTTACCCGACCCATTCGGGCCGATCAGAATATGACATTCACCCTCATTGATCGTCAGCGACACGTCATGGCAGATTTCCTTATCACCCACCGAAATGCACACGTTTTCTAAGCTCAACACCGGTTTGGTAGACATTACTACCCTCCTAACACGTTGGGCAGGTGGGCGGCGCCCACACCATCAAACCACACACCTGCAGGTTTTAATGCTCTCAACCCCCATCGTAAGTTTGACTCCGAAATAAATAAAGGAAAGAAAAGCTTTTTCGCATATCCCACTCATACGCTCCCACATTCGGGGGCGGCGTAGGTGTATCCGATCTAATCTGCGCTGAACTGCCCTATCAAATAGCCAAGGGGTGCTAAAACCTTTGAAACGGCAAAACCTCATGTCCAATCTCGGTAGCTGATTGTATTCCGTGCCCCACATCAGCGGTAAGAACAAAATCCCCTCAGATAAACTGGCATCCGCGATTTTTTCACCCCACCCTAGCCAAAAGACATCAACGTACACCCCTTCCGCGCTAGGACATGCGGCTAGTTCCTTTTCTCCCCAAGGAAGACATCCTCAGCCGCATTATCCTGTGAAAACAGCCGTACCTCGACGATGCGGCCATCGGCCACCGTCAGCAGGTCGATGCCGCTTTGATCCATGTGGATCGTCTCCCCCGCTTCCGTCGCCCGAGTGCCGGTGAACCTGACCGGCACCGCAACCACGTGTGCATTCACCATCGGACTTCCGGTTGGCTGCACCGTCAGCGTTCCTTGGGAAAACTCCATCATGGTGCTAATGAGGGAAACTACTGCATCAATGCCCTCATAGCTCCCGGAAAACTGGTTGTTGCCTGGTTGGTGCCACCGCACCTGCGGGTCTAAGAAGCCCACTGCATCAGTCACTCGCCCTTCGGCCAGCGCGGCAAAATACTGTTCTACAATGAAACGTGCTTGGATAGAGTGCTGTGGCATGTGAATACCTCTCCTCATGCGTCGAAAACCGGATGGGATCTACTGGACAAACCCAATGGTTACACACGCCCCCACAGTTACTTCAAGGTAACTATCACCCAAGGACAGTATGATGCCCGACACACACTGGAATATCTTTTTCGCCGATTGTCCCTCCCGCACCTCGCTCGCGCGAATCGCCAATAAATGGACCGCCATGATTGTCATCTATCTCGCATCCGGTCCCCGCCGGTTTGGCCAGATCAAAGAGAAGCTCACCGGGATCAGCGCCAAAGTTCTCACCGATACGTTGCGAGCACTAGAACGGGACGGAATTATCAATCGCAAGGAATTCGACGAAATCCCGATCCGGGTGGAATACGAACTCACGGAACTAGGCGAAACCCTCATCGAGCCGCTGTCTGCATTACGACGCTGGGCCGAGACCCACGCAGAGGACGTCATGGCGGCCCAAGCCAAATACGACAACGCCATTTCCTAACGCTTCTCGATAAAAAATCCTACACATGCACCCACCCCGCGCCACAAACTCAGTCAAAGCCGTAACGCGGGGTGGTGAGAATTGTTGTTAGGCAGGATTAGCCGAGATCCAATTGGAAAGCTTCCGCCTTGAGATCCGAGGCAATCTGTTCCAACAGCTCCTGCGAAACCTCACTGTCAACGCGCAAAATCAGAACCGCGCCATCGCCGGCGGTTTCCTGAGTCAAGGCAGCAGCAACAATATTGATGCCCGCAGCCCCCAACGCGGTACCAACGATGCCGAGCGCACCCGGAGCATCGGCATAGTTGAAGAACAGATTACGGCCAGCAGCCCGAAGGTCAATACCACGGCCATTAATACGAACGATCTTCTCAACCCGCTCTAAACCGGTAAGCGCACCGATAACGGAAATGCGCGTGCCATCAGAAGCGATTGCGGTGACATCCAAAACCGAGCGGTGAGAAACCGACTGCGGCGCCGTGGAAACCTCCACCTTGAGACCGCGCTCTTCAGCAATCGATGGGGCATTCACAAACGTCACCTGCTCGTCGATGATGCCGGAGAACAAACCGCGTACCGCAGACAAGCCCAATACTTCGACATCCTCGGTGGACAACTCGCCCCGCGCTTCAACTTCCAACCGCACTGGTGCCTTGCCCAGCATATGCCCCGCCACCAGGCCGAGCTTGCGAGCCAATTCCAGCCACAGGGCAACCTCTTCACCCACCCGGCCACCGGAAACATTGACGGCGTCGGCAACAAATTCCCCAGCTAGTGCCTTAAGAACCGAAGCAGCCACATCGGTGCCAGCCCGATCCTGCGCCTCCACAGTGGAAGCGCCCAGGTGCGGGGTCACAACAACTTCCGGCAGGGAGAACAGTGGCGAATCCGTGCACGGCTCGGTCTCAAAAACATCGAAACCGGCACCCCGGATGTGGCCCGCGGTGATAGCATCCGCCAACGCTTGCTCGTCGACAAGCCCGCCACGCGCCGCGTTGATGATAATTTGGCCCTTCTTTGCCTTGGCAAGCAGCTCAGCATCAAACATGCCAGCGGTTTCCTTGGTCTTTGGCAAATGGATCGTCACAAAATCGGAACGCGACATGAGGTCTTCCAGATCGGTAAGCTCCACGCCCAATTGGGCGGCACGCGCCGGGTTCGCATAGGGGTCGAACGCGAGAATGGTGGTTTCGAATGCTGCCAACCGCTGGGCGAAAAGTTGACCGATGTGGCCAAAACCCACGATACCTATGGTTTTACCGAAGATTTCCACCCCATTGAATGACGATCGCTTCCACGTCTTCTCCCGCAGGGTCTGATCCGCAGCAGGGATCTGCCGGGCGGTGGAAAGCAACAGCGAAATCGCGTGTTCGCAGGCGGAGTGAATATTGGAAGTTGGGGCGTTCGCCACCATGACGCCACGTTCGGTTGCCGCGGCGATGTCCACATTGTCCAGGCCAACACCTGCACGGCCAACAATCTTGAGGTTTGGTGCGGCTTCAAGCACCTCACGGTCCACGGTCGTAGCCGACCGCACTAGTAACGCGTCTGCTTCGGGCACTGCTTTTAGTAATTCGGCGCGGTTTGGCCCGTCTACCCAGCGCACCTCCACTTGATCTCCGAGCGCGTCAACTGTGGACTGCGCGAGTTTGTCTGCAATGAGAACTACAGGAAGGCCATTCTGGCTCACGTTGAAACTCCTGGGAAAAACCGTTTTGTCCGTGTAACACCAACACGACCGCGCCGATGCTACCCGTGTCCACACCTGGCTTCGTGGCGTGCGACTGGTTAAGAAGTGTAGTCCAGATTGAACAAGCCTTGAGTCACCGTGTAGCGAGTTTTTCTAAAACTACTGTTCAAAGCTGTTTTTGCCAATCTAATCTGAACCACCATCGGGGGTACTATTTATCGTATCGATTGAGCACAACCGGACGAGGGTCTAATTCTTTGACTGTGCTGGCTGTCGCCGGATCAGTTCTGCTAAGGCTTAAACCCGCGTGCACCCCGGGCGGAAGTTTCGCCATCTCCGCGTGATACCGTGCAGGCTCAGTGGTGTGCGTTTGCCACACAACCGCCAGTTCATCGGGCGGGGTGGAAAACTGCGCTAGTGAGAAATCAGGCTGATCAAGAAGCAAAATTTTTTGCGGCAGTCTGTGACTGTGCACCAGCTCAGCGAGCCACGTTTGGGTAGCCTCAACCTGTTCACGCGTGGGTTTTTCTAATGCAACACCAACGTTTGGTTGGTTGAGGATATCCGCCCAACCAGGATCGGTTTCAAGGTCGGGGTGCATGATAAGCGCATAGCCGCCTGCTTGAGTTATCGCCTCAACCCACACGTCAACGACATGCGGCGCCATTGCGGTTGCATCGAGAACAAAACTCGGTGTGATAATCCCATCGAAAACCTGCCCGTGGGTAGCCTCACGGCTTTGAAGCTGTGCGATTTTTTCGCGCACGTCCAGTGGCGCATCCGGTCGGGCTTGCGCCAACCTGATCGTCTCCGACACGACGATCCGCTTGGGAAACACCAAACCGCGTTTGCCCTCTCCCGGTTGATATTGTGCCGTAGAATCGACCATCCTTATCCGGTCTGCCAGCTGTTCCGAGCTGCCAAACTGACTGCCCAGTGCCACCAGCGGTTGATCTGCCAGACCGGTGACTTGACGCATGGTTTCGAGGTTGAACCGTGGATCCGGAGCTTCAAGGATTCGCACCGTTGCGCCGAAGGATCGTGCCGTGGCGATGGCGGCAACCGAAGATTCGGCTGAGGCAAGTACGATCGGCGCGGTGTCGGCGTCCCGGCGCGATTGGGCGGGAAATGGTTGAAGCCGACCAACCGCGTGCGGGGTTGGGGTGGTTGTTGGGTGTATCCAGCCGGGTTGCAACAGTGTTGCTTGTTTGCCGCCGAGTCCGGCGACGGCGCGGGGAACGTCGTGCGGAAACGTGATGCCTTTCGGGTTAAACGAAAACGCCGTTAACGTCCCGAGTGCTTCCGGGGTGCCGGGGTCTTTGATGATGGTCAGTTCGCCTTGGGTGGCGGCGAGTTTGGTGTCACCGACAACTAACACGTAGCGGGCACCCAGCCGGTGGATTTCGGAAAGAACCGTGGCGCGATTGCTGTCTTGGATGGTCAGCATCGGCGCGTGGCTTACCACCGCGATCGAGGCGGCCCGCAATTGGTCGGCGATGTCAGTTCCGGACACAACCACGGTTTCGGAGCTGTCGAAAAAGTGCCGGGAGGCGTCGACGCCTGCGTTTTCCGCGCCGTCAAGCACGACTGGGTGTTTCTGGTAATGCTGGGCAACGTGTCGGTTGAGGTTGGTGCTAAGTGCGTCTTTGAGATCCGGGTTGGGGTGGGTCTGCGCAGGTGATTGCGTGCTGGTTTGTTTCTGCACGACGGCGAGGTTTTCGGCTGTGCAAGCACCCAAAAGCAGTGTTGCCATAACGGCAATCGCTGCACCGCTTTTCGACGCCACCTCGTACCCTTTTCCTCGATTGTTTCCTTAGTGCGTTCAGCTAGGCGAAGGCACCAGGACCTTCCTCCCCGGCATATAGGTTAGTTTCATCGACATCGTGGACGGCCGCAACCCCCATGGCTTCTTCGATCATGCACAGCAGTCGTCGGCGCCGGTCGCTGAAGAATTCCGATGCTTGGGCTTTGAGCAGAAGGTTCGGATCCAATAGGTGGGATTCGAGTACAGCGTCGAATTCTGCGTCGTCAAGCAGGCTCTTGGACTGAATGCGGTACAAGTAACGTGCCGGTGAGGCTTGTTCCACCATGACGTTGGTGCGTCTGCTCATCGGTGTGCGGTTGAGAACCGAATCGGCGAGAATCCCATCGATACCGTTGGCTTCGCACCAGGTACTGGGGAAAATGCGTCGGAAGTGGGTGCCTTGTTCGGTGAATGTCTCGCTGTCGAAGACCTTGCCAGTGCGCCAATCTTTTGCGCCTCGCCCCATGATCAGAGCGTAGATTCCTTTGTATAGTCCGGATTTCGGGCCAGCCGACAGCAGCCGTGATTCCACGAACCGCGCCTGCGAGATGGACCTCGGTAGCGGTACGCCTTGCGAGCCGTTCCAATCCCGCACCCACCTGGTCACTTCGTCTACGTCTGTTCCGATGCGCACCATGAGGGCGGGTGAACCGTAGAGTTCCCCGAAGACACCGCACCAGAACCACCGGTGGATTCGATCCCACGCGGCTTGTTCCGCCAAAACGTGTGGTTCTTCCGCCAGCACCGCGATCATCACCGCAAGCGGGATCAGTTGTGACGAATACGGCACCTGTTCCGTGGTCAGAATGCAGCGTCTGGACATGAAAATTGCGGCCTCATGGAAGGCGATCCTCATGATGTCAGCTGCGGGTTTGTATTCGGCAAGGCTGAGTTTTAAAACAGATTCCCTAAAGCCGGAGGCGCGTCCCTTCTTGGCAGTGACGTACAGTGCCACGGCCGTGAGGAAATCCGTGCGATCGATGCCGTCTAATGCTGGGTGGGAGCGCAGCACGTTATCGGTAATAGCCCAGTCGTCTTGCATCCGGAAATCGGGGTCTTCCGTGGCAAACACAGCGGTGAGTAATTCGAATACGTCCATTTGCAGGCCCATCGAATTTGCCTGGGCGAAGATGGATCCGATTCCCGCTTGGGCGGTTTCCCGATCCAGCCGGATCATCGGAACTGCGTATCGCACCAAAGACTTGATGATCCGAGTGTAGAACTGCTTGGCTTGTTCCCTGGATTCAGCGTCGAAATTGGTGGCGATTTCGAAAAGCTGGTCCGTGCCGGCGTCGAAAAGCAAATCCGAAACCGGAATATAGCCCGCGGCGAGCGCGCATTCCCGGGTAGCTAATCCCCCTGGGATTTCTTGGGCGAAGTGCGACATGACCTTGCCGTTTTCGTCAACGGAGATTACGGCTTCGTCCGGCATAACATCAGCAGACACCGCTGTGCGTACGTCGATGAAGAACCGACGCCGAACTTTTTTATTGCGGAAATCCACCGATTCCACCAAACCATCGCCACGTAAGCACTGGTACAGGGTGGTCAGGCGTTGCTGACCGTCTAGTAACAACAAACCTGGGGCGACAGAGGCATCCGGTGCGGAGTGAATCGGCCGGGGCCGAAACCGCATGGGCTCGTTGCGGGTATCCAACGCCATGATTGATCCCATTGGGTAACCACGCAGCACCGTTACTAAAAGCGATCGAATTTGGTCAACATTCCACCGGTATTCCCGCTGAAAATCTGGCAACTGAAGATCACCGCGATCGATGCGGCTGAACAGGTCATAGAGATCGTAACTTGGTGTGGAAAAACCCATGAGGTGAAGTTTAGCTGTTCACCCTAACACTGCTCATATTTGCACGTCAGAACCGGGTTTTAATTACTTCCGGCGCCAGCCCGCCACGTTTAGGCCTGCATTTTTTAAAGCACATTTTTAACGGCAGGACTGTTCATGTGCGTGGTGCCCGTCGTCTTCTACCTGCACTGTTACATGTTTTATGCCAAGCTCACCCAAGGCGTGATGCACCCGGTCGAGGATTTCGCAGTAGTCTTTGGAGGGTGAGTCGGCCACAACGTGGCAGGAAGCGATGACTTCCGTTCCGTCTAACGACCACACATGAAGGTCGTGGATAGCCCGCACCCCTGGTAAGTTTTCGATCGTCTGGGAGATTTTCTCCACATCAACCCCGACCGGCACCTGTTCCAACAACACCCGCAGCGATTCCCACGCCAGCTTCAGCGATCGGGGCAGAATCAAGGCCGCGATCAACAGCGACGCCACAGTATCAGCCCACAGGATATCGAAGAATTTCATGCAGATTGCCGCGACGATAACCGCCACCGAACCGAATAAATCGACAAGGACGTGGAGATACGCACCACGGACATTCATATTGTCGTGAGCATGATTATGCAGCACCTTTGCGCCAATGGCATTGGCGCCTAAACCGATAGTACCCACCACCAACATGATTGTGGTGTTTACTTCTTCGCCTGCGGCAAATCGCTCGAAAGCCTCATAAACGATCCACACGGAAATTGCTGAGACGCTAATGGCGTTGGCGAAGGCAGCCACGACTTCGATGCGTTTATATCCATAAGTGGCTTGGGCTGATGCTTGTTTCCGCGCGATGGTAATCGCCAGTGCCGCTACCAACAGGCCAGTGGAGTCGGACAGCATGTGCATAGCGTCGGAAATCAAGGCCAACGATCCGGAAACCCAGCCGCCGATCAATTCCGCCAGGAAGATCGTGGCGGTAAAGCCAAGAACGGTTATGAGCGCTTTTAAGCTGTCCGCACCATGATGATGGTGGTGACTATGGCTGTGGCTGTGGCTGTGACTGTGTCCGTGGCCGTCATTATGCCCGTGACTATGGTCATGGTCATGCCCGTGATTGTGTCCATGGTTGTGGTTGTGATTGCCGTTGTGCTGCTTATCGTGTTCAGACATCATCGACCGCCCTGGTTCTGAATGGGGATAGCCCATGACCGTGTTATACAGCACAAACAGTTCGTCATCGTCGAAGGAAAAGTGGTCATGTGCGTGCGCTTTCTGCTGGGCGGGTGGCTGCATCTGTTGCGCGGAGTCACTGTATTTACAAAGGTGTCTGCCGTATTTCCAGGAGCTCTGGTGGCAGGTCGCGGCCGATCGAAATACCGAGGTCACTGAAATTCCTTTCCGCCGCAACACCATGTGTGCGTGTCACATACAAATGACTAGCCGTCACAAGGTTTGCTTATGCTTCCTAACATACCCAAGATTTTCAATAATGTCGATTTATTGAAAACGGCACCCGTCTATACATGTAAGCGCCGCACCGCCTGCACGTAGGCGGCGTAAAGTTCAATGTAATGAACTCTTACATCCACACCGCTTTAGACACGCGGAAATCTTTTTCAATAATTATTCCCCACCCCCGATAGAGATCAACCTATAACCGACGATCATGCAATAGAAAATTATTATTTTTTTCGGTATCTACCATGCTTGAGGCGGTGTGCTGCCGCTTTTCGACGACACAACCCCACCCAGCACAAAACCTGGCCGCCCGGTGACAGGCACGCACCGTTCCGCAGCTAGGCTATTTTATTTCCCTTCTGAGAATGCAAAAACCGCTAGCAGCAAACGGAAGTTCCCATTTATGCCACTAGCGGTTACGAAACGTATAACCGGTGAGGTTGTGATTATGCGGTTGCGTCAAGTGGGTTCTTCACCCAGCTCATCAGGTCGCGCAGCTTGGAACCGACCTCTTCGATCTGGTGATTCGCATAGGAAGCACGCAGCTGCTCAAGCTCCTTGTTGCCGCCTTCGACGTTGGCGATCAGACGCTTGGTGAAGGTACCATCCTGGATGTCCTTGAGGATTTCCCGCATGCGCTCCTTGGCACCGGCGTCAATAACGCGTGGGCCGGAAAGGTAGCCACCAAATTCCGCAGTGTCGGAGACCGAGTAGTTCATGTTGGCAATGCCACCCTCGAACATCAGGTCCACGATCAGCTTCAGCTCGTGCAGGCACTCGAAGTATGCCATCTCTGGTTCATAACCAGCCTCGACGAGGACCTCGAAACCAACCTTGACGAGCTCCTCAGCGCCGCCACACAAAACAGCCTGCTCACCGAAGAGGTCGGTGACGGTTTCTGCCTCGAAGGTGGTTGGAATAACGCCTGCGCGTGCACCACCGATAGCTGCCGCATAGGACAGGCACAGATCCTTAGCTTCACCCTTTGGATCTTGAGCAACAGCGATCAAGCATGGCACGCCCTTGCCATCGACAAACTGACGACGTACCAGGTGGCCCGGGCCTTTCGGCGCAACCATGCCAACGGTGATGTTTTCAGCAGGCTTGATCAGGCCGAAGTGGATATTCAGTCCGTGGCCGAAAAGAACGGCGTCACCATCCTTGAGGTTCGGTGCGATTTCTTCGGAATAGACCTTGGCCTGGCTGGTGTCAGGCACCAGGATCATGATGACATCCGCCCACGCAGCAGCTTCCGAGTTGGACAAAACGGTGAAGCCAGCTTCCTTTGCTTTTTCAGCCGACTTGGAGCCATCACGCAACCCAACAACGACCTCAACACCGGAGTCGCGAAGGTTCTGGGCGTGAGCGTGACCTTGGGAGCCATAGCCCAAAACCGCAACTTTACGGCCCTGGATTAAGGTGAGGTCCGCGTCTGCGTCGTAAAGCAATTCAATAGCCATGAGAAGGTTGAGCCTTTCTTCGAGGGATCTTAGAGATATTTATATCATATTATGAGACAAAAATACGCAATTAGTCTCATTTTATGGGATAAGTTATTGGCGGAAATTCGGAGCCATCGTCTTCGGACCGCGGTTCAACGCGATCTGTCCGGAAGAAATCAACTCCCGAATGCCAAACGGTTCCAGCACATCCAGCAGCGCACCGAGTTTACCTTGGGTTCCGGTTGCCTCAATGACAACCGAGTCAGGGGCGACGTCTACCACCCGAGCCCGGAAAATATTGGCAGCATCAACCACCTGCGGGCGATTCGAGGCATCCGCCGACACCTTGACCAGCATCAACGCTCGTGCGATTGTCACATCTTCTTCCAGCCGCACAACTTTTAACACCGGCACCAGCTTATTCAATTGTTTCGTGATCTGCTCGATGGCGATTTCATCCGCATCGACCACGATCGTAATCCGGTTGATGCCGTCGATTTCGGTATTTCCCGAAACCAAGGAGACCAGGTTGAAACTACGGCGGGTAAACATCGCCGACACTCGGGAAATAATGCCGTCTTGGTCCTCAACCATGACACTGAGGATGTGACGAGAAATAACATCATTAGCCATTATTTTGCAATCCTTTTCTTTTCTCGGTAACTCACATCAGTCTTGATTGTGGAGCAGTTCTTGCTCAGTCGGGCACGAATCTGTTTCAAATAATGGCCGCAATCCCCTGGCGTATTGGATATCGGAATTGGAGTGACCCGCCGCAACCATCGGCCACACCTGGGCATCTTGCCCCACAATGAAGTCGATGACCACAGGGCGATCGTTAATCTCGCGCGCCTTTTGGATCGTTGGTTCGATCTCTTCTTCCTTCGTCACCCGGAATGCAACGCACCCTTGAGCTTCGGCAAGCCCAATGAAATCGGGCATATATTCTGTCTGTTCCCGCAGCTTAGTATTGGAATAGTGTCCGTCGTAGAACAGCGTTTGCCACTGCCGCACCATCCCCAAGTTGCCGTTGTTGATTAACGCCACCTTGATCGGAAAACCCTCCACCGCTGCCGTGGTGAGCTCCTGGTTGGTCATCTGGAAACACCCGTCGCCATCGATCGCCCAAACTTCCTTCTCTGGCGCTGCCGCTTTGGCACCCAGCGCCGCTGGCACCGCGTAGCCCATGGTGCCCAGTCCGCCGGAATTCAGCCAGGTGCGTGGCTTTTCAAAGTCAATGAATTGGGCGGACCACATCTGGTGTTGTCCCACCCCAGCGCAGTAAATAGCATCAGGGCCAGCAAGACGCGACAGGGACTGAATCACATGCTGGGGTTCCAACAGCCCATCATCGGTGATCTGGTATCCCCGGGGGAATCGTTCTTTGAGGTCATTCAGGTGCGCCATCCACTCTGAGATGTTCACCCCACCAGGTACTTTCGCTTTGAACTCGGTGAACAACGCGGACAACACTTCCTTTGCGTCACCAACGATAGGGACATCTACCGCACGGATTTTCCCAATTTCAGCCGGGTCAATATCCGCATGAATAACCTTTGCCAACGGCGCAAACGAGGACGTGTCACCGGTGACACGATCGTCGAAACGCGCGCCGATGGTGATCAACAAATCGCTGCCCTGCATCGCACCAACCGCAGGAACAGTGCCGTGCATGCCTGGCATACCCATGTGAAGCGGGTGGGAATCCGGGAACGACCCAAGCGCCATGAGCGTGGTAACGACTGGGATGCCGGTGTGCTCGGCAAAAGCCTTTAATTGTTCCGATGCATCGGCTTTAATTACACCGCCGCCGATGTACAAAACCGGACGCTTGGACTCGGCGATCAGTTTTACCGCTTGCTCAATTGGACGGTTGTGCGGAACCGTCACGGGACGATAGCCAGGCAAGTCAATCTTTGGCGGCCAGACGAAATCCATCTCCGCCGCCTGAATGTCTTTCGGAATATCCACCAGCACCGGTCCCGGTCGCCCGGTGGAAGCCAGGTGGAAGGCCTCAGCGATCGCCTGCGGAATCTGCTCCGGTGAGGTCACCATGAAGTTATGCTTGGTCACCGGCATGGTGATACCGCGGATGTCTGCTTCTTGGAAGGCATCAGTGCCCAACATGTGCCGACCCACCTGACCGGTGATGGCAACTAACGGCACTGAATCAAGATGGGCATCGGCAATCGGGGTAACAAGATTCGTCGCGCCTGGGCCCGAGGTAGCGATACACACACCAACCTTGCCGGACACCTGGGCATACCCGGTGGCAGCGTGACCTGCACCTTGTTCATGCCGAACCAATACGTGACGCAGTTTCGTGGAGGAATACAACGCCTCGTACAGCGGTAGAACCGCGCCGCCTGGCAACCCAAAGACCAAATCGGTACCAAGGTTTTCTAATGACCGGACGATGGCCTCGGCACCATTCATGCGTTGCGCCTGTGCCTTTTGGCTACGGTTTGCCATCGTAGCGGGAGTGGGACGTAAGGAAGCTGCCACGACTTCTAACTCCTTGACTATCTGTTATGAAACTTGCTGCGAATATGGCATTCGCAGTTTCCCATCCTCACGCCTTATCAATAGGTGCGAAAAGAAGCGAAGATGAAAACCCTTGGTAGGTTGAACCGTTAAAACAAAAACCCTCGCTTCTACACTTGTGGTGTGAAGGAGGGCGCTTGACGATTCGACTTGAACTATGAAGCCGCTACGGCAGGCGCCGCGCCGGTTACCACGAGTACAAGTCGAATAATGTTCATAGCGTCACATAGTACAGCGCTAGGCACACCAGGTAACAATCCTACCCCCGGCACAGGGATCTGTCTGGGTTTTTCCTCCGGTTTCCCTATGCAAAATCTCCCCCGTTTCGGAACCAGGAACCAAGCAAATCTTTTATTTTTATTTCCTCAGCCGCATAGTTTCGCAACCAAAAATGTGAACCAGCTTTCCCTGCGTGCCACCACAGCACCTAGACGATTATGCTCGATGATTATGCCGCTTTCTTATATTGCGATTTCATTATGGTCGTGGGTCATTGACACCGGGCTCTCGCTCGCGTTATTGATCGTGATCGCATTTTTGATCCCCCGCGCTGGAAGATTGGCGATGTATTTCATCACCAACAAATTCGTGGCGGAAACGGAAGCGGACTCCAAAACACAATTGGCATTCGCCGGTGTAGTTGTCTACATCGCCCAGATCATCTCCTATTTCGTCGTCTTCGTCTTTATGCTCAAGGCGCTAGGGTTCTCTCTAGCAGGTGCCGCCATCCCCGCAACTGCCGCCTCAGCCGCTATCGGTTTAGGCGCACAATCGATCATTGCCGATTTCCTTGCGGGGTTCTTTATCTTAAGTGAAAAACAATACGGAGTCGGAGACTGGGTTCGCTTTGAAGGCGGGGCCACCAATATTGAAGGCACCGTCATCCAAATCACCATGCGGGCGACTCGAATACGCACGTTAGCTGAAGAGACCGTCATCATTCCGAATTCCAAGGCTGGGGTGTCGATCAACAACTCCAACCATTGGTCCTCCGCAGTCGTCGTTATGCCCATCCCGCTCACCCACACCGCGTCGGTAAGCGACACCATTGAGCGATCTACAGCCGCAGCTAACCGCGCCCTCACGGAACCCAAAGTGGCCGAAGTAGTCCTTGGCCCACTGGCGGTGCACCCCGCTGTTGGCATCACCGCCCCGACCACGCTGGGAATGCCGTGGAGCATCGACATGCGGTTCTTAGCCCAGGTTAAACCCGGCAGCCAGTGGCTAGTCGAACGCGCCATCCGGGTGAAGCTTATCGACGAATTCTGGGAGGAATACAGTACAACTGTAGAAACCTCACCCACCCTTTCGGCTGCCACCACCCCAATGGCGGAATTACCGGCGACCACCCGAATGCCTGCAACACCACCACCACAACCGGAAAAACAAACCACGGAAGGAACCCTCAGTCCCGCCGCAGCGGAATCCCAAACCGAGCGAGGATTACTCGTCGAAGACGACCCAGCCGTCACAGAACCCACCGGCACGTTTAACGACCAAGAAAAGCCACCTTCATTACAAGAAGAAAAAGTCACTGGTTGGGAACGATTTTTCAGCGTGGGCGGCCGAACCCGGGTTTCAACCACCATCCTGCTCGCGGCGATTGTGGTCATCCTTATTCTCAAAGGTCTCACCTTAAGCCCCGAAGGCACGGAGGCAACTGGTTGGTTAGCACCCCCTACAGCAACACCGCGCTCAACTAACGCCGTCCCACCAAGTGCTACCGCCCCGGAAACCGAGGCCGAATCAATGCCGGTATCCGAAACCGAAGCCACCAGCACTCAATCCAGCCCAGCTGTGTCAGAATCCCCAACAACGCAACCATCCGTTGCACCAGGCGCAACCGAAACCAATCCGCAGGCAGAACCACAAGTCCAGGAATCTGCTTCCCCACAGGCCGTTGAACCAGCACCATCATCAGACACCAATCCCGAAACCGGCATCGATGTCGAACCGCCCCTCACCGAGGAACCCCAGTCTGCACCATAACCACCACAGCAGTTACACCAAGCAGCCACCCGCAGTAGGCGCGGAAGGTTTGTGCGGCTATGAGTTTTAGCGACAACGGGCGAAACCCGTGTTCCCTTCCACAAAGGCATTGAACTACTATGAATTTTCATGAGCATTCCCAGTGACGATACTGCCAGCTCCGCCACACCTGCTGCAGAATTCAAACCAGACCGCACCCACATCTTGGCGGCGGTCATCATGTCCTGCATCATGTTGCTAGTCGTTGGAGCATTACCAAAGTTCCTTTTCTGGCTGCCACTGTTGCCCTTGATTTTCATCTACTGGGTGCTCAAATCCTGCACCGTGGTCGACGAATCTGGGATAACCGCCCACTATGCGTTCAAAGCCGCGCAGCATGTCGACTGGGACAACATCTCAGGAATCGGCTTCGCCCGCTCCACCGCGTTCGTACAAACCACCAACGACACCAAGCTCACCTTGCCTGGCGTGAGCTTCAACTCGCTTCCCCAGCTGGAAGCCGCATCTGCTGGCCGAATCCCCGACGCCCTTACCCAGGGGCGCATGGCTGCCAACGAAAAAGTAGTGATTGTCCACAAAGACGGCCGCCAGGTCCTCATCTCCAAAGAAGAGTATGAGGCTCAGCACGACAACACCGATTCCGAGCGTCACACCAACGACTAACCTGCTTGCTAAAATTCAAACGCTTCACCCTCATAGTTTCGTTTCCAACCAACCCGCCTAACTTTTTGCAAAGAAGACTGTTATGATCCCGCTCCGTTCCCGCATCACCACCGTCGGCCGCAATGCTTCAGGTGCCCGCGCCCTATGGCGGGCTACCGGCACCAAAGAACACGAATTTGGCAAACCAATCGTTGCCATCGTTAACTCCTACACCCAATTTGTTCCCGGCCACGTTCACCTGAAAAATGTGGGAGACATTGTGGCAAACGCAGTTCGCGAAGCGGGTGGTGTGCCCAAAGAATTCAACACCATCGCCGTCGACGACGGCATCGCCATGGGCCACGGCGGCATGTTGTATTCCCTGCCATCCCGCGAAATCATCGCCGACTCGGTGGAATACATGGTCAACGCCCACACAGCCGACGCCATGGTGTGCATCTCCAACTGTGACAAGATCACCCCCGGCATGCTCAATGCGGCACTGCGCCTCAACATTCCCGCCATTTTCGTCTCCGGCGGCCCCATGGAAGCAGGAAAAGTTGTGGCAGTCGACGGCGTAGCACACGCCCCCACCGACCTGATCACCGCCATCACCGCATCCGCGTCAGACGCAGTATCCGATGCGGACCTCGCCACCATTGAAGAGTCCGCCTGCCCCACCTGCGGTTCCTGTTCCGGCATGTTCACCGCCAACTCCATGAACTGCCTCACCGAAGCCTTAGGGCTCTCCCTACCCGGCAACGGCACCACGCTCGCCACCCATACCGCCCGCAAAGACCTGTTTATTCAGGCAGGCGAAATGATCATGGATATGTGCGCCCGCTATTACGGCGAAGGCGATGAGTCAGTACTGCCCCGCAGCGTTGCCACCAAAGCAGCATTCCGAAACGCAATGGCCTTAGACATGGCAATGGGCGGTTCCACCAACACCATCTTGCACACCCTGGCTGCCGCCCAGGAAGGCGAAATCGATTTCGATCTCTCCGATATCGACGAACTCTCCCATAAGATTCCGTGCATCTCTAAGGTGGCCCCGAACGGCACCTATCACATCGAAGACGTACACCGGGCAGGCGGCATACCCGCAATCTTGGGCGAACTGCGCCGCGCCGGAATGCTGGACGAGTCGGTGCACACCGTCGCCTACGACACTGTCGATGGTTGGCTCAACGACTGGGACATCCGGGGTGGTAAAGCTATCGACAAAGCCATCGAACTATTCCACGCCGCGCCGGGCGGGGTGCGTACCACTGAACCGTTTAGTCAGTCTACTCGGTGGGAGTCGTTGGATCTGGATGTGGAAAACGGATGCATTCACGATATAGCCCACGCGTATTCCGAAAATGGTGGTTTGGTTATTTTGCGGGGCAATATCTCCCCCGACGGTTCGGTGCTCAAAACCGCAGGCGTCGACGAGGAGCTGTGGGAATTCACCGGCCCGGCCCGAGTGTGTGAATCCCAAGAAGAAGCGGTGTCGACGATTCTCAAACGTGAGGTTCAGCCGGGCGAAGTTGTGGTCATTCGTTATGAAGGCCCCGCCGGCGGCCCTGGTATGCAGGAAATGCTGCATCCGACATCGTTCTTAAAGGGTGCCGGGCTTGGAAAGGTTTGTGCTCTGATTACCGACGGCCGGTTCTCGGGCGGCACTTCCGGTTTGTCCATCGGTCACGTCTCGCCGGAGGCCGCGCATGAGGGCGTTATCGGCCTGATTGAGAATGGTGATTCGATCACCATCTCAGTCAAGGATAGGGTCTTGAATTTGAACGTCGATGAGGAGGAGCTCGATCGGCGTCGAAAAGCAATGGCCGCGCGGCCGCATCCGTGGACCCCGGTTAACCGTGACCGGGTAGTCTCGAAAGCCCTGCGCGCTTATGCAAAAATGGCTACGAGTGCAGATAAAGGTGCCGTGCGCCAGGTTGATTAGCGTGGCGCGACGTTTCGCTTGCGGTGCCGTCAACCTGTGCTTTTCGACGCCCACACCAATCACCAACACAAGGAATCAATAGTTGTGACAGCAAATACCTACCTCGACCGCATTAGTGAAACTCTTTCTACCCGACCAACACTGGTTCGGGCACTCGTCGGGCTTGGTTTCGTGGTTTCTACCGTGATCATGGTGTGGCAAACCTTCGGTACTTCCGGTCATATCGACATGATCGTCTATCGAGCTGGCGCACAGGCGTATCTTGATGGCGGCAGTCTTTACGATCAGCCGTTTCCGGCCTACGATCTCATGCTGCCGTTCATCTACCCGCCGTTTGCCGCGTTACTTCTTAGCCCATTCACACTGCTCAGCCCCGATGCTGCGGGCTACGCGATGGTCGGCATTTCTTCGCTTTTGATGCTGCTGTGCGTGTGGTTTTTGGCCCAGTATCTCTTCCCTCAGTCAAATCGTGCGTTACTTCTTGCCTCATGGGGTTGGGGGTTCTGTTTGCTCGCGGAACCGCTGCGCCACAATGCCTCTTTCGGGCAGATCAATATGTGGCTGTTGGCGCTGGTGTTTTTGGACATCGTGCCGCGTAACCGGCGACTTCCGCAGGGGTGGCTCATCGGCGTTGCCGCAGCGATCAAGCTGACCCCCGTTGTCATGCTGTTCGTGTTCTTGCTCAAGAAAGACTGGCGGGCAATTGCGGCGGCGGTTGTCGGTGGTGCCGTCGCAACCGGCATCGGGGCGCTCCATAATGCGAAAGAGACCTGGGATTTTTATACCCATGCGATTTTCGTGATGAACGATAACTCCAAGATCGGGGTTAATGTCGCTTATATTTCCAACCAGTCGATTAAGGGAGTTATCACCCGATTGTGGCCGTCGAATGAGGCGGCCAATAACGCCACCTCAACGATCAATATCCTCTGGTTCGTGCTGATTATTCTCACAATCGCAGCGTTTTTCCTGGTAATTTCGCGGCTTTTGAAGCACAATCTGTTCTTTGAAGCGGCGCTGGCGAATTCTGCTCTTATGCTGCTTATCTCCCCTATTTCGTGGTCGCACCATTGGGTGTGGCTGCCGCTGTGGCTTCTGGTGGTTTTGTATTACGCCGCCTCGCTGCGCAATACCACCGTATTGTGGTTCGGTGCAGTGTTGAGCTTTTTCACGCTCACCATTCCGCCGCATTGGTGGTTAGGCGATCCGAAAGGTGATCAAGACTTCCAGCAGATTCTGTATATGAAGTTGTTTATGGATGATTATTTCTTCTGGGCAATCATCCTGACAATCATGATGACGATAGCGATACCGAAAATGAGCCACATCCGGTCACGGGTTCTGGCATAGCAGAACAAAGATACCAGTTTGCAAGCGGTAGCCGCTTCCAAGCACGAAAAAGCCACAGCAGTAAAACTTTACTTACTGTGGCTGAAAATTTTCCCGTTGTTGTTAATTCAGCGGATTCACGCCAGCGCCAAACCACCACAAGGCAACGGCACCAGCCACACCGATAATCGCAAAAAGCCAAGAGGAAACCAATGGCCTGGTTGCCCAGCTGCGGGTTGTGTCGAAGGAAATACGACCCGGACCGGTGAACTGCACCGCTACCGAAATGCCCATCAGGATCAGCCCCAACCACACCGAATCGGTGGGGTTTAGAATGTTAAAGGAGTCGGCGGTATTGACCGCATGAATTGCCATGAAAGTGGTAACCACGGTTGCAATTGCCGCAGCCACTGGGGTCACCAGGCCCAATAGCAGGAATACGCCTGCGGCCAATTGCATCGTTGGCACCGCAATCGCAAGGATCTCGGGCAGCGCGTAGGAGGCAAATTCTTTCTCTAACCCATTAAGTCCAGGCGAACGACCCAATTGGAAGAATGTTGAGATCGATTCCGCAAGTAGATACAGCGCCAGCACGATTCGCACGATGAAGATGCCGAAGTCGGTCGTGCCGCGTTTAACGCCTGCAACTGGTTGCTCGGTGTACACCGGGGTGGTGTCGATGGCTGGCTCAGCAACGGGGGCAGCCGCTAGTGGCTCTTCAATGAAGGCTGGTTCCTCATAGCGGACTGGTTTTGCCGGTTGCGGGGTATCTAGCACGACTGTTTCTTCAGCCGATGGTTGCACGAATACTTCAGTTTGCGATTCTGAAGCCGCGATTGATTGCGGTGCCGCCCGACCGGCTTTGTTGTATACATTGGTCGCCGATGTGGCGGCCTGACTGCCATTGTCGGAAAAAGCCGGAATGTCGTCGTCAAATCCGGAAGCTTGGTCTGGTCGTGTGTTCTCGCTCATACTTCATAAGCGTAGGTGAGTTTCTAGGCGGTGCTGGTTCAGCCACGCCTACGCGACCACACAATCTCCATAATTTTTAGTTTTAACTTATAAACAACTGCCCAATGCTTGCTCCAACGCGAACCGCTCTGCGTCTGTGACTGCCAAGTAGTATCGGGATTTTATGTCGATCTGCCTGCGCGCATAGTCGCAGTGGTAATCCGGATTTGGCGGTAACCACGTATCTGCAGTTTTGGCGCTTTTAGCGCGATTAGCATCCTTAGTGGTCGCTTGAAGATTCACCGGATCATTGGCGAAGTCTTGCCGCCGGGGCTCATCCCACAAATAAGCCCCGGCATACCAGGCGTCGGCAAGCGCAACGACATGGTCGATCGGCACTTCCTCGCTGGTGCCGTTGCCGCGCACAAAATGTATGGTCGCACCGGTATAAGGATCGGCCAACACCCCGCTTACAACCACGCAATCTCGGGTTCCTGGTTTGAAAGCCACCTCAGTTAAATCCCGAGCAAGGGTGTCGTTGCGGGTATCACAACCATTGTGTCCGCCTTCAACCGACACGTCATCGCTCCACCGCTGCCCGAACGCCTGGCGGTTATACTCAGGGATATTTGGGTCGAATGTTCGCCCCGGCAAGCCGTGCAACATCGCGATATACGGATCAGTGCTGCCATCGCTTGTCGACGCCTCCGGCAGCTGCGTAGCCATGTGGTCGGCCACAACTGCGCAGCTTGTCGCCAGAAAGCTACAGGCGAAAAGAATGATTACAAATGTTCGTTTCACGTTTCCGTCCAGGCTTTAGTACCGCAATGATTCAGATGCCTCAATCACAGCTGCGGTTAACCGTTCCAGTGCTGGCGATTCCAAACGCCACCGCTGCCAATACAACGGCACTTCCAGCACAGTGTCATCTAAGCGCGTTATTTCACCTGATTCAAGTAGCGGTTGTGCCTGTTGCAGCGGCAAAAACGACCACCCCAATCCCACCCGGGTTGCCTCCACGAATGCCTCGGCGGAGGGAATCTGCGAAATTCGACGATTATGTGGAATTTCATCGACCCGCCCCTTTAAATCTTCATCTTGGAGCGCGTCACGTGGACCAAACCGCAAGGCAGGCATTTTCGCCCAATCGATCTGACCACGGGTAGTGTAGCGATCAAGTAACCACGGGTTTGCCACGGACACATACCTCATGTGCCCTAGTTCGATGGATTCGCAACCTGAGACGGGATTTTTCTCGCGGGTAACCGCCCCAAGTACATCCCCGCTTCGTAACAGGTTAAGCGAATGGGATTCGTCCTCGATCCGTAACGTCAACGTTGCGGTATCCCAGCTTGCGACGTCGGCAAGCACCCGGGAAAACCATGTTGCCAAAGAGTCTGCATTAACCACAACCGATAGTGGAACTCGTGCAATACGCCCCCGCAACGTCGCTAACGTTTCTGCCTGCAATAACGCCATGCGGCGGGCTGCTTGCACCAACACCTCCCCTGCCTCGGTGGCGGTCACTGGCGCACCTCGTCTTAAAAGCACCCGGCCAGTTTCTTTTTCCAGTGCTTTGATGCGTTGGCTAACCGCCGACGGTGAGACCCCCAATGTGAGGGCAGCATCTTCAAAGCTGCCTTCATCGACGATAGCGAGAAGAGTTTGCAGGTGAATCGGGTTCATGAAGCTATTCTAACCTACCGTAACAAAACGTAATTTTACTTAATCCATTAGCCGCGGGACACTTGTCCACATGAGCATCGTGATCGCTGGTTTCCTTCTCGGAATCTCTCTTATCGTCGCTATCGGCCCTCAAAACGCGTTAATCATCAAACAAGGTATCAAACGCGAAGCAGTCGTGGCGGTATTGGCTGTCTGCATGCTCAGCGACATTCTATTGATCCTTGGCGGCACCGCCGGGGTTGGTGAGCTTATTGAACGCGCCCCCATCGCCTTGGTCATTTTAAAGTGGCTTGGTGCCGCCTACCTGGCTTGGTTCGGTTTCTCCTGTTTCCGCGACGCATTTAAAAAAGATGCTGACGCTCTCACCGTGGAATCTGAGACCTCCCCGCACGCTGTATCACCCTCCGACTCCGACTTCGGGCACTCATCGGGTGGCTCAGTGACCACCAAAACCACTACTCAAGCCCTGCCTCAGGTGCAAACCACCACCCGCACCTGGCTCAAACCGGTTCTCGCCGCATTGGCCTTCACGTGGCTTAACCCCGCTGCCTATATTGATGCGGTCATCATGCTCGGCGGCATGGCGAATCAGTATGGCACTTCCGGTCGGTGGCTTTTTGCCGCTGGCGCACTTTTGGCTTCCATGACCTGGTTTCCGCTGCTTGGTTATGGATCCACCCGCTTTTCGACGGTTCTCAGCCAACCCCAGGCCTGGCGCTTCATTAACTTCGCCATCGGCTGCATCATGGTGATGATGTGCATCCGCTTACTCATGCACTAACAATGACAAAAACTAACGCCCATATTCACAGCCAAACGCTTTTCGAATATGGGCGTTTCTCTATTCTCGTACCCAGCTTCCGATGACACCTGGGATTACTTTGGGTTGTTCGCCCAACAGCGCTTTGAGGTTGGCGTCTCGTTCAACACTCGCGGTAATACCCCGTATCGGCTTCTTCCGCTTACGCTGATTCTCATTATTGTTATTGTTCTGCCCACCAATCGGTGCCCCAACCATCGGGGTACCAGCACGCCCGCCACTATTTGCACCACCAGCACCAGCGGCTGACTTCACACCGCCTGCGCCAGCACTGTTTCCCACACTGCTGCCGTTGCCGGTTCCATGTGGGGTTTTCGGTGCCGCACCAACCCCACCACCAGTACCCATACCACTACCGAATCCACGGCCAGCACCACCACCAGCACCGAATGCACGACCACCAGCACCACCGGTTCCGCTTCGCATGCCAGCTGAACCTGCCCCACCGGCCATACCGTAACCACCGATCCCACTCATACCGGCACCAGTGTTACTACGACCACCACTGGTAGCGGAGTGCCCGTGCCGGAGCCCACCAGACGCGGGAACACTCCCACCACTGATACCGCCCCGACCACCAGACACACCGGGTGTCAGTCCACTAAATACCGGCGCATGTGCTGACACACCGGAACCACCCGGTCCTGCTCCTGTAGGAAGCCCGGTGATCGGTGGCATACCCGGTGCCGGTGCTGCCGGTGCACCCACCCCACCAGTAGTTGGAAGAGTCGCAGTCGATGCGGCCTGTGTCCCCATCCCCACAGGATGAAGCGTACTCGTCGCAGGTGAGGGCGGTGCGCCAGTAGAATCCGACCCGATTGCGGCACTACCACCACCAACACCAGCACTGTTATCAATCATCAAATTCCGAATCACTGGTACTGCTTGGGATAACGCACCGCTATACACCCCATGAAATGCTGTCAGATACAACTTCTCTGCTGCTTCTTTTTCCGCAGGGTTCGCAATAGTCTGCAACGCAGACAACGCTTGAGATGCCTGAGTATGAAAATGCGGAGCAATCGTCGACAACACCCCCACCGACCGAGCCATCTCCGTAGCATTCGCCGCGAAATACGACGCTTTCGCCGCAGTAGCCTTCATCCCCGCGGTAGCCCGCAACGCCGCAATCCCCTGATTCTGCGACGACAACTCGGATGCAATACCTTCTAGTTGTGTAGCGATACTCGTAGCCTGGGTGGCCATTGATTGCCAGTCCGCCGCAGCTTGGGCGGCTTGACCCGACTGTGTCGCCCCCAGTTGTGCGACTAACGTTTCCAACGACACTGATGGAACCGGGGTAGGTGGCAGGAATGGGAAATCCGCAAACGACGCCGCCGGTTTCGACGCAAACTCCGCTACATCATGCTCAAACGTCCCACCCGAATCAGCAGTATCCAACCCACGCGATAACGCGAGATCATGACCAGTAAACGCCATATGATTCAACCGGAGATTCATCCCCAACCACTCAACCAAATCCCGGAAACTCGCCAACACATCACGAGCACTACCAGCCCCACCCTGAATCACCTGAGCATGATTCACACCCAACTCACGCAAACCCGACAACGACGAAAACGCACCATTAATGCTGGAACGAGATGCCGTACGACTGATAAGAAAGACATTATTTAAAGCGGATTCGATTTCACCAAATGCATGTCTGAACGATGATGAATCAATCAGCATGGACATAACTAACCTTTCAAATTGAGGAACTCTTGAAATTTGTCCACTGCTTGCTGACACACCTCATGCCGAGTTATCCCAGACATGAGTCGATTTCCCATCCCATCAATGCTAAGCCGTCCACGATTCGTCGAAACCGCAATGGTGCATGACAACTCATCCGATTCATCCGGATACGTGTGAACATACATGCCCTCAGGAAGAACAAGACCAGGCTCATCACGAATTAAACCCGAAGACTCTAAAAAGTCATAGGTAATTAGATCAGCGCCTATAGAAAAGCCCACGGTACCTAAGTCAGGAGTGATTTCCAATAACCCACAATTATTGTAGTTTTCGTGAGATACCACAGACACATCCCAAACTTTTTGACCTAATTGTTCAAATTGCTTTTCGGTGATCTCCGTGCACGGATTGAAAAGAGAGAAGTTTGGATCATTCGGATCAAACGTTCCAGTACCCGCTTCCAACACCTCACCGAGCGTTTTCGGTTGATCCGCCTGCGATGACGCTGGTTGTTGTTGGGATTGCGACTGGTTTTTGGCAGCCAAGTACTGAGCAAAAGGTGTAGATAACCCGCAGCCAGAAAGCAGAAAGACACAACACACCACAGTTGCTATCAAGACGCGGTGCGCTGAATGAGCCGTCATCTGATTAGGGACAGTCCTGGCATGCATTGACATTTTCTTGACCATTTCCTCAAAACCGCCTTTCAACGCCACTGACAACCAGTGTAAAACCATATAGACAACGTGCTCTATACAGTTAGACTCACTCATCACCCCAACCGGTTCCATAAAAAATACCGCCACCCCCAAACGGGTAAACCACCGCCACCCTGGCGGCGTCGACAAGCACCCACGTAATTCATCACGTCGGAGATTCCACCCACCCAGCACTAAAACCCCAGGAAAGAACCAGGCGACCGCCCACAATCCCCGACTTCCAGAAAACCAGCACAACAGCCCCAACCCAGGTGCCGCACTGGCGGCGTCGACAAGTTTGATTGGATGGGGGTTGTTTATGCACGAAAAAGCGACATGGGTAGTAAAACGTTCCCATGTCGCTTCGTGTATGGAGGTTGTTTTAAGAATTGAGCTTCTTAGCGATCAGCTGGTTGACCTGACCGGGGTCAGCCTTGCCACGGGTGGCTTTCATGACCTGGCCGACGATAGCGCCAACAACTTTGGTGTTACCGGCCTTGTACTTCGCCACGATGTCTGGGTTTGCAGCCAGGGCTTCGTCGACAGCTGCTTCGATGGCCCCGTCGTCGCGCACGACTTCAAGACCGCGGGCGGCGATGACTTCGTCCACATCGCCTTCGTCCGCAAGCACGCCATCGACAGCTTGGCGGGCGAGTTTATTGGTAAGTTTCCCTTCATTAATGAGCGAAACTACCCGAGCAACCTGCTGCGGAGTAATGTGCAGCGCCTCAAGGTCAACGCCTGATTCTTTCGCCTTCTGAGAGAGGTAGGAGACCCACCAGGAACGTGCTTCACCGGAGGTGGTGCCTGCTTCAATGGTGGCGATGATAACGTCCAACGCACCGGCGTTAACCAGGTCGCGCATTTCAAGGTCAGTAAGCCCCCACTCTTTTTGCAGTCGAGCTTTACGCACCCACGGCAGCTCCGGAAGTGTTGCCCGGATTTCTTCCACCCATTCTTTCGGCGCGATCACCGGCGGCAGGTCGGGGTCGTTGAAGTAACGATAGTCCTCAGCCGTCTCTTTGATACGACCAGAGGTGGTGGTGCCGTCAGTCTCATGGTAGTGACGGGTTTCTTGAATGATCTCACCACCGTCCTCAATGACTCGGGCTTGCCGTTGCATTTCGAACCGAACTGCCTGCTCGACAGACTTAAGGGAGTTGATGTTTTTGGTTTCCGTTCGGGTGCCAAATTCGGTGGCACCAATGGGCTTCAACGACACATTGGAATCGACGCGCATGGAGCCTTGATCCATCCGTGCGTCGGAAACACCCAGTGCTTTCACAAGGTCGCGAAGTGCAGAGACATAGGCTTTTGCTACCTCTGGGGCGCGTTCACCGGCACCGATGATTGGCTTGGTCACGATCTCAATCAGTGGGACACCAGCTCGGTTGCAGTCCACCAAGGAGGAGGTAGCGCCATGAATTCGGCCATCAGCACCACCTAAGTGGGTGAGTTTTCCGGTGTCCTCTTCCATGTGGGCGCGTTCGATTTCCACCCGCCATGGTGTGCCGTCTTCCAGCACGACATCAAGGTAGCCGTCGTATGCGATAGGCTCGTCGTACTGCGAAATCTGGTAGTTCTTTGGTTGGTCCGGGTAGAAATAGTTTTTGCGGGCAAACCGGGAGGATTCCGCGATTGTGCAGTTAAGCGCTAGTCCGATTTTGATGGCCCATTCCACTCCTTTTGCGTTGACCACTGGTAATGCGCCAGGCAGCCCCAGCGAAACTGGGTCAACGTTGGAATTTGGTTCCGCGCCGAAGTGGGCGGAGGAAGCGGAGAACATTTTGGTTTCGGTTGCAAGCTCAACATGGACTTCCATGCCCATTACTGGCTCGAATTTTTCTAAAACCTCGCCGTAGTCCATCAATTCATCAAAAGCTGCTGTCATACCCAAAAACTATACCGTTAACAAACTGATTTTTAGGATTTGAACAAATAACCCGTTTCCCACTTAGTGGCTTAAACGGTCGCCCGTCCGCGTCCCGATCACAGCTTCGGAAGGTTGCTCGCACCTATGGCTGGGGGCTGACTGGGACAAGCTCGACTATCTGGTCGGCACAATGATTGAGAAATTCAATATCGTGACTGATAACTATCACCACTTTGCCCTCCCCAGCTAGCTCTTTCAGCAATTGTGCAATCGCCCGCAGATGTCGATAATCCACGCCCGAGGTAGGCTCATCGAAGATAACCACATGCGCGCCCAGGCTCAACGCGGTGGCGCAGACCAGTCGTTGTTTCTGCCCGCCAGATAGCGATAATGGGTGGCGGTCGGCAAGGTGATCCAGGTCGAGGCGCGCGAGGAATCCGTGTGGTGCCTCGGCTTCAACGGATTCGGTAAACAACTGCCGGTGCACGTCCTGCATGACAAGAAAGGATGATGCCGCGCCATGAATCACAGAGCCGCGTTGCGGTTTCTTAAGGCCAACTAACGTCCGCGCCAAAGTGGTTTTACCGGCACCGTTCGGACCGATAATTGCCGTGACTTGCCCCGCCGGGAACCACATGTGCCCAATATCGAGCACGCGCCGATTACCGAATATAACCTTGAGGTTTTCGACTATCACGTCAGCCTCCGTGTGCTTTTCGACGTGTCCAGGTTGCATCGTGGCTGGGGTCGTCGGCATGGCTTCGGTCAGCACGGGTCGGGTTAGCGAGCGTAGCCCCATTTCATGCACTTTTTGCTGAGATAATTCGAAAAACTCAGCGCCGCTGAAGCGGTGTGCGATGCGGCCGTGATCCAACACGATCACCTCATCAACCAGTCCGCGTAGAAAATAGAGGCGGTGTTCGGCGATGATTACGGTCTTTCCGTCCGCTTTTAGTTGTGCGACTACCGTGGTGAAATCGTCGATGGCTTTGGCATCGAGGTTGGAGGTGGGCTCGTCGAATAGTACTAGTGGTGTGTTCTGAGCAAGAGCTTGAGCGCAGGCGACCTTCTGCAGTTGTCCACCAGAGAGCTGATTGAGGCTCCGTCCTGCAAGTTCCGTGATTCCTATGCCCGCTAATGCCTCCGCACTTCGGCGAGCGATTTCGGCAGCAGGCACTTGGAAATTCTGGTTGGCAAAGGCCAATTCGGAATCAACTTCAGTGGTGAAAAACTGCGTTTTGGGGTTTTGGAATACAGTCGCGCATAGCTTGCCGCATGTATGCAGTTCGGTAGTGGAAATATCATTGCCCGCAACTGTGACTGCGCCTGAGTATTCCGCGCTGTGAAAATGCGGGATAAGGCCGTTGATCAGCCGTAGAACCGAGGATTTACCGCTGCCGCTGGCACCACAGATCAATGTAACGCTGCCCGGGGCTGGTTGGAACGAAAAATCGGTGAGGATTTCGTCGTTCGATGCCGGATACCGCAAAGTTACGTGATCAATGGTGACTGGATGAGAGGGATTCATCAGGCTGAACCTCGTACCGATGCGACGCGAATAATAACGAACAGTACCGTGATGAGAACCAGGGCGGCGTCGAAAAGCGAAACCGAAGCCGTGCGCATCCGGGTTGGACGGCCGGGTGCACCGAGCCCACGGATAAGGGCGGCGGCTGCAAGCTCATCGCCGATCCGGGCAATGGCGGAAAGCGTCGGAACGATGATGTATTCCGCAAACCGGATCGGGCGCAGAATCAACCGCCAACCAGTGAAGCCGCGAAGCTTCATCGCTTCAATAACACCACCAAATTCTGAGACCACTACCGGGAAGAATCGAAACATGACTGTCAGCGGAATGATCAGCGTTTTGGGCAACCGCAACGCGTAAAACGTCTCCGTGAAGTGACTGATCTTGGTGCTACCAATCACCCACAACGCCAGCATAATGCTGGTGTAAAACCGCATTCCGTAAAACCCGAAACCCGCTAAAGCGGCAGCTGCCCAACTATCCCACCATTGTGGTAAAAATAGCAGGACATAAAATGCCGCGATAACGCCGATGAACCTAGCCGCCCGGCGAGCCCCAAAATCTAGTGCAAGAAGAACCGCAACCGTCGCAACGATCGGAAGAACCACGGGGCCAGAACCAATACCCAGCAAAAGCACATTACAGACAACAAGAAAAAGCAATTTGGTTCGCGGGTCGATACCCAGCCGCCCGCTATCCCCAGTCCCGCCAAACATCGCAATGCCATAAGTTTCAGCAGGTAGATTTTCCACTTTCGATCGAGTTGGAAACCGAGATGGTTCGGACATGGCATTCCTTAAAGCGAGTCGGTATACGTTGCTTTTCCGATCTGTGTCGTTACACAACACCCGCCCGACTGAAGTGCTTAGCCAGCACCCGCATTCCCATAAGGCCAGCGAGAAACGTGATAACGAACGCTATGCAGGTCCAGACGATAATCACCGTTGGTGTGAAAAGGTTTCGCATCGTCTCAGCGTAATCAACGGAATCCATCGACTCGGCGACATAACGGAAATACTCATCAGCGTTATAGAAAATGGGTGCTAGCGGCGCGAGCGTCCAGAGGTTGAAAACCGCAAAGCCTAAGGAGTTCAATACGGCTTTGCGGTATTTTCCTGCATACGCGATGGAATCGGCGATCACCCCTAGAATTATGGACACGATGACGGTAAACCACACGTGCCCGGTAACGACCATGCCTAACCCCAGCACTGCCCCAAGAATGGTGAATGCGCCGAAGCATGGAACTTTTGCCAGATACAGCATGATGACCATGCTGTTTATCAGAATGCCGATCACACCGCCGACAAACATCATGGCTGGCGTGAAAACCCCCAAGAAGCCGGAGGCAAACATCACCACGAAATACACGCAGGAGAAAACTCCGGCTACTACGAGGTTTCGAGGATGGACGATCGAATTAGCGCGAGCAGTGGACATGCCCACCCACCTTCTTCCACATAAGGCATGGCTTAGTTAATTATGAACCACAATCAGTTTTAGTAGCGCTCGCCTTATCGGTCAAGGTTTTTATCCACAATTGCCACCCTTTAAAAGCGAATACCCCGAACTAAGGGGTATTCACAGCACTCCTGCATGCGGCTACATAAAGCTAACTTGGAAACTGTCAGCATCCGTCTCCTGTCCTGCACCTCCCACACGGAAGACAGCATGCGCCACGACACGTTGGCAGTATCAGTTCATACGAAGAACCTCACCGATTGGAGTATTCTCCACCCCCAGCGCTTCGGCAACCTCAGGGTGAGTCACGCGACCACCGTGAATATTGAGACCGTGCGCCAAATGCGGGTCGACGGCGAGCGCGTCGCGCCAACCACGGTTAGCGATCTGGAGAAGATACGGCAGGGTGGCGTTGGTGAGCGCTTCGGTAGAGGTACGAGGCACCGCACCCGGCATGTTGGCCACGCAATAAAGACGCTTGCCGTCGATTTCAAAAATCGGGTCGGCATGGGTGGTGGGATGCGATCCCTCGAAACATCCGCCCTGGTCAATGGCGATGTCAACGAGCACCGATCCATCTCGCATCGCGGAAATCATGTCTTTAGTAACCAATTTCGGCGCAGCGGCACCCGGGATAAGAACAGAGCCGATTACCAAATCAGCATCTTTCACCGCCGCAGCGATATTGAATTCATTGGAAGCCAGAGTTTTAAGCTGCGGACCATACTGCGACGCAAGCTGACGCAACCGCTGGAGATTAATGTCGACGATGATCACCTTGGCGCCCATCCCCAATGCCACCTTAGCTGCGTTTTCACCTGCAATTCCCGCACCAATCACAACCACCTGGGCTGGCAGCGTCCCAGGAACCCCGCCTAAAAGGATTCCTGAACCGCTCATGGGGCTCATGAGATGATAGGCGCCGACCTGAGTCGCAAGCTTGCCCGCCACTTCACTCATCGGTGCCAGAAGCGGCAACCCATGATCGCCAGTCACCGTCTCATAGGCGATCGCGGTGACCTGACGTTGCAGAAGCGCATCGGCAACGGATGGCTCCGCAGCAAGATGCAGATAGGTAAAAAGGAGCAGGTCTGGGCGCATCAAAGCAAATTCTGATTCTTGCGGCTCCTTGACTTTTACAACCAGATCGGCGCGCTGCCACACCTCTGTGGCATCCGGTATAAGGTGGGCGCCAGCACTTTCATACGTGGAATCATCAAATCCCGAGGCGAGCCCCGCATTCTTCTCAATCAACACCTCGTGGCCGTTTTTCACGAGTTCGCGCACCCCAGCGGGCGTGAGCGCGACCCGAGCCTCGTTAGTTTTGATTTCTTTGGGGCAGCCAATAATCATGGGGAATTCTCCTAGCTGGCGTGGTACGGATTTTAGCTGCGATTCTATCCCTTTGGCCCAACACCGCGCTATGAAATATCTAGTTCTTTCTTAAGGTGTTATTTCCCACAGTTTTTTAAAGAACCGCGCTACAGACTACGTTATCTTTGACAGTTATGACCGAACGATCTTGCTTTGCGTACGCTGAACGCGCCACTGATTCATCCGATGGTGAAACCTACCGGCTAACCCGCACTCCCCTCGGAAAATTGACAATAACCTCTGGCAGCATTGAGGCCTGCGATCCATTTGTATCGCTGGGAGAATCACTTCATTTTCCCGCCCCCAACGGCGAATTTGATGTATTCGTCACCATCGCGCATATAACCGAAGAGGAAAATCCCCATTTGCGTGAAGCGTACCTCAGCGTCGTCTTCAGCCCGGATCCTGCAGTTCGTTATGCGGATGCCATTCCAACAAATGCTGATCCACAAGAACTAGATGAAGACGACGATGACCATGAGGTGGTTTTCGGAGTAGGCGTTGATGCTGGCACTGTAGCTTTCGTCGATAGCACAGCAGCCAAAACGGTTACCAAGCACTGCCAGGAAAACGGGATCAATTTCGACGAGGACTTCATCGATAACGACACACCTGATTGCTGGTTCGCGCTCATGGATAGTCCCGATCATTTTAAGGCAGGGCTTGCCAATATTCCGCTGCCCTTTGTCTCAGGAAACGAAAACGTGGTGCTGAGTCACTCTGGTTGGGGTGATGGTTTCTATCCGGTACTGGCCGGATTCAGCGCGGAGGGGGAACTAGTCAGCTACCACATCGACCTTGAAATCGTCGATTCACCTGCTCCGTAAAATGAGTAACCCCCGAATCTTGGTTCGGGGGTTACAGGTGAGTCGGCTGCTATCCGAACAACGCCTGAGCGGTGCGATACCGCCCAGGAGATACAGTCTTAAGCTTACCGACGGCCTCCTCAAGGTCGATGAGTTCAATGTGCTCGCCACGCAGCGCCACGCACTTGCCAAAATCGCCATTGTGGCAAGCCCGCGCTGCATGCACGCCGTATCGGGTGGCCAGCACCCGGTCGAATGCGGTCGGGGTTCCGCCACGCTGGATGTGACCTAAAACGGTAGTACGCACGTCGTGCCCCAGTCGCCGTTTGATTTCCTCGCCGATGACCTGGCCAATTCCGTTAAATACTTGGTGCCCAAATTGGTCGACTTCACCTTCCGCGAAATCCATCGTGCCGGGCTTCGGCAAGGCGCCTTCGGCGACAACGATGATGCCGTATTTCTCCCCCATCTGGAAACGGCGTTCCATCGCTTTACAAATTTCAGCAATATCGAATGGAGCTTCGGGGATCACGATGTAGTGCGCACCGCCTGCCATTCCGGCGTGCAGTGCAATCCAGCCCACATGGCGGCCCATGACCTCGACGATCATCACTCGGTTGTGGGATTCGGCGGTGGTGTGGAGCCGGTCGATCGCATCGGTGGCGACGGATACAGCGGTGTCGAAACCGAAGGTGTAGTCGGTACCATTGACGTCGTTATCAATGGTTTTAGGCACGCCAACTACTGGAATACCGTTGTCTGCCAGCCATTTCGCGCCTTTGAGAGTACCTTCACCGCCAATCGGAATGAGGGCATCGATTCCGGCGTCCGCCAGGTTCTCTTTGATTTCTTCCAGGCCATTTTTGAATCTGTCTGGATGCAACCGCCCCGTACCCAAGATGGTGCCACCGCGAAGCAAGATGCGGTCGATGCTTTCGTCATCGTAGAGTTGGGTGCGGCGATCATCCATCAAACCGACCCAACCGTCCTGGTAACCCACCACTGTGGAACCATATTCAGTTGCGGTGCGGACGATTCCGCGGATAACAGCATTCAAGCCGGGGCAGTCACCACCGGAGGTCAGTGTGGCAATACGCATGAGTTAAATCCTAGTCCACTTTCTTTTGCTTTGCCCGATCGGAAATTCCAATCTCAAGTCACTGACAAGGAGTTTTTCGGAAATCTTCCCAAATCCCACTGTGAGTTTTCTCGCACCCAGATTGCAGGGCCACAATCGGACATTATTTTTATTGCGATTTTCTATGTTCGTTCTTCGGTGGCGTTGATTCGTCGGCGCCACCACTTGATTGCGTGTGCTTTACGACGCTTCTCGGGTGTGCACCTTATTGTCAAAGCGGGACACTGCAACCAAACCGGCAAATAACACGACCGCGATAACGATGATCGAGTTTCCCATAGCCGTGGCGTAATCGGTGCTAGCCACACCAACTTGCATCGCAGCACCGACGGCCGCGGCCCCCAGCACCGACCCCAGTTGGCGAGTGGTGTTGTAGACGCCTGAGGCCGCGCCGATCTGATGGATCGGCAGATCCCGCAGGCTGGTGGCTGAATTAGGCGACCACACAAAACCGTTGCCAAAACCGAGGAGCACTATCGGCAGCAGAATCCACCACATATTCACCCCGTCGCGCATGACCACTACAAGGGAAATGGCGGCAAGCAGCATGCAGCCGAAACCGATCGTCGACAGCACGCGGGGGTGCATTCGGTCTGATTGTTTACCGACCCAAGGAGCCAAGCCGCCGGAGAGAACCGCCATAGGTACCAGCATGAACCCGGCTTGTTCGGCGGATAACCCGTGGCCTTCTTGCAAGAACAGCATGATCGGCAACATCACACCGCCAATGGCGAATCCCATCGCGGAGATGGAAAACGCACCCAAGGAGAAGTTTTTGATGCTAAAAATCGACAGCGGAATCAATGCCGCCGACCCACGGTTCTCTGCTGTTTTTTGCAACCAAATGAACAAGCCAATGAGGACTATGCCCAGTATCAACAGCCCCCACATCCAGGTCGGCCAGCCAAGTTCCGGGCCTTGCTGCACGGCGAAGACAATTGCGCTCATGGCAATGATGGATACCACCACGCTGAGGAAATCCAGCCTTCCAGTAGTCAGCTCAAATGTGGGAACCCAACGGTACACGAGGATGAAGGACAGTGCGCCTAACGGCACATTGATAAAGAACACCCATTGCCAACCGATGGTGCCCACTATCAGGCCGCCAAGGATCGGACCTAATAGCGAGGCCAAACCAGCAACCGCGCCCCACACCCCCATAGCCGCACCGCGGCGGTTTCGGGCAAAGAGTTTATTTACCACGCTCATGGTTTGTGGCCCCATCAGCGCACCACCTAGCCCTTGCATCGCGCGGGCGAGAATCAGCACTTCAACGGTTGGCGATAGTCCGCATGCGAGGGAGCTTAACGTGAACAACGTCAGCCCAATGAGATACACATTTCGCTGACCAAACCTGTCGCCTAGTCGCCCGGAGACTAAGAGCGGAACTGCGAAAAATAGCAGGTAAATGCTGGTTACCCACACTACTTGGTTCAGCGTTGCGTTAAGCTGGGTTTGAAACTGTGGAGTAGCAACCGCCACGACGGTTTGATCCAGCAGGATCATAAAAAACCCGATACACAAGGCGCCTAGCGCTTTCCATGCATGAGTTTCGCTTACAGAAGGTGGCAGTGCGCGGTTTGTCATTGCAGTGATTGTACGCCTTAGTATTCGCACGGAAAACACAGCGCACCGGAACCCGCGATCGTCGAAAAGCGTCAACCGAATCGTCGGCTTACGCACATCTGCTCAAAGTCTTCCCGAATCCGTCAAAATCCCAGCAGCTCCGCTATACACTTAACCTATTAGCACCTATTGTCCCCATAGGATGCGCCTAATCTTATCCGTTTCCGAAAGGACACTATATGAAGACGAAGTATATCGTTGGTTGTATCGCAGGTTTCTCCCTCCTCCTTGCAGGTTGCAGCGAAACCAGCACAGTCGACTCCGCCGCCAGCAGCAGCCCTAACGCCACCACGACGGCTGGAATGGGCGGAAACGAAAACGATTCATGCGAAACCACCACTGAGACTGACATTGCCGCCCTTTTTGATCAATGGAATGCCGACTTGGAAAGCGGCGACCCTAAGAAGGTCGTCGAAAACTACGCCAGTGAGTCCGTGCTCCTTCCAACCGTTTCTAATCAAGTGCGCACCACTGCCGCTGAAAAAGAAGACTATTTCGCGCACTGGCTTGATAAAGAAACCAACCGGTGTGATCAACGAACGCTGGATTGAGATTGACTGCAACCAAGCAATTGATGCCGGAACCTACACCTTCACCTACGCCGACGGCAGCAAAGTACCAGCTCGGTACACCTTTATTTATGGCTTGGAAGACGGCGAATGGAAGATCACAACTCACCACTCCTCCGCCATGCCAGAAGAAGGTGCAGACACCAACTTGCCTGCCGCAACCGGCACAACGGGATCGCCTCAACCCGATCTCAAAGGCGAAAACTGCGTAGTCGCGGAAGACTCGGACATTACCGGGCTCTTTGACACCTGGAATGCAGCTTTGCAGACCGGCGACGCAGCCAAGGTCGCGGATCTTTATGGTGAGGATTCCATTTTGCTCCCCACGGTTTCCAATAAGCTTCGGTTTACCGAACCAGAAAAGGAAGACTACTTCGTACACTTCCTTGAAAAGAAGCCGGTGGGAACGATCGATCAGCGCTGGACAACTCGCGGTTGCAATACCGCGACTGATTCCGGTTTGTACACCTTCAAATACGAAGATGGTACTTCCACTGCGGCGCGATTTACCTACACATATAAGTGGGATGGCAACCAATGGAAGATCTCCAGCCATCATTCCTCCGCAATGCCGGAGAAATGATCCAGTAATGTTGCTGCAAGGCTAATTACGGATCCGACAAATACCGGGGTGGTGTTTTTCCACCCCGGTATTTCATGTTTTCCATCACGCTATCGTGCAACGGTTGCCAGGTTTTCAGTACGTACCGACACTGATTCCTGGCGCTGAGCTTTTCGACGCCACCAGGTGCCAATCGGTCGGCGTCGAAAAGCGGTAGTAAAAGTGCACTTGCTGCCACCGCTTCAACCGGACATTTGTGATCCTTACGCTGCAAAAAGCCTCGTTTTTTAGCTCCGCAATCCCCGGATACGACGGTCGAATCTGGTGTGGGCTATAAGGCTTCGTTCGTTACCTTTCATCGAATAACCGCCAGGATGCTACTTCGCATTGGCCGTGCGAATTGTCACCTGCGTAGACGACGGTGCCGTCCGCGCAAAGGCCGAGCGTGTGTGAAGCACCCGCAGCAACCATCACCACGTTCGTCCAGCGATTAACGTTGCACTGCCCGCAGCGATTATCACCAACTGCGTTGACACGCCCGGCGGAATCTAATCCGACGATATGGTTACTACCAGCATCTATCGCAACTATGTCGTGCCACTGACACACACCATTTAACTCCCCTGTCCCCCTATGGGAAACTACCACGCTGCCATCACACCTTAAGCCAGCGGTAAACAGGTAACCTGCGGCGACTGCCACCAGCCCCTCCCAACACGCGACGTCACACTGTCCACGTCGATTATTACCGACCGCAACGGCGGTTCCATCCGCTTTCACCGCCACCGAATGCCAATCGCCACACGCAATCCCCACCACGTCCCGCCACCCCTGCACATCGCATGCCCCTTCGTTCGTCCGCCCTGCCGCGCGCACAGTCCCGTCCGCTACCAGCCCGAGAGTGTGCCGCCAACCCGTGGATATGCCCACAACATTTTCCCAGTCGGCGACCTCGCATTGGCCGTGAGCATTCCACCCGGTTGCCACGACGGTTCCGTCGGTACGCAGAGCAACCGTGTGCGTTTTACCGGTATTCGGTGCCGGGTGCACATTGCCCGCAGATACAGCAATAACGTCGGACCAGTGGGCAATTTCAAGTTCGCCAGCCGTTGCGTTGCCAGCGCCAAGAACGGTGCCGTCGACACGCGCAGCAACTGAATGCCGATTACCGGCGGCGATAAGTGGGCGGTAATTACGCTGATACATCGCAACCAAACCTACCCTAGAGGCGCGAAAGTGCACGGAGTTTCCAGACCGCGTGGTACCGCTTCGCGCAGAGTAACGCGTGGTTCCGCTTCGCGCAGAGTGCAGTCATGGTTGGTGGAATGAGACAAAACCGTAGTGTGGTGAAGAATCCTTCCAGATTCTTTTATAGGTGGCTACCGGGTGCCAATCGTGCGGCGACATAGGTTACGCCTATTTCTTTAAAAACTCCAACAATATGTCGAAAATCACATCCTTCATTTTGGGTTCACCTTGGCTTCATAATGGCCGGTCATTGCACTAAAAACTCATTCTGAAAAATCCATTAACATCACCGTATAATTTGCCAAATATCGGGGACCAACCTCGGGAAATGCGCAATTCCATTGCCCTACCACCCACCTATCACATTTCATGTTGCGCAAAAGGGAATTTGCAAGACCGCAAATAATCTACTTAAACTATTAGAAACGAATGATTAATTAGAAAAATCTTTTAAACCGTAAAACGTTCATTCACCAGCGTTTATCCCCCTTTTCCCACCCCTACGCCAAAACCAGGGCATAGGATTCTTCAGGTAAGGCTTATCACCATGACCTCCACCCCCATTCGTGTGCTTATGTACAGCCACGATTCACAAGGGCTAGGCCACGTGCGCCGCAACTTGGCGATCGCGCATCACATCGCAAAGGCGATCCCGAACGTGTCGGGATTGTTACTTTCTGGTCTTGCGCCTTCTCATCTATTTCCGCTTCCACCAGGTTTCGACTGGGTTGCAGTTCCCGGAATCTCCAAAGGCGAAACCGGCTACCAAGCACGCAACATCAACGAAGAGACCTCGCAGTTGATCGAGCTTCGGTCCGCAATCATTTCCGCAACGCTGCTTAATTACCAGCCAGATATCGTTGTGGTCGACCGCCACATCTTCGGGGTCTGGCAAGAGCTCAAGGCCCCGCTTATCGCGCTCAAGCAACAGCACCCGGACACCCATATCGTGCTCGGGATGCGCGAAATCCTCGACTCCCCGGAAGTGGCACTAGCCGAATGGGATCGCCTCGGCGATATCGACATCGTCTACGACCTCATCGATGCCATTTGGGTGTACGGCGACAAACATGTTCACGATCCAGTGGTGTCCGGTGAGATTCCGCTGGCCCTGGCCGACAAGGTGAAATTCACCGGTTACTTGTCCAAAGGACGCCAGATCGCCGATCGAAATTCCGATATTGCGCCAAAGCCCTTCGTTCTAACCACGGTTGGCGGCGGTGAAGACGGTTTCGATCTCGCCCGGATCGCAGTGGATATTGATGTACCCGCTGGGCACCACCACGTGGTGGTCGCTGGCCCACAGTTAGACGATCACCGATTTGATGTGCTCGTTAATGCTGCCGACCACCGTCCAGAAGTAAAAGTGATCAAATCGTGGCCGGGACTGGCGAGCCAAATTGCGCGGGCGTCGGCCGTGATTTCGATGGGCGGATACAACACCATCGCAGAAATCCTGGCTACGGACACCCCCGCGATGATCGTGCCCCGTGAGGTGCCACGACTTGAACAACTGATTCGGGCCCGCTCACTGGCAACAGTGGGAATGGTTGAATACACCCGAATGAAAGACCTGGAAACGCAGGCACTCAGTGAATGGGTAAAAACCGCTGTTACCCGCACCGTTGATCGTTCTTCCGTTTCTCGCCAGGGGCTAACCCAGGCAGCAGAATTCGCAGCGGATCTTTTCAGCCACGAACGCGTAGAGGTGATGTCATGACCGGTCGGATAGGTTATGTCCTTAAAGTTTATCCTCGGTTCTCCGAGACCTTTATCGTCACAGAAATTCTTGCTCGCGAAGCAATCGGTGACGAACTGACAATTTTCGCGTTGCGCCCTACCACCGACGCCCGTTTTCATCCGGAGTTGGCTCGGGTGCGTGCCGAGGTGAAGTGGATCAGTCGTCCGTTCGGCGCTGAGGATTTCTGGAAGAACATCGGTTCAACAGTAAAAGATCCCGAGATAGCGAAGAACTTCCACAAAATCCTTCCAGAGCTTTCCACCTTAGGTTTTACGGATGTTTCCCAAGGGTTGGAATTGGCACTGAAGACCAAGGAGGAAGGGATCACGCACCTTCATGCGCATTTCGCTGCGCTTTCCGGCCGCATGGCCTGGGTTGCATCGCAGCTTAGTGGCATTCCTTACACCGTGACCACCCACGCCAAGGACATTTTCCACAACAGTGTGAACATGGACTGGCTCCGCCGCATCTGTGCCGATGCAGACCGGGTGATTGCGATTAGTCAATACAACTTCAATTATCTTCAGCAGGTTCTGGCAGACACTGGGGCAAATATCAGCCTGCAGTACAACGCGCTAGAACTCGATCGTTTCCCGTATCACAAGCCGCCGGAACTATCGGAGCCGCTCAAAGTCGCGGCCGTTGGACGGCTGGTGCCCAAAAAGGGATTTGGCGACCTCATCGACGCGGCAGCAATCCTGAAAGAAAAAGGTATCCCCATCGAAGTCTTCCTCGGTGGTACTGGCGAGTTGAAAGACGACTTGATGCAGAAGATCAAGGATCTCGACCTTGAAGATACTGTCTCCATGCTGGGGCCGTTGAACCAAGAAGAGGTGCGCGATCTGCTACGCCGCTGCCACGTTTTCGCAGCCCCGTGCGTACCAGGTACCGACGGCAACATTGATGGTTTGCCAACGGTGATCCTGGAATCGATGGCGTGTGGAACTCCCGTGATTTCGACAGCCGTGACAGGAATCCCCGAGGTAATCCGCAACGAAGACACGGGACTGCTCTTAGAGCCAGGTAATATCCCCGCGCTTGCGGAAGCACTAGAGAAATGTGCCAACGGAAAGGTCGACGGCCTCGCCTTGAGCAGAAACGCCCGAGTGCTCGTCGAAAAGCACTTTGACAGCCTGAGTCAAGCACGAACATTATCGCAGTGGGAATCTGCCCAAGGAGCTTAAAACATGAATATTGCTTATGTCAGCGTTGACCCAGGCATTCCCGTTTTTGGAACAAAGGGCGCCAGCGTCCATATCCAAGAAGTCGTGCGCGAAATGCTCGAAAAGGGTCACAGCGTCACCGTTTTCACAACGAAACGCGGCACCGACATTCCCGCCGACCTCGCTGGGCTTACTGTCGTCGAAATCCCCATTGGCAAAGGCGATGCCGCCACGCGGGAGCACGCACAGATCGCCGCTAGTGCGCGGTTTGTCGAGCTCATTGCCGACGGCGACTTCGACTTCATCTACGAGCGTTATTCCCTGTTTAGCACGGTAATCGCCGAAAGCGCATTGCCGGCAATCCTCGAAGTAAACGCACCGCTTATCGACGAACAACGAACCCACCGCGAACTTATCGGTGAAGAATACGCCCGCACCGCTTTAAAGAACCAGGTGCGCGCGGCCGCCGCAACCATCTGTGTGTCGGAGCCGGTACGACAGTGGGTGATCGATCACACCGACACCGAAACCGCGTTCACCGTGGCCAACGGTGTGAACGTTAATCGAATTCACCCGCAGGACACCGATCCGTCGAAAGCACCCGTGGTTGTTTTCGTCGGAACGTTAAAGCCGTGGCACGGTGTGCCAGTGCTTCTAGAAGCCGCTGCCCAGGCCACGCGCCCATGGCGGTTACGTATCATCGGTGATGGCCCAGAACGCGACAACCTGGAACAGAAAGCCGCCGAGCTGGGAATCGACGTCGAATTCTGCGGTGCTATCGCGCCCGAAGACATGCCCACCTACCTTGCAGGTGCAAGCATTGGCGTTGCACCTTACCCGGAAAACCAGGAGTATTTCTCGCCGCTGAAGGTCTATGAATACATGGCAGCCGGGCTAGCGGTGGTCGCCTCGGAGATCGGGCAGATCCCCGAAGTTCTAAGAGGTGTCGGTGTTCTTGTGCCCCCATCAGATACAACTGCATTGACTCAGGCGATCGACGCGCTAGCGCACAGTCCAGAACTAGCCGCACACTACGGCGAGCTCGCTAGGAAGCGCGCCGTAGAAAAGCACAGCTGGTCCAGCGTCGTCGACACCATGTTCCAACTCGCCGGTGTGGCGGAATAGGCTGATCTATGCGTAAACGAATGAAGAAAATCGCGCTCAGACGCACACTTAAACTGATTGCACCGGACGTCAAACCCCAGCGGAAGCTCATCGTTGGCGGCGTGGTGGCATTGCTTCTTGAGGTCGTTTTCCGCGTGTTGGAACCATGGCCGCTGAAATTTGTCATCGACGCTTTGTCCGTGTCCATCGGTGCAGACATTGCGGAGGCACCGGCCTCGTTACGGCTGCTACTCATCTGCGGCGGAGTTTTGGTCTTAATTGTTGCGATGCGCGCGTTGTGCAATTACCTGGCCACGGTCGCCTTTGCGCTGGTAGGTTCCCGCGCGTCAACCCTGTTGCGCGCCCGCATTTTCCACCATGTCCAAGGCCTGTCCCAACAGTTTCACTCCCAAAACCGCAGTGCGGATACCGTCCAACGTCTCGTTTCGGACGTCAACCGCATGCAGGAAGTGGCGGTTACTGCAGGGCTTCCCCTTCTGGCAAACGTGATTACGTTGATCGTGATGCTATTCATCATGATGGTGCTCGATCCCCTATTGTCGCTGGTTGTTGTCGCCGCCATGATCCTGTTCTTAATCACCTCTCGGGGTGCTTCCCACAAGATCGCTGTCGCTGCCCGCAGAACCCGTAAAGCTGAAGGGCAGTTGGCAAACACCGCGCAGGAGTCCTTGTCCTCGATCAAGATCGTGCAGGCGTACGGTTTGGAGTCGCTAATAGCCGATCGGTTCATAGGTGCGAATGAAACCTCGCTGACCGCGGGTGTCAAAAGCCGCCGACTGGCCGCTCGTTTGGAACGAAGCACCGATGTGATTGTCGGTGTTGCGTCGGCAGCTGTTCTAGTTGGCGGCGGGCTCCGGGTGCTTGACGGTGCCATGACTCTCGGTGACCTCGTGCTGTTTACCACCTACCTGCGCACCACCATGAAACCGCTGCGCGACATGGCGAAATACACCGGGCGCATCGCCCGGGCGACGGCCTCCGGTGAGCGTGTCGCTGACCTCATGGAGCTTCAATCTGACATTTCCTCTCCCGAAAACCCCGTCCCACTTGGGGACAATGTTTCCGGCTTGGTCACATTCGACGACGTGCATACTAACTATGAATCGACGAAGGTTCTCCGCGGCCTTAATCTAGACATTCATCCCGGAGAAACCGTGGCGATTATCGGTCCTTCCGGCGCGGGCAAATCCACGCTGGTTTCGCTGCTGGTTCGAGCGCTTGACCCCACAAAAGGCACCGTTAGTATCGACGGCCTTCCACTGACAAGTCTCGATCTTGCGGATCTTCGTGCCCATGTTTCCTTGCTGCACCAGGAGGCAGTCCTGTTCGCCGGCACGATTCGCGAAAACATTCGTTACGGTCGTTTCAACGCCACCGATGCGGACATCGAAGCGGCGGCCAAGGCTGCGAACGCCCACGATTTCATCATTGCGATGCCTAAGGGTTACGACACCGTTGTGGGTGAACGCGGCGGCACGCTTTCCGGCGGTCAGCGCCAACGAGTAGCCATTGCGCGCGCCTTGCTCCGCAACACCCCAATCGTCATTCTCGATGAGGCCACCACTGGGCTCGACCCGGAATCCGCAGGTCTGGTGCTTGAGGCGATTGAGAAACTCGTTGAAGGTCGCACCACCCTAGCTGTCACCCATGACGCGGAAGTTGCGTTGCGTGCCGACCGTGTCGTGTGGCTTGAGAACGGCAAAGTGCTTCTCGACGGCTCCCCCAGCGAGCTGTATTCCTACAGCGAAGCTTTCCGTAATTGGGTCAACTCCAAGGAGGACTTCCAGCCATGATTCCAACCACGGCGTCATTAGTTGATTGTTTTACCGATCCCTCCTGGCTCAGCGAAAAACTCGGCGAAAATGTCAAGGCGGAATGGATTCGCATCAAACCCGCCACTTCCTTAGTTGCCTCGCTCCGGGACCCCGAGACCCGCCGCATTCTCGGTTGGGTTCGAGTGTTGTGGCCCAACAGCCACAAGAAAGCCCAGAAAATTCAGCGGTTGGCTAACGAGATGCAGCTTAATGTACGCACCATTGCGCTGTCTGACGATCTTATGCTCCAGACAGGCGAAATCATCGCTGACGCAAAGCTCACCAAACTGTTGCGCCCATTGCCCACCGAGGTTCTAGGCGGAAAGATTCTTCGCTACAACCCGGCGCGCCGTGTGGTTTTTCGGGTTGGTGATCGGGTGTGGCGCGTCAACACTGCTGGTACGCCGTCCAAGCAATTGCATGAGTGCATCTCCACGGCGGTGCCTACTCAAACGCGGTTTGACGATGGTTCCAACCCGTATCTCAGTGTTGTGAATTTTGTTGGCGACTCTGATTTGGAGCACAATCCGGATAAGTCGGCGACGGCTCGGGTTGGTGCGGCGCTTGCGCGGTTGCATGCGTTAGGAGATACGGTGCCGTCTGATCTTGTTGCTCCGGCCCCTAACGTGCGTAAGCAATTGCGTGCCCATGTGGGGATTTTGGAATCTTTGGATTCTGGGCTGGCTGAGCGGGTGGCTGCGATCAAGGCTCCTACTTTTGAGAATTCTGACAGTGTTTTGTTGCACGGTGATTTTACTCCCGATCAGATTCTTTACGACTGCGCGAGTGGTCAGTTGTGGCTCAGTGATTTCGACCGGGCACATCTTGGACCTGCGGCTTTCGATATTGGTTCTTATCTGTCGGCTATTGATCTTGAGCTTCGGGGTGTGTTTCTTGATGCTTATGCTGAAACGGCTGAGCTTCCCTCCGAGGCTGATATTCGTACCGCCCAGGTGCACGCGGCGCTTATGCGGTTGACGGAACCCTTGCGCACCGCGTCGCCGCAGTGGCGCGGCGAGATTGCTCAACGGCTGGATCGTATTGAGGAGGTGCTTCGGTGACACCCATTGATGTTCTCTTTAGCCTTCCTCATATCGTCCGCGCGTGGCCGAATATAAAGAACCACAGCCTCACGTTTGAGCAGCTTGTCGACGGGCAGTTGCGGGCTGGCGAGATTGATGCGAATGGCAACGTCGTGCGTAGTCCGTTTGGTTTCGACCCTAAGCTTCCCGCGCTTGAACCTCACCCAGGGTTGGTGGTACACCGGCTGCATCGGCGCGCGGTCGTCATCGACGCTGATCGGTGTAGGGCCATCAAGCATATTGCGAAGGCTGCGCCGCCGGATCTTTCTGCTGTAGCGAAGGCTGCGGGGCTGGGCGCTGCGGAGATCGTGGCGCAAACGGAGTCTACCGTCGAGTATTCGCTGCTGAGTGGCAAGACGCTTCTGGAGCTTGGCGACGATTCCCTGCCCGGTTGGCGAAAATTCGCCGAGCTTTGGCCGAGTTTCGCACGAACACCTCACGTGCCTCTTCCTTCTCATGGCGCTGCGGAGGAGCGTGCCACGCTGCAGCATTGGTTACGCCAGGTGGAGAGCTATCAGGCGTTGACCGAATCGGTGTTTGACGGCTTACGTGGGAGCGTCGAAAAGCTAGCTACAGAACTGCTGCGCACCCCAGATGTTTCGATGCTGTTGCATCGGGATTTACATGACAAGCAATTGTTGTGGGACGGCGCGACGATAAGTGTGCTGGATTTGGATACGGCCGCCTACGGTGAAGCGGCGTTGGACGTAGGTAATTTGCTTGCTCATGTTGAGCTGCGTGGCTACCAAGGGGTTTATTCTTCCGACACCCAGTCACGCATCACCGAAGAACTTTTTTCACTTGCGCACAATTTAAATATTTCCGATTCCCGGTTGCGGGTATACACGCAATCCGCACGCCTGCGGCTGTGCTGCGTCTACGCCTTCCGACCTAGCGCAAAGACTTTTTTTGACCAGTGGATTTACCACACCTTAGAGGAGAAACAACAATGAAGATTTCAGTAATTGGCTGCGGCTACCTCGGTGCCGTCCATGCCGCTTGCATGGCCTCACTCGGCCACGATGTCATCGGTGTCGACATTGATGCCGACAAAGTCGCCACTCTCAATAACGGCGATGTTCCGTTTTTCGAACCTGGCCTTTTGGAGATCCTGACAGAAAGCCTCGCCTCTGGGCGCCTGCGCTTTGCCGTTGCCCCCGCGCTGGCGGAACTGGCCGATATTGATGTTCACTTCGTCACCGTTGGCACCCCGCAGTCCGCAACCAGCGGCGCTGCCGACTTAAGCTTTGTGGAATCAGCATTCGATATGATTCTCAACGCCACGAAGGATTCGGAAAAGAATCCAGTTGTCGTGGGTAAATCCACCGTCCCGGTAGGTACCGCGCAAAAACTCGCCGCCGCAATTCGTCCACACGGGCTGACACTGGTGTGGAACCCCGAATTCTTACGCGAAAGCTTCGCCGTGCAAGACACCCTGCACCCGGACCGCATCGTCTACGGGCTTTCCGACGATCCTGCTGAAGCCGCGCGCGGCCAGGCTGCTCTTGACGAGATTTACGCATCTATGCTTGCTGCGGACACCCCGCGGCTTATCATGAATTACCCAACCGCTGAGCTGGTGAAAGTGGCAGCAAACTCCTTCTTAGCCACCAAGATCAGCTTCATCAACGCCATGGCAGAACTGTGCGAAGCCACCGACGGCGACGTCACCCAGCTGGCGGAAGCCCTTGGCCACGATGTGCGCATCGGCAACCAGTTCCTCAAAGCCGGTGCCGGATTCGGCGGCGGCTGCCTGCCGAAGGACATTCGGGCGTTCGTCTCCCGCGCCGAGGAACTTGGCGTTGAAGACGCCGTCGGGTTCTTGCGTGAGGTGGATGAGATCAACCAACGCCGCCGCGACCGTGTTGTTGATCTCTCCCTTGCAGCTGTAGGTGGCGCCGTGACTGGCAAAAAGATCACGGTTCTTGGTGCAGCATTCAAGCCGAACAGCGACGACATTCGTGACTCCCCAGCCCTTGATGTAGCACTGCGGCTGCACGACTTGGGTGCACACGTCACCGTCACTGACTCGGAGGCGCTTCACGCCGTTGAGGCCCGCTACCCAGCCCTGACCACGCAGCGCGACACCATCACAGCGCTTGACGACGCCGAACTCGTGCTGTTGCTGACGGAATGGGAGGAGTATAAGAACCTCGATCCGCAGGCGATCAAAACGATCGTCAAAACCCCCGCCATCATCGATGGTCGTAACGCTCTTGACGCTGACCTGTGGAAGGCCAGCGGCTGGTCCTATCGTGGGCTGGGACGGCACTAAACCAGGAGTTAGCGAATAAGGGCGCGTGCTTCTTCGACAAGTCGCAGCGCACGCGCCGCCGCCCGTTCGCACCAGAGACGCAGTTGAACGTCAGTTGCGTCAGCATAGTAGAAGTCCCAGTGTGCGGTAACGGCGCAATCCCATTCCACAAGCGTTAATCCTGGCGCGTATCTACGGTTAAGCCTTTCGCATTCCTGTTTAACAGATCCAACTCTTTTCCGTTCATACAGGAACTCATCGTAGTAACGGCACGTGATTCGCACCCAGTTCCGGTGGGGTTCAACGCTGAACTCCACCGGGGGTCTGTCCATGGAGGTGGGAAGAAAAGTGGTCAGGTGGTCGTGGTCGAGACGACTGTGTCTGTAGTTTTCCGGCGTTACCCAGCTGTGAAGGTTTATGCCATAGTCGGTGGCCAGTGTACGAAACTCGTGGTGGACGAACCCTAAAAGTCCTGGCTGGTAACCAATGATGGTGTCAGCGAAAAACTCGACCACGAGTTCTTTACCCCCAGTTTCGTTGATGCCGCAGCTGAGGCGGCAGGGGGTTGATTCTGGCTGCTCGATGTAGGAAAGCCCAGTGGGAAATGTTGCTTTCACACTCACGGCCTCAGAATCTGGGTAACAGGTGACTTCGATCGCCATGTCAGGGAATTCCAGCCATAATCCTTCGGGCCACATAGGTATCGGGCTAACACCGTAGCTAACCGCTTCTTCGGCAATCTGGTTGAGCATGCTGGGCATAAACGTTTCGCTTTCCTCGAAACCGCTAGGGACACAGCAATGAGGTTGCCGCCTGCACAGACCATGGAAATTGTGCAAAGATCCGGTAGGCAGGCAAGCCAGCGTACTCGCTTTATTCCGAAGATGTCAAGACTTCAGCGCACCAAGGCTTTTTGCTTTTCGACGCCGCCACGTCACGGTGGTGTTATAGCACGTGATGGAAGGCTTAAGCCGAGCCTTTGACAACCGTTAATTGCCACTCCGCTGCACCGGTCTGGTGGAAGTTCTCCACCTCATGTCCGTGATCCGCAGCCCACTGAGGGATGCTGTCTGTGGCTTGGGTGCAGTCAAAATCAATCACCAGTTTTTCTCCAACGTGAAGGTGACTGATCGCTTCTTTGGCGTCGATAAGCGGAAACGGGCACACCGAACCCACCGCATCAAGCGCATAGGTGCCGGGCGCAAGCTCACGGACACCCGCTGGGGAAGAAACCGGCACCTTAAGCGCAATGGCAGAAGTTTGAAAAGCCGCCAGTCGCTCAAGCGATTCGCCGTCGAGAGGCGGTTCCGCTGCTGGCTGCGGGCGCGCGGATTTATTCGTCGGCTTGAGCCACAGCTTGGTTGCAGCCCCGACTCCGAGACCGACCGCGAGTAATCCGACCCAGCCCTGGTAGCTGAACAGGCTCGTCTCTACCATTCCATTACCCACCGTGCAGCCACCTGCCAAACACGCCCCGACCCCCATGAGGACGCCGCCGACTACAGCACGGACTGCCGCTTCCGGCTCCGGAACGCGAACCCGAAACTCCCCTGTTGCCCGAGCCGCTCCGAAAGAACCGAGAAGAATACCCACCACCAGCAGCACACCCCAGTCAAAGTACTGCGCATCGCCCGTGGCGATAAAGTTTGTGAGATTCGCAGACGGCCCTGTTATCCCAAGGCCGTAATCTCGACCCGATGCAGCGGACAGCGGCCACGCAACAACACCCACCAACCCGATCAATGCACCAGCGATGTAAGGGTTTAATGGTCGGCGCCAGCCGCGTGTATGAAGATCCGCCTTGATTGCCGCCGCATCCCGCTTACGGTAGTACAGCACCGCGTATCCAGTGAGTGCTAGAAGAGCAAAAACGAAGTACCACTCCGAAACCCCTACAGTTTCGGGAATGGTGGTGGCGTCAACGGTGTATCCACGCAGCCAATTGTTAAACCCGCTGAGCACACCTGTTTTCATGGCTGCCGCCGTGGTGGCGTAGGCGATGAGCGCGACCCACGACCCCACCAGCCCCTCACCTGATCGATACCATGTTCCCGAGGCGCAGCCGCCAGCCAAAACAATTCCCAACCCAAAGACAAAACCGCCAATGACCACAGCGACTGGCGCGAAGGAATCAACGCTTAACGTGATGACGCCCGCAGCATCAAGGGCATGGAGCCCCACCGCATGGATGGCGATGACAATCAACAACGCAACGAAACTTCGCCACGTTTTCGCCAGGAAAATATCGCGCAGCATTCCGGTGACGCAAAACCGCCCGCGTTGCATGATGACACCGAGCACAATGCCCACTATCAAGCCACTAATGATCATGAGGTTCAGCCTTCTTTCACATCAAATGTTCTTCTCGGGATGAACCACATACTAGACAGCTTCGTCCATTATTAAAACAATAATTTAGACAAGGCGGTCTAAATTTACCTCATAGGCAGGAGAAATTACCCTGCAATGAAACTGAATATAATTTATTCACCGCAATATTTTCCGCTCCTGCGCCTCACTTAAAAGCAGCTACCCCCACCAGCAGTACCTATCCCCCGAACCCGAATGGCAACGTAGCAAACACGGCCAAACTCGCCAGAATCTCAAGGCGACCGATTTGGCGCGGGGCGAACCGTTGCCCGCGTCGTGAAGCAATAACGGGAAGGGCATACGCACGCGCAACCAAAAATACCCACACCACCACGTGCGGCCAGGTCGCGTACCCCAAAAACGCCAACACCGCAATAAGCACCGCGGCGGCCACGTGGGCTGCCACCGAGCCAATAAACCACGCCCGCGAACCACTCTCCCGAATAAGCGTCTTCACAAGCGGAACCGTTGTAGCGAAATAGGTAGACAGCAACCCCGTAAACAGCCACGCCTTCAGCGACACACCACCTGGTGCAAACCACGGCACCGACGTGGGCAGGTTATCGGCAACGGGCAAAATGAGAGCAGCGGCAGCAATTGCCACCAGCCGTGATGTAAGTTCCCGCTCCCGTTTCCGCCACGCGCGGTGGAAGGAGGTAACGATCAAGGGAACGTACAACACACCCCACCACAACAGGTGTGGGGCACCAATAATGAGGATTAGGACAAAAACCCCAGTGAGCGCAGCATAAGTGAAAAGCGCTGGACGATACCTCGGCTTGAAGCGGAACTTCAGCCACTTTTCCGCGACCGCGAAAAAGAAGAACCCAAACGTCCACGCCCCCACGAGGGCAAGGTGGAGCCACCTTAAATCCGCAATGATCAGACCGAAGATAAGTGGCGCGAACCCCATCGCCCACGATCCGTGCTGGTCAGTGACCCACCCGTTTTTGATTGCATTTCTCGCCATAAACTCTCACTATAGTGAGCATTACCTAATAAGGATGTGGACATTGGGCGCTTTCACGCAGTGAGAAATCCCACTGAAAAATGTTAGGGAAGGGTGATTCCCTGCGCCCACCACACGGGAATTGCAGCCCGCACAGATTCCCACGTCCCGGTGTACGGGTCGAGGAACTCTGCGTCTTCAGGAATATCCGCAACCTTTTTCAGCTTCCCGATCTGTTCAGCATCTAACCCCCTCAATTCGTTGCGCGCAAGATGATAGCGCATCGCGATTTTCCCTTCGCGGCTTATCCGCGAAAAACTAAGGGGCACGCCCGCTTGCTTCCTCGTCAGCGATGTCAGACGGCAGGGGTCGCGCTGCAGTTCAAGCCACTGATCGAAGTGGAGAATATCCTTGGTTACAGGGTGGTAGCGGGGCGTTACGGCCACATCCTCGTAGGTTATTTCATGCCGCCACACTTGCCCACGGCTGGGTCCGCGGAGAATAAGGATGCTAAATTCGACACACCCTTCCTCATTAATGAAAACACTGCCCCGCCCGGCAGGTGCCGCATAGTTTTCGTCGAGATACTTCGTGAGTGTGTCGTAGTATTCCTCAACTTCATCGTCGCTGAAGGCATCGAAATCCACGTCACTGGCGAAGCTGGGTACAACCCACGTGGGCTGGTGCGCGACTGTGTAGGGAAAATCGGCACCCCAATCAATGTTTCTTTCCTTACCTGATTGAGCTTTGAGGAAGCAGGAAACGATTTCACTGTCAGCATTATCGGGATCCAGCAGGTAGTCCCGGTACGCGGGCGGTAATTCACAGCCGAGAAGCGTTTCCGCGTGCGCAATTTTTTCCGCCATTGCTGTGTTCATCATGAATCTCCTTGTCAGATCGCCGCCATCATGCAATGTGCCATTACTTTACGCTTTTCGTTCGTATGCGACTTAAGGTTTTACTTTTTGCTTTTCGACGCCGCCACCGCCCGCTCCCCACGTCGACTGGAGGTGCGGCCTCCCGCATGTGGACATCGTTGGGGTGGGAGTGGGGGATTCGCGCACGTGTGGTGATGTGCTGGTTTATGCTTCGATGGAGATTGTTCAGGGCGTAGTAAAGGAAGGTGCCGTGTCGAAATCTCTTTCTGGTGGTGGCAGCCAGCTTCAGTGGGGTGTGGCCGACTTTGCAGACATGAATTGGCACGATTGTCTCATTCATGGGATGAGTATTGGCAACGATTCTTTGAATCTCACGTTCGATATTGATTACCTACTTCAGTGGCCAACCGAGAACGAGCGGGGACAGTTTCTTGTGGTGCGCTGCGATTTGGTGTTTTTTGATACCCGTGATCTCGTAATCGAATGCGCGAGCATGTATCCCTCGCTGGAGATTGGGACGATTCGAATGGAAACCCCAGAATCTGAGGAGGAAATCACGGACAATGAGCCTGAACGCAAGAAGTTTTTCCTCGAATGCCAAGAGGGCATGGTGAGCTTCACCGCCACCGGTTTTAAGCAAACTGCCACTGGGAAGCCGACGTGGTGCGCTACTGCTTATTCGTTGCGGAAAACGTAACGTGCACCAACGCGACTTAAGAAAGGTTCTTTTATAAGGGAGCACGAGATGATAGAAGACTATATTGAACAGCCTAAACAGGTGTGGACCACCGAAGATTATGAGAACATGGGGTGGCACGATTCGGTTATTTATGGGATAAACTTCCACCCGGAACATGACCATATCAAATTCGATATAGATTATTGTTTCGGCCACGTGCCCATTAACGATGTTTCTTTTAAGCAATGCACCGCGGCTTGCGACCTCGTTTTTCACAATCCTTCCGAGCTTTCGCTTAATCTCCAACAAACGCCGTTCCCACTTGAAATTGAGGATCTTTATCTTTCCTACAACGGCACATACCCATCAGGTTCAGATCGCTGGGCGGTGCGAATTGTGACAATGTGGGGCGAAATTTCGTTCAAAGCCACAGGTTTTACCCAAACGCTTACGAGCAAACTAGTCGTAGGGTGCCGCGACTACTAAAGCAGCACCGCAAACTTCTATATTCATCCACTTGCACCAGCGAGTCACTCTGTCTCCCGACAAGCTCCCCGACAGACGGTGTCGAGGGCTTCTGCCAGCACAGACACCCCATGTTCCAGCCAATGAAGAAGCTGCGTGTCGGAAGCCCCAGCCCCAACATAAAACCACATGCGTGCCTGAATCTGTTCGCACGAATCCATGGACGGTTCCGGCGTAAGCATCACCCTCACAAGGCTTTGCCCATCATTGGAGGAACCAATCCGCTCACCCAACTGTGCTCTCGGCACATAGTCTTTGTAGTTCATGTGTGCGCACGACACCACAAGAAACACACCTTCATCCCGCACCCATTTCGCCTGGTAGCAGGAGGGCGCAACGAACATTTCCACACCAAATTCCTGCGCACGGTGCGCGGTAATCAGCTCCGTTACATAAGCATCCGCCACCGGCATGTGCGCTGGCGTATCCGGCACAGGTTCCGTGCTGGTCGAAGCATGAAAGTCTTCGTAGATCCCCTGAATCGCGTGCCGCGTATGAGTGAGAAACCCCACCAGCTGGGCATCACTCAAACCCCCAACAACGCTGATGGTGAGCTCGGCGCACACATTCCCCTGACCATCACGTCGCAACCGAAACGGGCCCCACCTTTCCAGTTTCGCCACCCACTCCATAGTCGCATCGGGTGCGGGAATGACAGCCATAACCAGCACCGTTTGTTTGTCTGCATCGCAGTGCAGCTCCAGTGTGTAGTTCCCACAGTCAACCCATAACTCTTCGGGTCACAGCGGTATCGCAGGGTATCCCACACTCGGCTGATCAACTCAGCTGTTATGTTTGTGAACACCGTGTTTCACCATTTCTTCTAGCTTCGGCATTGTCTCTGTGCACCAGGATTCAAGCTGTTCATCGCTCGCTCCAGCACCGCAATAAAAAACGGTGCGAGCGGAAATTTCACCCCAATACTCCTCCACCACTCCAACATGGGTTTTACGGTTGAGTTCATCGATTTTCTCCCCAACATCCTGCGGCAGATAGGTGCTGCTAAACAGGCCACCTTCATCCCTGAATTCAAGCTGCAATTCTTCACCATTGAAACTCATCGTTCCATAACGACGGTCCCCTGCCTCAAGCTCCTGGTAGTAGGTAGTTTTAGTCACTCGTGTTTCCCGCCCATCGTGTGCCAACAATGCATAAAGGCGCTCCGGGGTTACCGCTGGCAGTGTCACAGCCACCTCGCGTTTCAGCGGTTGCGGCGCGGTTTGATGCATCCCACACTGGGGTGCCAGATCGTGGAACAGCACGCACAGTTCGTTGTGCACAAACACTAACCAGCCTGCCAACTGCTCGGTACTCAGCCCCATGCGAACATTGGTCATCAATAAGACTTTTAACCGTTTCGCCCCAGAATCGTCGCGGAAAACTCGCCACCGCCAAATGCGCTGCCTCAATACTTCCGCCACTTTCCCACCATCACGCACCCGCCCTGGCCATTCGGCACGAAACTCAAGTAACCCCGCGTCTTCATGCAGCACCACGTCAAGGCTGAGCTGGGCAAACGTGAGGTGCACCCCACGAGGCCACGTCTCGTACGTTTCACAGCCCAGCATTAAGGCGGCGTCGAAAAGCTTCTCGACGCTCACCTCACCCACCTTCGCCATCACCGTCTCCCCGCCTTCCATGATGCCTAGCTCTCCTTCACTTTTGTTTCAAAAAGTCCTTTCCACATCTTTCACACCAAGCGTTAGTGGAAAATCCTGCCTCTGGCCTCACATTAACTTTTTCTTAGGAGGCGAGGCAGGATTTCTCTCAATCACACGCCAAGCAGAACGCAAAGTTCGTTCGCCTTAGTCTTGGCCGCTACCTTCTTCTTCATTTCTGCAATCTGGTTCAACGGCTCCCACTCCGTGGCGGGGATCTTGCCACGCTTTGTTGCCTCGGCCAGAACCGGCGCGTGATAGATTGCACAATCAAGAACCCTGTTCAACCACTTCGGCACGGATTCGCCCGCATCGATACGATCAACGGCCACCGCAATGGATTCAGTCACGCTTGGCCACAGTGCTGGCAAGTGAGATGGGTTTTTCTCAATCACTTTCACAAGCTGAACCGGTGACCAAAAGTCCAGCTGGAGAAGCCGCGGAATCACGGCTTTCATGCTTGCAGCACTAATCGTATTCAGGTTTAGTTGGCGACCGAGTTCTTCGACAGCGCCCTTTGGCTCTTTCGGCACTGCAAGGAAGGCGCACAGAATGTAGAGGAAACTATCCGGGAACTCCGAAGAAGGATAATATTCCTTATTCCAGCTGCGGGTATCAGGGGCGCTTTCGAGCTGCCACGTTGAACCATCAAAACAGAGGTGCTCCTCATGCAGAGTTGCGGTTTTTCCATTGCTTAGTTCATGGAATCGCCACGGATGGATGGAGGAAAAAGGGAACTTTCGGAATGTCTTTCCTGGGTATTCGGGGATACTGACCACAGCGAAAAGACCATCCGAGCGCCAGAACGATGCATCTTCATCGTCCTCTATTTCCTCGAAAGTGACAGTCGCCGAGTCTGGCCGCGCCGGACCTTCTCCACGGTTCTCGGGCCATAGCTCTGCGAATTCACCACTAAACTCGGCCCGAGGTTGGGGCTCTTCAACGCGGGTGTCTGTTGCTGGTGGTGTGGTGTCCTGCAATAGTTTCACTGCGGTGCGTGCGGCTACAGCTAACCTCGATGAGCCCTTCTTTGTGCCAAAAGCCCGAATCCCCGGCAACTCCAACACATGTGGATCAGCCACGCCAGCCTCAACTGCTTGCTGCACACTCGGCAACAGCTCAACAGTCAACTCCGCAATCTCACCGGCACCCTTATGCGGACGCGCCGCCTTCGACGCAGCGACAAGAATGTCGTTCATCAACGGCCACACCAGGGCAAGCATCCCGTCATGAGCTAGATCACGGAAAACCTCATCCAACCCATGGAAACTCTTAACAGGGTTTTTCCACCCTATGCTGTTGATATCGGCAACGCCTGGGACTAGCAACCCCCTGCGCCACGCCGCCCGAATCGCCTCATCAAGTCCCACAGCCTTGCCCTTAGCATTCAATCGTGGCGCGGCAATCAGATTCATAGCAATACCAGGACTCAACGGTGTCGAACACCGCGCCAACTGTTTAGCGACAGCGGCAAGCGACGCCCCCTGGAAAGTACCGTGCCCTGTGGCACCGAACTCTTTAAAAAACCCGTCCCCTATGAGCGGGAAAATAAACGGTTCATAGAAAGTGAAATAGTGGACCGAACCATGCCTAACCAGCCGCTCCAACACTTTCGGAACAGCAAAACCTGCGTTCGAATCGATCAACCCAGCCTCGGGCCACACCGTGGCAAGAAACTCCTCCTCCCCCAAGTATTCCGCCACAACATCAGCCACAGTACCGGGATATTCCTCATCACCAAACCACCGCAACGGCAACGGAAACTCTCTCACCCGCCGGATAAGCTCATGCAGGTCATGCCCACGAACATCCAACCGACACAACGCAAGCAGAAGATCCCTCGAAGAAACCGGGACACCAGCCAAACGATATGTTTCTAACCGCGCAAAGAAATCCTCTGGCGTAATCCGTAAATCCACAAAAGAAGGCTGCGATAACAACACCGGAAACGACCCAACGTTGTACCATACCGCGAATCCACGATCCCCAACCGGATCACTACCAACCGTTCGTATATAAGGAGCATCGTGATCAGTTTGGGAATCGATATAGCGCTGTGCGGACTGAAAGTCCGTTTGTGCTAAGGCCACGAGGATGGCGAAGAACTGTTCAAGCTCAATGTCATAGTTCGGCCCACTGTCATATTTATCCGGTGATGTTGCCTGCTGTGCCGCCACTAACGCATCCACATCGACATGCTCCACCTCAAAACGCTCAACCTCCCACACCGGTGGCACAGGCACCCACGTGACGGTTGGTGCTTCCATTTCGTTCAACGGTGTGGCGGGTTCTGGCTGCTCACCCGCCTGGTTCAGCAAACCAGTGGCCAGCTTCGCAACCTGTTTATTCCGAACCCCCGCAAGCTCCTGCAGCCGTGGCGCAAGCGGTGCCAATAGCTCCTCCGTCAGATCACCACGGGCCGCTAATCCCTGCAACACCACCACCTGTGCCTTCTGCGTGGACGCATACAACGCGCCCACCGCCACCTCCGTCGTCTGAGCAGCAGCCGCAACAGCAAAAAACCGCGCCCCCACGGCGTCGATAAGCACAGCATCACCCGAGGAAATCAGCGCCCCCAATGTTTCCGCATGAGCACGAATCTCATCATCAGTAATCGCAAGGTCAGCACACAAAAGCTCCACACAGCGCTTATGCTCACTCGGACGGGCAGGCGCATTCACCGCCGCCACCGCATAATCAACCTCCTCTTTTCTTGTAAACACACCGTTTTCTAAGCCCGCACGAAGCACATACCCCAACGCACCCCACAACGGAACTCCCTGCTCCACAGCCATCTCCACATGCGCACGCATGGAGCGAAGCAACGTCTCTTTCGGTGGGATCTGCTCAACCTCGCCTTGGAAGTATGCTCCCTCCCTCCCATAGAAGGCATACGCAACAATCCCGGCCCAATCCCGCAAATACCGGGGATACGCAGGGACTTCAAAATCAAGGCCGTAGTCATCAACGATCAGGAGAAATGACAACATACATAGATCCCACGCCCCCACGGAAGTGTCGTCGCCCCAACGATCACGCTTCTCAATGCCAGCCATTACGTCGCGCACATACTTAGGTCCGCGTTGAAGCACACACTGGACAGCCGTTGGCCACTCACGTACAGCCGCGAAATCCAAAAGCCACACTGCTCGCTTGGCGCTAACCCCACATCGGATCGCGAACAGCGCCAGCATGGTGTGACTAACCTGAACAAGATCGTAAGTGGTGCCGCTGTAAGAATCATCCACCCATTTTTCCCAGGCGCCTTTTTCTAACCCCTTGACTACGAGCTCTTGCTGTTCGGGGGTCCCTAAGGGCAGGGTGGGTGCATCAGAAATTTTAGCGTCGTACCAGCCGAGTTCTTTGAAAATCTCAACAGCTTTGCGCAGCTTAGGGGGTGTAACAGGGGGTTTGGTCATAGGATGCTCTCTTTAAACGTTTAGCGGAAAACACGTAAACATACCTTTTGTAGCATGTCGGGCTAACACAAGCCCCCAAAATGACCAAACACTCATTCGCATCTTAGAAATCACCGCGTCCGCAGCTAGTACCCAAACAAAATAAGCTCCCCCCAATACGGTCGCTTCACGGGTTGTTTTTTCGTGCCCATTGCCAACATCGCAATCGTTTCGCCAGTATATGCCCGTGCTCTTGCCTGTCGACGCCCACAGCACTCCCCATTACCGTTTCTCTGGTTTCCGGTGCAGCCTTAACGCCAGTTCATACATGAGGACAAGAGTGTGATCACACCAGTGAATCAGCTGCTCATCAGTGGCTCCCGCCCCGCAGTACACCACTGTGTGGATGAAAAGCTCGCGATACCCATTAATCTCAATAGCGCCTATGTGCGGTTCTTGGTTCAATTGCACCACGATAACTTGCACTTCAGGAGGGAGGAACTTCTTTTGGTAATAGCCGGATTCGTCCCAATACGATAACCGCAACGTCTCACCAGTAAACCTCACGGTTATTAAGCCCAAGCCCTCGGCTTCACGGTGCTGTTGATACGCCTCATCACTCACCTCAACGGGGAGGGAACCCCGTGAAAGTAGCTCCTCACACCGCCGTGGGGTGACCGCGGGTAAAGTCGCATCGATCGCGCACTCAAGCGGGGTGAATGCGGGCGAAAGAATGCCGAAATGGGTGTTGAGGTCATGAAACACCGCGCATACATCGTTGTGGACAAACACCAGCCAGCCTATGAGCTGTTCACCGCTCAATCCGAGAGAAACGTCGGTGACAAAGGACAGTTGCACCACGCGCCCACCGGCCTCGGCGCTGATAATACTTCCGCGCCACACACTCCCCGAAAGCGCCGCGGCAATCTCATCACGATTACGCGCGGGGCTTGGCCAGGTGGTACGAAATTCCAGCACCGTTGCGTTCTCATGGAGCACAAGCTCCAACGTGAATTGCTCACACTCAATCCACGCACTCGTTGGGCTCAGCGGATACGCCACACACCCTGGCATTCTACTTCCTGCCTGTGCTAGCCGATCCGCTGTGACTGGCGGGGTGAGAGCACTAGCCATTTTTTAAAAACCTTCCACAGTTTTTACAGTTCGGAAAAAACTACTTGAAGCGCTTTCGCGCGTTTCTGCGTAGCCCCTGTCGCATTCCCCTCAGCAATCACTGTGAGGCTTGCCCATTCTGTTGCGGGAATGATCCCGCGGGCAGTCGCGGCCACCAACACGTCGAGATGTTGTTCCACTACTTTCAGCACACCGTTGAGCCACTTCGGTAACTTCCCCGCCGCCGCGTTTTCGCTGGCTATGTGTAAGCTTTCTGTCACAAGTGGCCACAGGCCGGAGATGGCGGTGGGGTGTTTGTCCAGAATTTTCAGCGCTTTCACGAGGTTCCATTCTGCAACCTCGGCAAGCATGCGTGCCGCGTGGCGGATATGCTCTGAAGGTAGTCTGCCGTTGCTAATCGCCTCTAACACTACCTGCTGCGCCAGGGACACGGGGTACGGTTTCCCGTAACTTCCCAAAAACGCCACAAGTGCAACGGAGACTTCCTTCAGCGCGGGAATATCCTTAATGGGGTCGCTTGCTTGAATGTCCCAATCGTCGGTTTCAAACCAAGCACCGCGGCGCCACGCGAGGATAAAGGTTCTGCCTTCCGCATCCTCGTCATCTATCAGTGAGCGGCGGGTAACCATTAGTGTGGCGTCCTCGTTCCAGGTTTCCACGCACAATGGGGCGTTCACTACGTACTGGGATTTTTCGTCCTCCCCGAGTTTGAGCACGACCCACAGGTCTTCCCCAGAAGAATCAGATTGACCGAAACCAACCTCCACGTTTACCTGCGAGTCATGAATGCGTGCGGGAGCGAAGGTTTCACCCCACCGTGCAGCGAACTCCTCCTCACTGAGAGTTTCCACCTTCTTCCCAGCACCAGTTTCCTGCTTCGGCGCATCCACCCCCAAGGCGCCCATCGCTTTCTGTGCCGCCGTGACCAGCTTCGATGTGCCCGCCTTTGCCGCGCACGCCCGAAGGCCAGGCACATCAAGTGCTTCTTTCGGCGCTTTGCCTTCCGCCACGGCGATACACACATGGGGTGCAAGATCAGCCATGGCCTGCGCTATTTCCACCGCACCTGGGGTGGTGGCGGAACGGGCGGCGGCAATGCGGCACACATCGTCAAAAATCGGCCACACAACCGAAAGTAAACCATCACCGGCGAGCTCCTTGAGTGGTTGCGCCAACCCAGTGAAACTGGTGGCGCGTGTGCGCCAGTCTAAAAGCTCAACGTTGGCGGTGCCGGGGAGTAGGATTCCGCGTCGAAAAGCTAGCATGACGGCGTCAAGCACGCGGGCGAACAGTTCAGGGTCACTGATCCGCAGCGCACCCAACAGATTCATGGCTACACCTGGGGAAAGTACATGCTCAGCATGGGCAACGGTCTCAGCGTGCGCGGCGCACCGCAACCAGCTACTCTTCTTCGTCACCCGCAAACCAAGGTGCGGGGTATCCACCCAGGTGGGGAACAAGGTGGGGTCAACCCCGCCACGTGGCGCGTTGAGGCGGTCCGGGAACGCGCCCAAGCAGTGCGGAATTGCGACAGGTTGGGCGACAAACTCCCCCGCCGCCGGGTCGGCACTGAGGCCGGGGTCGTCGATCTGGTTGAAAATGTAGTCGGCGATCACCTCGCCCACAGTCACGGTGACCGGCTGCGCGGTTTCTACGAACGGAATGTCGAAGGCACGCGCCTGAACCGCCGCCGCCGACCAATCCAGGTCGGGAGTTTTCAGCCGCATGAGCGCGATCTGCAAATCCGCCTCACTCACGCTCGCGTTGGCTGCGCGGTATGCCTCAAGGCGTGCAATGAGGTCAGAAAAATCGATGCCGAAATCCATGGTGCTTGGGGTAGACAGCAGGCAGGGGATCTCACCGAAATTCTGGACCAACCGCACCTCGCGGGCATAGAACAGCGACGACTGCTCATAGTCGTCGAACCAGCCCCCGGTGGGCTCGTCGAATACAAGCCCCAACATGCCGTTTCCCCAGTTCATTGTTGCGTCCTGCACCGCACGCACCGCCTTGGTGCGATCATGAAAGGCAAGCTGGGTCGCAAGCGCCCAAAACCGCTCGATATGGTGGTTAGATTCTGGGTTGAAACCGTAGTTGGCCTGCGCAAACGCCGCCGCAAGGTTGGTCGCGGTCACCTCCCCCACCTCGAAGCGCACAGGCTTAGTGAAACTTGGCGTGGGCTGCCACCAGTTCCCCGCGGGCGCAGGCGCCGTTTCCACCCGCTGTGCAGGGGTTTTACCCCACGCCGTGAGCAGCTTCCCCGCAAGTGCCGCCACCTTCGGATCGTCGTGGGTATAAAGTTCTTCTAGCCGCGCGAACAGGTGTTGCTTCGTCTGCTCCGTGAGATCGTTGCGCTTGCCCAGCGTGGTGAGCACCGACTTCAGCCCCGCCAGCGTGGGCACATACAGGGCGCCGAGTGCGGCATTGGCAAGCTCAGGCTCCGACATAAGCGCGAGAAGCCGCAGACCATACGCCTTCACGCAGTCGGCGTGGCTTGCCGCGATCTGGCTTGCCAGCACAGCTTGGTGGCGGGTGATGTCGGCGTCGCTGAGTTCAAGGTCCTCGGTAAGCATCTGCAACAGGCGGCGACGCTGCTTCGGTTTTGAGCATTTTTCCAACTCGCGGGCGATCCACGCAAGCAGATCATCGCGGTTGCCCGCCCCAGCTTTCACACCGGCGACCAGCCCGCGCCCCACGGTTGCGTGCAGCTCCGCCTGCATCGACTCTGCCACCGCATAGTGCTCCTCGTAACGCGCCAAAAGTTGCTCACGTGTGGGAAAGCAGCTCGGATATTCCTTGCTCAGTATCTCCCTTACGGCAGCCTCCCCCGCCTGGATTGAGACTACCCCGCCCCAATAATGCAGGTAGTCGAGGATTTCCGGCACAGCAATGTGTACCCCACCCACGCCCGCAACAAGGCAGACGGCAGCCACGCAGCTGGTGTCTAGGAGTGTATCTGCCAGCGGCCGTACGCTTGTCGACGCCGCCACCACGTAGTCCCGCGCGTACCTCTCACCCCGGCGTGCCACACATTCCGCGACGACTTTTGGATGTTGATCCTTAGTCATCCGCGTCGCGGTTTTTGCATCCACACCCATGACAATGGCGAAAATCCCAAGGTATTGCGGTTGATGGCCACAGTTTTCCTCCCACTCGTGAGAATCCCAGTCGAGGGTATCCAAAGCTTGAAGCCCGAGTTGGGCGATTTTCTTGTGCTCATCGGTAGGCTCGGGCAGGGTGAGAATATCCTCTGGGTTAGTGATCGTAGCCCATCCGAGTTCCTTATAAATGTCGAGCGCGGCAATAAGGTTCGCTGTTTGAGACATTGGTGAGTACTCTTTCTTTTCGTTGCGCGGTTAGGCAAGTCTGAGGATTCGGCGGTAGGTGTCGAAGCTGGTCACAAAATCGTTCTCTTCCGCATCTTTTTCGTGGGTGTAGTCCACACAATAGGGGGTGACTGGGAAAAACTACCAGGCCACTCCCGCATCACCACAGTAACCGGTTCCGCCGTCGCCACCTTTTCGTGCCACATCCAGCCCATCACTCACAAGTTCATAACGGTAAGGGTCATACGCAATTTCTAGGCCAAAGAAATTCGGCTTGATCAGCGTCTCCTCGACTAACGAAAGAAAACCACTTGAAAAGTAGTCGTCCCCATCAAACGTGAATCCAGTAATGGATTCAAAATCAAGACTTTCACCCCACGGCGCAAGGGTGCGGCACCCACCACCGGCAAGGTACTCCCACTCCCGCAAGGTGAGCAGGGAAAACCCGTCACTTTCTGCCGCTTCTCGAAGTTCGTCGTAATAAAGTTCCTCAAAAAGCTCAACTCGCCACGGCGACGATTCATCATCACGGGTGATTAACACAGTCTCGTCGAGCTCGCTACTCACCACCCCCATTTTCTCGGCTTCGGCAATCAATTCTTGAATTTCAGGATCATTCGCAACCTCTTTGGCAGTTGCTTCCCGCCAACAGGGAACACGTGCGGCGCGTTCAAGCAGCATCGGTGCAATCGTGCACTGTTCAATAACCGTGGTGTGAGTACGAAGTAGTTCGGTTATCTTTGTGCGAAATTCAGGACTGGCAGCAGCGGCGCGAATTTCTTCATCTGTTCCCGCGCCATTGTCTCGCGCAAAGTCCAGCCACATTTCCTCCCGCGGTTCCTCGGTGAATCCATCCCAACCCAACGTCACCTCAGCACCGGGCACGAACACGAACTCGCTGTCTAGGCTTCTGGGATGGCGGAGAATCCCCGTGAATGTCGAACGCCCAAAGCGAGAAAACTCTTGGGTTTCAATGAGCGTAGTTCCCGTGTGCTCAGCAATTTCGCGTAAAAGTTTCACCTGCTCATCACGGGAAAGCGCGGAGTAGGTGGGGTTGGCGAGCTTTGTTTTATCCATCAATTCTGATAACCCTTCGGTAGAAGTCGAAGCGATCGCTGGGGCCATCCCTCAACATTTCGGTTTCTTCGAAATAAGGGGATGTTGGGAACGCCACCGCCCACGAAAAACCAGCACCACCGTGACTGTTGCAGCCACCGTCCCCACCCTTGAACATAAAACCATCGTCGGTGGTGACGATCTCACGCTTGAATGGATCAAAAGCAATGGTCAGGCCGAAAAAGTTGGGGTACTCCCACGCCTCGGCATCACTTGCGAAACCAGGCGTTGCGGAGCGAAAAGAGTTGTAATCAAGACTGTCACCCCACACTGCTAGGGTTTCACAGCCACCGCCCGCCAAGTATTCCCACTCGCGCATCGTCGGCAGTGAGAATCCCGACGCCTCTACCTGTTGTTTCAGCTGGTCAAATGTGAGCTCTTCCCACTCCCGCGCCCGCCAATGCGCAGTATTGTTGGACTGCGAAACTTCCAACCGATTGCGCAGGGTGTACACATCCACGTGGTGGTCAATGGCTTTACGGATCAATTCCTGAACATCGGCACGCACTTCCACGTCCTCAGCGCGAATATCCCTCCAGCAGGGCTGAATCACGCAGCGTTCCACCAACATGGGGCCAATAGTAAAGGTTCCTTTAGGTGTGGTTTGCTCCCGAAAAATATCGATTGTGTCCTGTTGGAATGCTTCCTCCTGAGCCTGTTTCCTCACTTCTAGGTCGCCTTCTTCAGGTGATTCTTCGCACGTGAACCATTCAGCCAGTTCCACCCACATGTCCATGCTTGGTGGAGTAACAAACCCATCCCACCCCAATCTCACCTCAGCGCCGGGAACGAACACGAACTCGCTGCCACCCACGATGAAGATGGCAGTGTCAAGGTGTCGCCCGAAGCGCTCAAAGCGAATAAACTCCCTGATTGTGGCGCCGTATTTTTCGGCAATCGCTGTTAGTAGCTGCCGCCGCCCATCATTAGTGAGGGAACTGTAGTTCGGTTCCGAAAGCACAGTGAGATCCATCGCCATTCTTTTCTTCGACTCATTTATCTCTCACAGTGTAGAAAAAAGACGCGTCGAACAGGACATTTTGCACTGATTCTTGGCTAGTTTTCAGATTCCTCTTCATTTGGAAAATTCCATACAGGCAAAACTTTGTTCCCCTTAGCCCATTCCACTACCGTCGCCCGTGCCAGCGGGAACCAGTCCCCTGTTCGTGGGTCGCGAAACAGCGCGGCCTCGGGCACATCCGCTTTCCGACGAATCCCCGAAACCTCCTTTGCGGTTATCCCCGTCACCTCCCCGCTGGCAATGAGCTGATGTGCCGCTTTGATCCATAATGCAGAAAACTGTTCTTGGCGACACATTAAACCCTGCCGCTCCCTTTTGGTGAGGTGGAGGAACTTCAGCGGCGTGTGTTGCAATATGCGCCACTGCGCAAACCCCAAAATTTCGCCGGTGACTGGGTGACGCCGCGGGTACGCCTCCATTCCCGTCCACCATTCAGGACACAACGCCCACACTTGTCCCCGCGCCGCACCGCGCAACACCAGCACGCTCCACTCGCCATAGCCTTCCTCGGCTAGGAAGACGATCCCCCGCATGAGCTGTTCATACAGCGGTTTCGTCGCTTCTTCCGCAAGCGTGTTATCCTCCCACGTCGCAGGATTGTCCGTGAGCGGGTCACAGTAAACGGGTGTGTCTGCTGTGAAGGGAAAATCCTGCGACCAATCGACGCAACCCGGCGCGTGAAACCGTGCCACGATTTCGCTGCCAGCATTTTCTGGAGTGGTCAAGAAATCACGGTAGTCCTGCGGCAGTAACACTCCGAGGGTTTTTTCTGCGCTTGTGAGCTTGTCGACGCCGACACCTGTCCCCTTCAAAAGTTCCGCCTCCTGCGTGTGTTCGTTGTTGCGTGGTGATGCTCTTTTTCACACCACTGTGTCCCTTTGGGGTATCACCTGAAGAATATTTGCCGCATTACTTAACGTTCAGAATAACTACCGTGCCCACACAGTTAACCATGGTTCTCTCCCGGCAAAGGCCCCAATGCTATTCACAGCACAGCAACGTGGCGTGACGATACTTAGGGTCATGTGCCTGAAAAATCCTCTTCCCTATTTACAATTTTGGTTGTAGCGGACTTACAATTTTGAACATAGAAGATTTACAGCATAGTCAAATTCTCTAATGAACAGGGGAAATGCATTGAGCACATCGTATCTCAAGCGGATAGTAGATCAGGAACTACACCGCACTCTCAACCGTGCCGGAGCTGTGCTCGTTCAAGGTGCTAAGGCATGCGGCAAAACTGAAACAGCGCTCCAAGTGGCAGGCTCCGTTATCAACATGGATACCAACCCCCAAGTGTCCCGTCTCATGAGCATTGATCCCCATTTGCTTCTTGAGGGGCCTACTCCGCGGCTTATTGATGAATGGCAAATTCACCCTGAAATCTGGAATTACGTTAAACGGGCTGTTGACAATCGGAAAGCACCAGGCCAATTCATTCTCACCGGTTCCACCGCCCCGCAATCTGAAGAATCACGCCATAGCGGGGCGGGCCGATTCGCCAGGCTCACGATGAGAACTATGACCTTTGTGGAAACTGGTCATTCATCTCAGGAAATCAGCCTGCACGATGTGCTTAATAATGCTCCGATCCAGGCGATCAGCGATAAGCAAATAGACTTTCACACCTTAATTACCCGAATCGCGGTAGGCGGATGGCCTGGAAACCTCACGCTCAACACCAAAGACGCGCTGGAAATGAACAAAGTTTACGTCGAAGCCATAGCATTCGCTGAGGTTCAAGACTTCAATGTGCGCAATTCCGTCAAAATGCGTAGGTTACTCACATCCCTTGGTAGGGCTATTGGAACGGAAATAAATGTGTCCACCATTGCCAGTGATGTGGGCGCGGGTCACAAATCGATCAAACGGTACCTTGATGTGTTGCGCCAACTGTTCATTGTTGAGGAACAACCAGCGTGGTCTTCACACTTGCGTTCACGTGCGCAACTGCGCAAAACTCCAAAGCTGCATCTGGCTGACCCCTCGTTGGCGGTCGCTGCATTATCCGCAACGCCCACCACCCTTCTTGAACAGTTGGACTATGCGGGTCAGCTCTTTGAATCGCAGGTTGTTCACGATTTGAGGGTGTTCAGTGGGCACCCAGTGTTCCATGCACGCGACAACTCTGGGGCGGAAGTTGACGCTATTATCGACTACCCCGATGGGAAATTGCTACTAGTAGAGGTCAAGCTTGGGCAAAACGACGCGGTGGTTGAACAGGCTGCACAATCATTGAATCGGTTTGCGAACAAGCTCAACCGCGATGATGTGTCAAAGATGATTATCACCTCAGGCGGGTTCGGCTACCGCCGCGTCGAGGATAATATTCCGGTAGTTCCTTTCACCGCACTGACACTGTGACTTTCGTCAACGCATCCCTCTTCCCCAGCGCTGTCCGAAAACTTTGAGATGAGTTTTGAAATGTACGCAGTGCTTGTTTAGATATGCACGTGACGTGCTTGGACGAGTCTCCGTATTCCCTCAAAAATAGCAATTCCCGCAGGGATGAGGATTAGTGGGGTTAGTGTGCTGGAGGCTATAAGCAGGATCGCGATGAAACCTGACAGGATACCTACTGCAAATAGAAAAGCACTGGTTATAGTCAGGCGACGCCGATAATCCCGGTTATTCTTGCGTATGGTCTTACGAGCTTCCTCAACTGAAATTTGGACTGTCACCGTGCGCCTCCTTCCTCTTCATGTGCACAATGTTCCACTTGGTGGATTGAGTTTTACCATCTTTCTTCACTATATCTTCTTGGATTACCATCACGCTTATTGTTTCCCCACCGCAAGCACTTCCCCGTGGGGGAAAATGAACACGACCCATGCGGAAGTGGGTGGTTGTGTGCTGTTATTGGCGGGGATAACTTTGTAGCCGTCGTTGCGGAGCTTTTCTGCTAGTTCTTCGGCACTCGTGGTACAGGCCGCGGGGATGGTGATGGTCGAAGGGGTGTCCATGTGGTGTGGTTCTTCCACAAGGTGGATGCGTTCCCCCTCGTACAGGTAGCTGTTGTTGGTATCGAACATGAGGTAGGTTTGTTTCACCCCAGTGTGGTGGTTGTGGAAAATTCCTTTGGAATCCGCGTGAAGGTGGCGGACGAAAATTTCCTGGATTTCCTCAATATTAGATACCGGAACACCTAAGTCGAGGACACACTGGTCACCTATGGGGCCAGTGGTTTTCGCTTCTTGCTCACACCAAGCCGCGGCTTGTTCGGCTGTGGGGGTGGGCGGGGTGGCGGCGTCGATAAGCGTGGGAAGCTTTTCATCAAGGGCAAAGCAGGTGCGCAGTGCCACGGTTGCGGCGCGGGCGATTCGGTGCCGATTGTGCAAAGTAGCCATGGATTGCAGCAGGGTCATTGTGCGTGTTCTCGTTTCGTCACGCAGGTTAGGCCGCGCAACACTTGCGAGAAACCGCAGCATACCAGCGTCGATCACGGTGGCGAAATAGCTTTCCTGGCTGGCAAGCACGTCGGTTGCAAAGCTCTGCTCATTCTGGGTGACTTGGTCAAACCATGCCCACGCCTGATCCTGTAATCCAACATGGTTAAGGGATTCGAGCAGGTATGCTTGCACGCACGTTGCTGGGGTGGTTCCGCCCCACGATTCTTCGATCCCCGCAACGGCTAAGTGGTGATCCCCCATGCCCACACACATATCAATAAACATCAAGGATTCCACCTCACGCAGGGGCTGCCCCCTATACTCCGGTGGGATACGCCACCTGTTTCGTAGCCGTAAGACTGTCTCCACATCCCCCGCGCGGTACGCGACGAGAAGCTGCGCAAACGTCAACTCCCAGCACAAGCTTGCGTTGTCGTTGTTAGCGAGCTGCAAGTTTTCGTAGGCGGACAGGGCGTACTGAAACTGCCCTATTGTGGCGTGGGGATCTTCACACAAGGCCCACACAAACCACGGATAGGCCCACAATAAAGACTCATTCTCTAGTGCATCATAGGGCACCGCAGTGTAGCTTCTATACAGCTCAATCCATAAGGTGAACGGCTCAATGCTTTCGCACAGGCGATCGGGGTTATACAGCGCCAACGAATAGGTGAGCTGGTTGAGGCAGGTTGCTTCCTCCCCCGTGCGCTTTGTCGCCGCGGCCCAGCGGTACAGGCGATACCACGTGTCGGGGTTTTCCTCGTCTTGGGCTAGGGCTTCCGCGATGGCCTCGTCGAGGGCATCCCAGTAGTCTTCGTGCAGGTCTGGCTCTTCCTGCAGGGCGTCAAGAAGAATGGAACTCATCGTCATCATCCGCCGCAGCTCACTGTGGTGCTGGATCGAGCGCACCATGAATTTCCACGCCGCCACCCAATCCTTCCTGATATACGCAAGACGCCCCAGGTCAAAGAAGGTTCGCGTCGCAATGTCGGCGTGTTTATCGGGGGTTTCGCCGCATTCCAGTTCTTGTGCGCGACGTACCCATTTTTCACAGTCGCGGTGCACCGCCGCATCCTCTGCCAGCGTGTGACAATGTACGGGCAGTGTTGCCGCGCAGCGAAGTACCGCGCTTTCCTCCCCTGGTTCCGCATGCGCAATCAACCAGTGCGCCGCGTCGATCGCTAACTGTGGTGTGTGGTGACTGAGCTGAAAAGTTTTCTCACACCACTTCCGGCGCTGCTCACCACGGGTGTCGCGCATCAGGGAGAAAGCAATGGGTGCCCACAGGAATTCTTCCGCCCCGAACCAAGGCGAGGCGACTGCCACCAAGTTATCTAATTGGATAAGCGTCTGCTCCCGAAGCCTCACGCTACAAGTTTTCATCGAAAGAACCCGAAGCGCGTGTGCAAGCACTGGGGCACTGCCAAAAAGGTTGAGCTGCGTGGGCAGTGCGGGAAGTTCCACGGGGGTGTAATCATCGGGGTAGAGTGCCCGCACTTCAGCGAAAAACCTTTCAGGAACAAGCCCTTGGGCGCACACAAAATGCGCGTAAAAATGCAGGTAGGCCCGCACGGAACTGGGAAGGTGGGCGCACACTTTATTCATGGCGTTCAGTCTCGTGTGGTGCTCCCCTAACGCCCATTCGGCAAAACACGCCAACGCCCAGGAAGACACCCACGACGTGGCCAATGAGGCGTCGGCGCACTCCTGCGGGCACGTGGCGATGAGGGTCACCGCCTCCTCCTCGTCCAGTGCGTGACTCAACGAAGCCTCGTGCTTGCCCACGGCGCTGAGCATGAGGATCTCACTTGAAACCGTGTGCGCCCCAGCTTTTTCTTCCGCACACAACGCTAGAGTCTCCCACTGCACGAAAGCGTGCTGGGCTTGCCTGAGTTCGCCAGCTGCCAGGTGCCCCCAGAAATCCTCACACAACGATTGCCGTTTCGCCCTACCCATTGTGTGTGCTCCCTCTACTGATCGACGCGCAGGTAAGGCGCGATGTGTTGTGCCTTCTTCACGGCGGTGGTTTTCTTCGTCTGCGCGGCAAGTGCGTGGAGCCCCGCCCACGCGGCCGCGGGGATGCGACCTGTCCGAGTGGCCGCCACCAGCAGGCCAAGGTGTTCGGCCACAGCACCTACTATTCTGCCCAACCACCGTGGAGGTTTTTCCAGGGCGGCGGCGTGGGTGAGTGATTCGGTGAGGATCGGCCACAGGCACGCCACGGTTGTGTCGGTGATCGCGGGCACGAGTTTTCCAGGATTGAACTCCGGCAGCGCCACAACCTCGGCCATGACTGTTGCCACGGCCTTAGGGCTTAATCGCCACTGGGATGCCACGTGAATGAGTTGGTCTTGGGCATAGCTGCGGGCAAAATCCCCCGTGGCGCACACAAACAGCAGCGCCACCATAGAGTTTGTCAAGGGCAGGTGGAGTGGCCCTTCCCGGCCGTCTGCTTTCCACTGTTTCCACGGGCGGGGTGTGTCGGCTAGGCACGCCTTCTCACCTTCGACGAACAGGAAGTGAGTTTCCGTCGCGGTGGGCGCGTACCCCCACGAGCACATGGCAACAATAAGGTTGGAGTCTGGGGTAAACCGGTACCCCGTTTCATCCTTCGGGAATGTGATGATTGTGTCCAACCGGTTCTGTGTGGTTGTGGTAGGAACCAGTTCGAGGCGGTAGTGGGCGCCGTCGGGGTATTCGGCCAAGGTTGTGATTCTTTTCGGCCACAGCTTATTCAGTTCCGCCTCGTTTGGGTGTTGGACGGGAAGTTCCACATGCTTTTCCTTCACCGGTTCCGGTGCAGCCTTGATACCCAGCGCCGCAGCTAGGCTCGCCGCCCCCACGACAGCTTGGGACTTTCCGCCACGCGCAGCCATGGCCTGCACCCCTAGGCTCTGGTGTGCTGCATCTGGATGTGCGGTGATCACCGCAGGTAGGAAGTCCGTCATGGCCGCCACCACGTGGGTGGCACCGGCGGGTAGTCGTGTCTCCTTCGCCATGGACTCAAGTAGTCCGTCCCAGATGGGCCAGCACAGCGACAGCATTCCGGCGTCGACAAGCTCCCGCATCGCCATAACCAGCGCCGGAATCTGCGCCCACCCATGGGGCTTCCAGTCGAGGTACGCCACGTCGACCCGTTCGGGGCGCACAAGTCCGCGCTCCCACGCTTGGCTAATCGCCTGCATTAGCCGCTCGTTCAGTGCTGGTTTGATCGCGCGTTGAATCCCCACCATGTTCATGAGTGCCCCGACCCCCAGCGGTTCGGCGCGGCGGGCAAGCTGTTCGGCAACGGGTACGGGGTCGGGGTCCACGAAGCCGGTGTAGCATAATTGCGTGCAACAGGTGTCGCCGAAGTGCGGGAACGTAACCAGGGTAAGCGAGTCGCCCAGCACACTGGGGCTTAACGTAAAGCGTGCCGCAAGCGACTGAGGAAGCTGCAACGATTCGGGTTTCCATCTCTCTCGCCCCAGTGTGAGTTCCGGTTCCACGAACGGGTCGTCCACGTACGCCATGATGGTTTCGATTGCGAGCCACCGGTTCTTGGCGCGGTCTGTCACCATGACGGGGCTTTCCGGCAGGTCCGCGCCTGATACGCCCCGAACATCGAGTCGGCACAGTGCAAGCAGTAGGTCGGGTGCGAGTACGTCGCATTCGGCTTCCTCGTAACGGCCAAGTCGCGTGAGCAGATCGTCGATCGTGATCCGCAGATCGGGAAACGAGGGCGCAGACAGCATCGTGGGAATCTTCCCAAGGTGCGCTTCGACGGCGTCGTCACAGAGCGAGCTGATGGTGTGCCATTTCCCAGGTGTAGCCCACGAAATCCTTGGGTTTTTCGCCCATTTTTCCCACAATCCCGACCCGCGCAGCACCCGGCGCGCGGTTTCACAGTCTGTGTAGGCAAGCTGTACGGCGTATGCCCGCGCCTGCTCAATCTCCCCGTCGCGCAGTGCTGTGAGTAGGGTGTCTGCGGTGGGTTCTTCCCACGTCAGCCCCTGTATTTGCCATGGGGGTGGGGGTTTGTTCCAGGTCGCCGTGGTGGGGGTGGGCGCGTGTGTGAGTTCGGCGATGCGCTCTTGAAGCTTGTCGACGGCGCCATCTACCACGCTGGGCGCATCGGCGAGGGCGTCGAGTACGGCTTGCCTGGCTTTTTTCGTGGTGGCGTACAGGCCTGCGAGGGCTAGGTCTCCTGCTTCTTCAGGGCTTAGGTGTGTCAGAAGCGGTGGGATAAACAGTTCCAGCATTGCTGATTCGCCGGTTCCCACCAGTTGCCGGATAATCCCAAGGTGCGCCAGCATTTCCTCGTGCGTGGGGTGGATACATGACTGAAGAATGTGGGCCCACTGGTTGCGGTCTTTGGGTCTGATGGGTCTGGCAAGGTCCTGCCACAAGTACTCAAGTGCCTTCTCGCGGCTAAGGACGTTCTTCTCCAAGGCAGCGATCACCGCGGCACCGATGGGGCCGAAAGCGGGCAACCCTAAAGAAAACGCGTGGTGAAGGTGCTCGGGGAACCGCTGGAGGAAAACCACGCGGTCGGGGTAGTGCTCTTCAAGGGCGGTTTTGATAAAGATGGCCCAATTGTGCAGGTACTGGCGTTTTTTAGGGGTGGGGAGTGCGTATTTGTGCACCAGCACCACTGATAGCCGCCCACCTGGGGTGTGGGTGTGCTGGCCGCTCCACTTTTCATTACTGGTACACCTAGCCACGTAGGCGGCGGCTATGTCTGCGGCTTGTGGGTAGCTGGCGATGAGTTCAAGCTGAGCCTGCTCACTGTCAGCTTCCTTCAAGGCGCGCCAGATTTTCTTCGTCAGTGGGGAGTGGTTGTTCACCTTGTGCTAACTCTTTCTCGTCTTTTCACGACCACGCCACTGGGTATCCCTCGCGCAGTGGTTGCCATGTGCCTGTGTAAGGGTCGAGGAATTGCGCGTTTTCGGGGATGGCCGCGATTTTCTTCAGCCCTGCAATTTCAGCCTCGCTGATTCCTTTCAGTTCGCCTCGGTGCAGGTGGTATCGCATGGCGGTCTTCCCCTCGGCGCTAGTTTTGGGGTTGCTCAGCTCTGTTACCTGCTTTTTCGGCAGCGCCGTCAATCGGTAGGGGTCTTGTTGGAGCTTAAGCCAGTGCGCAAAGTCGAGTGGTTGGTGTGTGACGGGGTGTAGGCGTGGTTCGATGGTTACCCACTCGTAGTCGATTTCGCAGTTCCATACTTCCCCGTGGGCACGGCCACGCAGCACGAGAACGGTATGCGGTCCGAGCACGCTTCCATCCAGAAGAACCACACCGTGGTGTGCGGGTTTTTCGTAGTGTTCGGTGGTGTAGGTAACAAGAGCATCGTAAAGCTTATCGACGCCTTCAGGGCCCATCTCACCTTGAAAGTTTTGCATCGGTTCCGGCTCCTGGCGAACCGGTTGGTCAGCGGTGAACGGAAAGTCTTGAGTCCACTCAATGACTTCATCCAAGTTACAAAAATACTGGGTGATCTCATGGTCGGCATTGGCTGGGTTGAGGAGAAACTCCCGGTAGTCTATGGGCAACAGGCACCCTAAAGTAGCTTCCGCCTGTGCGATACGGTTCTCCATCAAAAATCCTTTCTCACAAAACGCCGCCCCCGATGCCTGTTAGCTATGGGAAATAAAGACGACCCAGTCTGAAGATTCTATCCCCACCACTGCCCTGCCCATGAAGCTTTTCGAACTTTTCCCCGAAAATGAATACCGCCGTTGCCTCGACAAAGGCCTACTCACACTGCGCAGCTACCCTCACTTGGGATTATCCATCGTGGGCTATTCCCCACTGTGCCAAATGCTGCACGAATGGGGCGACGTGACGACCGCAGCACGCGGCATCATTTTCGACACGGCCACCACCGAAATCCTCGCCCGCCCAGTTAAGAAGATGCTTAACTACGAGGTGGAGAAAAACACCACCCTCACATGGGAAGAGCCGGTGGTCACCATGGATAAAGTCGACGGGTCGCTCGCCATCGGATACCCACGCGACGGACAGCTCCGGCTTGCCACCCGCAGCGTCCTAGAATCCGAACTCGTCGACCTCGCATACGACCTGCTAAGAAAAGTGCCGGGTGGCCACTCATGGCTGCCCGAAGGAATCACCCCCTTCTTTGAGGTCATCCACCCCGAAACCCGAGTCATCGTGGATTACGGGAAACAAGAATCCCTCGTCCTTCTAGGCGGAATCGTCATCGAAACCGGTGAACACGTCTTCGTCGACGACCCCAGACTTTCCGGCTGGCACGGCGAGCGTGTAGAAATCTTCCCCGAAGCCACCTTCGCCGAAGCCGTGGCAAAACCACCCCGCCCAGGGCAAGAAGGACTCGTGGTAGTCAGCCGCACCACCGGCAACCTAGTAAAAATCAAACAGGCCGACTACCTGCAACTCCACAAGAAACTCACCGCACTCACCTCCACCGACGTCCACACCGCATGGGTCAACGACACCATCACCGACCTCATCCGTGGCGTCCCCGACGAAATGTACCAAGACATCAGTGCCCTCATCGCCGACCTGAACGAGGCCGTCCAGCCGCTCCTTGCAGCCGCCGACCACCGAGTCGCCGAAACCCTCACCCAGCTTCAACTACGCCACATCACCGAAGTCACCGGCCCCCTGCGCAAAGCGTTTGTCATGGAGTATCTTCGGCGCGGCGGGAAAGAAACCGAACTGGCCTACGTGTTCAACGGCAACCCCAAACTATTTCGCCGACAGGTCAAACCCGACTCTTACTCCCTCGCCATGCCCCGCAAAAACTTCCGCGCCACCTAAGTCAGGGAACACACCTCACCTGAATCGGTGTGGGTGAGCTGGAACCGGCCGTCGTCAAGCACAAGGGTACGTGCACGGTCAGCGCCATCCCCACTGATGCGTGGCCACTGCGCCACAACCCAATCCCACTCAAGCGGCGCACGCGAATCCAACAAGTTCCACATGCACTCATCCAAATACCCCTCCACCATGTGCGCGGCATCAAACCGCCCCTCCCGGAAAAACTCAGGGCTACGACGATACGACTCCACCTCAGGATTAAACCACGTCAACGTATCCCACGCCGACAAACCACTACCACTAAAACTCCTCGTCAACGCCACAGTGCGCGCCTCATCCCAGATCTGGTAGCGCCGCGGACTCGACAAACCACGCCTCCATTACCACAACCCCAGCTCCCCAACTCGACTAATTCCCCCACAACACCCCAAAAACCACACCACAGAACACCAAAGGTCGAGTCCCCACCACTGTCACCGAGCAAACCACCCCACGAACAGGGAAAACACCCACCCCCTACCACACAACTCGACCAATGTGCTTCCCCACCCCAGAAAATCGCGCCTCAAGACCCCAAAGGTCGAGTTCCCACCTCAACACCAGAACAAAACCACCCCACAAACAGGGAAAACATCCCCTCCCCAAAAGCAGAGAAGCCCCCTCCATCACACCTCACCACTGGGAGTTACGCGGTGAGGTATTGAGGAAGGGGGCGTCAGGCTTTGAAGTATGTTTACTTTTTGCGTTGGAGGGCGTAGCCTGCAGACGCTATCGCCGCGATAACCAGGGCAATGATTGCTCCGGGGAACAGCCAGCCGCTGTCTTTCTCCTCGGTTGCCGCGCTGGGCGACTCGTCTGCTTTCGCTGCGGTGGAGGATGTTTTGGGGCTTTGCGCAGCAGTTTTCGGGAATATTGGCCCCTTCACTGCTTGCCCCACGGGGGTTGCGGTGAGCCGGTACTTGATGGGTTTAAGCTCCGTGGTGGCATCTGTGTTGCTGTCGCGCCCATGGCTTCGGGCACTGACCTGGACGTAGTGGGTGCCACCCAACCACGACGAGTGGCCCGCATGTTCCGCCCCACCCGCATTCGCGTAAGAGAGGGGGAATGTTGTTCCTATCACTTCCGGCTTCCCAATATCCTTGGTGAACAATAGTCCCGAATTTTCACTCGCGACTTTTTCGTGAACCGCATTGCTGAAAGAAACGTCGAGACTTCGTTGAAGGCCTGTGGCGAAGTCATCGCCTTGTGTAAGCGTGTCCTCTAAAACCTCGGCGGTCACGTCGAGGGCTTGGCCCCACTCAATGGGGACGGCAAAGAACTGGGTTTCGCCTTCCACAATTTCGGCTTCCACTGTTCCGTCGATAAGCGGTGCGGATTCATCGGGTTGTGAAGCTGGGGTAACTTTCCGCGGGTTTTCACTTGGCGCGGGCTGCCCCAAATCCTCCCTGCTGCGTCCTGCGGAAGGGGTTTTGTTGAAATCATCCCCAAGGTCGGTGGGTTTGGGTACAGCCACCACGGTGAAATCGATGTCTTTCACTGGTGAGTCGGCGAAAGATAGATTGAAACGTTGTTCACCTGGGCAATCCTGAGAAATGAAGTACCCCGATGCGGGCTTGTCAGCAGTTATGTCGCTGGCTGTTAGGGTTTCGCCAGAGCAATTTTCGGCGAAGAGGGTAATCCCGTAGTGCCCCTCAAGGAATTTTTTGGTCCCCACTGGTGGGACGGTGCGCATCGCTATGTGTAGCGTGTGGTTTTTGGGCACATCTAGTTTGAAGTGCACTGGTTCCTTTTCCGTTGTTGACGCAACCAAGTGGTAGCGGGCAGGGTTTTCTAGTGTGCCCACGTCTAGGGTGGGTACTTTGTCCTTGTCGGCGCTGAATTCCACTCGTGTGCTGGGCAGTTGGTACCCGACTGCGGTGCGGGTGGTGACGGTGGTCAGTGATGCTTTCAGGCTTTCCGCACTTGATGCGTCCGCATAGGTACCACCGGTGACCTGGGCGATGCATTCCAGTTCGGCGCGCGCTGCCTCATCAACTTTGAAACCCACGGTGTGCACTACAAGGTCGGTGCCCTGGTCTTTAAGCTCTTTCGCCACCTCACACACCGGTGGTGGTGCGCAGGTGTCAATGCCGTCTGAGACCAGAACAACAGAGCGCGCCCCTTCCTTGGGCAGTAACTCCGCAGCTGTGCGCAGCGAGTTTCCGATCGGTGTGTATCCGCGCGGCTCGAAACGCGCCACCTCATCTTTCAGCGCCTGCTTGTCCTTCTCACCGGGGCGGGCGATGATGGAAATATCTTGACACCCTGCTTCTTTCTCCTCCTCACTGCTGCCTGTTCCGGTCCCGTAGGTGACTAGTCCGAGTGGGGCGTTTTCGGGTACTTGGTCGATAAATTCGCCGACCGCCTGTTTCGCCGCGTCCATCCGTGACCGGCCATCCACATCGGTCTCTAGCATCGACCCTGACGAGTCCAGCACCAACACCGTAGGCTGCAACGTCGAGCCCGCCGACTCCTGCGCAGAAACAACGGGGCTCGTCCCAACCATGAGCACGCTCGCAGCAATCAAGGAAAAGGTTGTGCGGAAAGAAAAAGTGGGCATCACACACCTGCTTTTGTTCAAATAAAATGGAAGGTATTCTCCTGTTTCACCCTAGTCCGTTTTCGTGCTACTCCGAGGGTTTTAGTCTTGAATTAAACCACGCTTAAACGCCGATTAACGCCCTTCCGCATCCAGTTATGCGGGCCCGGCGCGGCGTCGAAAAGCACACAAATATGCACCCCACCTGCCCTTGAGCCGCACCGCAAGCACCCCAATTTTCTGATTTGTGGAAAGCTTTGGCTGACGCAACGCCGACCGCGATTATTAGGAAAAAATAATCGTGCTTTGAGTAAAACATTGGCATTGACTTGTCGTGGCGCTTGCTTTTCGACGCCCCACTCACCGCAGTCCCGCGCTCAGGGTGATGGGAATTTCCTCAATTCCTAGAACCGTGCTCTCGTATCTCCCCTCACTGGTTTCGTGCGGTTCGGTGAGGATTTTGTAGCCATCTCTACGGAGTTTCTCCACGATGTCATGCATCTGTTCGCGGTTTTCCACGTGAAGGCAAAAATCCCGAATCGGGGTGTTTTGTGCACAGTCACGATTAGGATCGCTGAGAATTTCCAACCTGGGGCTATGGTAATAGACCAAGTTTTTAGCGCCGTCATCAAACATCAGGTAATGGGAGCGAAGGTGTGTCCTTGGGTTCTCATATAGCCCCACCGAATCTACGGGGAAATACTTGCAGAAGAACTCGTACACTGCATCGAGATCAGTGACATAAATCCCCACATGATGGGAAAACTGTGCTTGATCCGGGTGAAAAAGCCGCTCAACCTGGTGCTGAATTTCCTCGAACCACTTGGCAGCTTTTTCAGCGATTGGAGCAGCGACATCAGGAACGCTCAGCCACTCGTTGTCCCCCACACTCAACGTGACATTCACGGTGTCATCCGTTTCGAAACACATCCGCAGTGCAGGTGCCACAACAGATGCGATCGTGCCCACATTCCGCGGATAGAAAACCGGACGCTTCCTGGCTTCTTGTTCGCCTTGGCTGAATGTCTTCTCCCAGACTGCAAGTACGCTCATGACCCGACGCCGAACCAGCTCGCGGTGGTGTACTTCACCCTGGGCGACAAGGCACAGCAAATACCGCAGAATCCCCACCTCAGCGGCGACCGCTAAATACTTCTCATGCCACCGCTGAGCGGTTTCCAGTTGATGGGCGAGGGAAAAGTCACTCAGCTCTTGAAACCATTCGGCGGCTAGGTGCGCGTTCCCGCTTCGAAAAACCGACTCCAACAAGGCGGCCTTCAGCCACGGGACGCACTCGGTGTCACCCCACGATTGACGAACCCAAGTCAGCACATTCCCATAATCGCCCACCCTGGTGAGCTCATCGATGCAATAAACAGCTTCCACGTCACGCAAAGGAAGCCACATGTTTTCGTCGGGGGCGCACCAGATTATGCGCTGCTCATGCGCGGTTTCCATGTCGTGGTATCGGTAGGCAATGAAAGTTCGTGCCAGCGCTAATAAAGCAGAGGAATGCTCGTGCTCGTTGTGCAAAACTATAGCTTCGTAGTGGTCAAGTGCTTCATAAAACCCTTGCGTTGTGGTGGAAGGGTTCTCATAGAGTGCCCACATATACCAAGGAAAAATTGTCATCATGGACCATTCTTGGAAATCTCTGGGGAATTCATCCGTGTAGCGGGTAAGAATATCCACCCATATCTGAAATGGTTCTATTACTTCAAAAAGTAGCTGCTTTAACCCTTGTACTTCGACGATTTCCTGCAAGCACACAGTTTGGTACTCAAGATTCATGCGCGCTTTTGACCAGCAGTAAATGCGCCACAGTTCTGTGCAATTCCCCTCGCCGCTATGTTCTGCAATAGCGTGATCTAAAGCATCAGGTGTGGGCTTTTTCACCAGGGGGTTGCGCTGAAGTTCAGACTCTAAATCATCAATATTTTCAGGGGAAATGTGATGTGTGACTGATTGGAAAAGGTATTCCCGCGATTGCTCCCAGTCTTTTCGTGCGGAAGCAATCCGTGCCAGATCAAACCACATTCTTCCAGCAATTTTCGCCTGGTTTTCCGGATCAGCTTTGTGCTCAAGCTCCCCCGCGCGACGAATCCACTCTTCGCACTGCTGATAAACCTCACGGGTAAAAGGCAGGTCAGAATTTTCAAGTACCCAATTTTCCGTGAAAAGATTTCCCACGAGCCACAACGTGCGACTTTCCTGACCTACCCCAGCGTTATCCACACACCAGCGTGCCACATCCATAATGAGCTGCGGATGATCCGCGCACGCATCGCAAGCTTCGGAGAACCAATACTCGCGATCATCCCCTTGGGTGTCGCGTACGAGGGACACCACGAGTGTCCGCCACAGAAACAACCCCACTTCATCACCATAGGTTTTTCTCTTTTCCCACACGTCCTCCCTCATGTCAACGCTGGCGTCTGGGCGCGAAATCACATAAAACGCAGCCACAAAAAGCCTAGCCGCTTCATGTGTCATGTCGTTTTCACTTAATTCAGGAATCGACCCAAAATTCGCCACGCCCGCATAAATCGCACGCAATTGTTTTAAGTGTTTCGCGCAAACATCCCCATGTTCATATAAGTAATGCGCCGCACATTGGAGGTATTTCTGCAAATCCTCTGGCAAGAGGGGAATAAGGCGGGCAATTTCGGCATAGTGGTGGAAGAAATCGTCGTGTTCTCTATCGCCGAGGCTATACAGCGCCCACGTGGCGGCGTCGATAAGCTTGCCCGTGCTGGTGTACGCTTCGATGAGCGCAACGTTGACATCGTTGGATCGCTCATCGGGATCGCCAGCATGGTCAAGAGCCTGCTCGAACCGACCCAACGCGTTGAGCATGAGTATTTCAAAAATAACGACCCTCGCAGCTACCTCATAGGAAGATGCGGAAAGTTCCGCCTCCCAGGTAGTGAAAGTTTCCGCTGCCTGGTGCGACTCACCCCGCAGGTGGTGCACCCAAAACTTGGTGGTTAAAAAATTCCGACGATTACAGAATTCGCCCTTACTATTTCCAGCCCACATTTTCATGCGTGCAAGCGCACAATCGACCTCATCGTGCGGGATTTCGGGTAGTTGTAGTAGCGCATGGATGTAGATCCCATAATCGGGTAGTGGTACGTCCCACCCTAGTTCGGCGACAGTTTCGGGAAAGTTTTCGACCAGCGTGCGAAGATAAGAAAACGCTTCCACCACTCGCGCCGCGTCGCGGAGGTCAACGCAGGCCTGTTCCAGGGCACCATCAGCTACGATCAGCGCATTACGGTGATCGCCACGCGAGGCAAGAACGTGGGCGAACTTCATCGACGCATCAAAAAGCCCAACGTTCCTGCCGCATTGGCCGAAGCTTCTTTCTAAAAACCTAAACTCCTCATTCTCCTGTTGAAAATCCACGCTAAGTGTGCCGCGACGTCTAGCGCGAAGTGATATTGCTCCCATGGCGACTCCTTAGATGTGTTCTTCAGTGAAAACTACGGGGGTAAAAACAGAGTTGCTTTCTAGCGCACGAACTGCCGTTTTCTCAGCTATAGTTGCTCACCCATTCCTGCACGTCAGCGGGCAGTTGTCCTGAGATTGCCCGCAATCTTTCCACGTGTTTAGGCAGCTGTAGTTGCGCGTGGTACGCCTTCTCGCAGTATTCCGTGGTTTCCAGAAAGCGGCGTGCCGCTTCGTGCGCCTGGTCCCACTTTTCTAGTGTGCAATACAGTTCGGTGGCTTCAACAAGGTGAGCGAGCGCTTGACCGTAGCGTGCTAAGTACCGCGCCCCGGTACCAAAATCGAGGCAGAAGTTGGCGCGATGTGTGCGCTGGTCATCGCCGGTTTCCAGCTGATATTTTCGCCGCAGCAGGTCGCGGTACAACGAAAAATCTTCATCCCCCAACATTCCGCGTTCTGGCAGCATTGCCTGCGCGCAAGTCCCCGCAACCTCGCGTACCGTGTCGGCATCGTTTTTCTCCGCAGCGGCAACCCATTCTGTGATCACACGCCGCCGAAGCGCCCATTGTTGGCTGTAGTCAAGCTCAATGAGCGCATCACCGTAGGCTTCCGTATCGCCTTGCCTAGCACGGAAAATCGCTGCGTAGACGCTGTGTGGCCAGTTGTCACTGGGGTACGGCAGACTCACGTCAGGCACATCATCTATGGGTGCGATTGCTTCGATTTCTGCTGCCCCATCGAGCTGCATCGCAATGTTCTCACAACATGCAATCACCTGCCCCACCGTAGGTTCACGCAGGTCAGGCGTGTTCACCCACGGCAAGTCGCTGCCAATCAACCAGGCGGGAACACGCGCTTTTTTATCGGGATGCAATTGAAGTGCACGTGCGGCGGCGATCGTGCAGTCACGCAACGTTTCCGGGGTTTCCGCATCAGGCCAGGCGGGCATGCCCGTCAGCGCAAACCTGATCGCATCGCCTGCATAATGCTTATCGACGCCGCTTAAGGCCACCAAAAATTCGCACTCGCACGCCCAATCGGCGCAGCGCACAGCAGAACCGTCCCACTCGGGTTCAGTTGCAAAGTCTTTCAGTGCTCGTTCCTTTTCCCGTTTTCCAGCCACTCTTTAAGCTGGGCACGCCCACTTTTCGGCGGGTTTTCGATCTCTTTCTCACAGGCACCTAGAATCTTCTGCTGCCTTTCATCCAGGATACCCGGGGTGGTGTCGGCGAGTAGGTGGAGGCGTCGACAAGCGTGAGCTGCATCGAGTGGGCGTGCCGCTATGAGGTAGGATTCGGCGAGGTTAATCAACGCCTCAGCCTCGATGTGAGTTTTCTGCTCTCGGTGGGCGCGGTCGGCGATTTTTTGCCACCCAAAAACCGCAGAGATCCCTTTCGGGTGGTCGTAGGCGAAGCGAAGCAGCGTTTCAACATCGCAGTAGTCCGCGGTCACATTCTCCTTGTTCACGGATGTCACTATAGCTAGCGCGTAATCAATTAGTCTTCAAAACTATGGGACTTCATGCAACTCTTTGCATGACTGTTACTTTAGCTATGCGACTCGAAATAATCCCTGAGTGATTGGGCATCTCGACGTTTTCAAACGGGAAAGGTCGTTAACAATTTCGCTACCTCGATTGCCGGAAAAACTTTATTAAAAATGACCCCGAAAGCCGCGTTTTATCGTACACTTGTTCCATGGATTCACATTCAATGAACAAGCTGGAACAATTCCTTGAAAGTACCGGCTTAGAGTTTTCAGCTATCCGTTCAGAGGAAGCACCCGACCCCAAACAAACCCTCGGATTTTTCCTCGCCCCACAAGAAGGTTTGACTAAAGTCTATTCAGAGCTTCTTCGGAAGTTTCCCGAAACATCGTGGTGGCCACTGCAAACCGAGGGGCTCAACGGCGATCTTCATCGGCCGTGGTTGGAGAATGAGCTTTTTGAACCCACCGGGGACATCGGCTCAGCTCGCGATTTTTTCACCCGCGCCATCGACGCTCTCCGCAGCTCTAATGACGAGGACGATGACACTAAAGAAGTTTTCGCCAAGCTGAACATCCCTTCGGTCACTCCCGAACTGAAAGACGACATTCTCAACAACCTCGATACGAAGGATTCGGTTCCACCATCGAAACCTCAATGGGAGCTCAACGACGGACACGCTGTCGTTGTTCTGCCTGTCGAACGTCCTGCTGATGCACCCGCACTTCTTGGGTGGGATGGTGCTGTGAATTACGGTTTTTCTGGCGGCGACATCAGTGCCGTGCTGCGCAGTTGGGAAGACCGGTTTGGCGCAGTTCTTGGAATTTTGAATTTCGCTGATCTCACCGTTGTGCGACCACAGCACACATTGTCGCTACATAAATCCAGGCTCATCGCATTAGAGCATTACCTCTTCTGCCCCGACAATATTGAACAAAGTGGCGAAGACTTCTTTGCCTACTTCCCCACAGTGCAGGACACCACATGGTCGTTCTGGTGGGATTAACACCCACAACACACAACCCAACCACCAAAGACGCATACAGAAAGGTGTTCTTCGCATGTCTTTAGGATTATTTTTCCGGCTCACAGATGAACAGGTCGCCCCACTGATTAATTTCACCGGTGACGGTGAGGATCTCCTGGAATTGATTGGCGAAATGGAGGAGGAATACTGGGATTTCGCCTGCGAAATTGATAAAGCATGGGACCCCATCAATTGTTCCCTCAATCCCAAGGATAAAGACGAACCCTTGGGGCCGAAGGGCGTTATCGGCGGGGCACGTGGTCTTCTCGACGACAATGACCTCGGTTGGGTAACTCACCTCAATCCCAGCGAGGTGTCGGTTGTCTCGGAATACCTGGAGGGCTTAAGCGACGAGGAGTTCGTTAAGCTTTATGAGGCAATGCCTGAAGATCTCCGGGAGCTTGAGTACGGTCCCGACGAATTGGAGTACAGTCTCGGTTGGCTTTCTGGGTTGCGCGATTTCTATACAGAAGCGGCTTCCGCTGGTCAGCACGTGATCTTTAGTGTGTCGTTCTAACCTCTGATAACCGGCTGCGGGCTAGGTTGTGCTTCGGCGCCTCTTATTACGGCGTTTGTGTCGGCGACACCGGTGTTGCTGAGCAGCACACCATGCCCTCGAGGCTGCAAGTCGGGCCGTGTATTCAACATCATCATCTGCGGCGAAGTGGGTTCCGAGTTCCACGACTGTCTGGACGGCAGCACTGTTGCCGTCCGAGGTTTCCAAGGTGAGGAGTTTTTCCACTATTTTTTGGGGAGTCAAGTGCCACGGGCTGTAAGACGGTTTTTCCGCGGGAAGGGTTTTCAACATCTGGTAGAGCTGTCGCTTCGCCTTTTTTTCTGCCCAGCGGCAAGGTAATAGTCCGCGATTTCGAGGCAAAGCCAGATGCGAGTTTCCTGAGGTTCCACTTCACGACTTGGATCTGGGTTATTAAGCCACAAGTCGCAGTATGTGGTGAGAACGTTGACCACCCGGTCGTTGAATTTTCGGCGGGTTATCTCGGTTATTCTGCTGATTAACGGCCACAGCTGATCAACAGCGCGATGTTTATCGTGGATATAGGCGGTTTGTGCCCACCGAGTCGCGAGAATGAGGGCGTATTCGGCCGCGTCGAGGGCAGCTGCTTCTTTGTTATCGTCGAGCCTGCACGTGGCAAGTTCGACGGTGACAAGCAGCTTCTGCCAGTCTGTGTGCGCAGCGCAGACTAGTTTTTCCAGTTCGATGCGTGGGTTTGTGTTGTCAATCAGACTGACTACTTTCAGGTAGGACATTTTTAAGACGACCGAGACATTAGCGCCAACGTGTTCCATAGCTGTAGCGATGAACTCCTGCGCTTTCATAAGCTCGCTGGCGGCTAGGCCACTAGGGGCGAAGGAATCCTGAATAATGACGTGGTCAATGAGACTTACTAACACATGCTCAGCAACGTGCCACATTCTTTGAGCCGCCGCGAGTTCGTAGCATGTTGCGAACGAGTAATTCGTAGCGGTGTGGTAATGATCGTGTAGCGCCAGAGTG
>NZ_JAUNKC010000010.1 GCF_030532965.1 Corynebacterium sp.
TACAGCCATCGCAAAAACCGCACTTGTTGTCCTACGCCTCAACCACAAGAAGCTCCGGTGAGAAAACCTCATTATCGGCGAGAATCTGTGCTGCCACCTCTTCGGGGGTTCCGGTGAGCTCACAATCCTCACCACCGAGTAGTTCGCTTTCGTAGCCGTCGTAGTAGCTTTCCTCCTCCTCATAGGTGCCGGGTTCGTCTTCGCGGCTTATGAGGTTGTATTCAATATTCGTTGCGGAATAGACAGCGTTAGAGTGTTCGTCATAGCGCCAAGAATCAAGGGTGAATGCTTGGCCTATCAGCTCCTCAATTTCCAACCCGCTGAGCTGGAGTCTGTCAGAACGGTCAGTTTTAGCGGTGACTGCGTCCTCCTCGACCGTGATGTTTGCCCAGCGCATGGGGTAGCCCATGATTTGGAATGTGGTGGTGGCTTCGGTGCGGATTTGTTCGGTTATTGCTTCAAAGTCGCCGTTGTAGGTTTTGTCGTGGTCTTCGACGTTGTCCATGTATCCGTGGGGTCCGACGTAGAAAATGGAGATGAGCTGGTATTTGTCTTTGCGGTTTTTCTCTACGCAGAACACAACTTCGGCATTTGTGACGAATTCTTGGGCTTGCTCGTCGAAGGTCCACCAGTGGTGTTTCGGCCAGGTTTCGGCGAGTTTGTTTTTAAGTTCGGTTGCGGATAGTGCCACGTCAGAGGTCCCTTCGGAGTTAGTGCAAATCTATGCAAATTGTAGCTGGTACGCACCCTAAACAGGGATTTCGCTGTGCCTTTCGACGCTTTTTCCGCACCAAACCCATCGAAAACGGCGATCTGTGGTGCTAAACTACCAGGGAAAATTTGTCACGAGGAATGGGATTTTGGCAAAAAACTTAACGATACTGACCTTCATTATGAGTTGACGGGTGAGACGAAACGGAATGCTGATGGGGCGGAGCTTTATCGCATTCGTGCCAGCCGTGATATTCCCGAACGTGGCGTGAAAAGCGGGACGATTGGGGGTGGGTGAGCTCCACGCATGTGTCCTCGGGAAAACCACGTATTGGTAAGAAAGCATGGGTGGGTGGTCATGCATTGAGGCTGCTAAACTGCTGCTTAGCTCGCGTATGAGCGGGAATTTCGGATCTTAATCACGATCTTGATTGTCCGCCACTGTCTGTTCTTTTTCACTCGCAATGCCGAGCACATCCAACGCTTCGAAGTAGGGGGCGTTGAAGTCGGGTTCGTTGTAATCGGAAATGCTATTCTTGAGCACCTCCACCAGCCACGGCACGCGCTTCTTCGGCACCCACGTGACCAGAAAATCGACGCGGGGTGTATCGGAAAAGGATGATTGTTTGAGGAACATATACGCCAGGCGGAGGAAAATCTCATCCTGCAAGGCCTCATCAGCGGCTGGCCGAATGCTAATCAGCCATTCCAGAAGCTCGGCGCGGTCACCTTGAACTCCGCGCTCCATACAGTTTTCCACGACCGCTTTCATGGCAAGATCCGTGAGCGGCGATTCATGTGTCAGCTCGCGCAACGATTCTATGGTGGTAAGAACGTTTTCGTCGACACCATTGAGTTTCAGGAGCGTCTGCTTAAGGTCGGGTGCGTCGTGCCAGCGCGGGTCGGACATGATGCGTATCCACGGCGAGCTTATGATTTCGTCATCGATATAAATGGTTTTATATGGCCACTTCAGCGAATATCCATACAAGGGCCACCGTTCGTCACCGGATAAGATATGCGCCACCACTTCCTCAGGGGTGCCAGAAAGCTCCCATCCCTCGCCATCAAGGAGCATGGTTCCATAGCCGTCGTAGTAGCTTTCCTCTTCCTTATATGTTCCAGGTTCACCGTCGCAAGTGCGTAATCCAAACTCGATGTTTGTCGTGGAGTATGCGGCGTGGGTGTGCTCGTCGTAACGCCACATATCCATGGTGAATTTTTCGCCAATCAGGGCTTCAGCCTCGTGTGCGCAGAGATTCAGTTTTGCTGTGCGGTCGGTCGCAATGGTTGTCGCGGTGTCTTCTACCGTGATGTTTGACCAGCGCATGGGGTAGCCCATGATTTGGAATGTGGTGGCGGCTTCGGTGCGGATTTGTTCGGTTATTGTTTCAAAGTCGCCTGTGTAGGTTTTGTTGTGGTCTTCGACGTTGTCGATGTAGCCGTGGGGTCCGACGTAGAAAATGGTGATGAGCTGGTATTTGTCTTTGCGCTTTTTCTCTACGCAGAACACAACTTCGGCGTCTGTGACGAATTCTTGGGCTTGCTCGTCGAAGGTCCACCAGTGGTGTTTCGGCCAGGTTTCGGTGAGTTTGTTTTTAAGTTCGGTTGCGGATAGTGCCACGTCAGAGGTTCCTTCGGGGTTAGCGAACATACGTGTAAAAATTGTAGCTGCCCAGTACCGCACCCGAAACAAGGATTTCGCTGTGCTTTTCGACGCTCTTTCCGCACCAACCCCATCAAAAACGCCGGTCTGTGGTGCTAAACTGCCAGGGAAAATTTGTCACGAGGAATGAGAACTGGGCGAAGAAAAACGCTGATGGAGTGCAGCTTTTCCGCACTTGTCAAGGCTCTTACCGCCTCGTCCACGGACCCCACCAACTCCAACACCCGAGAAGATAACCTATGGCAACCATCAATTTTTACAGCACCCAGGACGAGTACGGATTCCTCTCCAACTTCGCCGCTTACCCTTTCACCCTCAAGGGCGTGACCTGGAAGACTTCAGAACACTATTTCCAGGCCATGAAATTCGCCAACCCCACAATCCAGCGCGAAATCCGCATCTGTTCTTCACCCATGGCGGCGGCACGCGCTGGGCGGGATAGGAAGAAACCGCTGCGTAAAGACTGGGAGAAGGTGAAAGATTCCATCATGTACGACGCGGTGTGGGCGAAGTTTAGCCAAAACCCTGACATTGCCGAACGCCTCCTCGCCACGGGTGATCTGAAGCTGGTGGAGCACACAGCCAACGATTCCTATTGGGGTGACGGGGGCGATGGGAGTGGCAGCAACATGCTGGGCAAGATTTTGGAGAAAGTCCGTGATCGACTACGCGAAGAACAGGGTGTGACATGGAATTAAGTAAGAAAATTAGGGCCGCGTTCACGGCCTTTGCTCAGATCGGCTGGAAGAATCAGCCCCGCGATCAAGCCCCCACCCTCGCGTTGGGCACACTGGAGCAGCAGAAAATTATTGTGGCGGGGGCGCTCACAGGGGAACGCGAGCGCTGGTACGCCGGTGAGCCCGTGGATAACCCGCGACGGCTACGCCACGACATGCTGCAACTGTGCGCCCTACGCTCCGAGGTGACTCCACCGCAGGCGGTGAAGCTTCTGCGCCAACTTTCGGTGCTTGATTGGTATGTTATTGCAGGCTGTCTCGAATCGAAACCACAGGTTTTCACCAGTGAGGTGATGGGCACCCTGGCCGCTACCCGTGGTGAGTTTGGTGCGAAGGAACGTCGCCTAGCGGTGCGGTGGGCCCTTGCTAACGGCACTGCTTTCACCCCTGAGGCGTATCTGCGGCAATGGGCCGAAGTCGCGGTGAGGGTGCTGTTCACGCAGGAAAGGCAGGATAATCCTCAAGACCCTGAGCGGGAGGAAATCCTCCCCACTATGCGTGAACACCTAGAAACGGCGCGGCGTGAGGGGCTGGCAGCCGAGGGGGATGTGGGCAAAGTCCTCGGCTTTGCGGCCAGTGAGCAGGTTGTGGCGCGGGACTTCGCTTTGTCTTGGGTGGTGGAATCGGTGGGGGTGGTGTCGAAACCACTCCAACGCAAGAACTGCGTCGCCCTTCTTGTAGAGGAGCTGAACATCACCGATGAGGAATTAAAAGCGCACGCGCCTGGCCTGTGTGCTGCGGTGGTGGGTGCAAATAAGCAACTCATTGATGCTCTCGCCCCGTGCCTGGTGGGTGTGTTGGTGGGGCAGGAGAAGTCGGAGTGTGCGCTCGCGGCTCTGTATCACGGTACGGCGAAAACACAGGCGGCGATCCTTGCGCTACTGAAAGACGCTGAGGATCTTTCTGCTGAATCGGTGGCAGAGCTTTCTCCGCGCGTTGCTGAGCTTGCGTCGGCGTCGAATGTGAAGGTGTCGAAGCAGGCCACCCAGGTTCTTGAGCGCTGGGGGAGGAGTGTAGGCGATTCAGCCCAACCGACTGTGCAGGAGGAGTATGAGTGGGTTGCGGTGCCTGATCTGTGGGTGATGCCTCGGTTTGAAAAAGGGGAGGTGAGTGTTGCGGAGCTGGGTGAGGCACTGCAGGAGGTTCCTTGGGATTTCTGCCCCCGCAACATCCACGACCACGCCACAGAACGTTTCGTGGCGCTTGCCGTTGAACTGGCATGGAATGATTATGAGGCGGCGTTGCGGGTGTTGCCGCATTCCACGTCGAAACGCGGGGTAACCCGTGTCCGCCTGCCTGGTCGTGGCGACCGTAGTAAAAGGGGTAATCCCTTAGCGGAGCGTCTTTATGAGGTGTCGGCCGCCATCGGCGCGATTCCCTGTCTACTATCCGAGCCGTCTTTCGTGGACTTGAGCGTGAGCGTGTCAGACCTGCGCACCCGCCTTCAGTGCTACGTTGACGCTCACGCCCGGGTTGTCCCAGCCGACTTGTTCCTCGCGTTGTGTCGGCTCAGGGTTGAAGCTTCTGACAGTGAGGTTCCCATTTCTCACCTGAGCGTTGAACTCCCCGAGGGGGAGGTAAACGTTGTGGAGCTGGTGAATCAGGCAATGGAGAACCTAGTGACAGATGCGCAGCGTCTGCCGGAACATCTGCGGCGTTTCGGATACGAGGTGACTGCGGCGTTTCAGGCGGTGTTCCCGCAGCTTGAGTGGGGTATCTCAAGCACGTTGAAGCCACCCGCGTTAGGGAGGTATGCGATGCAGTTTATAAGTCGCCGAACCCCGTTAAACCCCGAGCAAATGATGCAGCTAATTGCGGCGTTGAAGAGTGGCGACCCTTCCGTGGTGGAGGCGGTGGATTTAGCTTTTCGACGCGGACTCCTCCTCCCCTCAACCATCGAGGCTTCCTGGTGGCCGGAGCGGAGCTTCAATAAAGTTGCGGGGATTCTTCAAGACCTTGCCGAACACGGCTTATTGGTGCTGGTGTGGCCGATGTGCGACAGTTTCCTCCTCACTGCCTCCTCCCAACCCCGCCCACCACAGGGGCTTTCTGCCGTCGCAGAACTCATGGTCAAGCTATGCCCCCATGTGCTTCACGCCGTGAAAACCCACACTGCACCCCACACCGCAGTGGAAAACCTGCCGGGTATTGCTTACTACGCAGCCCACAAAGGAAGCTCAAAAGTAGTGGAGGCGGCACGAAAGGTGCGCGAGCAGGTGGAAGAGGCGAAACCGTGGTTCTGAAACAAGCTGGTATCGCTTTTCTCTACGGCCTCTTCGTTTATTTTGTGGCGATGGAGAAAATCTTTCTTGCGGCTCTGTCTGTCGTGGTACTCGTTGTCGGTGCGACCGTGTTGGGATTTTTCGCAAAGCCTGATGAGGACAACTCTACAATGCCGTTGTGGGGCTTCGCTCTTATTTTTCTCTCATGGATAGTCGCCTACCTCGCGCCGCCAAACAATGCGGCTGCGATCCCCATCGGGCTCATCGCAGGGCTACTGACTTTCGTGGTAGCTAGGAAAGATACAGGTAGAGCTTCTCACACAGTGAAAGATCCTGGGTGATCTCAAATAGGCCGCTGAGAATATAGCTCGTGTACGAATCCTGCTGTTCCACTGGTGCGTGGTTGTTGAGGAAGTCTATGTCCGCACACCAACATGCTTCTATCGCACAGTGGTAACCGTGGGGATCATCTATCCGGTTGGGGACACACGTGCTTTCGTAGCGAGACCACTCCTCACGCAAATCCTCTGCTGAAAAATTCCCTGCAACAAAAGCACGGGCGCACGCCACAAGGTGCCGCATCCTAGCAGGATGTGGGGCGATGGGGGCGATTTCATTTTCAAGGAAGCGAAAGAAATCGGACAGAAACTTCCCGTAATCATCCAAGATCGGTGAGTCTTCAATCGCATCTTCAAGAGCGATGAGCCGAGCGAAAGTATCAGGCATCAGGGAACTTTCCACTCTGTACCGTCCTGTCTTACAGCGCATTTTTACAAGAAATTATGGGAGCGAGAGCATCACACATCTGTCATGAGGCAGGTTAGTGATGGTGGTCTTTAAGAGCAACTCGACCTTTGCGCGGTGTAGAGGGTGGTTTCGTGGCTTCGGGGATGTAAAAGTCGAGTTGGGTTAGTTTCGGCGCGCCAGCTGTGTCCAGCTTGAGAAGACTCGGCTAGTCCACGGAGCATGGGAGATTGTGGGCATCGCATAACCTGCAGCAAGGCGGCTACACGGTGCAGGATCCCACAGACAACTCGACCTTTGCGCGGTTGAGCGGTTGGTTACGTGGCCTAGAGGACCTAAGAGTCGAGTTGGGGAGTTGCTGCAGCGCAAACTGCTGCTTTTGTAGTGGGGAAGGTGGAATTTGATTCCGGGGAAACTAATGCGGGAAAGCCACGTCCGCACCATTAAAACCCCAGTTCAATACGCTAGTAACTCGGCGAATGATCCGCTTTACGGTAGAAGGTTGGGCATGCATTTTAGGCCAGATGGTGCCAAGCGGAAGGCTTGCCAGACTGTAAATAGTCGGCGGTAGATTCCGATAACGTCTTCCTAGCTTGTGCGCCGGTGGATGGAGAGTGCACCGGAGGTTTTCTAAACTTGGGCGCTCCTGTTAGCCCCATTTGTTTCAATGGAGCCATGTCTTACGATTTCATTCTTTTCAGCCCTGACCGTGACGCAAACAACCAGGTAGTTATAGGCAATCGGTTTTTCCCGCTCAACGAGCAATTGATGCGGCGCTATTCCTGCACGTCGACAACATCTTCACCTGAGCTGGAGGCGATTGTGGATAAGATCACCCACGACGTCGAAAAGCTTCCAGGCTTTGAGGAGGCAAGCGTGGAAGGTGACCGGATCATCCGCGTCAACACAACCCTCCAGGCCAAAGAACGTGCGTTGGAGTATCTGATGGACATTGCGCTGGCGAATGGGTTGGGGTTAGCGGAAGTTTCTGACGATTTTGTGGTTTTCTACGGCGACGAAAATCCTAATTTTGAGATTCAAATCGCGCGGCGAGGAAAGTATCCGGCAGTGTCAGCAGCTGCCCTTGAGACCACGTGCACCTATATTGTGGATACGGAAACCACGAACTTTTTTCTGGTGGTCAACGATAAGAACGATGAACTGCGTTTCGCCCAAGCGGCTAACATGTTGCTGCGACCACCCCACGAGGACGAATGGCGGATTGAATATCGCGACGGGGAAAATGCTGACCTGGTTGGCACGTTCGTCACCGGTGGAGCACAAGTCGCTGAGTTTATTAGCCAGTGGATGGCGGGCGATAAAAAGTACCTAGAACTAGATTGGGAAAAGGTTGTACTTGGCGACGCCTAGCATTGTGAACATAGGAGGGCCACTTTCATTGGATTTTTGCCGAAATTGTCTAGGATGGTTGAGCTCTTACCTAGGGCAAATATGAAAAATTTGTTCTTTGCGGGAACGTCGACAAGCGAAACTATGAGTATTGCCAAAACCCGAAGGTAAAATCCTCACCCCGTCGGTACACATACAGCGCGCCATAGGTGAGGGGATACTGGTCGAGAAGCTGCTCGTCACAATAGCCGTCTTCGTCGAAGCATGCGAAAAACTCCCACCCGTCTGACTCAAGCGGACAGGTGTAGCAATCTTCTTCCTGAATCAATGTTGGTTCGCCGCCGACTGTAAGAATCGGTGGGTGTTCCGCGTCGGTCTGTATTGGGTGCAGCCACGCCTGACGCAACACGGGACTCGTGCCATCATCGGCCAGTAACTGGGAATCCGTGCGCTTCGACTGCTCAGTAATAGGATGGCGAAACACCTTCCCGCCGTTACCGGGGTAAATGTTGTGCTCAATCCGGTAATTGAAGTCTTGGGCAAGGAAGACAGAGATCGCATCGTGATCATCGAGGGCGAAAGTGAAAAGGAAACCGTAAGTGGCTTCATCACCCAGGAGGAGATCGGTGCAAGTGTCGAACCACGCTGGGGGATTACCGCCCACCCACCCCAGTGGTGAGGGGGTAAACATATCTACACGGAAAGATTGCGACGAGGTCATGGGGGATATTTTAGCCTGGGCTAGTAGCACGCCTAAGCTTTTCGACGACCTCCCGGGCGCGAGTGAGAACCTTCGCCTTCCCTTTTCGTGCGGCGAGTGCATGCAGCCCCGGAAGTGATCGCGCCGAATCGGGGGTTGTGGGGAGGAAATAGTCGATCGCGTCAACCACATCAATGAGCCCGCGCGAGAGCACCTCAGCTAAAGCCGCCCGGCCAAGAAGCTGGTCGAGCACATCCCACACCACAGCGAGCAATCCGTCATCGGCAAGCCCTCGTAGGGCGCTGACCAGAGGTGGGATCTGGCTGAGTTCAGCACCCCAATCAAGCTGCCCCACATCCGCCACCCCAGGTATCAGTAGACCACGGCGCCACGCATCAGTCACCGCCTTGTGAAGTAGCTGGGCAGCCTCAGGGGCGGTGGCGCGTTGAACCGCGAGAAGATTCATGGCAACACGCGGACTCAACGGCTGTGCACGCCGCGAACACTCTATCGCCATGGCAACCATCATGGGGTTTTTGCCATTTCGCCACACCAAACTCCGGAAAACACCATCACCAAAGGTAGGCAGGTAGAAAGGCAGTGGCTTGCACCGCAGCTCCTGGCCGAAATAAGCCACCACATCATCAAACGCGGGGGAAGAGAGCGGGATGAGGTTGTTGAAAACATCAGGCTTGAGATCGCTAGGGTTGTCCGCGACTGGATTCTGGAAATACTCAGCAACAATTCTTCCTGCCGAGACAACGCAATCCTCGGCTACCGTGACGGTTAAGGTGAGCGTGGTGGCGGCGTCGATAAGCTGCAAAAGCTTGTCGGGGGACACCACGGACACGTCGACGCGCAGCAACGCTTGGAAAAAATCGGGTGAGAAAATGGTTGCCTGCTCGGCTTCGTAGCGGCGAAGCCTGTCTAATAAATCGCCTGGGTGGATACGGAAATCCTCCCACGTAGGCTCCGAGAGCAGCACCGGCAAATCCCCCAGAACACCCGTGATGGAATCGTTGCGGTTACACAACGTGAACGCCGTAAACTCCTCCCGCTGCGGGGGATCGTCTTGAGCCCAAGAAACCAAATTGTACGGCCACAACTGGTCAGCGGTACCGCTCAACACCTGCCGCAACGCCTGCTTATCCGACTTCGCCAACCGGTGGGTGAAACACAAAACCCGCTCCGCCTCAAGGGAAAAACTCCGCGCATGGTTGCCGCCATAAACCACAGCCCAATCATGGCGAAGATCCTCGAGAGTCATCGCGGAAACATCGAAACGGGGAACCTCCCACACCGGCGGGGTGGGCTGCCACACGCCATCGGGGCAGGTAGGGCTAGGTTCAGGAGTCGACGCGGCAACACCCCACCTTTCCAACACACGCTGAGCGCAAGCAGCAACCCCCGAATCCGAATCCGCCGCCAATTCCTGCACCCGCGCCACCGCGTCTGGCACACACTCGTCCGCAATGCCATCAAGCACAGCCTTAATCTGCTTCTTTGAAGACGCATACAGCCCATTGAGCACCAGCGTGCTGCGCTCCGCCACACTTTTTTGGCGCAACAGGGGCACAATCAGGTGCGCCACCACCGCATTCTCACCCGCCGGAAGGGACGCGACCTGGTCAGCGTGGACGGAAAGCTCCGTGGCGGACACCCCAAGATCGCTGGTGAGCGCCTTAATCCACGCCTTCCTATCACCCGGGCGCGTGGCGCTACCAAGCCCCGACCACACCAACACACACGCCTCATCCCTTGTTAACCAACCGTGATCCACCGCAATCTTCGGCAACATGCACAACGCCCCCAAGGCGGGAACCCCCAATGCAACAGCCTGCGAAAAATACTCACGAAACACCGCGCCAGGTAGAAGCGAAGGATTGCGGGCAACAAGGATGGACCAGTCGCGGAAAAACTCAACGTTATCCGGTGGGGAACATGACAACTCGGCCACTGCCATCACAGCACGCTCGCCGAAATCGCTCAGCTCATGGGTGCGCATGCGGAACTGCGGCCTGCACGCGGCGGCGATGAAGCCACGCACATACTTTTCACCCCGTTCAACCAGCGCCCTTGTTACCACTTTCGGCGGGTTTGGGGGCAACAGCTCCACCGCCTTAGTAGGGCGAACCCCCAACCTGATCGCAAGAATCCCCAGCGTGAGGTCAGGCTCCGTGAGCTTTTCCAGCAACGCCTTCGCCTGCTGTTGCTGCTCAGCTTCGCCGAGCGGCGCGGTGGCCGCCTCGGACGCGGTGATACTTTCCCAGCCGATGAGAGTGCGGATTGTTGTGGAGTCAGGGTTCATTGTGAGCAAATTCCTTCGTGCTACGCGGCAGGGGTATCGACCATGTGTAAATCAATGTGGTAGCTCACAAGATCCCCATCAGCGCTAAACCCAGCCAACACTGGGTAGAATCCGTCGCCCCAACCGGAGAAACTCATCACCACATTCTCCCCACCTGTGACGAATGGGAGTGGGATATTGGCAACGGAATGCGCGTAGTGGTCAGGGTTTTCTAAAAGACTGAACCAGCTATCTGGTTGGTGGTGGTCGGTTAAAGTATCGACAAAATCGATGTCGTTTTCTTCAATATGCTTCTTCATGGATTCCGCCGCGATCCTATCCACGAAAGCCACGATTCCTGCATCCACGCCCACACCAAATACCCACTCTTCGTCCGCGGCCTTGTCTTGGTCAACGTTAAGGGGCGCTGCGTCCTCGTATCGGACGGCTGGGTCATCGCTGAAAACAACACTGAGGTATGCAACACGCGGGTCTGGTTCTTTGTTATCCGTAGTGCGCGCCACGGTGGCGAATACCGTGAACTCGCCCTTCGGGGCGGAGTAGTAGCCAGCATCGCCAAGGGAAACAAACGGATCACAGGCTTCGATCAGCCCAGATGTGAGAAGAACTTTCCCCACAGGTATCTGCTCAAGCCGGTAAGTGGCACCCATAACCGTGTCGGCGGCACGGTCGGCGTAGGCGTAGCATGGTCGTTCCTTCATAACAGTAGAAGATAGCAGCGCACACGTGACCGCTACGGCGTAAATCAATAGGAGTTAACTAAGTTTTTGGTGCGCTTTCCTTACCAACCCCTTGAATGGGCCAATGGGAAAACCGGAAGCTCAAACAGATACTCTTTTACTTGTTTCTTGAAGAACTCATGTGAGAAGAATGTGATCGCGCGTGATCTCGTTGAGAAAACCTCAGTGCTCAAGCATTCATGGTGTTAACCTTGCGCAAGGGAATGTCTAAAAAGGAACGGTACCGTGGCAAAAGATAACGAAAAAGCTCTCCACTACGAACTCACCAGTGAGACAAAACTCAACTCAGAGGGAGTTCAGCTTTTTCGCATTCGCGCCACCCGTGATATTCCTGCTCATGATGTGAAGAAGGGGGATGTTGGTGGTTGGGTGAGTTCCACTCATGTGTCTTCCGGTAAACCGCGGATTGGGAAGAATGCGTGGGTTGCTGAAGATGCTGAAGCGTGGGAAAACGCTCGGATCACAGGACACGCACATGTTGGTGGCGAAGCCCGTGCGTGCGGGAAGGCGCGGATCAAGGGGCATGCCACAGTTGGTGAGTGTGCATTGGTGGCAGGGCGTGCTCGTGTGGCGGGGAAAACCAAAGTGTGGGGTGATGCTGTGATCGACGGCCATGCCCGTATTCGTGGGGAATCGTTCATCAGTGAAGGCGCATGGGTTTCTGGGCACGCTCGTGTGGAGGATTCAACTGTGCAGGATTCCTCAATTTTCGGCCATGCCGTGGTCAAAGAAAGCAGGTGTGGTGCGAAGGCACGGATTTCTGGGAATGCCTATGTTCACGGCACTGTTGTGGACTTTGCGTGCCTTTCTAAAGATGCTCACGTTGAGTCTTGCGAGGATTTTATTCTCCTTGGGCCGTTTGGGAAACAGGCACATCACGTCACCGCTTTCCAGACCGAGGGTTGGGCGGATAGAGCAGCGGAAACTGAAACGGTATTGAGAGAAATCATGATGGACCCCATCAATTGCCAGCTTGTGTACGCCGCGCATCGGGCGTTACAGGCACGGATCAGGCGTTCGGCGTCTAAGTAACACGGAGGTCTTCCCTTGCGGTGAAAGTGAACGCGGCTATTCTTGAAGCGCAGGAATGCGGATTGAGCATGGAAAACACATTGATGGGAAAAGCTAGGTGACCCGGCTAAATCTGCGGAATTACCTCTTTGGAAAAGAGGATCTTTCTTGTATTTTCCAAGATTATCCACCGAAATGTTTCGAGCCTGCAACAGAAAACTATAGTTTGAGCTTTTCCACAACCTCCCGGGCGCGGCGAACAGCTTTCGCATTCCCTTTCCTTGCTGCTAGTGCGTGGAGGCCAGGTAAAATACGTGCCTCGTTGGGTACATGGGGGAGATACTCATCGACAGCATCCACAGTAAGGATCAGATTGGGGTGCAGTGGATAAAGCGCGGCCTGCCCCAAGCGTTGATCGAAAATGTCCCACACAACGGACAACATTCCCAGCTCGACAAGTTCTTTCAGGCGGGTGACCTCGGCGGGAACACTGTGGTGGATATTGCCTTCCTTTAGGTGATCAAGCCGCGCAACGTTCGGGTGAATCAGCCCCCGCGACCACGCGCCCTGGATAGCCTGAACAATCGCTGCGGCGACACTCTCTTTTTCCGGGATACACAACAAGAGGTTGATCAGCTGCGCCGAATCCAACGGTGCGGGCTGATGGGCAAGCCACCACGCCGTCTTAAGCATGCGCTCATGATCTTCGTTAAAGCCTTGCAGGTTATCGAGAACCGCGTGGGGTATCAGTGGGAAAACCTCAGGTAGAAGCGGCAGTTTCTCCTTCGTGATCAGTGTGAAGCGCAAGGATTCTCTCCCCACACCAGAAGGCTCAGCCACCACATGTGTGGGATAGTCGGCTAGGAACTCGGCGAGGGTGATGGGGGCGGGCGTGTTGTCGTCGAAAAGCACAGGCACAGTAAGTGCCGCACAACGCCGCGCCCAGTCGCCAGGAATCCTTGTGACGTCGAGCCGTAGGAGAGCGCGCTGGAAATCCGCGACCCGCGCGGGGATATTGTGCTGTTGAAAAAGCTCAAGGCGGGCCAGCAGGTCGGCGGGGTCGATGCGGAAATCCACCCAGGTAGGCCGCGACAAGGCGCACGGAATGGTGCCCAAATCCCGCACAATTGCGGCCGCGTGATCGGCCCCATTCGTGGAATCCGGCGCGCACAATGATCCCTTCGTCCACCTGTTGAGCACCGGAAAATCCCGCGCTGACACCCCGCTGACCGCGCGTTTGGCCGCCGCAACATCTGTGAGTGAAAGCTCAACAAGTTGCGCAAGAACCTTCTCTACCGCCAGACAGTCTTGCGTGGCAGCCTTCAAGTTCGCCACAATCCCATCCACCATGGCAGGGCCAGGCTCGAACCGGGGAGTCGTCCACGTTGGCGGGGCAGGAGACCACAACGGGACCACTGGTTGCGGGTGCTCTGGAGCATGCCCCACCAAATCTTTTGCAAGTGCGGCAACCTTCGCATCCCGAGACTTCGCCAACTCACGTAACTGTTCCGCATACCCAGAACGGTCATCAGTACGCAGCGCCAACGCCTGCAACACCGCAACCAGAGTCTTCCGGGAGCGTGCACAAAGCGCCGGCACAGCAAGATCAGCCACCCTGTCAGAATCCACAACCGGCAACAGTGGAAGCGCAAACAACGTAATCATCGGCTCCTCCACAGTCGCCACAAGCGACACAATCTGATCAAGATGCGGCAGCATGTGCGCAGGCGAAAGCTGAAAATCCTGCACCAACAGCTGTGCCCACCGCTTCCTATGGCTCGGGCGAACCGCAGAACCCAACGCGCGGAAACACTCCTTAATAGCCTGCTCACGCGAAACCACACCGTGAGCAACCGCGCCGGGCAACAGATACCCAAACGGGCCGGTGGCGGGTACGCCGTGGCGAAGGGCAGCGTGGAAAAACTCGACAAACTGGGGAAGAACCAGATCAGGGTGAGGAAGGTTTCTTGCAATGTGAAACTTCTCAGGCAGCCCCGACGGGTTCAGCACATTCGCGGCAAACAGGGCCCAATCCTTGTAAAACTCCACCGACTCAGGTGGCGAAACAAGACCGTGAAGTACCCAATCCACCACGAAACACCCCAACCGGCTTTCATCGTGGGTGCCCGAACGTAAGGAAGGATCGCAGGCGAAACGCACAATTCTGTTCAGAAAATCGGGGCCGTAACCGCGAAGAATCTCCCGCACAGCATCAAGGGGAAGAGGGGAATGGATCTTCATATCAGCCAAAAGCTCCGCAACCCGCATAAGGGGCATCCCCAGCCGGAGGGCAAACAGGGCTAGCTTGACCTCATCCACATCAACATGGATGGTGGTGCGCACTTCGAAGCCTCCCCACCCCACGGAATCTTTCTCCAAGGAGTAAGAGCGAAACGGCCCGCTTTCTAAACCTTCCCATGCTTGCTGTTGCTGCGTGGCGGTGCCTATCGTGTGGGTTGGTGTGAGTTCAAGGGGGATTTCACCCCAGCCGAGCTGGGTAAAAATGCTGGTAGCGGTGTCAAGGTGCGGGTTCGGTGCGGTCATGGTTGTGTGAAAAACTGGTGGAGGGTTTTTGCCTTCTTTGTGGCGGCGCTCGGCTTAGGGTAACAGGTGATTAGCGTGGCCAGCGCATCCCATTTTTCTGCTGGGATGTGGCTGGGTGTGTGGTGCTTGAGGGCATCTTGGTGGAAGATAACAGCATCCAAGACCTTGTTCAGCCACCGCGGCTGCTTCGGCAACGTGGCAGCATAGGCGACAGGTTCGGTGAGCATCGGCCACAAATGCTCGATAAACCTAGGAGTTTCGGTGAGCACATACAGGGCTTTCGCGGGGCTGAACTCATCTAACCCCAACACTTGGTGCATGGCAGCCTCGATACCATGCGCACCCACAAGCCCCTCTTCTACTAGGGAACTGAGCTCTTGACGCATGGAATAAGGCTCGAACTTGGAGCACTGATACGCCACAACCACAGCAATGAAACTATCCGGAATCACCACAGGCTCATCCCTCAAGCGGTCGCGGCGCGGGGTTTCGGCAATGTGGGTGCCGTCCCAGTACAACCAGCTTTGGTCACCCGACTTGGTGCGGAAACTCAGTCGACCCTCCTCATACAGGTAGTCGGTGGCCCAGCCGGTGAGAAACACCTCCAATGGCTGCGCATGCCCCGGTAGTTGCAGGAAAATCTCCTCCGCGGATCCGGAAGACACGAGGCTTCCACCATCGGGAATGCTGGGGATTACCTCATCTGACCACGTCGTTTCTGGCTTTTTCGGTGTTTCAGCTGGCGGGATGGTGCTGTCCGGAAGAGCAGATACTGCCTCCTTCGCAAACATGACGGCTTTATTTTTTGCCTTGCTTTCTGCGAGTGCGCGCAGTGCTGGCACGTGGGCGACCTCACTTGGGGCTTGGTTTTCTGTGAGGGCGTGGGTGATTGAGGGTGCGTAGTCGGCCATGGCGTGGGCGACGTGGTGGATTCCGGTGAGTGGTTTCGGCTGGGTGTGGGAGTAGTTGAGGATGTGTTCCCACAGTGGCCAGCACACGGATAGTAGGCCGGCGTCGGCAAGCTCGCGGGTGGTGTCGATGAGCTGAGCCAGATGCGTTGGGGTGTTGTTGGTGCCGTCGAGGTATGCCACGTCGGCGACGTTGGGGAGGACGAGCCCGCGTCGAAAAGCTGTGACGGCGGCTTGACAAGCTTTCGCTTTCGTTTCGGGCTTCCCGGCGCGGAAAAGCGCCAGCAGATTCACCGTATCCGCAGGTGACAGGGGTGTGCGGTGGTGGGCTAAGATGATGCAGTCCGTGTCGGCGTGCGCGTTGGCCTCGTCGGGGAAAATGATGAATGACCGATCCAAGGACTCGGCATTCGGGAAGGTTAGGCCGTTGCAGTCGTGCGGCCATGCATCCGCAATCGCCTGCTCGGCGTCAGTGGCGGGGTGTTCCGGCTTGCGGTGCATACCCGATTCTCGCCAACACGTGGTAAGGAAAGCCGCGATGATCTCGCCTCCAAGAACTTTGTGCTTATCGACGGCGGCGACAAGCTCGTCTTTCTCACCTGCGGTGAGCCGGAGTCGGCAGAGTGCGAGAACCAGATCGCTCGTAAATACGGTGCAGTTTTCTGCGCGGTAGCGTTCGAGTCGGCTCCGGAAATCAGAGAGCGTGAGTGAAAAATCACGCAACGAAGGTGTGGAGAGGAGACACGGGATTCTCCCGAGACGGCAGATCGCGTGATGATCCCTCGTGAAACCGTGCTGGTCATCAGGAAGAGCGCCGCGAGCCCAGCCCTGCAAAACCCCATCCCAGTGAGTATCGGCGGCAGCGCTGAGGACGCGGCGGACATCGTCGGGGTGGGTGAAAGCACGTTCCACTGCGAGAGCTAGGAATTCTTCTGAGGCAACATCGGCGATGTGATCCCACTGCCCATGTGTAAGCCGGGCGAAGCTTTCGGCGAGATCACTAGTGGACGGGGCAAACGGCGGCGGCGCCCACAACGGTGGTGCGGGAACATAAGGCACGATGCTGGTTTCTGCGTTGGGTGGTGGTGTGGCAATGCCCCAGCTGGTTGTAAGTGCGGCGGCGAGTTTTTGGATGTGGGTGTTGCTGTGGCCAGAAAGCTCCGCGATTCGTGGGCTAAGCGCTGCGGTGACGTCTGGGTGCGGGGTGAGCTTTGCGAGTGTTTTCAGTACGAGGGTGAGTGCTTTGGCGGTTTTCGCGTAAAGCGCGGGCAAAGCATGGTCGGTGAGTTCCTTAAGATCTAGGTGTGGGATGAGTGGGACGGCGATGTGTTCGATGAGTGGGGTTTCGCCGGTGGCAACGGCTTGGTGTAGTTGCTGTGCGTGGGGAAGGAGTTCTTCGGGCGTTGCTTGAAGGTCGGTGGTGAGTATTTCTGTCCAGCGTTTCCGGTCGCCGGGTCGGGTGGCTAGTGTGAGTCCTTGAATGACAAGCTCTAGTGCCTTTTCGCGGGCGACCCACCCACGGCGAACCCCCTCGCGGAGAACATCACCGACATGCCCCGTCGCGGGTGCCGCACTGGTAATACTGTGGGCGAGATGCTCGACGAAACGCGACTGCAGGGTTGCTTCACAGTGTTGCTCGCACGTGGAAGAAGAATGGAAGATTCCGTGGGTGTACTCCACCCAGTCGGTGAAGTATTGCGGGGATTCTGGGATTGGTAGGTTTTTCTCGTGCACGAAACGCACCGCCAAATCCGCCAGCACGGAAGCCTGTTGAGCACCAAAACCACGGATTCTTTCGTAGCCGCGGTTGAGAAATTCTTCCACGAAAACGCCATCGGATGTGGCCAGGATCTCAAGCACAGTGGGTTGATCAAGTTCACGGATTGTTACAGGTGACAACGCACGATCGGGAACCACCCCGACACGCAACAGGTAGAACAGGATGTTGCCCACCCAATTTTCACCAACATGAGATTGGTTCAGCCACGCCCCGGACTTAAGGGCTTTGATGAGCAGTTTCTGCTGATCATCAGTGCCTAGCGGCAGGCTAAGAACATTGAGGGGCTGGGCGTTGGCCCACCCAAGTTCGGTGAGCATATCGAGGGCTTTCTTAAGTTGCGTGGACATGGTGGCAGGGTTCCTTCAAATACCGAGACGTTTTGAGGCGGTTTTCACCGGTGGAAGAAGCGGTTGAGCTGGTCAACCTTGGTTTTAGCAGCGGATTTCTTCGTCATGATTTGGACAAGAGTGGACAGTGGTTCCCATTTTTCTGCTGGGATGTGGCTGGGCGTGTGGTGTTTGAGGGTGTCTTGGTGGAAGATCACAGCGTCTAAGACCACGTTGAGCCACTTCGGTGTTGTGGTTAGTGTTGCCGCGTGCGCGAGTGGTTCGGTGAGCATCGGCCACAGGTACTGGACTAATTCCGGTTTTTCATTCAGCAGGGCAAGAGCCTTCCCCGGATTGAAGTCGGGGAAGGGAAGGAGTCTTTTCATTGCCGCTTCTATAGCTGGCGACCCGATATGCGCAGACCGGAATAGTCTTGGTAGCTGCCATTTCGCTTGGTATCGATCACCAGAAGAGAGGTGAGCAAGCATGACTGCGACAAAGCTGTCGGGAACCACAAATGGAACATGTTCCTTGTGCGCGGTGGGATCTGGCAAGTTGAAGTAGGCGTCAGTTCTTTCCTCGGCCACAAGCGAAGCGGTTTCGGAATCCCAGAAGAGGTAATTCCACACATCGTCTGGTGTGGTGACTTGAAGTTTTCCTGTGGTGCAGAAATCGATGCTGGTGTCGTATTGGGTAGTGAGCGGTTGTTCAAAACCCGAAGGTTTCACAGTGATGGGGTAGAGACTACCTGTTTCAGGGTTCGGGATAAATTCTGTGACATCTGGTGTGTTGGGAATGATTGTGGCGGACCAAGTTACTGGCTGTGTTGTGGATGCTGGTTGAGCTGCGGAATCCTTTGTGATTACGGGCAGGTGTTTCACCGCCTCCTTCGCAAACGTGACGGCCTTGTTTTTTGCCTTACTTGTTGCGAGTGTGCGTAGTGCTGGTACCTGCGCAGCCTCAACTTCTGCTTGCCTTTCGACGACCGCGTGGGTGATTGAGGGTGCGTAGTCGGCCATGGCGTGGGCGACGTGGTGGATTCCGGTGAGTGGTTTCGGCTGGGTGTGGGAGTAGTTGAGGATGTGTTCCCACAGTGGCCAGCACACGGATAGTAGGCCGGCGTCGGCAAGCTCGCGGGTGGTGTCGATGAGCTGAGCCAGATGCGTTGGGGGATGGTCGCGCCAGTCTAAGTGTTTGATATCGGCAACATTGGGGCGGAGTAAACCCCTGGTGAAGGCGGTGACAGTTGCGTTGAATGCGCGTTCTTTTGTCGCTGGATTCCCTGCACGATACAGGGACAGGAGGTTCATGGCCATGCCAGGTTCAAGCGGTGAACGGCGATAAGAAAGCTGATCACAATAGTGGTCTACGTCGGAATTCGCTTCGTCGGCGAAGATGAAAGCGACCGCTGCAACATCGCCGAACAGTGGGAAACTACTCAGATAACCACCGCCGAGTTCTTTATCGCCACCAAAGAATTCGGGAAATTGCCACAACGTTTCGGGGATCGGGATTGTTGTCTCCGCGTAGTCATCGCGATAAGACAAACCAGGATCGACGAACGGATCGGCGATATAAGCGGCGAGTACTTCACCCACCGTATAAGACATGTCTTTCCGCGCCGAGACGGAAATAGGGATGCTGAACTTTTCTAAGATTTTTTGCGTCGCGGGGATGTCGATGCCTGAAACGTCTAGGCGTGTGATTGCCAACTCTAAGTCGGAGGCAATTGCCTTCGCCCCAGACTCAACGTAACGCTCAAGCCGCTCGAGCAGGTCGGGGACAAGGATGCTGCGGTCCACGAAAGAGGGGCGTGCCAGAAGGCACGGGATCTTTCCTAGCCGTGACAAGGGGCCGAAGTAGTTTCCGTGAAACTCCCTCAATCTTTCATTGATTTTCTTTCCCGTTACCCAAGTGTAAATAAGCCCTTTCTCGTCGCGTTCGGTGACACCGCTGAGCGTACGTCGAGTTTCTTCGGGATTGCTGTATGCGCCCTCAACAATGAGGTGGATAAGTTCTTCACTGGCAAGAGTGCTGTTAAATGGATCATCAAGATCGCCTTCCGCGAGCTTAGCTGCTAGATCTGCTGGCTTGGGTGCGAACCGCTCCACGTTCCACACCGGTGGTGCTGGGATGTATGGGGTGAAGGTGGTGTTTGGTGTCGCGTCAGTGCTTTCATGTTGAGGGACGTTCCAGCTGGTTGTAAGTGCGGCGGCGAGTTTCTGGATGGGCAGGTTGCCGTGTCCAGAAAGCTCGACGATTCGTGGCCCTAGCGCTTCGGTGACGTCCGGGTGAGGGGTGAGCTTTGCGAGTGTTTTCAGTACGAGGGTGAGTGCTTTGGCGGTTTTCGCGTAAAGCGCGGGCAAAGCATGGTCGGTGAGTTCCTTAAGATCTAGGTGTGGGATGAGTGGGACGGCGATGTGTTCGATGAGTGGGGTTTCGCCGGTGGCAACGGCTTGGTGTAGTTGCTGTGCGTGGGGAAGGAGTTCTTCGGGCGTTGCTTGAAGGTCGGTGGTGAGTATTTCTGTCCAGCGTTTCCGGTCGCCGGGTCGGGTGGCTAGGGTGAGTCCCTGAACGGCGAGGTCGAGTGCTGTGTCGCGGCTGATCCAGCCACGATGAAGCCCTGCTGTAAAGACACTGCTGAATGGTCCTGTTGCGGGGGTTCCGAGTTCAACACCGAGGGTGAGGTGTTCAGCAAAACGCGATAAAAAAACCTCAACCGGAGGGGTTGGTCCATTATCCCACATGGAAACCTCGCGGGTTCCTAAAGCTAATGCGGCCAGCGCTGCCCAATCTTTGAGGTATTCGATAGTCGCAGGTAGCGGTAGGTTTTTCGAGTGTATGACCTGCACGATTGTTGCGCCGAGTCTTGTGGGTTCGTGTTCACCGAACCTGATAACACTTGAGTAGTTGTGGTGGATGATTGTTTCGGCGAAGGGTTTTTCAGCGGCTTCCAGTACGGCGAGAAGTGTTGGCTTGTCTAAGCAGGCAATGGTGTTTGATGTGAACGCACGGTTGGGGAGGAAACCGATCCGAAGCAGGTATAGTAGGGCGTTTTTGCTTGAGACTTCACCGTGTTCTTTGAGCGGATCGTCAGGGTTCCAGCCTTGTCCCATCCAAGTGCCTGATTTCAGGCTGCTTTCAACTATTTTTTGCTGCTCAGTCGTGCCCAACGGAAGGGTGAAAACGTTGGCAGCGTTGGGGTTTGCCCAGCCTAGTTCGGTGAGGATCTCAACGGCTGCTTTCAGTTGGGCAGACATGGTGTTTAGTCCTTTCGTTGATGATTGTTGGGGTAAAGGTTGCTGGGTGCTAACAAAACTACGCCCTTGGCCTAACATGAAGCCCCCAATGTTCTAGAAAATTTGTTCGACCCTGGGGGTGGGGGATCACCCGTGTGCTAGAGCCGCATCAAAAATTTCCGCCAACCGCATAGCTTTGTCGCGGGCAGCACACTTTTTCTTCATGCCGCCAAGCTCGTGGAGTACGGCCCATTCGGTTGCCGGAATGTGGCCGCGAACAGTGGCGCTGGCAAGCAGGTCTGATTGGAAATACACCACCTCAAGCACCTTATTTAGCCAGCGTGGCACCGAACCTTCCGCTACTTGTGCTGCGGCGTGGCGCAGGCTTTCGGTCAGCAAGGGCCACAGTAACGATAAGACTTGGGGCTGTTTTGCCATAAACTGTGCTGCTTTCGCTGGGTTGAACTGCTCAAAGGGCAGCACTGTTCGAACAGCATCGGCGACATATTCCGGGGAGTAGCGGGCCCACCCTATGAAATCCTTCAGCGCCTTACAGCCGTCGGTGCCGTACTTCTCGTCGCAGGTGAAAGCCATGAGAACGGGGAGAAGGAACTGCGGCACAGCCGTGACACCGGTTTCCCTCGTCATCTGGCCGCGATCCTCATTCAACACAAGCTGCCCAGCCGATTCGTCCCACCGAAGGCACTTCTTAGGGCCCTCTTCGGTGAAGACTTCGCACTGTTGCTCGGTGACAATATCGTAAAACCAGCCGGTTTTTCGGTAGACGGAAACAGTCTGGCCCAGGTGGGGCAGATACAAGTCAACTCTCATACATCGTGGCTTTGCCAGCGGATTCTCCCAGCGAAGCGACAGCTGAGCGCCATCAACAATGGGTGTGTGCGCGGTGGACCGGTCGGTGATCCACTGCTTCCGAAACTCCGCATCATCCAAGAGTGTGGCTTCCGCATACTCAACCGTTGGCGCAGGTTGCGCACTCACGACAGGACTGGAAGTAGCGGGCAACACTGCTACGGCCTTCTTCGCCGCCGTGACCGCGTTATTCTTCCCCCGTCGGGCGGCCAACGTGCGCAGGTGTGGCACCGCAGCGGCATCGTGAGGCGCACGCCCTTCCTTGATCGCATCCGCGACCGCGGGTGCTAGCTTTTCCATCACGGCTGCCACATCGGCGGTTCCCGCTATCAGACTGGATGCTTTTAGTGAGGCCCCGATGAGGTCGTCGAGTACCGGCCACACGACCGATAACAGGCCTAGGTGGGCGGCGTCGTCAAGCGCTAAGGCGAGTGCTTTCAGGTTGCTGATTTTTTCTTGCCAGTCGAGGAAAGAAATGTCGGCAACCCCTGGTGTGATCAGGCCACGCTGCCACGCTTTGAGCAGCGCTGTGCTGCAATCCGCGCCGTTTTTGGTCAGGCGTTGCATCGCCAGGAGATTGATCACCGCTGCCGGCGGGAGGGGTGTGCCGTGGCGTGCAGCTTGGTTTATGCCCACGACGGTGTCGGCGTCGATGAAGGAGCCCCATTTCATGTCGGTGAAAGCGGCGTTGCCGAAGTGCGGGAACACCCAGTGATGGGGCAATGCGTAGGCGCTGCTGCTGAAAAATCGGATGGGCAGACCCTCAAGCGAGGCTGGGTTTTTGTCGAACTTCAGTTGCACAAAGCCACGGTTGAAGCTCACGGCAGGTTCGGTGAACGGGGTGGAGAGGTAGTCCGCGGCAACCTGTGTAGCGGTGCGTTCGAAATGGGTACCGTTTTCAAGTTCGAGGGGGACGTTCAGCGCTGCCAGCTGTTTTACGGTGTCGTCTGTGATGGTGTCGAGGTTAAGCCGCGCTAAGGCGAGCTGCAGATCGGATTCTAGGGCGGCAACCCCCGCCGCATCGTACTGAGCAAGGCGTGTGACCAGGTCATCGGCGGTGATCGACATGTCTACGTAGGAGGGTTCGGAGAGCAAACAGGGCACTTGCCCCAGCTTGGGGATCAGCCGCCGCAGCCTCGCACGGGCAACACCTGCGAACCTGGGTGTCTTGCTGGCGGAGTTTTCTGGGTCTTTAGCCCACTGCGCGAAAACGCCGTCGAGAAGCGTGGGCGTTGTCTTCAGCATAAGACGCGTCGCATCGCGGTCGGTGCGGGCAAGCTCGTTTGTCAGGGCGAGGAGACGCTCAATGTGGATGTCTAAGACGTGGCAGAACTCGCCGTGACCCCGCTGCGCAAGGATCTGCGCCACCTCAGCTAGCTTTTCGACGCTGGCAGCGCCGCGTGAAAATCGGGGTAACTCCCAGAGTTTCGGTGTGTCTTCCCACCGGCATGTGGGCTCGGTGGTGGGCGTTTCGGTCAACTGCGTGCCCCACTGTCTAAGCAGCGCCGTGGCGTGTTTTGCTGTGGTCGCATCTGGGGAGGCGGAAAGCTCTTCAAGCCGCGGGCTGAGGGCTTCTTTGGTGCTAGAGTCTGGATTTTCCCGCGTACGCAGCGCTTTCAGCACCGCAAGGAGGGTTTTCTTTGTTGTCACATACAGTGCGGCAAGGGCAATGTCAGCCAGGTCGGAATCCGCCACAATGGGGATCAGCGGCACGGCCAGGGCCTCGACGAGTGGCGGTTCCAAGGTGGCAACAAGCGTGCCGATCCTAGCAAGGTGGGGGAGAAGAACCTTCGGATCAGGGGTGATTTCGGTGGCCAGTGCCACTGCGTGACCCTTGCGATTAGTGATGGACTCTGCGGATTCGATGCCATCGAGGGTGAGCTTCACCGCCAGTTCTTCACTCACCCAGCCTCGCATGTACCCATCAACGGTGGCGTCGGTGACAGGGTAGGTTCCGTACTCGGCGCATTGTTCAAGGAAGGTGGAAAACGTTGGGCGGAAAACCGACAGTGGGATGCTCGTGTTGCTACCGGCGAAGGAGCTGCAAACCTTGGATAACCAGGTGTCGTAAAAATCGGCGGTGGTGGGGTGATCCAGGCCCATCCGCAAGACAAGTTCGAGGGCAGTATCCTTCAGAAGTGGGTTCACCTGCGAACGTGGTGCAAACACATACTGGACGAACTCGGTGGCAAACTCCGCACCACGTTGCTGAATCACCGCCACGTTGATCTCACGGTTTTTGCGGTCAAGCAGGCGTGCCGCGCGTTGTGCATCCACCCCTAAGCGCACGGCGAAAAACCCCAGCATGTCACGGTCAATGCCCGCTAACACAGACTTCTTTTTCCCCTTGGGATTAAAACCACTCCAGTCACCCGTGCGCAGCCCCTTGAGCGCGATCTTTTGCTGCTCCGCGCTGCCCAGTGGGAGGGTGGGGGCAGACGATAGCGGGGCTTCGTGCCAGCCTAGTTCCTTGAATAGAGCTATCGCTTCAGCAAGGTGCGGGTTGATTGTGGCGGGGGAGGTGGAGGTCATAAGTCTCAGTGTGGCTTTCTTGAGAAAAAAGAAAAATGTGGATAGTGGTGAAATGTTTTTTCTTCAGGGTAACCTCTTGGCGGCTACCGTGTGCGGTAAATGCCCCAGTGGTGGAGCAGTTCGGTGGCTTTCTTTCTCGTCTGGTGGTCGGATAGGTGATCTTGAGACGACGCGAGTGTGTTGATGATGGGCACAAGCGTGTCAAGCGTTTCATCACTGGGTGTGCGGCGCTTCTTCAAAGCCTTGAAAACAGCAACAATAGTCTTCTTTTCACAGGTTGCCACGGCGAGGGAAACAACCTCGGCGACCTGGGGTTCGGGGCAGGTGGCGGCAACGCGCTGTAAAACAAGGCCTATAAAATCCTCGCGGCTGAGCCAACCAAGCCGGTGCGCGGTGGTGAGAATCAACTCCACGCGGAGGGCAGGGTCGGCGACTGCCTGCCTGATCAGTGGAAGGAAAGTGGGACGAAACAGGTCGAGGGGTAAAAGATAATCCTCAACCCCATACCAGTTGTACCCCTCAAGACTGCACTCCAACCCTAAAACCCATGCGTGGAGAAACACGTGATCATCAGGGGTCTTAAGCCCAAGGTTGAGGATAACCCCGAGGGCGTCGACAAGCATTCCCGAACTAGGGTCATACTGGGCGAACTTTCCAATCACATACTCCGTGGCAAACGCAACCCCACGACCAGAAAGAACAGCAACCTGTGTCGCGAGCCCGCCATCGAAATTATCGTGAACCGGAGCAGAAAAAATTTCCAACGCGCGTTCGACATCCACACCCATGCGCACCGCGAAAAACGCAAACATCCGCACAGAATCACCCGGGGCCATACTTTCGGCAATGCCGGATCCTTCAAGTACAGACCAAGAATCAAAATTCAACCCCGCCACCGCAACTTCCTGCTGCTTAACCGTGCCCACCGGGAGAGTCGGCGCTAACGAAAACGAAGGTCGATCCCACCCAAGCTCCCGAAACACCTCAACGGCCTGCCCCAAGCGAGGATTGATCTCATCTGATCCGAAACCCATGACTGGTCTGCCAAATCTGGGGATGTATCCGCCACAATAGCCACCACGTTTTGTGCTGCCTTGACCGCCTTATTCCTTCCCTTCCGCTTCGCCAACTGGCGCACATGAGGCACAAGCCCCGCCGCCGCAGGCGCTCGACCATCACGAATAGCGGCTGCCACACTCGGGGCAAGAGTTTCCATCACCACCGCCACCTCAGCTGTTCCAGCCACCAAACTGGTGTCCTGAATACAGGCACCGATGAGATCGTCAAGAATGGGCCACACTACCGATAACATCCCGGCGTGGGCGGCGTCGTCAAGCACTAACGCAAGGGACTTCAGATTCCCAAGCTTGCTACACCAATCCAGAAACGCAATGTCGGCCACACCCGGGCGGATCAAGCCACGCTGCCACGCATTGCTCAGCGCCACGCTAAATTCTGCACTTGCGTTTTTGGTGGGGCGTTGCACAGCAAACAAATTCACGACCGCCGCTGGTGGCAGGGGTTTTCCGTGGCGTGCGACTTGCATGATCCCCGCCGCATCCTCGGGGTCCTTCTTGGGTGACCACCGCAGATTCAGAAACGCGGCATTGCCGAAGTGCGGAAACACACAGTAATAATCCGTCTTATCCCAATTATTCAACTGCAGGCGCATCGGCAACCCCGCAAGCGACTCAGGCAACGCAAACGCCTTAATCACCATCTCCCCAGCAACAAGCTTATGCCCAGGCTCACGCACCGGATCTGTAAGATACTCCCGCGCAATCTGGGTGGCGCTCCGCCCAAAAACCGTACCGTCCTCCAGCACAACAGAAACATCCAACGCCGCCAGCTGCCCGGCCGTACTCGCCGTAATGCTTGTAGGATTGAGCCGCGCAAGCGCCAGCTGCAAATCCGCCTCCAACACCGACGCACCCGCTTTGTGATACCAAGTTAAACGCTCAACCAGGTCATCCGCGGTGATCGACAAATCCACGAAAGACGGCTCCGACAACAAACACGGCAGCTGCCCCAACCTAGGCAACAACTGCCTTAGCCGCGCCGGGAAAATTTCCTTCGAATAAGTGATGATCGTGTACCGCTTTCGTTGCGGTCGCACCGCCCATTCCGCAAATAAGCCGCCCGCGATCTGGGTTGCGCCTTTCAATGCGCGCTGAGCTGCCTTAACATCAGTGCGGGCAAGCTCGTTGGCGAGCGCGAGAAACCGCTCTATGTGGATGTCTGAAACGTCGAGGTACTTGTCGCGCTTTTGAGCAACAAGTTTCTGTGCAACCTCCGCGAGCTTTTCGACGCTGGCGACGCCGCGTTCAAATCGGGGTAGCTCCCAGAGCCTAGGTGCGTCCTCCCACGCGTAGGTGATGAGGCTGGCATCTTCACGTTCGGTGGCATCAAGACCCCAGTGATGGATGAGGGCGGTGGCCTGTTTCGCGGTTGTCGTGTCACGGCCATGGGCAAGTTCGTCGAGGCGGGGGAGCAAAACTTCCTGTGTCTCGGGATGCGGCTGTGGCCGATCATGGAGTGCTTTTAGTACGGCCAGGGTTGCCTTTTTCGTTTTTGCGTAGAGCGCGGGGAGAGCTACGTCGGAAAGCTGGGCGTCCTCAACACAAGGGATGAGCCGCAGGGCAAACTGTTCCACCATGACGGCTTCACCTGTAGAGATAAAACCGCAAAGAAGATCAGTGTGGCACAAAAGCTCTGTTGTCGTGACCTTTATTTCCTCGAAAAGAACGAGGGTTTCGTCTTTTCGAATACCAGGTGAGCCAGCTTTATCGATGCTGCGAAGTGCAGTGCTGACAGCGGTTGCACGATCAATCCAACCTGCGTCAAGCAGCAGCGCAGCTAAGTAAGTGAAGTCATCAGGGCACAAATCCAGTGCCTCGGAGAAAATTGTGGTGAATGTGGATTCAAATAGTTCGACGGGGAGTGGATTGATACCGTTATCTAATGCTCGTCTCAGTTCCCGCGCCCAGGTGCCGTAAAAGATTTCGGTCTTGGGATGATCGAGTCCCATCCGCAGAACAACTTCTAGGGCGGCTTCGTCCATAAACACGTTGTTGCCACGGTTTCGGGTGAATACTTCGGTCACAAAATCTCCGGCGAATTTTTCGCCACGTTCTTGAATAATTGCGGCTTTAAGCTCGTGCAGTTCTGACGGAAGAACTTCGATTGCGCGTTTCACACCAACCCCAATTCGGGTGGCGAATAGCGCCAACAAAGCGGAATTGACATCAATGGCAGAAATCCAGCCCCATCTGCCTGAGTCAGTAGTGCCGTAACCATCCCAATCCCCAGTGCGCAGCCCCTTGAGCGCGATCTTTTGCTGCTCCGGGGTGCCCAGCGGAAGGGTCATTACCTCATCGAAGCTGGCCGTGTTCCAGCCGAGTTTTTTGAAGATGTCGATAGCTTGCTCTAGATCTGGATTGACTTTCATAGCGTCTCAGCTTCTGTTCTTCTAGGGTGTGGGTGTGGTGGCGGGGAAGATGCGTGCGAGTTCTTCTGCTTTGGTTTTCGCGGCGCACTTCTTTTTCATGCTGCGAAGCTGCTGTAAACAAGCCCACTCCGTGGCAGGAATGCGATCACGGGTAGTAGCGGCAATCAGAACGGGCGCGTGGAACTTCACCACATCAAGTACTTTGTTGAGCCAGCGTGGATAAACCTCCTGCTCAATAAGCTGTGCGGCGTGTTTCAGGCTTTCCGTCAAAGCTGGCCACAAGAATTGGACCATCTGAGGTTTCTTTTCCATTAGGTTGAGGGTTGGCACGGGGCTGAAATCCGCAAACGAAAGCACATCCTGCATGGATTCAGCAACTACGTCAGGGCTTAACCGCATGGCTGAAACGAACTCTTTCAGGTTGTACTGTGCTGTCTGATGGTGTTTCCCGTCGCAGGTATAGGCCAGAAGAATGGAAAGCAGGAAACTAGGTATGGGGCCAGCAACCCTCCCTTCGCGGTCAGGAGCTAAAACAAGCTGGCTTTCGCGCCTATCCCACCGTAAGTATTTCTCTGAGCCATCCTCGGTGAATACTTCACATTGGCGCTCATGGGTGATGTCGTAAAACCACCCATATTCTTTATCCACACGCACAGTCTGCCCCAGCGCAGGGATGCGAATGGTGGCGGTCATACACTTGGGCTTTGCGCCTGCGTCGCGCCAGGCGAAAGAAATCTCAACATCATCACCGACAGGGGCGGCAGGGTTCGTTCCCGCATGCTTCCAGCGTTTTTCAAACTCAGCATCGGACAAAACAGGCACTTCCGCAGGTTCAGGCGCGGACACTTCCCCACCTTTAGTGCTGGGAAGCAGCGCCACAGCGTTCTTCGCCGCAGTGATCGCCTTGTTCTTACCTTTACGTGCCGCGAGTTGGCGCAGGTTGGGTACTAGGCCAGCATTTTCTGGGGCGCGGCCTTCCGCGATTGCAGCCGCAACAGCAGGGGCATGCGTTTCCATGACGAGCGCCACCTCGGCTGTTCCTGCCACCAAACTGGGGCCTTGCATGCATGCCCCGATGAGATCGTCAAGGATGGGCCACACGACCGATAGCATGCCTGAGTGAGCAGCGTCGTCAAGCGCGGTGGCAAACGCCTTGATAAACATGAGTTCGTCGCGCCAGTCGAGGAACGCGATGTCGGCAACGCCTGGCCTGATCAGGCCGCGCTGCCATGCCTGTGCTAGCGCGGTGGCGAACTCGCCGCCAGCATTTTCGATGGGGCGCTGCAAACCAAAAAAGTTGATGGCTGCTGCTGGTGGGAGCGGTTTTCCGTGGCGAGCGGCCTGCAAGATTGCTGGCCGCAGCTCAGGAGCAATGAACTTCGACCATGCGAGGTCTTGGAAGCCAGAGTCGCCGAAGTGTGGGAACACACAAAAGTAGTGCGTGTAGTCAGAGTTATTAAGCCTGAGGCGCTTCGGTAACCTTGCTAAAGATTTGGGAATCGGGTGCCGTTTCAGCACAACCTTGCCTGCTAAGCGTTTTTGGGTTGGTTCCTTCACCGGGTCGCTGAGATAGTCTTTCGCGATCCGTGTGGCGCTGCGGCTTAAGAGCTCCCTGTCTTCCATCTCAAGGGGCACATCGAGCACTTCAAGCTGGGCACTCGTATCGGGTGTGATGGTGTCGGGGTTGAGTCTCGCCAAGGCGAGTTGCAGGTCTGCCTCCAGCGCCGCAGCACCCGCATCTTCATATGCTTTCAGGCGTTCGACGAGGTCGTCAGCGGTGATCGACAAATCCACGAAGGAGGGCTCTGAGAGCAAACATGGGATTTTCCCGAGTTTCGGTATAAACTGCCGCAGCCGCGCGGGGAAAATCTCGTTCGTGGATAGCGGCAGATAGCAGCGTTTCATGGTGGGGTTTTCCGCCCACTTGGCGAACGCACCATAGGCGATACCTTTCGTCCCCTTCAACGCCCGCTGCGCAGCCTCGATGTCGGTGCGTGCCAATTCGTTGGCGAGTGCGAAGAAGCGTTCCATGTCAACGTCCGAAACATCATGATGGTTTTCGCGTTTTTCGGCGGTCAGTTTGTGGGCTACCTGGCTGAGCGTGTCGACGCTGGCAGCGCCGCGTTCAAATCGGGGCAGCTCCCAGAGTTTCGGTGTGTCCTCCCATCTACTGGTTGGGGCTGCGGTTGGTTGTGTGACGGTGGCACCCCACTCGGTGAGAATGTTTGAGACAAGCTTCGCGGTGGTGGCGTCGCGTGACGTGCTCAATTCCTCAATGCGGGGTGCAAGGACTTCGCGGGTATCAGCGGTGATCTTCGGCCGCGCACGCAGGGCTTTCACAACAGCGAGGGTGGCTTTTTTGGTTTTCGCGTAGAGGGCGGGAAGTGCGATATCGGCAAGTTGTGTGTCTTCCACGAGGGGGATGAGTCGGAGGGCGAATTGTTCCACCATGGGGGCTTCGGCGGTAGCAACCACCCCGGTAATGAGGTCGAAGAAGGGGAGGATTTCTTCCGGTCTGGCGTTGAGGTCGTGGAAAAGTACCTCGGTTTCCTCTTTGCGGGTACCTGGCGAACTTGCCTTCCCGATGCTGGTGATAGTGGTTGTGATCGCGATTTCGCGGTCAATCCAGCCCACCTTCAGCGCTTCCCGCGCTATCTTGCCAAAGGCAGGGAAAGTACTGTCTTGTGCTTTGTGGAAAATCTCAGTAAATGTCGGCTGAAACAGTTCCAACGGCAACGCCCTATACCCATTTTCGAAGGAAACAAGGAGGATAGATGCCCACTCGTTGTAGAAATTCTCATGCTCGGGGTATTCAAGCCCCATGCTCAACACCACTTCGAGAGCGGGGCATCTCATGCGCTCGTTGGCGAGGCTATTCTTTGAAAACACTTCAGCGATGAACTCTTCGGCGAAGTCTTGGCCACATGCTTGGATTACCGCAGCGGTAGTCCTGTCATCATACATGGTGAGGACCTGAACTGCGCGTTTGACGCTCACCCCTAGGCGGGTGGTGAAATACCCCAACATAATAGTGTTAACGTCAACAGCAGGAGTCCAGCCCCAACTATTTTCATCTATCTGCCCGCTTTTTCCCCAATCCCCGGTGCGTAACCCTTTCAGTGCAATCTTCTGCTGTTCCGGGGTGCCCAACGGTAGGGTGGGGGCTTCGCCGATCTCGGCCTTATCCCAGCCGAGTTCTTTAAAAATCGCGACGGCTTCCTGCAAGTGGGGGTTGAGTTTCATGATGTTTTTTTGTCCTTTTTGAGTGTGCTTTTAGGGGGAGGAAATTTTTAAGTACTGGCGGGCAGAATCCCGATGGCGCTTTTCGCTGCGGTGACCGCCTTGTTCTTACCCTTACGTGCAGCCAGCGCCCGCAAGTGCGGCACACGAGCTGTTTCCTGGGGCGCACGACCAGCCACAATGGCAGCGGCAACACTGGGGGTAAGAGTTTCCATCACGAGTGCCACCTCTGCGGTTCCTGCCACCAAACTGGATTCCTGCAATGAGACGCCGATGAGATCATCAAGGATGGGCCACACGACCGATAACATGCCTGAGTGGGCGGCGTCGTCAAGCGCTAAAGCAAGAGCTTTCAGATGCCCAAGCTTTTCACCCCAATCGAGGAACGCAACGTCGGCAACGTCTGGCCTGATCAGGCCGCGCTGCCACGCCTGTGCAAGCGCGGTGACGAACTCGCCGCCAGCGTTTTTGATGGGCCGCTGCGTGCCGAAAAAGTTGATGGCAGCGGCGGGCGGGAGCGGCGCACCGCGACGTGCCGCCTGCACAATACCCGGCAAATCCTCAGGGGAAACGAACGTCGACCATGCAAGATCCAGGAACGCGGCGTCGCCGAAGTGCGGAAACACACAAAAATAGTGGGTGGAATCCCACGCCTTCAACGAGTTTGTGGGATCCGGCCTGCCCAACCAAAAACGGCGCGGCAGCCCCGCCAAAGAATCTGGGGTGGGGTGGGGCTGCAATTCAACCGTGCCCGACACACATTTCAACAGCGGCTCCCTAAGCGGATCAGTCAGGTAATCCTTCGCGATCTGTGTCGCGCTGCGGCGGAACAACGCACCACTTGCCAGCTCAAGGGGCACATCGAGCACGTCAAGCTGGGCGCCGGTATCGGGAGTGATGGTGTCAAGGTTGAGCCGCGCCAATGCGAGCTGCAGGTCCGCCTCCAGCGCCGCAACACCTGCATCTTCATATGCTTTCAGGCGTTTCACGAGGTCATCGGCGGTGATCGACAAATCCACGAAAGAAGGCTCAGAAAGCAGGCAGGGAATCTTACCCAGCCGCGAAACAAGCTGATCACACCGCGCGGGGATAACCGTCCGCCGCTGCGAATTAGTCAAATACCTCACTTCGCTAGGGTCATCCGCCCATTGCGCGAACACACCATCAATAATCCCGGTTGTCCCTTTCAAGGCGCGCCGAGCAGCATCAATGTCGGTGCGTGCGAGTTCGTTGGCGAGCGCGAAAAACCGCTCCACATCAACGTCTGCTAGGCGCTGATGTTCTTCGCGTTTGTGAGCAACAAGCTGCTGCGCAGCCTGGCTCAGCTTTTCGACGCTGGCAGCGCCACGCTCAAATCGGGGCAGCTCCCAGATCTCAGGTGTATCCTCCCACGTGCAGGTGGGGGTGCCTAGTGGGGGTTCGGTGGCCGCAACACCCCAATTACCGATGAGTGCGGTGGCCTGTTTTGCGGTTGTGGCGTCGCGGCTGTGGGCGAGTTCTTCTAGGCGTGGCAGGAGGATTTCTTGCGTCTCAGGGGAGGGTTGGGGCCGATCGTGGAGGGCTTTCAGTACTGATAGTTTGGTCTTTTTCGTTTTTGTGTAGAGCGCGGGTAGAGCTACATCGGCAAGCTGTGCGTCTTCCACGCAGGGGATGAGACGTAGAGCAAACTGCTCCACCATGGCGGTTTCACCTGTGGCGATGAAACCACAAAGATGCTCGACGTGGTTGAGAAGTTCCGCACTAGTTGTGCCAAGTTCGCTGAAGAGGATCAGGGTTTCAGCTTTTCTTTCGCTTGGTGTTTTCGCTTGTTCAAGGCCTCGTAGCGCCATGGTGATGGCGGTTGCTCGATCGATCCACTCAACCTGACACAAGTTTGCGGCGAGTAATGGAAGGGAGACGAATTCGTTGGAGATATGCTCGAGTGCCTTCGGGAAAATGGTGGCGAATGTGGGCTCGAACATGTGAAGGGGAATGGATTTATCAAGGTTACTGAGTGCATTACTCAGCCCTCGTATCCATGCGGTGTAGAAAGATTTGGAAGTGGGGTGGTTAAGTCCCATATGCAGGATCACTTCGAGGGCAGAGTCGTGCATCAATATGTTGTTTCCACGATTTGATGCGAACACCTTTGCCACGAATTCTTCGGCGAACTTAAGGCCACGTTCTTGAATAATCGTGGCTTTGAGTCGTTGATTTTCCCACGGAAGGACCTCGACGGCGCGTTTTACATTAACCCCAATACGAGTGGCGAAAATTCCCAGCATCTCCTCATCAACATCGATTGCGTAAACCCAACGTGACTTGCCAGAATCGGTTTCCTCGTACGCCGACCAATCCCCAGTGCGCAATCCCTTGAGTGCGATCTTCTGTTGCTCCGGCGTGCCCAACGGCAGGGTGGGGGCTTCGCTGATCTCGGCTTTGTCCCAGCCGAGTTCTTTAAAAATCGCGACGGCTTCGTCTAGGTGAGGGTTGAGTTTCATTGCTGTAGAGGTTTCTCTTTCACAGGCCAAGGGTTTTCAGTGCGTTTCTGGCGGCGGTGATTGCTTTGTCTTTTTCCGGTCGTTTTGCAAGCGTATGGAGGTTTGGTAGGTCGAAGGAGTTGTGGGGTGCTGTTTTGTCGGCAACAGCTTTTTTCACTGTGGGTGCGAGGCGTTCGATGAGGTTGACGATCTGTGTGGTTCCTGGCAGGAGTTGGTCTTGGTTGAGGGAGAATCCGATGAGGGCGTCAAGCAGTGGCCACACTACCGATAACATGCCGTCGTGGGCGGCGTCGTCAAGCACAACAGCAAGCTCTTTTAAGCGTCCAAAACCGAACGTGAAATGAACGTTAGGGTCGGCAACACCGGGGTGAAGAAGCCCGCGCTGCCATATTGTGTTCAGTAGGGTGCGGGTTTCGGCAGAACCACCCATGCTTGGGCGCTGGCAGTCGAACACGAGCATGGCACCGTGTGGCGTGAGTGGTTTCCCGTGGTGAGCCATCTGATGTAGGTCAACAGTAAGATCAGTGACTGGGTGCTCACATATTAAACGAAACTGCAATTGCCACAACTCTGGGTCTTGGTCTTCATCGGGTTCGCGGAAGTCTTTCGCAAGGTCTGCAATGTAAGACGTCCAGTAACTAAAATTTTCGCCCCAATTGGGGTCGGAAGAAATATCAACAGTCAGGTATTCCTTCACCACCTGCGCAACGGTGTATTCAGCGGGGATTCTTTCCACATGTCTGAGCGCAACATCTAATTGCTCAATTTGCGTGATAGCGGCTTCGGTGAAAGTGTCGGGGTTCAACCTTGTGAGGGCGAAGAGCAGGTCGTTTTCCAGCACGGGAGTCCCAGTGTCGCGGTATTTTTGCAGGCGCGCGATAAAGTCGCAGGCGGTGATCGAAAGGTCCACAAAGGACGGCTCCGATAGAAGGCACGGCAGTTCGCCGAGTGCCGCAAACAGTTCAGAAACTCGCCGCTCAATGAGCTCTGCCAAGTAGTTGGTGGTGATCCGCAGGTGAGGGTTCGGGCCAAGCGCCCAGATCTGGCAGATGCGGTTAAAAATGGGAGTTTTACTAAGCAGTGCTTTCGCGGCGTCAGGGTCGGTGCGGGCAAGGTCGTTGGCTAATGCAAGGAAGCGCTCTAATTCGAGGTCGAAAGCGCTCAGGCGGTTGCGTTCGCGTTTTTCCAACGTTTGCACCGCGTGTGTGAGCTTTTCGACGCTGGCAACACCGCGCTCAAATCGGGGTAGCTCCCAGAGTTCTGGTGGGTTAATCCAGGCGTAGCTGCGCTGACACTGTTGGACTTCTGGGACAGGTTGGTTCCAGTGTTTGAGCAGTTTGGTGGCCTTTTTGATCGTTGTGTGGTGCTCAGTGGAAAGAAGCTTTTCGATGTGGGGTATTAAGATGCTAATGATGTCCTGGTCAGGGGCGGGCAGCGTGATGAGTCGGTTGAGAACAGCAACGGTGGTTTTCGCTGTGCGGCAATTAAGTGCGGGCAGCACAATATCGACGAAGTTCTGGCCACTAACATGAGGCATAAGCGGTAATGCGAAACGGGAAACCATGGCGGGATCACCGGTGGCAATCAGCTCTTCTACCTTATTGATGTGGGGGAGGAGATCATCAACGCTCAAGCCAAGTTCTAAGAACAACAGCCGTGCCAACCTTCCCCTTTCCCACAGTGTGTGTGCCCCCGCAATACAAGACAGGGCATAGGAAACAGTGTTGTGGCGATCCATCCAGCCGTGGTGGTACGCGCCAACAATGGCGAGACACAGAGCCATCGAGGGATAACGAGCCGCTTCCTGCACACATGCGATAAACGTTGGCTGTAAAAGCTGTGCGGGGGCGGCATGTTCCTCCACATCAAACCACGCATGCCACACGTGCTGTGGCTCCCATACTTTTAAAGCGCGGAAAGAACCGAGGACTATCTGAGCCCAAAAAATATAAAATGCCTTGTTTCGCGGTATTTCTAAATCCATGTGCAGCGCAACCTGAACTGCAATCCAGTGAAACCCAAAGAAACCACCCCCAAGCGGGCCATCTGTGAGAGTGGCAGCGCAGACGAAATCTGCGGCGAAAGCTTCACCGCGCTGCGCAATAACCGCAATGGCTTCTTTGACCTCTTCTTCAGCGTCCCCAGGAAGAACCTCCAGCGCCCGACGGGCGTTAACACCCAGACGTGTGGCGAACAGCCCCAGCATCTTGGTATTCACGTCCACTGCCGAAATCCAGCGCCAACCCTCACCCTCTACCAATACATCTTCGCCCCAATCCCCGGTAGCTAATCCTGTGCGTGCGATCTTCTGCTGCTCCGGGGTGCCCAACGGCAGGGTGGAGGCTTCGCTCAGTTCGGCTTTATCCCAGCCGAGTTTTTTAAAAATCGCGACGGCTTCGTGCAGGTGGGGATTGAGGTTCATTGAAAAGAAGTTTGTTGCTTTTGTTGGCGGAGTGACTTGGTTAAGCAAGACTTTTGAGGAGGATGATTTCGTGTCTCAGCCCATTAAAGATGATGAGCGCTTGGCGGCGACGGTTTTTCAAACAATATGCAAGAAATTTTTAGTTATTTCTCATGTACTTGGTTTGTGGGCCGCTACCTACTTTTTTCACGCTCCCCAGCTCTATGAGCTCATTGAGCGCACGTATCGTGATGGCACGACTCACTGCTGCCACAGTTGCAATCTCAGAACGGGATCGAGGTGTTGCATTGTCGAGGGCAGCCAATACCTTGACATGGTGTTGGTTAAGGGAGTGCTCGTCCGAAAGGATGGGGAGTGTGATTGTGATCGAGGAATCGTAAATGTCAAAGGCGGGTTGGACAACACTTGCTTGATAAAGATGCTTTATCCTGGCGATTCCTGTTCCAAATTTCTCAATATATCCAAGTCGAAAAAAGACCATCCCCAGAATTGGATTTCGTAAGAGAGAAAAATGACCATTGACATAATCGTGAGGGGAAACTCCGGGAGGCAACCCGCCAGGAGACGTCACAACTATTTTGTCAGGGTGCATACTCACCTTGATTGGCGCCCTCACATCCCACGCGCGGTGGACGAGAGCGTTTGTTATTGATTCGCGAAAAGCTTCCTTGGGAATTGTTTCTACAGTTTCCCTAGTAGCACCTTCAATTTTTTCGTAAACGTAGTTTTGGGTGAATATGCTGAGCGCTTCATGGAATTGTTTCAAAACAGAAACTCCAGTGAGATCGTACCGTCCGTGAATTTCGTTAATGGTTGATCCGAATCGTGCCATGTCGATACCAAGAAAATCGTTGGCATCAGCAAGCAATTCAGCTGCTTTGTTATATACACCGTCAGGTGACAGTAATTGCAGCGTTTTCAAAATGTCGGGGGAGAGTTCTTTGATTGAATGCTTTTCCACAAGTTCCTCTTCCAAGACTGAGAATTTGAGCTCCTGGTCTGAAGCAGGCAAAAGCTCATAATCTATGACTGTTTCGGAAGCTTTTCCTCGTTGATACATGATGCGGTTCAATCCTCGTTATTATTTCGATCTTTCTGCAACGAAAAGCCTTATCGTTTCAATCGTTTCGTAACGATAATGACGATGGCTTACATGGATTTCGCTGGGTTGTGTCAAAAATTGGCAGGTCACAGAAGTTCTGGGGGGATTAGGGCGAGAATTTTCTGTGCGGCCTTGGTGGTCTTATTGGATTTCGGTAGGTTCGCATAGTGGTGCACGCTGGGAAGCTTCAGCTGATCCGCGTCAGCGTCACCACTTTCAACAGCATGAATAACAGAAGGTGCGAGTGCGAGAATCGCCTCCGCAATATCTGATGTGCCCGCAGGCGGTTTCGGTGCCTGAATTGTCCACTTGAGCAACGGGTCAAGAACCGGCCACACCAGTGATAACAAACCCTCATGGGCTAACTGCTCAAGAGTCTTTCCAAGGCCTACAAGCTTCGTCGGAGTAACCGCCCATTCCACCAAGGTCGCATCCGCAATCCCGGGGATTAGCAGGCCACGGTCCCAGGCGTCGAAAAGCGCGGCCGCTGTTTTCTCGTGCACAGGCAGCGGGCCGGGTTGTTGGAGTGCGAGGAGATTCATCACAAACCCCGCCCCAAGCGGTTTTCTAGACCTAGCAAGCTGAGTCACATCGCACGCAACCTCCTCAGCCGCATATTTGCTTTTCCCAATGTAGGAGCGGGTTATGTGGGGCGTGGGTGCGACAGTCCAGCGGGGAAACACCCCGACAGGAATGCCATTTTCTGAAGTGTATGTGCGGATAAGCCGGTTCGGTAGATACGCAATCGATTCCGGGTACACCGGCTGATCAGGTGCGAAAGTCTCGCAATTCACCGCCCAATGCCGAAAGTTAGTCGCAACCAGCGGTGGTTCGGGGAGAGGGTCGCGGATATAGGCAGCAACGATTTCGCCAGCCGTCTCGTCTAAAACATGGGTGCGCAGCATACGAACGGGAACATTACAGTCCAACGCAGCTTCGGGGTCGGCGGTATCAAGGTTGAGGCGAAACAGCGCCAACTGCAAATCCGGTTCCATCACCTCAACGCCAGCCGCCTGATAGTGGGAAAGACGGTGCATGAGGTCTGCAAAATCGATCGAAAGATCCTCATAGGTGGGTTCGGATAAAAGCACAGGAATACTGCCTAACCGATCCGCAATCGCCACGGCGCGCGCCTGCAGCAGCCCGAGCCGCCGCCCCTTACCCTGTAGTATTTCTTCCCCGCGTGCCCAACGCTGAAACTCAACGCACTTGCTTGTCGACGCCGCCCGCCGCGCCACCGCCACATCTTCGTTGGCGAGTGCCACCAGCAACGCATCACGTTTTTCGGAATGAATATCGACCCGCAACGGGGTGAGTTGGCGCTCCGCATCGACGAAAGCATCCAACGTAGCAGGGCCTTTATCAAACTTCGGGCAGTCCCACAGCGGCGGGGCTGGGTGCCACGGAAGAACCTCAGCGACATCCTGTGAAACTTGGGGGTCGAGATTCCAGTGTTCTAGGAGCTTCACAGCAAGCTTGGCCACCGCGGTATTCCGGGATTGGGCAAGCTCTCGGATTCGAGGCTCAAGCGTAGCGATCGTGTCCGCTGTAGGTACCGGTTTATCCAACAGGGCTTTAAGAGCCTCGCGCTGGCCGGTGGCGGTGGTCAGGTACAGGGGGCCGGTGGCGGCGTCGACAAGCTTAGGCTCAGGGGCAAGCGCTATGATTTTTGGGCCGAAAGCGGCGCAATAAACAGGGTCGCTGGTAGCCAAAGCCGCGCTGAACACGTCGAGGTGGGCGAGCATTTCCGTGTCCGTGACGGCGAGATCAGTGACAAGATACTCCACCATACGACGCCGCTGCGCTGGTCGCTGTGGGGATTCTATCTGTTGCATAAACACTGTGAGCACCTCTTCGCGGGGAAGAAGTCTCATAATAGCCCCAGCAACCAAGACTTTACCGAAGCTGCCAAGAACGGAAAGGTTCGCGGCAATGCCCTTATCCACATGCTCACGGAAAGTAGGCGCAAACGTATGAAAACTAATGTCCTCATCCATGTGCCACGGCTTGGACATCCAAGCGGTTTCAGTAGGATCCACGTGTTCAGGAAGAAGCGAAACAATAAACGTGGACCAATCCTGAATATAGCCCGCGACTGACGGTACCGGCACAGAAAAACCGCCGTTACCAGCAACGAGCCGAATGCACGTGGAGTAGTGGTCGAAACTGACATAGAAGTCGTCCGGTCGGGGCACGCGGGTGCCATAGACCGCCTTAATGAACTGTGTGGCAAATTTTTCACCCCGCCCAGCAATAAGGGGGAATCGTATCGGGGCGGGATAACTGCGCACATACCGATTCAGCAACGATAACGCCCGCGGTGCTGGCACACCCATGCGGATCGCAAACAACGCCAATTTCTGCAAGTTCACCCCGGCGTGGTTGCAGGGGCGACGCAGCTTCGCATCAAAGGTTTCCCACGTGCCCGATTTCAAACCAGCAACCGCAATCGCACGCTGCTCACTCGTGCCAGTGGGCAGCGCCATCAAGTTCTGCCTCGATACGTCGTTCCAGCCCAACTCGCGGAAAACCTCGACGGCGGCCTGAAGCTTGGGATTAACAGCCATGAAAATGATCTCCTCTAACGGGGGAATGAAAAGAACGTGGAATAGCTACATGGAAATATCGGGGATCAACGCCAGCGCCTTTTTCGCCGCCGCGGTGGTCTTATTTGCCTTGCTCATCCCAGCAAACCGGTGAAGCGCAGGAAGCGCCAACTGCTCCCTAGATGCCTGGTGTTGCTCCACCGCGTGGACTACCGAGGGAAGAAGCGCACAGATAGCCTCCGCGACCTCCGCAGTTGCTGCCGAAGGTTTCGGTGCGAGGCCAAGAAGCCCATCAAGAACCGGCCACACGATTGAAAGCAACCCATCTTGGGCAAGCTGCTCAAGGGTCGGGGCAAGACCGGAAAATTTCGCCGGACTAGTCGACCATTCCAACAAAGCAGGGTCGGCAACTCCTGGTTGGATAAGCCCGCGCTCCCACGCGTCAAAAAGCGCGGCCGCGATATCTTCGTGGACGGGAAGCGAACCAGGCTGCTGCAACGCAAGCAGATTCATCACAAAACCAGCCCCCAGCGGGCGCCTGCTGCGGGCAAGTTGCGCAACCGCACAGGCAATATCAGCAGCTACCTCCTTACTTCGCCCAATACCAGAACGCACAAGGTGGGTAGCAGGCGTGACCATCCACGCAGGAAACAACCCCACCGGCAACACACCAGTATCTTTCACCCACCTCGTAAGCCTAGGAGGAAGCAACCCCAACGTGGATGGATAAGTCGGTGCGGCAGGGACAAACGTCTTCTCAAGCTTTGCCACCAAGCTGGGTTCCGTGATGGGGTTTTCAATAAAGGAGGCAATGATCGTGCCCGCCGAATTATTGGCATGATCAGCGCCAAACACACGCATCGGAACATCCACCGCCCGCGCCTTCGCCGCATCAGCGGTGTCAAGATTCAACCGGAACAACGCCAACTGCAAGTCAGGTTCCATCACCTCCGCACCAGCCTCCCGATACAGCTCAAGGCGCCCCATCAGATCATCAAAATCAATGGAAAGATCCTCATACGTAGGTTCGGAAAGCAGCACAGGGATTTTACCCAAACTCTCCACCAAGGCAGCACTGCGCGCCACCACCGGATTTAAACCATTTCGCCCCTTCTTCGAGCTAGTAAACCACAACCAACTCTCGTAGTCCTCGCACATATCAACCGCACGACGGGCAACATCCATATCCTCATTGGCCAGTGCCACAAGCAACGCATTACGACGCTCAGCATGGACATCAAGCAGCCCAAACGTTGACCGGCGCACAGCAGAAATAAAATTCTCCAACGTCACAGGGCCCTTATCAAAGCGCGGACACTCCCACAACGGTGGGGCTGAAACCCACGGAAGGAACTCACCCTCCTCCTCCGACTCCTCAATATTCCACCGGGCGAGAAGACCCGCAGCAAGCTTCTGGACCGCAGCATTACGCGAGGTAGCAAGCTTAGTAATTCGAGGCTCAAGCTGGGCGATAATTTCCCTCGGAGGCGTGGGTTTTTCCACAAGAGCCTTCAGCGCGGCCTTCTGCCCCGTCGCGGTAGTCACGTGCAGGGGGCCAGCGGCGGCGTCGACAAGCTGAAGCTCCGAAGCTAGCGCAATAATGCGGCTGCCAAAAGCAGCGCAATAAGTAGGGTCGCTCGTAGCCAACGCAGTGGCGAAATGGGCGAAATGAGCCGAAATCTCCGCATCGGTCACCTGAAAATCCTCAGTCAAAAGCGCAACCAAACGACGGCGCTCACCTTGGCGTTGCGCGAGGTCAAGACCCCGTGCGATCGCCGAAAGTGCCTCATCGCGGGAGAGTAGCCCCACGGTAGCGCCGATGAAAATCGCCCTGCCGAAGCTGCCGGAAAGCCCAACACCGGCACTAAGACCAGCCTCAACATGTGCACGAAACGTGGGAATGAGAGCCGAAAACTTTAGCTCCGCTTCATTCCGGTACGGCTGCTCCATCCATTCCGCATCACTAGGATCTACGCCACCAGACGGGAACAGGAAACAGACAAGACATGCCCAATCCTGAAGATACGTGGGATAGGAAGGAATACCGAGGTCAACACCATAATCGCCGAACACGAGACGCAGTACCGTTTCCGGCGCCGCACTCAAGAACTTAAACCCCGGTGCGGGCATCCGCGACCCACACGCAGCCTTGATAAAACTCTGCGCAAACTTCTCACCCCGCTCAGCCACAATGAACGGCAACGCATCAAGATCGGAGAAACGATTGTAATTATCAATCAAGGATATGCATCGTGGCGCGGGAGCGCCCATGCGGATAGCGAAAAGCGTGAGCATGGTCAGATCCACCCCAGCCTGATTAATAAAGGCGCGTTCTTCCTCGGAGTATTTCTGCCACTCACCCGACTTCAACCCAGCGACTGCAATTGCACGCTGCTCCTTTGTGCCAGCGGGGAGCCCCATGATCATATCTTGGGTAGCATTCTCCCAGCCCAACTCGCGGAAAACTTCGACGGCGGCCTGCAGTTCTTGCTTGGTAGACATGGTGGTGTTGTCCTTTGGTTGGCTAGTCCATTTGTTAAAGCTTTGACCTAATATTTTCGAGCTAATCCTAGCAACGCCATGCAACATAGTTATACAAAAATTTTAGAATATTTGTTCTAAAAATTAGTACGAGCTTATGTGATCGGCAATATTTTTTGTCGTCGATGTAAAGCTGATCGTAGGAGCGCAAGGAGAAACCATTACCTAAGCAGACGTGTTGGTTTTTTCTGCTGTATCCCGTGGTTGATGACGGCAGGCGTGCTGCGTTTTTATAAATTATTAGCTAATTGTTAGCCCTATCTTCGCAGTGAAGATGTTAAAGCGGCGGAAGTTTGCCAAGATGGAACCATGACCAATACGACAATCCTCATTATTGTTCTTGCCATCGTTGTGCTCATCGCCATTTTGGTGCTGGTGGGTCTCAACCGGAAAAAGGCTAAGACCATTAGCTTTGATAAGACAGAAGCGGATCAAGCGCAACCAAAAGAGCTGACGCAACAAGAGAAATCAGGTAATTACCAAGCTCAGGGTGGTTTTAATTTCGCTACTGCTAAAAAAGACGAGAAGCAAGCGCAAGTGTTGCCTGGTCAAGAGTTAGCGGGGGAACAGGCACCGGTTGTTCCGCAACTTGAACATGAGGCGCTATTGGTGGAAGAAGAGTTAGCACAGGTGCCGGAGGTTGACGTAACCACGCAACCGGAATCCGTTGCGACGGAGGGCGTCGACAAGCAAGCCGAAGAAGAAAATTCTGAGGCTTCCGCCAAGGAAACAAGTTCGACCGAAGAGCCGGAAAAGCCAGCGGATTCGGAAGAGCCGGGTGAGGAAAACTTCGCGGCGCTCGATGAATTCCACGAAATTGAGGAAACTGAAGAATCAGACGAACCGACGGGTGAGACGACGTCTGAGGACGACGCTGTTTCCCCAAGCGCGGAGGATACGGAGGCTGCGGCTGCTGCGGCCGCAGCTACTCAAGCGATCGATGCTGCTGAGGAAGCCTTAGCGCAGGCTCCTAACGCCGAAGCACCAGCCGTCGAAACCCCAGCTGAGGAAGCGAAACCAACGGAGGATATCGATCCGGCTGCGGGCCGGATTGGCCGGTTGCGTGGTCGGTTGGCTCGTTCGCAAAACGTGTTTGGCAAGTCCGTATTGGGGATGTTGTCGGCGGGTGACCTGGACGAAGATGCGTGGGAGGATATCGAAGCGCAATTGATCCAAGCTGACCTGGGCGTCAAGATCACGATGAATGTGGTCGAGGAATTGCGCGACATGATCGCCACCCGTGGTGTCTCAAGCGAGGCGGAAGCGCGCGCCATGCTGCGGGAATGCCTGATTACGGCGTGTAAACCAGAGATGGATCGTTCGATTAAGGCGATTCCGTATGAAGGCAAGCCCGCCGTGGTGCTTATGGTTGGGGTTAACGGAACCGGTAAAACTACTACTACCGGTAAACTTGCTCGGGTTTTGGTGTCGATGGGGCATAAGGTGCTGTTAGGTGCGGCTGATACTTTCCGTGCGGCGGCAGCGGATCAGTTGGAGGCGTGGGGGCGTCGCGTGGGCGCAACCACCGTTCGTGGTGCAGAGGGCGCTGACCCAGCATCCGTGGCTTTCGATGCGGTATCGAAGGGCATTGAGACCAGCGCCGATGTTGTGGTGATTGATACGGCTGGCCGGCTGCATAATTCGGCGAACTTGATGGATCAGCTTGGCAAGGTAAAGCGTGTGGTGGAAAAGCGGGCTGAGGTGGACGAAGTGCTGCTTGTTATCGACGCGACTACCGGCCAGAATGGTTTGAACCAAGCCCGGGTTTTCGGCGAGGTTGTGCAAATTACCGGTGTGGTGCTCACGAAGCTGGATGGCACGGCTAAAGGCGGCATCGTTTTCCAAGTTCAGGAAGACTTGGGTGTGCCGGTGAAACTGGTTGGTCTGGGCGAGGGCGCTGACGATCTGGCACCGTTTGAGGTGGAAGGATTCGTCGACGCGCTCTTGGGTTAAAAGGAAAGCTCATCGCCTCGGGGTGGGGTGTCGATGATTGCTTGTCGACGCCCGCCTGAGGTCGGTGTGATACCGGTGCGATTTCATGGTTTAGATGCGACTGAGAGGATAAAGCTGTGGAGAATGAAGAATCCGAGCCAATCGAAATTCTCAAGCTGCCGGATGAAGACGTATCCAGGCTTCATCTCATGGCAACGCATGGAATTTTCGATCCGGACGATTTCGAAGAACTGCTGGGTGCGTTTGACGAGATCGCTGTAGCGCAGGAAAGCAAGGGGAAAAGCTACCTCACCCTCGACTTCCTATCGCAGATGCTTTATACCTCTGGGCATGCTGCTGATAAGCACGGATTCGAGGACGGCTTCGACTGGTCGGAGGAAGGCGAGGACGATCTAGATGCCCTAGATCTGCATCGGTATCATGCCGTCCAAAAGGCCTTTGCTGATCCGGCGCTGAAAGTAGAGTGGGACGGGCTCCAGGATGCTTTGCATGCTACGGACGAAAACGTCACAACGTTGGGTGAGATTTACGACAACCTCGATTCGCTGGTTGATCCCGAGCACTTCGTGTTGTGCATTTCCTCCGATGATCCGCGTGACTTCTTAGCGTGTTTGCCAAACGGTTACTTCGCTGATGATTTAAACCCGTTTGAAGTCGCGGCGATCATCGAGCGGATGACCACCAGTTACGGGTTGACGTTACTGGGAATGGGGGCGTCCACGCTTGCTTTTCGACGCCCACCCGGCACCGAGCTCGATGTAGCCGGAATTGTTTCCGATATGCAGCATGTGTACGGCAATACCACCGGCGCTGATTGGCACAAGGTGGCCGCTGGGATTGCGGCAACCGGCTTGGTCCTGTTCAGCTACTCGGGTTTCTGGGAATAACCGTTACCCGGTTAACCGCAGATTAAAGCAATTCGCTTAAGTAATCCGGAAGTGGCAATACAAGTTTGGTTTCGCCGTCTTCCACGATCGGCCCGCCGATGGTTTCGAGGATTTCGTGGCCAACGCGTTGGAGATAAATGTAGGGGGAGACGGGGTGGCTGTTTTTCTCATAGAGGGAAACAGTCAGCCCCAGTATCGTTTGCAGCGAATTGAATAGATCGGTACTGCTGGTAACCGGCGCAACCAGAATAATGTCCCGGGTTGGGATGGAAACAATGTAGCCAGTTTCAGGATTGAGGGTAGGCACCCACGATTGGAGAATTTCGGGGAAAATCACCACTGAGCTTAAGAAATAACCAGCGTCTTCTATATAGGTAAAACCGGTGGGGTGCTCTTCGCCAGGCATGTGCTGAACTACGGGTTGCTGCCCTAGTAGTTCGGTGCGGGTGTTCTCTAAGGCGATGGGGTAGAGCTCTTCGCTGGTTCCTAGATTGGCGAGTGTTTGATCGGAGATGGAGGCGATGGAGACCGGTTGGTCGTCGACAAGCGCAGTCATCAAGCCGGTGGCGAGCGGCGAGGTCGTTTGATCAAAAGACACGTCGGAGCTAAGCGACAGAAGTTCCTGCAGCATCTCTGCTGGCGATACCCGGATTTTCAGCCGTTGTTTGGTTGCCTCCGGGGAGGTGTCGACAGGGTCGGCGGGCTGGAACATTTTGAAGTATTCGCCAATAACATACAGTTCGGATGCTCTGTCACCTTCGGCCAGTGCGTAATCGCGGGATACGTTTTGCAGTCCCATATTCGTGTGCTGGCCGTCGCTCGTCAGAAGCATTGCCTCGTCATTGGGGTCTAAAAACGTAATCGAAGCCCCAATCGCGCTGGCAGCAGCAATCAAGTCGGCGCGAAAGCGGGCTTCGGTTTCTTCCGTAAGATGTGGGTAGGTTTGGTCCATACGGACAGGCTACCCGTGTTGGACAACTCCCGCAGGATATTTATCGATATGAACGTGGGGAGTCGCTTAAGGCTTCAAAACACCTTCTTCGGACATGACCATTGCCACATCGTCTTCGGCTGCGGGTTCGGCGAAGATTCGTTCCCCGGCCGTGTCCGGATACACCTTGATTCCCTCAACAACACGCCGCACAATCGCGGCCACGGAATCGCTGGTTTCTTTGTTCGGCGCTGTCGCGGAAACAGCTAACGTCCACGAAGTACCAGAAACCGGGACGTAGGCCTGGTGGGTAATGACGGTTCGGCGGTCGGTTATGGGACCAGCCTGGTGGCTTGTCGAGACGAACACGTAAGGCACATCGCTACCGGTGCGTTCAACCTTAGGGTCTTTGCCGGTTAACTCCTTCTCAATCGCCAACACGCTGGCCGGGGAAGGCGTCGTGTCAACCCACCGTAGGAGGAGGGTTACGGCGCTTACTTGTTCATCGACGATGCCCGGTTGAACGAGCGCAAGCAACACGCCCGCTTTTTGGGATTGGGCGACAACTTCTTCCAGCTTCGCCATGACGGCCCGGCGATCGCTTGCCGATAGCCGCATCCCTGGAATGTAGTCCTGGACTAGTCGTTCTGCACAGACTTTCCAGCGGGCTGGGTGGGTTTCGATTATCCGCCACGTGCTAGGTAACGAAGCCGACCACATGAATTGCGGTCGGGGTGCATCGGGGTGGTATTCGATTAACAGATTATTTTCGTCGCTCAACTTGAGTTAACTCCACATACACGCGGCTGCCTAGGTAAAAACCGTGGGCAACGTATTGATACAAGTGCATTCCATATCGTAAACCTAAGGCGGGGCGATTTCTAGGAAACCCGGAAAATAGCCGCAACCGTGATGTCATCGTGATTGGATCAATTGCAGAACCACTGAGATCACCATGGACGCCACAATGCCGATGGCACCAAGGGCGGTCGACCCAAACAGGATTTTCAAACTGCGCGGTTTGATCGAAGGTTCGGTATTGCCGAATTGGATTGCTTTCACAATCAATTCAGTGCGCAGTTTGTTCGCCTGAATCACAGACCGATGGTCTTTCCGCGGCGGGCGGTTGTCGTGGCCAACCGACTCTTCGGTGGGACTTGTCATTATTGTTCCTTTATAAAAACTCTCGTCACCTACAGACGCAAAATGTCGTCGATAATCGGGATGAAAATATCCGGTTCTGGTTCTGGCGGCGGTGGTGGTGGAGGTGGCGGCGGTGGCGGGGGCTCCGAGGTCACGGTTGTAGTGACGGTAACTTGCGGTTGGCTTGATGGTGGTGCCGGGGGCTCCGAACTTTCCTTTGGCGGTGGCGGGAAATAGCTTTCAGGTAGTTCCGGAAGCTGCCCAAGCGGCGGGATGTGCTGCTGTAATTTTTCCTGCTTGGCGAAACCCGGTTCGCCGCAGGATACCAAGGTGATGACGGCGGCCGTCGACAGTGTCGCTACCGACAACGCCATGCGCAGAGAACTCATCGGGAATACTCCTTGGCGATTGCGTGAATGCGCTTGACCACGTCGGGGTTTGGCGCGATTAATGTGATACCGGCATCCCAGCCCTCCGGGGTGCTGGGGTTACCGGCCGAACATAGAATCCGTGCGGTGGTCAAAGCGGCATCGTCGATGTCGTTAGGATCGGGAATTTTCCCAGGTTCGGTCGACTCGGCGAATTGCTCCCATCGCGACGGCATGATCTGCATGGGGCCAACTGCAATGTCGTTGATTGGATCGCCGTCGGTGCTGCCACCGTCCGTGTCGGGAACGACGGGTTTACCAGGCCCCATGTTGTCGAGGCCGCGTTGCGGGACGGAAACTTTGCCCGCTTCGCTTATCGACGCCCCCAGGGCCCGCCCGTGGTCGGAATACACTTGCCCGATTGCGGCAAGGGTCGGCCACCCAATGACACACTTTGAGTCTTCTTTGACCAACCAGGCGGCATAGGCGTACGCCCGAAGTGAGCGTTCCGGAATGTTATAGGGTTTAGAACGATCCTCAGACCATTCCGCGACTTGATCCACTCGTTGCTCGGGAGTGGGCACGACAGGTTCCAGGCGCTCGACGCAGCCGGTTAAAAGAAACGAACTGGCGAGAGCAAATAGAAGTGGTCTCGTGGCGCTCATTGCTGTGGTGGTTGCCTATCCCAAGCGTTGAAATCTTCCGCGATAATTGCGGCCAATTCCAAATATGCCTCGCGGGTTGATTTGCCAATCCGGTCGAGGTCGATGGTTGCGCCTTCGGCCAGGTGCGGATCGTACGGAATAACTTGGACTGCCCGGGTACGGGACCGGAAGTGCTTGACCAAATGTTCCATGTCAATGCTTGAGCGTTGCAGCGGTGCTGCGGAAACCACCACAACAGAATTCGCGGCTAATTGCTCGTAACCATGAAGCTTCAGCCAATCCAAGGTTGCCGAAGCTGACTGGGCACCATCTAATGCTGGTGAGGTGACCAAGACCAACGCGTTGGCCAGATCCAACACACCGTTCATTGTGGAGTGCATCAAGCCGGTACCGCAGTCGGTGAGAACGATATTGTAGTGATGCCGAAGAATGTCGATCACTTTTCGATATTCCGCCTCACTAAACGCCTCCGATACCGCGGGGTCGCGTTCTGAACCGACTACCTCCAGGCGGGATTTCGCCTGGGTGGTATAGGAACGAATCTCTGGGTACCGGGTGGTATCTTGCAAGGCCAAAAGGTCACGGATGGTTGCGGTGTTATTGGCCACCACTCGCTGCGCCAACGTTCCTAAATCGGGGTTGGCGTCGATGGCGATGACCCGGTCACCCCTAGTTTCTGCCAGTATTCCACCCAGGGTTGCGGTGGTGGTGGTTTTGCCAACGCCGCCTTTCAAGGACATCACCGCGATGCGGTAGTCACCGCGTAGTGGCGTATTGATCCGCTCTAAAAGCTGATCGTGTTTGCGTTGTTTTGCGGAATCACCTGGGTTGAATCGGCCTGCTGTGATCTTGTGCAGGAATTTACGCCACCCACCTTTCGGCGGAGGTTTCACCGGATTAACAAGGTTCGTCTGATCCAATGCTGGCGGCGGAACCAATTCGAATTGTTCCATCGGTGCTTTGGTAGCTGTCAGCGGCGGATGCGTTGGGGACTGAGGTTGCTTAACCGCGCCAACAGTCGGCGTTGGTTGCGCCGATGTGGACTGAGCAGACTCGGTTGGTGGCGTAGCTGGTTGTGGCGCAGTAGCAGGTGGCGGTGCGGCTGCTGTGGGTTGCTGCGCAGCGGGTGCCGGGGGCTGCGAAACGGGGGCAGGCGCTGGTGGGACCTCGGCCGATGCCGATTCCGGAACCGCTTTTTGCGGGGTTGCTACAGGCGGCGCTGGTTGCGGCGCTGTGTGCTGTGTTTCGGTTGGCTGCGGCTCGCCATGGTGGGGCTCCGCGTGCAATGGCGCGGCGTGCTGTGGTGGTTGCTGATGAGATGCTGGTTGGGCTGGCTGCGGCGCTGGTGCTGCTGGAGCTACCGGCCCAGACGCACTAACTTCCGGTGCTGGTGGCTGCGGATCCGCCTGGTGTCTAGGCTGATATGGCTGTTGTTGCGGCGATACGGCAGGAGCAGGTGCAACAGTGCCATAATGCGCAGGTGGGGTGTTGGCAGGTGCAGTGTTGGCAGGTGGTGTAGTTGGTACCTGAGGGGTTGGTGCCAGAGGGGTGGGTGCAGCTGGCGCTGGTGGTGTGGGCGCTGGCGAAAATGATTGCTGCGGATTCGAACTAGTTGGCGTTTCGGGAATGCTTTGAGGCGGAGAAGCAGTGTGGGGTGTGGAAGAAGGGGGTTGGGGTTGATCAGCGTGCTGTGGTTCAGGTGCCTCGTCGGCATCGATCCGAAGCCACGCCGGGTGGCCGCCATTGTTACCGGGGTGTTGATTCATCAGTAAATCTCTACTTTTTCTTCCATTGTCACTTAAAGAATGATTCTTATCCTATAATCATTTTGCATAATTTGAAGCAGCGATAAAAAAGAAGGCTGACAATGACCGGGATGAAATCGCCCACTGTTGTGCGTCGGTTATTGGCATCGAATGTCTTAGCCCATGCACAGCGCACCCCGCCGCGCACCATTGATAAAACAATGACCATCGCGGTCGCTGCCTTAGACGAGCGCATCCTTTCTACCCCTATTAGTGCCAGCATCGGGATTTTGCTCAATGCCGTTGCCCAGCAACCCGTGGTGCTTGTCGACGGCGATGGGATCAATCAACCCCTACGCGGCCCGATCGGTGCGGGGACCGGCGGTGACCTGATTGGGCTCGTGGAGGCGAACGTCGAAAAGCTCAACCGAGCAACCATCGAAACCTTTGCCGATACAAGCGGAGCCGTTGCCCTTTTAAGCAATAACTTCCAAACCCGAATAAAAATTCAACCGGAAGTATTAGACACTGCCGTTAGCCGGGTGGCGCATCGGTGGCCAACCGTCGTGATTGATCTACCGTTTACGTGTTTGCATGACACCATATCCGCAGGTACCGCGTTGGCCAAGCACGTGATTTTAGTGACGGACAAACACCACACCGACCACGGCTGGCTGTACCGCAAGGGGCACCAATTAACCCAAGCCGCGAACGAGGGGCGGGTGACAGTGGTACGGCTGGGCGGGGAGGTCTCCGATAACCAACTCAAAGACACGTTTTCCATGCCAAGTCTCGATTTGGGCTCCACATCGCGCGACCGCATGCATTTGCCGACAGACTCGGCGTCGCTGACCATGTATCACCGATTGTTAGCCAGGCTGTATCCCTAAAACGTTGCCCAATAGTAGACAAATACTCCTTGGGCTGCGAGGATAACCGGGATAACCGCCAGGCATACTAGAACGTCGATGGTCGAGATGACCTTTGCCAGCTTGGCTTCGGCTAGGTCATCCGGCGCGCGGAACTGCGCGATAATCATGATAATTGCGGCGATAATGACGACGACAGCCGCGCAAAACCACGTTAACCAGGACGAATCGGAACCAGGCAGCCACCAGGGATGCAACCCCCGTTTGCCAACCCAGCCCGCCTGAGCCCACGAAACCACCGCGCCAGCGGTCAACGCTAAACCTAAAACGCCACTGGTTAATAGCGGCACAATAACCCGGGTATCAGCGAAACCATTGATTCTAAGCAATAGCACTACCGATAACAACGCCGCAATCGTGCCGTGCTGCCAAAAACCGCTGGTGGAAAGGATCATGAGAATGCCCACCGCAATGCCGATAGCCGCCCACACGATTCCCCGGCTGATTGCCTCACTGCGTAGCGCTTTAGCCCGAATCTCGTCGCGGGACACTTGATCGCCTGCATCATTGCGCCGCAAGATGGTTGCAAGCCCGGTAGCTTTCAACGCGGCGGTTGGGGCAAGAAGCAACAGCAGCACAGGAACCCACGCTGACCATGCGGCTATGGCGATGAGATTGAGCTTGAAGTGCAAGCCGACGGCGACAGCCGTTAAAACGATAGTTCCAAGCAAAAGTGCGGTTACGCCAGCAACGGCCCCGACTGGTTGTTTTCGGCCAGCCGCAGCCGTCGCGGGAATTGCCGCAGCTAGGATCGCGGCACACCACCAGACCGGGGTGGTGAGAAGAAACGGTGCTGTTATAACAGCAACCGCGACCGGTAACCACATTCCGACCCACCTCAGCCACGGTTGGGGGCGCCATATAGCCAAACCAAATGCGAATACACTGACGAAACCGATAATCGCAGCGTTTATGCCAAATCTGCCGGTGACCAGGGTAGAAATCGACGCATTGGGGGTGGTAAGCAGGTTAAGGCTCGCAGCAATTGCTAAGAGGCTCAGCAGCACAAGCGTGCAGGCAATTAATCCGCCGGAACGCATTTTCTCAAACCAGCGCCACTGGGCGTCACCGATGGTTGAACGGACTTCGGCTAAGGCATCATCGACGAATGGGCTGTGGGCGGCCTCATGGCGCCTGGTCAGATACAGCCGTTCGCCATCCACGATTCCACGGTCGGCCAAGGTGAGGTATGGTTCGATGATTCCTCTGGTGGGGGACGACATCACCCAAATATGGGTATTTTTCAATGTTCGATTCGGTTCGTTATCCTTCGGAGCCTCTGTCAGAAGCGTAATTACATCATCGATGTAGTCAATCACCGGGCGGTTAACCGGCAGGCTGACGTCGAGTTGGTGGTCTTCATGCAGCACGCTGACTCGTACAAAGGTCGAACTCATGTGTTCTATGTTCGCACACTTTTATATCTAAAGTGACGTAAGCTAAACAGTCGCTGTGACGTATTGTATTTTCAGTTATTGATATGAGGATCAATCCATGAGCACGAAAATTGTGCACCGCCCGGCGCGGTTACATGCGACCATCGCCAAGGAGGAACCGGTTCCGCTCGCGCCGGTTCCGACTATCCGGTCGGCTTCTAGCAACGCCAATATTATGACGTTGATCATGCCGATTGTTGCTGGTACCGGCATGGTTATGATGATGGTGTCCTCAGGTAACCCCATCCGTATGGCTATCGGTGGGGTTATGTTTATTGCCGTGATTTTCACTGCGGTGACCATGTTTATTCGTAATAAAACAGGGTCGCGGAAAACTGCGGAGGATGAACGCACCAGGTTTTTGGAGCACCTGGAGGAGACGGAAGATAAGATACGTGAGTTAGCTATCAAGCAGCGTACCGAGTCGTTGTCGCGTAATCCGCAGCCGCATGGGTTAACGGATGTGGTGCGTGACCCGTATCGGTTGTGGGAGCGTCGGCGCGGTGATGAGGATTTTTTGGTTACCCGTATTGGTACCGGGGTGGGGGAGCTTGCCCAGGGGGTGAAGGTGCCGCCTGCTTCTAATCCGATGATGGTGGCGGAGCCGATTTCGCAGGCTCATTTGGATCGGATGATGCGGCGTACTTGTACCATTGAGCATTTGCCGATTGCGATTCCGGTGCGAGGGAATGTGTCGTTGGTGGGGCCGGGCGAGTTGTGTGCGGAGGCTATTCGGGCAATTGTGTCGCAGATCGTTGTGTTTCATGCGCCTGATGATGTTCGGTTGCACCTCGCGTTGCCGTTGGCTGATCCGGATGACGGCGGAACCTGGGCGTTGTGGTTGCCGCATTTGCTGAATGCGGAGAGTTTCGATGGGCCGATTGGTAAGCGGGAGGTTTCGTTTGACGACGCGTCGGCGGAGGCGTTGTTGTCGGAGATTTCTCGGCGCGGCGAGATGGTGAAGGAGCGTTCGAAGCTCAAGTTGACGGCGATTGAGGCGCCGCAGTTGATTGTTGTGGTGTCGATGGATTCGGAGCTTGGTCGGCGGATTTCGGATCACCTTGATGGGGTGATGTCGTTGGATGCGGCGCGGATTACGTTGATTTCGTGTTCCACGGTGCAGTATTTGGAGCCGTCGCGGGTGGATGTGCGGGTGCTGATTAACGAGGATCGTTCGTTTTCGGTGCAGTTGTTGGATCGCGGTGAGATCCGTACCCCGAAGGAGGGCGCGGATGGCTACGTAGAGCGGGTGCTGTACGGCGGCAGTGACGGCAGGTTGGATGAGGTGTCGCCGGTGCTTGCGGAGTCGGTGTCGCGGGCGGTGTCGTCGCTACGGTTGGTGGAAGATGCTAGTCCGGATGCACCGCTGGAACAGACGATCGCGTTGGATACCATGCTTGGAATCGGCAATTTCGCCACGTATAGCATTGAGGAGGCCTGGGCACCGCGTTCTGGTCGAGATTTTCTCAATGTTCCGTTTGGTATCGGTGCTGATAATGAACCGATATCGCTGGATATTAAGGAATCGGCGAAATCTGGTATGGGGCCACATGGGTTGTGCGTGGGAGCGACCGGTTCCGGTAAATCGGAGGTGCTGCGCACCCTGGTGTTAGGTCAAGTGGTGTGCCATCCACCAGACCAGTTGTCCCTGGTTTTGGTGGACTTTAAGGGTGGTGCAACCTTTGCGGGTTTGGAGCCATTGCCGCATACTGCAGCGATCGTCGACAACTTAGAGGACGCCGCTGGTTTGGTGGACCGGTTGCATGATTCGATTTTGGGTGAGATTCAACGGCGGCAAAAGGTGCTGCAGGAGGCAGGCAATCTCGCCAATGTGGGCGAATATAATAAACTGCGCAACGCTGGTGTGCTCAGTGAGCCGTTGCCGGTGTTGTTCGTGGTGATTGACGAGTTCGGTGAATTGCTTGCCGCGAAGCCGGAGTTTATTGATCTGTTTGTCCAGATCGGTCGTATCGGCCGGTCGATTGGTGTGCATCTCTTGCTGGCGTCGCAGCGATTAGAGGAAGGCAAGCTGCGGGGTTTGGAATCCTACTTGTCGTACCGTATTGGTTTGCGTACTTTCTCCGCCCAGGAATCACGTGCCGCTATTGGTACCACCGACGCGCATGATTTGCCGCCTATTCCGGGGTCGGGTTTTCTCAAGGTGGACCCCGATATTTTTGATAGATTCAAAGCCGCATATGTTTCTGGGCCATATGTTGCCACCGAATCGGCCGCGCAGCGGGAACTGCCGCCGGTTCCCATGCCGTTGGAGTTGATGAACACCACGGAGGCCTGGCTGCGGATGAAGCAGTTGGAGTTCCAGGCGAAAATACAACAGCAAACAGGCGGAAGCGCACAGTCGGAGGAAACCACTTTGGATTTGGTGGTTGGTAGGTTAGCGCCAGCAGCGCCGCGCACTCGACAGATCTGGTTACCGCCGCTGCCGGAGAACCTTGAATTAGGGGCGGTGATCGACAGCGTTGAATCGACCACGAAGCGGGGAATGGCTGCGGAGTCGGCCGGGCATTTGCGGATTCCAATGGGAATGAAAGACAAGCCGCTGACCCAGTGGCAGGGGCAATTGGTTCTTGACCTGTCTGGTTCGGGCGGAAACGTGGCGATCATGGGTGCGCCGCAGTCAGGAAAAACCACCGCGTTGCGCACCTTGGTGACGGCCGCGGCATTAACCCATAAACCAACCGATGTGAATTTCTATCTCATTGACATGGCGGGTTCACAATTGAGTTATCTCAAGGACTTGCCGCATGTGGGTACCGTGGCGACCCGGTTTGACGAAAACCAATTGCGGCGCACGGTTGCGGAAATGAGCATGTTCTTAGTGCAGCGCGAGGCGGTTTTCAGCAATTACCACATTTCCAGCGTGGCGGAGATGCGGGAGATGCACGCCCAAAACCGCCTGCCGGAATTACCCGCCGCGGACATCGTCTTGGCCATCGACGGCTGGGCGACGCTGCGCAAAGACTACGAAGATTTAGCAGATACCATCACCGAAATCGCCCAACGCGGCTTGGCCTTCGGGATTCACGTGATCCTCGTTACCGGCCGATGGGCGGATTTCCGGTTGCCGCTTCAAGCCGTGATCGGCAATAAGCTTGAGTTCGCCCTCAACGACCCCATGGATTCGTCCATTGGCCGCAAGCCCGCCGAGGGCTTGAAAGTTCAGACGGTCGGTCGGGCGTTGACATCCGACGGTTTGTATAGCCAAATCGCATTGCCGTACGTGGATAAACGTTCCCTCATTCCGGAACCAACCCCGCAGGCAACCGTTGCGGCGATGAACCGCGCATGGCGGGGACCGACCGCGCCGGAGGTACGGATGCTGCCGGACAGCGTCGATATGGCGAAGCTGCGTGCAGATTTCTCCGACATCGACACCGCAATCATCGGTTTAGCCGAGACCACCCTGCGGCCTGCGCAGTTCAATTTCGAAGAAGACCAACGCCATGTATTCATCGTCGGCGATTCTCAATCTGGTAAAACATCGACGTTGCGTACCCTCATCAGCGAAATTCTTAAGGGAAAGGAACCCGGCGATGTTATGTTCGGGGTGTGGGACCTACGCCGACACTTGCTAGGCGTCATCCCCGATGAATTCCTCGGCGGTTTCGCGGGCACCCGACCCGGCTGCGACAAACTCGCCGAAGGCATCGTCGCGGAGCTTGAACGCCGACTACCAGGTACCGGAGTCACCGTCGAGGAATTGCGGAGCCGTTCGTGGTGGAGCGGGCCGGAAATCTTCGTCATCGTCGACAATATCGACATGATCGAAGGGTCGGCGAACCCGCTGAAAGCACTCACGAAATACTTGCCGCAAGCCGCCGATATCGGTTTGCACGTGATCGTGACCCGCAGGTCGTCGGGCATGTCGCGCGCCGGGTATGACCCAGTGATCCAGGGAATCCGGGAAGCCGGTGCCGCCGGCTTGTTGCTGTCTGGTGACCGTCAAGAAGGGCAGATTTACCCCAAAGTGTTCTTAAAGCCACTGCCGCCGGGCCGCGCCCAGTGGGTGCAGCGATCCGGGCGGGTGGAAATGGTGCAGATTGGGTTCACACCGCAAGCCGATTAACGTGTTTTTGCTTGTCGACGCCCATGTCACGGCCGCCCGGCACGATCTTGGCCTGTGTCACTTTATTTAGTTAAAACCGATAAAGCTCGACACATTACCCGGGCGTATGGAATCGGCTCAGAACCACACTTTAACCCAGATTATTATCGCCTTTACGAAATTTCGCAGCCGAAGCCCACGCGCACCCTGCTCCATGTTCAACGGGAATATCCACACAACAAAGAGTGGATAGAAGAATGGGTGTTCGTCTGTGTAACAAAAGCACGGCCAATGGCGTCTTGATTCCGCCCAAAGCCGCCTGGTTGGTGGGCTCAAATACAACCGGGAATATCTCGGCTAGCAGCGTTGGCGAGTGCGCGCCTGTGGGGCGTCGAAAAGCAAAACCTTGTCGGAGGTGACCAAACACCCGGCTTGCCGCTAGTATTGATGCGTTAACTACTCACGTTAAAAATGCGTCACCTCAAGGAGTGAATAGATCGTGTTTGAATCTCTAACAGACCGGCTCGGCCAAGCCTTAAGCGGGCTTCGTTCCAAGGGCAAGGTCACGGAGGCTGACATCAATGCGGTCTCACGCGAAATCCGGCTCGCGCTGCTCGAAGCCGACGTATCACTGCCGGTGGTACGCGGTTTTATCGCACGGATCAAAGAACGCTCACTCGGGGTAGAAGTATCCAAAGCATTAAACCCGGCGCAGCAAGTAATCAAGATTGTCGATGAAGAACTCACCGGCATTCTCGGCGGCGAAACTCGGCATATCAACCTTGCGAAAAAACCACCAACAGTCGTCATGCTGGCAGGTTTGCAGGGTGCCGGTAAAACCACCCTCGCCGGAAAGCTGGCGCACTACCTCAAACAAAAAGGCCACACCCCGATGCTGGTGGCCTGTGACTTGCAGCGGCCCGGCGCGGTGCAGCAGCTTCAGATCGTCGGCGAACGCGCCGGGGTGCCTACGTTCGCCCCTGACCCGGGCACCTCGATCGATACCCTCGATCACGAGATGGGCACCTCTCATGGCGACCCAGTAGCGGTGGCTCGGGCCGGCATCGCCGAGGCGGAGGCGAAGAAGCACGATTTTGTCATCGTCGATACCGCCGGTCGGCTGGGTATTGATGAAACCCTCATGACCCAGGCGCGTAATATCCGCGACGCGATCAATCCGGACGAAGTGTTGTTCGTTATCGATGCGATGATCGGTCAGGATGCCGTGCAAACGGCGGAGGCCTTCCGCGACGGTGTGGACTTCACCGGTGTCGTTTTGACCAAGCTTGATGGTGATGCCCGCGGTGGTGCGGCGCTGTCGATTCGTGAAGTCACGGGTAAGCCGATCATGTTCGCCTCTACCGGTGAGAAGATGGAAGACTTCGATGTTTTCCACCCGGATCGGATGTCCAGCCGGATTTTGGGCATGGGTGACATGCTCAGCTTGATTGAGCAAGCTGAGCAGACCTTGGATCAAGAGCAGGCGATGGAGACTGCGGAGAAGCTCGCTCGCGGTGAGCTTACTTTGGAAGACTTCCTGAATCAGATGCTGATGATCCGCAAGATGGGCCCTATCGGCAATCTACTGAAGATGCTTCCCGGCGGCTCACAGATGTCGCAGATGGCCGACATGGTGGATGAGAAGCAATTGGATCGGATTCAGGCGATCATTCGCGGCATGACCCCGCAGGAGCGGCAAGACCCGAAGATTCTCAATGCGTCCCGGCGTAAACGCATCGCTAATGGTTCCGGTGTTTCGGTTTCTGAGGTGAACCAGCTGATTGAGCGGTTCTTCGAAGCCAAGAAGATGATGGGCAAGATGGCTGGCCAGATGGGTATGCCGGGTATGGGCGGAAGAAGCGCCACCAAGAAGAAGCCGAAGGGCCGTAAGGGCAAGAACGGAAAGCGCAAGCCAGCTAAGCGGCGCAGCGGTGGCGGAATGCCAGGCGGCATGCCGGGTATGCCGAACATGGCGGAGCTGCAAAAGATGCAGGAACAGATGGGCGGCATGGGTGGTTTCCCCGGTATGCCGAAACTGCCGAAGGGCATGGAAAACATCGACCTCAATAACTTGGACTTCGGAAAAGGCAAATAGTTTAAGGTCGAATGCTTCTCTGCCTATCTGAAGCCCCAACCGGTCTCACCAAATAGGGCTAATGTTTCACCCGTGATGTTAAGGCTTTTTCTTTAATATCACGGGTTCTTTTTATGCATAGGTTCGGGGTCAATTATGGCTGGGTTTTGTACCGAAGCCCCATCAGCCTTTTAGTTTTTAGAAGGTTTGTTTTGTAGCGTGTGTTGTGTCTGCATACCGTGCCTTTTGAGTTTGTCCACGATCGTCGGTATTAATGACTCGATTACCGAAAACTAAGTTCAGCCTTATATACTCTCAGTGTTGCCTAAAAAATGGCTTCTGATATCTTTTTGTTTTCTCTAGATGGGGATTGGTTATGTGGTTTCGTAAAGTCGTCGCTTCAAGTGCCTGTTTGGCCGCAGTGTTTGCTGCGACCCCGACCGCTACCGCCTATGAGCGTCTTCTAGGCGTGACAGTGAATGTTGAATCCGACAAGCTCGGCTGTCGATACAGTTACGACAAGAGCCAGGCAAATGGTGCGCATCAGCGCCTGATCCAAGATTCTAAACGTGTGATTGACGGCATCATTGCGTCAAAAACCTTGACTGCGCAAGACCTTGAAGAAAACGCCCAGTTATCGGAGCAAGGCACCGCTACTGTAATCATCTGGGCGCAAACTAACATTCCGAATTTGAATTCAAGCAAAGTGGCTAGCTTGCTCCGTGCGCTTCATAAGTACAGCAAGGGAGACACTACCAATAAACTTCCTATCTATGACAATCTACCGCTAATTGATTTGCAGCCTGGCGGCTCCGTATTCAGCGGGGAAGAAGTGGCTGCGTTACGGAGTTCGCATGCAGAAATTCTGGCTCAATTACGTGATCGTCACAATCAAGTTTCCCAAACAAGCCCTGCTTATCAGTTGAGCGAGTTTGTACTGACTTCGCAATCCGAAATCGTCAATTCCGTTATCAAGAGTTTTGACAAGTGCGCTTCTGCTATCAACCCACAGCAACCACAGCCACAACCACAACCGCAGCCACAACCGCAGGCCCCAGAATCCCCTGATTCTCAAAGCAGCGGAAAAACGGGCATCATTGCAGGAATTGTTGCTGCCGTCGTTGCATTGATCGCGGCTGTTATCGGGTTTTTACCAGGTCTTGGGCAGTTGCTTCGGTTACCTAAGTTCTGAGTTCTTCGGACACTAGACCGTAGCTTGTCTTGCAATCCAGGTTCACCATCAGGCAAAGCTACGGCGCTTTCATTTTGTGAATGTCATTCTGCTATTTCATTGATTGTTGTCCCACTTGTTCGGGGTTCGGTCGTGCAAAATTGGATGCGGTATTTGGTATCCAGTGGGGACGTGGTCTCGTAATCGAAGGAGAAAGAGTTGGCGGATGATGCCGAAAATTCTGCTCAATTGCGTGCAGAAATCGCGGAGCTGCGGGAGCAATTGGCTTCTGCACACGCGAAGCTTGCGGATGAAGATGAGGTTGGCGTAGCGGTAGATGCGAACGAAGAATTTTGCCGCTTGGTCGAAGCGGAATTGGTAGAGTGTCGTGACAAGCTAGAAAAGCAACGCCAAGCAAAAACATCCAACCCGGCTTTATTGGAGCTGTTGTTGGAACGAGTACGAGACTTGGAAACCGCGCGCGCCCGGATTAAGGCTTTTATTGGCTGGAAGCGTAGTTTCCAGTTAAAAGTAACTCAGTCTGAAGAATCCTCCGAACCTACTTCGGTTTCGGAAGATGGAGAAGAGACGCCCCCAACATTCGAGTTTTTTCCGATCGGTCATGTCATCGTCGAGTCAGCACAATTGTTGATAGCGGACCCTTGGATTGTTCACGCTTTTTGGAAGCACGAGCCGGTGGAGGATTTGCAGCAATTCAAAGATACTTTTACTGGAGTTGTCTATCAGCATCGGGTTGATTTTCACGACTTCGACGAAATCGTGGCTGTGTTGGGGATGAGTGTGACCGATGCGATCGACTGTGGCCGATTGGTGCGGATTGTGGAACCGAAACCACCGTTTTACACTTTGTCATATAACCAAATTTCCAAGGCGAATGCTAGTGCTTCCGCAAGTGTTGGGCGAGGAGTCGAGCTTGCCTTCGATGACGGCGTACCCGGAGCGGGGGTCAGCGTGCCGTTAGCCGCCGATGGCACCTATCCGGTGTTTGCTGAGACTCGGGACGGGAAAATTGTGCGGATACAAATCGACATTTAGCTTTTCCTGTTTACCGTAGACTTTGAAAACGCTCAAAGTCCGCTTTTGCGTCGGTGAACAAGATTCGAAGTTCGCAAGTTTCACCATTTGTTTTTCCTGGAGTTTAGGTTTTGGGTTCCAACAATTAGACTGCGAGCACTGTAACTATTCGTAACTTTATGAAGTGAACGGTTGCTGGCAGCTCGACGTCACGGGTTACAGTCAACGTTGGGAGAACGGTATTGGTGCTCGAACAGCACCACCTATGTGCCACGTTGTATGCGTGTGATCGCAGCTTTTCGAGGATCGGGTACCCACCCGGGTATCGACCAGCGACGGTAGTCTATAACCGACTTCATTTTGCAGAGACAAAACCTCTTAACTTTTACCCCAACCTCTGGGATCCTAATCTTCATAGCGGAATTCGGTTCCCGGCCGTGTGGTGCAGCTGCGTTCTGAATCTGGTGAATAACGTGGCGGGGTGTACCTCCAGATTGGGCTGTGTATCGCCAAATAACGTCTGGAATGTATCTGAAGATGTGGCTTGAATCCCGCCGCCTGAGTGGTAGGGGTTAGTGTATTCGACGAAAAGCGTGTCTAACGTCTAGATTTTCTACCGAAGGCATGCATGGCATGGTGGTACCTAATTACGGCACCACCCAAACTCCAAACCAAGCGATAGTCACGACAGCGGCTGAGGCCGTCACTCCCAGCACCACCGGTCGCGCCCCAGCACGCCGCACATTGGGCCAGGTGACCTGCAATCCCTGTGCGACCATCGCGAGACAGAAAATAATTGTGCGCGCTGTATCTGTCACTGATAGCACGCTTTCAGGAATGGGTAACAGTGAACGGCACAACACCAGAATGATAAAACACGCCAGAAAACCAGGAACTAAGTGTCTACCTGTTGTGTGGTGTCCGCGCTGGGTAAAACCGATTAGAACCACAACTGGGGCTAATAAAAGTACACGTCCAAGCTTGGCTGCTACCGCAATTGGTAATACGGTGTCGCCGACAATGCTACCTGCGGCAACTGTTTGGCTCACCTCGTGGGTGGTGGCACCAATGAGTAAACCGGCGGGAGTGGCTTCCCAACCGGACACAATCGCTGGCGCGAGTACGATCATGATTGTGCCAAATACTGTTATAACTGCGATGGCGGTGGCACATTCGTGTTGCCGTTTAGTACCAAGAACCGCATACGTTGCTGCGATGGCGGACGCGCCACAAATGGAACAGCCAGCACCTATCAATAGGGACTGGCTATGTGACAACCTCAGTAATTTGCCACATACAAGCGCGGTGCTGAATCCGCCGATAACCACAGTGGCAATAATCGTGAGAGATTGCCAGCCTAAACTGGTAATTGCGCTAAATGGGATGCTTAAACCGAGGAGCGCAACCCCTATTTTCAACAATTGTGAACCGCACATCTGAACCCCGGGGAACATTCGCCTGGACGGTTGCCAAACATTTGCGGCAATACAGCCGACAACAATCGCAATCAGAAGTAACGAAGAGCCGCCTAGGATCGAAAGCACAAGCGCATGTGTTCCCGCAGTGACGATAGCTAAACCAGCACACAACAACACACCGGGTAGCAGGAGAGAAACCTTCGTTATCCACTTTTTTGTACCAACAGACGACGTTCGTTGATTGTGTTTTTCGCGGGCGAACCACTCACTATTGCCATTCACGGTTTATAAGTGTAAAACCACGGTGTGTTGTTGCGGGTCGAAACAGTACGAAATTGACCTCAGCGATCTTTCTGCACTAGAGTTTTTGGGGTTGTGTGCGCACAACAATAATGCTTTCCTGCGATTACACCGCCACCGACTCAGGTCGACCGGTATGTCACATCGCAGGTAAAACCAAAAAGGGTTGAACCGGCCACATGAAAAGCATGTGGTGTCTGAACTGCCCAGTGACTACAAGGAGCCAAACATGGCAGTAAAAATTAAGCTACAGCGCATGGGTAAGATCCGTACCCCACAGTACCGTGTGGTTATCGCCGATGCTCGTACCCGCCGCGACGGCAAGGTCATTGAAAACATTGGCATCTACCAGCCAAAGGAAGAGCCTTCGCTGATCAAGATCGACTCCGAGCGCGTTCAGTACTGGTTGGGCGTTGGTGCACAGCCAACCGAGCCGGTTCTTGCTCTTTTGAAGGTCACCGGTGACTGGCAAAAGTTCAAGGGCCTGCCAGGTGCTGAAGGCACCCTGAAGGTTGCTGAGCCTAAGCCTTCCAAGTTGGAGCTGTTCAACCAGGCTCTCGCTGAGGCTAACGAAGGCCCAACCGCTGAGGCTATCACCGAGAAGAAGCGCAAGGCTAAGGAAGAGGCTGCTGCTAAGGCTGCCGCTGAAGCTGAGAAGGCTGCCAAGGCTGAAGCCGAGGCAGAAGGCGAAGCTGAAGCTGGCGAAGAAGCTGCTGCTGAGTAATTCCTTCTTAAAAAGAAGATATCCGGTGGACGATGATCCACCGGATTTTTTATGCCCTTTTTACCGCGGTTTCGTTTCTAGTGCCGCTCACCAGTGAGCATGGTTAACAATAAAACATTCGTGGCGTCTGGGGCGTCGGCGGGGCAGTCGACGCGGTGGACCACGTGGTCGCTTAAGTGCAGGACCTTGCCGGGGCTAAGGGTGATGGTTTCGCCTTGGCAGCCAAAGGTCAAGGTTCCGGTGATGCATTGCACCGTGATGGGGTGGGCGGCTTTGTGCTCGGCGAGATACTGGCCGGGGGTGAACGTGAAGAGGATGATGTTCGCGCCGTCGCCTTGAAGTACCCGCTGAACGGCTGGCAGGTGGCCGGTTGGTTTGGCCTCGGGAGCCTCGGCGGTAACGTCAATGATGGTCATTGTGCCATCGTCGGTGGCTTCGGCATTGTAGGTTGCTGCGCCGAAAGTGTCGGGGGAATTGGTGGGGATGCTCATGGTTTTCAAGTGTAGCCACGGTTTGCGCGTGACGGCGGGGGTACAAAGGTTTGCTAGAGTTTAACCTCATGGAATTGATGATCGGCCGGGTAATAAAGTCCCACGGAATCAAGGGTGAAGTTGTGGTGGAAGTAACCACCGATGAGCCGGAGATTCGTTACGCGATTGGGGAAGTGCTGCACGGAAAGCAGGCTAAGAAACAACACGTTCTTACCATTGCTGCAACTCGTCCGCACCAAGGGCGGTTGTTAGTGAAGTTTGCTGAGATTGATGACCGCACCACGGCTGATTCGCTGCGGGGTACCCAGTTTTGGGCGGAAGCGCTGGAAATCGCCGATGATGAGGAAGCCTTCTACGACCATGAACTTGAGGGTTTGTCGGTGCTGGAAGACGGGGAAAAAATCGGCGAAGTAACCGGGGTGATAAGCGGTCCGGCGGGCACGATTTTGGAGGTGACGCTGCTGAGCGGAAAAGAAGCCCTCGTTCCGTTCGTTTTCGATATTGTGCCTGATGTTGATTTAGGCGCTGGCACCATAACCATCACCCCGCCTGAGGGACTTTTGGATCTATAGCGATGATGCGGCTAGATGTAGTAACTATTTTCCCGGAGTATCTGGAACCATTGCGCCATGCGCTGTTGGGCAAGGCCATTGAACAAGGGATCATCAGCGTGGGGGTGCATGATCTGCGGCAATGGGCAACGGATGTGCATAAGTCGGTGGACGATTCGCCGTATGGGGGTGGGCCGGGCATGGTGATGAAACCCACCGTGTGGGGGCCTGCGCTTGACGACGTCCGGTTGGGTACCGGGCCGGTGGCAATTGCCCAACCGCTTGCATCGGCGTCACCACATGTGGATAAGCCCCGCCACGACGATAAAGCAGGGGTGCAGCCAACTGGTTATCCTGATGCGGCGGAGTTTGAGCACGACGAGGATGAGTCGTTGCCGTTGCTGATCGTCCCGACCCCGGCGGGTAAGCCGTTTCGGCAAAGCGATGCACAGGCGTGGAGTAATGAGCGCCACATCGTCTTTGCTTGTGGTCGGTACGAGGGGATTGACCAACGGGTGATTGATGATGCGCGTCGGCATTATCGGGTGCGTGAGGTGTCAATCGGCGATTACGTGTTGATCGGGGGCGAGGTCGCGGTTTTGGTGATCGCGGAAGCGGTGGTTCGGTTGATTTCCGGAGTCTTGGGCAATAAATGTAGCCATGAGGAGGACAGTTTCTCCGATGGCCTATTGGAAGGACCTAGTTACACCAAGCCACGGGTGTGGCGGGATCTTGAGGTGCCGGAGGTTTTATTGTCCGGCAACCACGCGAAAATTGATCGGTGGCGCAGGGATCAATCGTTGCTGCGGACCCAGGCGATGCGGCCGGAGCTTTTGGAAGAGATTGAATTATCGGAAACGGATCGAAAGGTTTTAGGGTGTAGTGATGATGGATAACAACACTGAGATCGGAGGTGGGGCGATGGAGCAAGAAGACGTGTCGGTGGACTTGCATGTTTTGCTTACCGCAGCCCAGCTGACGGAATTCGAAGAGCGGGTGCAAGCTTCAGCATCGCCGGGGTTTGAGGTGCTGGCGGTGTTTTCTGCGGAGGAGAACTTCAGCTGCGAGCCGGACAATATGCTGGTCGCGCAATATGAGCAGCGTACCGGCAAGGTTCCGGTCACCGAAGCCGTCTACCGGGTCGTGGTGCATGGGCGCCGGAGTTCTTCGCTTGTCGACGCCACCGCCGCCGTTGCCGACCAGCTGCCCGCTGATGCGCTGTGGTACGGCACTACAGTTTCTGGTTGGATTGACCCGGACGCGGTGGTCGGATGCGCGTTGGGGGATAACCACTAAAGTGCTCGTCGTCGCATTCTAATCATCAACGATTAACGGGTGCCCACACACGAAGACGAAAACCAATCTAAAAGGCCGCAGTGAGAACTGTGGCCTTTAACGCTATTCGGGACTGTGTGGCCGCGGTCAGTTGCTAGTCGACGGCAGTGGGAAGCGCGGCCGGAACGTCGAAAAGCAGCTGTTCAAAGCGTTAAACGGAGTTCTTCTCCACCAGTTGTTGACGCATCAACAAAACCGTGTTAGCATGCAGTCATGCAATTCGGAATATTTACAATTGGCGATGTAACCAAAGACCCAACAACAGGAACTATCCCAACGGAACAGGAGCGCATCCGCGCCACCATTAATTACGCGAAAAAGGCTGAAGAGGTCGGCCTGGACGTATTCGGCACCGGGCAGCACCACAACCCGCCCTTTATCGCGCCAGCGAATCCGCCGATCCTCATGGCGTACTTAGCCGCACAAACGGAAAAGCTGCGTTTTACCACCGCTACTACGCTAATAACCACCACCGATCCGGTGCGGATCGCCGAAGATTATGCCTATGTCCAACACCTCACCGGCGGTCGGATCGACGTAATGCTGGGGCGGGGAAATACCGGACCGGTGTATCCCTGGTTTGGAAAAGACATCCGCAGCGCAATCCCGCTGGCGGTGGAGAATTACCACCTGGTTCGCAGGTTATGGCGGGAAGATGTAGTGGATTGGAACGGAAAATTCCGCACCCCACTGCAGTCTTTTACCAGCGCACCGCGCCCGCTAGATAACGTTGCGCCATTCGTGTGGCACGGCTCGATCCGGTCCAAAGAAATCGCGGAGCAGGCGGCGTATTACGGCGATGGCTTCTTCCACAACAATATTTTCTGGAATATCGAGCACACCGCCGAAATGGTGAACCTGTACCGGCAACGGTTCGAACACTATGGGCACGGCGCCGCCGATCAAGCAATCGTCGGCTTGGGTGGGCAATTCTTCGCCGCGGAATCGGAGGCCGAGGCGAAGCGGCTGTACCGGCCATACTTCGATAACGCACCGGTCTACGGGCATGGGCCGTCGTTGGAGGAATTCTCCACCCTGACTCCGCTCACGGTCGGCACCCCGGAGCAGATCATCGACCGGTACCTAGGCTATGCCGACCATGTTGGTGACTTCCAACGGCTGATGTTCCTTGTCGATCACGGTGGATTGCCGGAGCAGGTCGTCTTGGAACAGATTGAGATCCTCGGCACCGAGATCGTTCCGGTCCTTCGGAAAGAATTTGAAGGCCGCCGCCCGGCACACGTTCCTTCCGATCCGCCAACCCACCAAAGCCTGGTGGCTGCCGGGCCGGATTCGCCGCACCGTTTGGTCGCCCCGGCCGAATCCACTGCTGACGCCTCGACCCAGTAAGGCGTAGCCTTTTAAAAAGTAGAACTTTTAGGAGGGTTACATGAAACGGCTTGTCGTGCTGAACGCTGGGGTATCTACTCCTTCGACAACGAAAATGCTAAGCCAGCGTATCTCCGGGGCGGTGGAAGCAGAAATTACTAATCGTGGGGAAGGGCTGGAGGTGGTCGATGTAGACATCAACACCTTTGTTACGGATCTCGCCACCGTCATGGCAACTGGGGTGTATCCGGCGAAGCTACGTGAGGTGCTGGATCAGGTCGCCACGGCGGATGCCCTGATAGCGGTTACTCCGGTGTTTAGCGCAAGCTATTCGGGTGTGTTCAAGATGTTCATCGATGTTCTTGACCAGCAAGCCTTGGTCGATACCCCGATGATTATCGCCGCTACCGCTGGGACCGCCCGGCATTCATTGGTGCTGGAATACGCGATGCGCCCGTTGTTTGCCTACCTCAAGGCGATCGTCATGCCGACCGCAGTGTTTGCCGCCACTGACGATTTCGGTGCCGAATCGGAGCTTGAAGCCCGGATAGCAAAAGCGGCTCGGCAACTGGCGACCTATCTCGTCGAAAAGCCAGACGGGGAAGCGGGGCTAAGCCCAAACCTTGGCGCAACAGCGACGCGCGCCGAAACTATACAAATTGTGGGCTCTGAAGATTCATCCATAGGCGAAACTGGTTTCGTTCCATTTTCGCAAATGTTGCAGGGGTTAAGTGGGCACGACTAGTAACTGCAAATACGCTCACTTTTAATTGTCGATGTAGTTTCCCGCTGTACTACGCTTCGTGATCGTGGCGTAGTACAGCGGCGGAAAAAGCATCGATCACCTCAGAAAATATTATCCTCTCTTGTTCAATGCGCAACCCTTCTACGATTATTTGGTCTAATGCTTCCGTTTCTTCTGGTGTTAAATTTCTGAAATTCCGTGCGGAGTAAGGCCTGTCGTGTACCGCCATACATTTCCACTTTTGCACTGTTTCGGCATCCATTAAAACACTGTGAACCGCATCATGGTGCTCGCGTAGGGCCGACAAAATGGCGAAACCATCAGTATCTAAATCACCAAAATACCAAACAATTGCCTGTTGAATTTCTGGAACTTTCATCATGCTTATCGCTTGATAACCGTGACCCCATATCGCAATGACGCCACTTCCTTCTGGGAAATCAGGAAAAGCTTCGAAAGTTTCTTGGTTTTCTACCATTGCAATATGTTGTGGTGGGGAAGCGAAAGCAGCAGCGCATTGATCTGCTGGGCAGCTTAGGTCGCGTAGTCGTGGGTGAAGCCGTAACGTCGGATCGAGAATTTTAAAAGAGATCCGTTGGGGATGGGACAACTGCAAACCTAATTCTGGACTGCCATACAGGGCTGTGATTAATCCACGGTGTTTTTCAACCCATTTGCTATGCATCCCAGTCAACGGCACAGCCCGGGGTGCTAAACCAGAATCAGGATTCTCGGTTAACCATCGCACTAATGTTATGGCTAATTCACACTCATCAAGGGAGAATTTCCGCCACGTTGTCAAATGTTGGTGAATTCTTTCAACCGGTAAGTGTGCCCTCAACAATTGAAATTTAGCTAACAGCTCACTCCAGTCTTCCGCGCAGCCGACTACCTCCGCAATACACTGAGCACCTGCTATTGTCACTCGGGCGGGAACCAGTTGATGCCCCAACCCAACACTTGACCAGTCGCGGGTTTCGAACGCCACCGAGGCCCAATCTACCTCTTCCCATTCCCGTATCCAGTCACGGACCTTGACTTGATTGGTTAAAGCGAACTTACCGGTTGGTGGATGAAGCGGAAAGGACTTCTCAAGTTCCGGGTTATCCAATAGCGCAGAAAGATTATTGCGGTAAAAAACAAAAAACTTCGCCTTAATGTCGTTCGTACCCAGAAGCTTAACCATGATGTGGCCGAACTTTCGTTATATCGATATGCGACACCATGGAACACCCTTTGGTGATTCCCTCTGGAGTTTGGGATTCTTCGTAGGAAACAACCACGGTATTTCCTACGTAGCGTGATAACGTCCGAATTAGCTTCAGCGGTGTAGCCAAAATCATATGAAAACCAAAGGCTTCAAAGATATCCATTGCGCGTTTGGTGTAGGTTGGATCAGCTCGATCGAAGGCCTCGTCAAGAATAACAGTTGCGTATTCCGGAACTTTCGCATCTGTTGTTGCCAACTGGTAACGCAGGGCAGCAGCAAGGCAGAAGAACACCAGTTTTTGGGCTTGCCCGCCGGACAGAGAAGAAGAATCGACGTAGGTATTAAGAACCTGACCATTGTTATCAATTTCGCAGCCGACAAAGCTAACGTGACGGCGGGTGTCAAGAACTGCACGTTTCCACCTGAGATCACTTGATTCTTTGGAGCTTAGTTTTCGGATAATTTCTGCAATGTTTTGGTACCGCTGTTCCGCAGCGTGGTCCGATTCAGAGCTTCCTAACCCGCCGCTAATTGCAGTTTCAAGATCCGCCTGGAATTTCGTAACTACTTCACCTCGGGTGTCACGAACGTCAATTCGCAAAAATCTATCTTCTGCAAATTCGGAAGTCGCCAATGACGCATTCACAGGCATGATTCTTTGTTTAATTTCTGATTGTGCTCGCCGCAGTCTATTGGCAATATCGGCCAAATTACGGGTGGACATGTCGTTGATTAAGGTTCGAAACCGATCACTAAATTCTGCAAGACGTTCGCCCATTAATTGATGTAGTTTTGCTATGGCATCGGGGGCGTACTCAGGAGTTGCTTGTAAATCTGCCCGTTCACTCGGCCAACCTTCAATATATTTGGATAAAATCCCAGAAATCGCGTTGTTGGCATTGTTGAGCCGATTTGTATGCGTTTTATATTGTGCGGTGAAGTCGGCGGAAATTTTCCTGGTTAGTCGTTCAATATTGTCTAACGTAACTCTCCGGGTGAGTGTTCCGTATGCGCTTAAGATTGTTGCTTTTAATTCATCGCTAATCTCCTCAACTTCAGTTTCGTCTTCTGCAGTTACTTGAATTTGAAATTCAGCTACCTTATTTTTCGCAACACTAAGTTCCGCGAAAATTTCTCGCTCTTTTTCTTTGGATTTGTTGAGTACCGTTTGGGTGCGCTCAACTTCAGCTGTTAGTGCCTGTACCTCAGGTGTGGAAGATAATCGCAGAATTTGCTTACGGATGTCTTCAATATGTGCGGCGACAGATGATACATCAATGCTCTCCCAATCCGTATCCACAATGCGATGGGCGATGGTGAGTCGTTGCTGTTCTGTGGTCAGCTGTGCCCGTAGTAATTGAGCCTTTTGCATATGAGCTTTATATTGTTTTGCAGCTAGTTGATGCTGTTTTTGTAAATGCTCAATTTTTTGCTGATTGGTGGAACCCAACCGGTATTGCCGTTGATCGCCCAAGACGTGGTAATCATTTTTTTCATATTTGGTAGTGCCTTTTTCACTTGCGGAAGCAAAGCGTACCAAGCCATCAATGGTCACACCTTTTTGTTTCGGGTCAAGTTGTGAAAGCTGCGCAAGGGTTTTGACGCATTGGAAATTGAAACGTTGTGCTAGTTCTGCCTGCAGCCAATTGCGAAATTCGTGTTCCACAACAGTGACTTTCCGAACGAGGCTTGTTGCTTCAGTTCGAACGACACGTGGCTCAAAGGTGGCATCAATGCTGTTAAATTTTAGTCTCATGTTGATGTGGCGACTGTTGATGTACTCCGCCACTTCATGGTGATACCGTGCTGGAACGAGTAATTCTGTGGCAAAACCGCCTAATTGGCGTTGGATGACTGGTTCCCATTCGCTAGCGTTAGGGGAGACATCAATAAGCTCACCAACAAAAGGTAGATGTGAAATCGGAATGTTAAATTCCGCGCAGATGGCACGTCTTAGGTTTTGAAAGCGTGCGTCGATATTGCTTTTCGACGATGCCAAAGCGGCCAATTCTAGACTCAACTCGTCGCAGTGTTGTTTAGCCTTGTCTGTCGCTACGGCCAGTTCTGTTTGCTCCTGTTCCAAACGCCTACTGGTCTTTTCGAAAGCATCTATGGTGATTCGTGCTGAATTAACTAATTCTGTGAAAACCTCTTGGGAATCTGGTTCGACATCGGTGACTTTACCTAAATCTTTATGGAGGTTTTGTCTAGCTAGTTTTCGACGCTCAAGCTCTTCTTGGTGGTGGCTTAGTTTCATCTGGAGAACTTCATTTACACCACCATCCGAATCATGCAATGTGCGAACGGCACTGGCATAATTTTCTTCGGCGAAGGCTACCTGCTGTGCAGCATTCGCATGTTTCGATTTGAGATCATCACGATGGACTTCGGCTGCAGTCAACGACTCAAGTAGTTTCTCCTTCCGCAATCCAGATTCAACAGTTGGAAGCGCTTCCTCTAATTGCTGTATCCGCTGCAATTGTTCGGTGGAATCACAAGCCTGCCGATATAGTTTTTCTAAAGGGCTAAGAAGTTCAACCTGAGCTTTAACATCCTGTACCCGTTCATAGGCGGATTCTAATTCAGAAAATTGTTCGACAGCATTGTCGGCAAACTCAAAGGTATCTGGCTCGGTCAGCATGAACTCACGGAAAAGCTGATCGAGATTATCAAGTGATTTAGCTGATTGTGTACGCTGCAACAGCAACTGTGCCTCTACGCTCGAAATTCCTAAAAGTGGACGGAACTTCGCAGCAAAGGCTGAGTGATTTTCGCTAAAAGTCGCGGATTTAAACTCCGCCTTGATAGCTCGTTTATTAATGCCTCGGTTTACGAATTGCTGGAATGAGGGTGCATCGATATCGGCATCTGGGAAGACCCCAAATAACTTTGAAACATCACTGCGTGCATTCGCCCCGGCGCGTAGATAAAACAGAGCTACTAAACTACGGTGGTGCCCTGTGCCATTGGCAAACGTTAATACGATGATCGAATAGGTGGCTTTGGGGCGAAGATACTCTGAAATTACTGCTCCGGTGGCATCGTCTTCACGGGATCGCCACGCACCCCGAATGTAGGAAACTAAATCACGGCCCCGTCCTCGTTTGGCCTCATGCTGGGCTGCTGCGTTAAATCGCACTCGATCGGAAGGGATTAAAACCGCAGAGATGGCGTCGATAAGCGTGGATTTTCCTGAGCCGGAACCACCGGTAATTAAAAATCCTTCACGGGAAACTGGAACGTCTAACACGCCATCAAAGGTGCCCCAGTTCACTAATTGGATTCGCGATAATCGCCATTGGCCTGGGTGAATTGCTGCTTCTTTATCGCTCATGGGTATCTTCCTTTAGGAGTTGTTCAAACTCAGTCTTAATTCCCTCAACAGTTTGCGCATCAAACAGGTGTTTTAGCACCGGCGATACTTCGAACCTTCCTTCAGTTTCTGTCGTATTGAGAAGACTAAAGTCGGTGTGCATGCGTTTTAAAGATGCGTCGAAACGCCGTTTGAAACTTGCTTCGTCCAAATCTTCTACTCGCCGAAACAAAGAGGCATTTTCGCGCAAATCCTCTTCGGCGACGATTACACGCTCCCCAGGAGCTGCAAGTCCTACCTGAGTTCGTAAGTCCAGCAAAATTACGGTATCGATAATAGTGAGGGTTTTCGACCGCAAGATTTTAGGCATCTCTATTTGGTTATTATTGCTGATGGCAATTGGTTGTCCATTGTGTGCTGAACGGGTAAAAGCGATGCCAGAATCAACATCAAGAACCAAGTCCAGAAAAACATCAGCTAACCGGGAACGAATCGCCGCCTCGTCGCTGGTAATTGCTTTCCATACCTGCGGGTGTTGATTCGCCCGTATAAGTGGACCTTGCAGTAATTGGGCAAAGGCTCGACGGGAATCGAAACTTAGGGTTCCACAGTCGCCTGGCCATAATCCACCATAGTGTTCTTCGGATTCGTCTGGGTTGTGTTCGCTAATAACTGCTGAATCAGGATTCTCGGTTGTCATCTTGTCGCTGGTTGAAGATGATTGTGGAGTGTTTTTGTCTTTCATTGCTTGTTCTGTTGGAGTAAAGACGTCGTTGCCAGAAGACAAAGATTCTTGATCAAGCTCTGGATTTAGTAGCGACTGTTTTTGCTGTGATGTCACGATTAATTGAACTTCCGATTCGGTGTCTTCTCTTGGTTTCGACTTCACTGAATTTCGGGTAGTTTATTAAAACGCCACCCTGTAATGGTAGCGGACATTTCTATTTCACTATCGACCCAGGTGATATTTTCTAATGTATCTGTACTTTCCCCGGTCGTCATGGCAAGATAAAGCAACCCCACGACAGAAGCCAATCCTTGTTTCGCTGGATTATCTTTGAGCACCTCAGCAATGGTGGCGCTACCACGCCGTTTAACTGATGCAGCTACTGCGGTTTCTAACTCGGCAAAATCAATTTCAGATGCTCTTACAGATTCCAATAGCATTTCAGTGTTGATTTCCGCAGCGGCAATGGTTGTTGGTTCGTTTTCCACAAACTCTTCACCCGGGTTCTTTAATTTCAGTGAATCGATAGAAGCAATGTTCATACCAATTTTTGTTAGTGGGGTGGATAGTTGATGCAGCGGGCCTAAGTTAGCCCGCTCGACCGCCCGGCTGGCTAATGCCCGGGTATGCCTGAGCAATGCGATCATGCGGCGGCTTTCGGCGAAATCTTGGGTGGTGACGTAATGGCGTAATGAGCGCGCTAAACTTGTCATCACCGTATTGACCTCATATCCTGAGGTTTCCATGTCTCGAAATAATCGTCGGAGGCGTTCTTTAAATTCAAGTTCAATAGGCTTGGTATTTTCTCTTTCCAAAATGCTATCGAGGCAGGCGTCAATGTGTGCTGATTGTTCGCGGTCTAACAAAATATTGTAGAAACCATGAAAGCTTCGGCCAGCTTCGGAATCTGCTATTACATCGACTCCGGAGAAAATATCCTCAAGCACGTCACCACGATTTTCTTCCGGTTCTAATAACTGTCGACGTAGCCTTCGATTTAATTGCTCGAATTCTCCTCGCACTCGCGCAAAATCCGCAGGAACCGTCGCCGCCAAGTCTAGAATGTCAATGATCCGTTCCCGAATATCAGCGGTATTTAGCACATGAAAATCTCCTTTGTGAGTTGCTTCTATCAATTTATCTAAATGCGCTCGTTGTTTTTCCAACTGTTCCAACCGCGTGCTGGCATCTGGGTCGGAATCACGTGCGAGGTTTTCTAAAGCCTGGGCGATTGCTTGGATTCGGGATGCGGTTACCGCAGATCTGGGTTGATCCCACCGTTGAACTGCATCTAATGCGATTAGCGAGTTTTCGCTAGGTTCTACCGTTTCACCAGTGCGAGAGGTGCCCGGTTTGCGAACTAACCACTCAGCTTTTACCCAATCATTAACATAGGCTTGTGCGTTTTTTGGGAGCTCGAAGTCTTCGCTTCTTAATAGGCGCAAGTCGGCGTCGAAAAGCTCGTAAATATCAGCGACAGGTCGCGCACCTGCACCATGTGGAAAATGTTCGGCGATGAAACCAAGCACAACCGGCATTAACGGGCTGCGTAGCAACGCAATGACTGGAGATTCTTTAGCTAAACGACGATTAGTTAAGGCTTGTGCCACAATACTCATACCAACCATCTTTACATGAAGTAGTACTGAAGATGTTGAGCCTAAGTAGCCAACCCGATGGATTTTAGTACTAAACTCTACGCAATGAGTTCTGACAGAATTGCACAGCACATTGCCCAGGAATTACAGGTAACCGCAACCCAGGTGGAAGCGGCCCTGAAACTCCTGGCCGAAGGTAATACCGTTCCCTTTATCGCCCGCTACCGAAAAGAAGCAACCGGCGGACTCGACGACACCCAGCTACGAACCATCGAAGAACGAGCCACCTACCTGTCGGAACTGGCCGAACGTAAACAAGCCATCCTTGCCGCCATCGAGGATCAAGGAAAACTCACGGATCACCTGCGGTCACTGATCGAAGAATGCGATACCAAAGCGCGACTCGAAGACCTGTATCTGCCTTATAAAAAGCGTCGGAAGACCAAAGCGGACACCGCCCGCGAAGCCGGACTGGAACCGCTGCTCGACGCCCTCATTGCCACCCCAGACGCTGATCCTAGGCACCTAGCATCGGAGTATTGCACCGCAGGATTTGAGGACGAGAAGAAAGTACTCGAAGGCGCACGCGCCATACTCATCGACCGGTTTGCACTTGATGCCGACCTTGTTGGCGCGGTGCGGGAACGAATGTACACCACCGGCACCATGGGTTCCAGGGTGGTGGAAGGCAAAGAAACGGAAGGGGCGAAATTCAAAGACTACTTCGACTTCGCGGAACCGTTCGACACCCTGCCGTCCCACCGTATCCTCGCGCTTTTACGCGGCGAAAAAGAAGGCGTTTTGCAGCTTAACCTGGACGCCGGTGAGGACGAGGTGTATTGCGGCACCATCGCCGAGCACTTTAACCTCGATACCTCCAGCGCCTGGTTGGCCGATGCAATCCGGTGGGGTTGGAAAACAAAGCTATATGTTTCCTCCAGCCTGGATGTCCGCATGCGGCTGAAAGAAAAAGCCGAAGAAGGCGCGTTGGACGTGTTCGCTCGCAACCTCAAAGACGTGCTTTTAGCCGCGCCAGCCGGGCAACGCGCCACCCTTGGGCTTGACCCGGGCTATCGAAACGGCGTGAAATGCGCTGTGGTCGACGGCACCGGAAAAGTGCTCGACACGTTGATCGTGTACCCACACCAGCCGCAGAATCAATGGAACCAGGCGGTACAGACGTTAGCCACCACGTGCGCCGCCCACGGCGTTGATCTTATCGCCGTCGGCAACGGCACCGCGAGCCGGGAAACCGAGAAACTCAGCCACGAGGTGGCGAAACTCATCGGGCAAGCAGGTGGGACACAACCAACCCCGGTGGTGGTCAGCGAATCCGGCGCCTCGGTTTATTCGGCTTCCGAAATCGCCGCTAAAGAATTCCCCGACATGGATGTCTCCTTGCGGGGTGCGGTCTCCATTGCCCGCAGGCTCCAAGACCCACTGGCTGAGCTGGTGAAAATCGACCCTAAAGCCATCGGGGTAGGGCAGTATCAGCATGACGTCAACCAAACAGCGCTGGCCAAAACACTGGATGCGGTAGTCGAAGATGCCGTAAACGCAGTGGGCGTTGACCTCAATACCGCTTCGGTGCCTCTGCTTTCGCGGGTGGCGGGTATCAGCAGCACGATTGCCGAAAACATTGTCGCCTACCGCGACGAACACGGCTGTTTTGCCAGCCGAAGCGGTTTGAAAAAGGTTCCGCGCCTAGGGCCCAAGGCCTACGAACAATGTGCCGGGTTCTTGCGCATCCAAGGCGGCACCGATCCGCTTGACGCGTCGGCAGTTCATCCCGAAGCCTATCCCGTTGTGCGCCGCATCGCGTCGGCAACCGGATTAGGCGTCGCCGAACTGATCGGAAACACCCGCGTCCTACACACACTGAAGGCGAAAGATTTCGCCGACGACACATTCGGTGTACCTACCGTCACCGATATCTTGAAAGAGCTAGACAAGCCAGGGCGTGACCCCCGGCCGGAATTTACCACCGCCACCTTCAAAGAAGGCGTGGAGAAAATCACTGACCTTCACCCCGGCATGATTTTAGAAGGCACGGTCACCAACGTGGCTGCCTTCGGCGCCTTCGTCGACGTCGGAGTCCACCAAGACGGACTGATCCACGTCTCAGCGCTTGCCAATACCTTTGTCTCCGACCCTCACGACATTGTGCGATCCGGTCAGGTAGTCACAGTGAAAGTGCTGGATGTCGACGTTGCCCGCAACCGCATCAGCCTCAGCATGCGGCTTGACGACGAGCCCGGCCAGCCTAACGGGAACAAAGGTGGGGCCGCACAAGGCGGCACCGGATCAAAGCGCGACAGAACCGACAAGCGCGCCGCCAACGGCCGGAGCCAGCGGGGTAACGGTAGCAGAAACAGCGCTACCAAGAACCGGGACACCGGTGGCGGGTCGCTGGCCGATGCGTTAAAACGAGCCGGCTTTTAAGCGTCGACAAGCACAAACGCCGCAAACGTAGAACATATAACGACAACCGCATAAGGAAACTTGACGTCAATGACACAGGTTTTACACACCATCGAAGAGGTAAAAACCTTAAGCCGCAACACCACGGGCCCCATAGTAGTAGTGCCCACCATGGGGGCACTCCACAACGGGCACTTAAGCCTGGTGGCGCACGCACAGAAAATCCCCAATGCGACGGTGATCGTGAGCATCTTCGTCAACCCGTTGCAATTCGCCGCCGGGGAAGACCTCGATGCCTATCCGCGCACCCTTGATAAGGACGTGGAAAAACTCGAAACAGCAGGCGTACCGTACGTATTCGCCCCCACCGCTAACGAAATGTACGCCGCCGGACCGCGCACCGTCATCCACCCCGGACCGGCAGGAGCCATCCTAGAAGGTAAAACCCGCCCCACCCACTTCGCGGGCGTCCTCACCGTGGTGCACAAACTTTTCCAGATCACCGGCGCAACCCACGCCGTCTTTGGGGAAAAAGACTACCAACAACTGCTACTCATAAAGCAGATGGTGGCCGACCTCAACCTAGATATCACGATCATCGCCGCCCCCACAGTGCGGGAAACCACCGGCCTGGCACTAAGCTCACGCAACCAATACTTGTCGGAACACCAAGCGCAATTGGCAACCGCCTTGTATCAAGCACTATGTGCCGGCGCCCAACACGACACCGCAGCCGCAGTACAGCGCGCGGTGACCGACACCCTGACAGCGCACCCCGAGATCGCGGTAGACTACGTGGCGGTGACAAGCCCGGAACTAGCGGAACCAGTTTCAGGGGAAAACCGCCTGCTTATCGCGGCCCGGGTCGGCGAAACCCGATTGATCGATAATATAGAGATTGTATTGACATAAAAGAAATCGCAATCAATCGGATTGGGTGATCGTCACACCATGTATACCGCCGAATACCTGGCACCGCTAGGCACATACACCATCGCCTGCACCGACGACCACGTCTGTGGAGTGTGGGCGAAAGGCCAAAAATACGACCAAGCCACACTGGCACCGCGCAGCGTCGTCGATCCAACCGCGCCTATGATACGCCAAACCATAACGTGGCTGGACCGGTATTTCGCAGGCGAAGAGCCAGACATCACCGAACTGCCCTTAAAACCAGAAGGCAGTGGGTTTCGCCAAGCCGTATGGGAAATACTGTGCCAGATTCCCTACGGCCAATACCGGACGTACGGCGACATCGCGGCCGAATTAGCTGCGAACTCCGATCGCCCCATGAGCGCACAAGCTGTCGGCGGCGCGGTGGGGCACAACCCCATTTCCATCATCATCCCATGCCACCGGGTGGTAGGCAGCGCCGGAAGCCTCACCGGATACGCGGCGGGAACTGAGGCGAAACTCTGGTTACTCAGGCACGAAAACGTCGACATGAGCGGGCTGAAGATCCCCAGCAATTAACCACAAAAACAGCACGCCACGGCACTATAGTGTGATGGGTACCCAAGGTCACGCGCACCAAGCCTTAGACACAAAAAGGACCCATGAACCCAGCACACCTGACCGAACCTGAATACAGCTTACTTTCGCAACCAGAACGGGAAACTCTACTTGCCGAAATAGCCACAGAAACCAAGGCGGCATCATTCCAATATGCCACCTTCAACCGGTTCGGACGCGGTATTTCCACCGCAATCTTCGACATTGAAGGCTCGGAATTCGTATTCGTACCCGGCGCCACCATCACCTTAGGATGGGACGGATTTAACTCAGAACCACAACCAGACATGTGGCTTGATCTCGCCGAAGGCTTCGAAGACGGCACCGACGATGAAATACTAGACACCGCCTTTTCGCCTGAGTTTCGCAACCAACTAACTCAAACCTTTCGGGCAAACACGACACCCAAACAGGAATGCACTATTCCACCGATGCTCGTGGAACGCACGGCTCAAAATCCCTGCTGGCATGAAGTTGCACTCGACACCCTACTGCCGGACTCGCACGCCCACGAGCTCATTCGCGCCGGGGAGGCCGACAACGTGCTTGCCGTAACGGCGTACCAAAACATGCGGGTTTCGCGAACCGACCTGCAGGTATCGTGGCGGGTAGAGCTTTTCGACGCCCCCACATTCGCGCAGCTCAACGCCACCCTGGAGGCGTCGGGTTTCTCACTGCCGACCATGCGGGAATGGGAATATCTCGCCGGTGGCGGCTGTGCCACCTTAGCGCCGTGGGGCGATAGCATTGACGTCGATTCGATCATGGCAACCAGCGCAACCAACCCCAATGACCGGCCACGCGAAACCGACGCGGCGGTCAAAGGTGTGCTTTCCGAACCTAACTTCTTCGGCCTTACCATCGCCTTCGATCCCTACCACCCTGAGCTCGTACACCAAGACGATAGCTTCACGCTCAAAGGCGGCGATGGCGGCAACGCACTGTGCGGTGGCGCGGGTATTGCCTGGGGATTTTTCCCGGTGACACCGTACTTCATGGATTACCTCTCGGACACCCCGCCCGATCCTGACCAAGCGCTTGTTGGGGATGAGCACTACCGCCGGGTCAAACCGCTTGCTGTCGGGTGCATAAAATTTCGCGGACAGTAGCACTTACTTCTTGGGAAGAGAAGCCATCTGAACAACGAACCCCACATGTCCTCCAGCATGCCTAGCACGATGCGCCCATTGTTGAAAGAGAGCATTCCCGGCAGCAAAAGCGCTATAGCAGGTAATCACTGGGGTGTGCTGAAAAGTCGCACTAACCAAAGATCGCCTTTTTAAGAATCTTGGCTACCCCTCTCCGGAAAACCATCCCGTTAACCGCGTAACTTTCGCCGTGGGCGAAAGACCCTTCAGCATGCCGTAAGTAGGGCGAGTTACCGCCAACTCCGGCTGCGAATAAGGTCTTGTCCAGCCTTTAACGTCCGGGTCGATCCCTACTTTCTGAACAAGCAGCACGCACCATTTCGTCATTGCAATCGGTTTGACTGCAATATGTGAGAATGAATTTCATGGAACAATTGCAATCCTTGGTGGGGAAGACTTTCGATAATGTCGCGATCCCCGGCTACATGGAAAATAATTATTTCCACCCTGCTCCTTTTGCTTTGTGGATACTCACTTTCGACGGGCCTACGATTCGCCTTGATTGGGGACAAGCAGACATACAGTATTCGGAAGTGTCCACTATTTCGTATGAGTTTGATGTGGATGATGTCGGGTGCTCTTTTGCTGATGTTTTCGCCATTGAACTTGGCGACATTGAGGATGTTGAGATTGCCGAAAATAACGCGGAACTTAAAATCCGCACAAATAAGGGAGTATTCGCTGTTGATGCCTGGAACCTAGAAGGGTTTCATTACTATTTCGTTCCCTGCGAATAAGGGCACCTAAAATGGGCGACCGGATAGTCACAAGATCTCATGACCTCAAACCCTAGTTTCGGTCTAAGCGGAGGTGCATGTTCCGATGCTTTGACATAATTGTCCTATGACGTTGCTTGACGGTTTAGTGGGGAAGACCTTAGATGGTGTCACCACCGAGGGGTATCTCATCGAGGACTCCATCATTTTTACCTGCGTTACCTTGTGGCTTCGTTGCTCTGATAAGGCGATTTACAAGTTGGATTGGGGGTATGGGGATATTGGATGTTCGCTCGTTGATGAGATTGATCTGGAATGGGATGGCGAATCGGATCGGCCATACCCCGCAGAACTGTATGACATTGATTTAGGGGTGGTGGAAAAAGTCGAGGTCAACGACCGAAACTCGATGGTGGAAATCCACACCAACTTTGGGGTTCTCACCATTGATGCCTGGTGTGTCGATGGGTTTCACCACTACTTTGTCCCCAACGGCCCGCTCATGCATTTACCACCAGAAAAGTAGCGGGGTGGGAAGGCGCTCGGATTTGAACCGAGAACCAGTCGGCTTTGCAACCGCTCTACCTAAAGGCTACAAGCCTTCTTTGAGCTACACCTTCCCACCTTGGACACATTCTAGCCCACGAAGCACCCCTACTGCGTACACAATGTTGCGCAGGCCGGATTGATCCCACTCAACAAAGAAACAATGGCTTCGTGGTTGCGCGACACAGCGGCATACCCCGAAAGGTCGGGAACCCACAACGACTGTGCGGGATCAACATCATTGCCCGCGCACACCGATCGGATAAGCGCAGGCGAACACGGTTTTTCACCTTGCAGAACCTCCCACGGCTTCGGCACGTGAGCAAACACCGGGCACTCGGTGGAAATCCCCCGCGGTGGAACCATGCCCAGAAAACGGTGTGAGCGCTCAAGGTCAAAACCAGCCCCGGCAAGAAGACGTAGGAAATGAAACCGCAGCACATTCCACGCATTCGCCGTCACATTCCGCGCCGCACGGTTCGAGTCATCGGTGTGCAACGATTCAAGGCGTGAAGCCAAGAAAGAAAGCTCCGCAAAATACACCGCGATCATCTGCGCCAACTGCCCATCACTTAACTGAGCTACAACATCAAGGCCACAATGCACGTGTGCCAGCACATCAGGACGAGAATCATCAGATGCGAGAGCATGGGCTAAAAACTCTTGCTCAAGTGGGGAAAGCTCCAGCCTAGTATTTAAAGAATAGTACTGGTAGTGGGCGATTTGCTTCCGCCTATTCACAAACAGTGCCACAAAAAGCGCCGCCTTGTCGCAGGCGAGGAAATCCTCCTCACCCACCCTGTAGGCGAGCCCAGCAAATCCCATCAACGCGCATCGCTGCGCTTCCCACGTTCGTTGCGCCCGCTGAATCTTCCGGTCGAGTTGAATCAAACACCGAAGAATGCGCCGATACTGACGCGGACTCAGTTCAGGAAACCTTTGCCCAAGATCGGTGCGAGAAAAACGGGAAGAAAAACCCACACGAGGTTCCACCCGAGAAATCTCAAGGTATCCGCAACATTGCGGCTAAGCTGCGCGTAAGACTCGAACGTAAGGGAAGGGGCACCTGGAATGGTGCGTAGATGCTGGTTGGCGGCGTCGATAAGCGAAGAAAGCTCAGGGAGCGTGGGGAAATCGAAAAACGAAAAAGACTCAGCATACAAAGGCGCACGCAGGTGGGCAGGGACACCGCTTTCCACCAAAAGTTTGGTCACATCCTCGGTATTTCGCCGATCCGACAACCCCGCATGAAGCCGACAAAGCGCATCATAGTCGCAGGTAACGGAATCATCGAACGAATCAATAACTCGCACCGTCGAACATACAACAGGCGTGGAATCCTTCATCCGCGCGGGAAACCCCAGCTCCTGGAAAGCGGGCTGTGTCCACCACCGTTCATCACAGGACCCCAACGAACCTGCCCCCACAAAGAGTGAATCACACGAACCCAGCTTGGATATCGCCACATCCTCAACCTCAACCGCGCACGCTGGCGAGCCGTCGGCGAAAAAGAACACAAACCGACGATCTTTCGGGGGCAATTCCCGAAACTCCCGCACCTGCATGAGTGGAAGCGTGCGCGATCGTGGCGCCGCAATGACCAGCGACTGATTCCCGCGAATCTCGTTCAGCAGCCCATCGTGCTCCTTGGCCGTGCGAACCTGCGGATTGTGATGGATCAAGCCAAGTTGTTCAAATTCCATGCATCTTAAGATACATAAGGCTTTACCTGCATGAATGTGATTTCTGTGAAAGAAAATGGTTGGATTCTGGTAACTCACGGCTAATGACAGCTCAATAGGATTCATTCCTTAATCGCACAGAGGAGCGTACGCAAGAAAACTGAGCACTAGTTGGAATGAACAACTCCTGGTGGCGGTTACCCAGTTGCGAAGAAAACAGGATGTAGGCGTGAAACCTTTGGGATACACTTGCAGCGATTGTGTGCAAAGTGGTAGAGATTTGCGTAAGAGCCGGAGGGATGAACGAGCCGATGCTTGAGCCGACTGTGAAGGAAGCGGTCAAGGTTTTCCGGGAATTGGGGTGGGTTGACCAGCCCTTATCCGCCGCCCCCATCCTCGACTGCGGTGACGAGAACCAACGCGAACTCGTAGTAAAAGCACTGGAAGCGACCCCCATTGAGCGTCATCCCGGCGGGGTGCAGGCGGGGAAGTCGGTGTACCCGATCGATGTGGCAATGTTTTCCCTCTTCGCAATACGAATGGGTGTTTCTGCGCGATGTGCGGTGGCGTTGCCCTTGTCCAGCAACTGGGCAATCGTGGCGGGGTGCATAGCAGAACGTGGCCCAAAATTTGCGGAAGATTTTTTAGAGCACCTGCCGCAATTCGACCCAACTGACAGTAGTTGGTTCCATACGGGGCATCTAAGCCACAGCGTGCCGGTGTGGCTGCATGTGGTACACACTGAGTTGGGGCTTCCAATTCCGCGGGACCACGTTTTCCTGCAACACTGGGCCATTGCTGCCGCGCGAATATTTGTGGGAAAACTCCCGGAGGGCATTGAGACTTTCTATGGTGAGGTGGATGAGTTGCCCACCCAAAAAGATTTTCTCGCCAGCGCCACTCACTTCGTCGGCCCAGCCGTTGAAGCGGGTGTGCCCGTTAATGGGGCGTTGGGGCTTTTGTTTCCCGTGTTAGTGGCGGAAGGAAAGCTTTCCCGCCCGGTGGCGATCGGGTGGGTTGTGGCTGCCGCAGTGTCGGCGGTGCGTCCGAAAGAACGAAAATTCTGCATTGATCTGCTGCTGAACCAGCTCGGTGCAACGGATGAAGAGTTAGCTGCTCATTGTGTGGCGCTATCGATGCTGGTCACGGCCGATTCTCACGCGGTGAGTACGGTCGGTATTCGCCTGTTGCGTGCGGTTGATGCGTCTTCGCTTGTCGACGTCGCCATCGGTGCGTTGTCCGCCACGACGAAAACAGCCCAACGGGCAGTCCTAGAAGTGCTTGGATCCCGCACGGATCTGCCGGATTCTTGCGTGGCGGCGCTTCTTCCACAGGTGAGTGAGCTTGCTCGCTCGCAGGACTTACGGGTGAAGTCACGAGCGAACAAGGTTCTTCGGCTTTGGGGCTGTGATCTGTCAATTGATAACACGCCAGCTAAAACTCCTTCCACACGGAAAACGATAGAAATCGATACCGATACGTATGAAGAACCGATGAGCGATGAAGAGTTTGCTCAGGTGTGGCAACCACCCAAGTTGAAAATGAAGCAGCTTAAACCTGTTCTGGATGGTATGAGGATTGAGCTGCGGCTCGAGGATACCTTCGGTGTTGAAGATATTGCCGTGGTGATGACGTTGCCCGACCAGTCTGCAACTTTGCTGAAACCAGCTTCTGGGTATCCGGCACCACATACGCCACTGGCCTGGCAATGCCAGGTGCTTGATGCGCCACTGACCGCAGGGGGAACGAGAGTTCAGATGTATCCCAAGTGGCGGGCTGGCGAGTGGGTGTTGGAGAAAAGCACTGTCCCGATGGACGAATCTGTGCTGCCGGTGACAATCCTGTCGCTCGCATTTGCACAACTGTGCACGAAGGAAAGCTTCGAATTTGTCAGTCGCCCGTTGCAAACCTACCTGGACATGACCCTCGTCAGCCCGAAAGCCGTGGTGGCAAGTATGAAACAACTACTTGCATGCGAGTTTTTCAACCCTGGAAGGGCGGCTCGGTTCATTGCGGAGAACCCAACTTGTATCGCCACGTTGTGGCCAGTTGTGACGGAATCGCTGGCGTGGGCAGCACAGCAACCCACCCTGCCGCGTTGGGTCAATGATGTGCTCAAAGTTGCGCTCGCCCAGGTGAAAGTTTTATCGGCAGCGACACGACGCGGGGAAATTCCACCTCAGCAGTGGGAACCACTCGGGGTTCTTGCAGCCCATAGTGGCAAAAGCGTTGCGTTGAGTCACGCCCGTGAGCTTCACTCGAAGCTTTCGATTAAGTAGGGAGGGTAGATCATTGTGACACTGAATACGCGCCCTTTTCCCAGTTCACCGCCTGATTCGGCGGCGACATTCATTGCTTGGGCGGCAGAAAATCTTCATACGGCTTACGGCTCAAACTGTGGGTTTGAGCAGTTTCTTGCCCACACCGTAGCCCTGTACCATCGCGATCCGGGAGGGCTATTAAATGCTGTACGGAAAACGGCACCTTCCCAGCTACCGTGGCAGTGGGCGGACTGGGCTGATGATTCTTTGACGTGGACGCGGGTGATACGCGACCACGATTTGGTTGAAGCACGCACCAGGGCGGTGTTGTGCCATCTTGACACAGTGCCTGTTTTGCTGTCTGAACCCTCCTTCACTGATTTAAGTGTGAGCCTTCAAGACCTGCTCCGCAGAATGAAAGTTTATGAGGATAGAAAACTTCCTGTCCTGGAGCCTGACTTCGTTATTGCGCTGACGCGGCTGCGTGAAGCAGCATCCCGCATTGAAGCACGCGAACACCTGGTGGAACAATGCCACCGGATTGCGGTGCCGATCCTGCTTGATACTGGGCGTGAGTGCGAACGCTCGGCGGGTGCGGTGCTTGCGGAATATTTGTGCGACCCGCATCAAGAACAACGTGATGTGGACAACCCTTACCTTGGGCTTCAACACCCCCATTCGCTGCGGGGGTTACCTGACAGGGTGGGGAAGTACGCACCCTACTTTTACGCCTTCGAGCCCACCATATTTCCCCTGTGGGCGGAAGCAATTCACGTATCAGTACCGGTGCGGAGCTCGGATTTCGGTGCGGATATTTCTGGTAGCGAAAAGGACGTGTTAGCGCTTTTCACCCAGATTGCCGAATCCTCCCAACCGTTGTCTCCACGTGCCCAGGCGAAAATTTTGGTGTGCAGTGCAGGGATGGCAAATTCCATGAACACGATCCCAGCGCTGGAGATCATGTGGCAGCGCGGGCTTTTCCAACCCATTGGCCGGGATTTCCCGTGGCCGTTAAGTGACCCCGATTTCCTCACCACTTCGCAGTTGCGCAGTTTTCTAGAACAGTTGTGTGCCACGCAGTTGCGGTCTGTTGCCGAATCGGCGCTAGAGTCCGCAGCGCACTTTTTGCCCTAATCAAGTTGGGGTTGACGGTGCTTGACAATTTTCTTCGCCAAAATGGTGATCGCGTCTGAGGCTTGGGAGGTGGCGACCAATGCCACAGACTCCCAAAAACTATCGTCGACCAGCCCCTCATCAGTGGCTTTGCTTAGTTCCTTCACATACTTCATGGCTGAGCCGAGGGCTTTCTTTAGCCACGAGGGGGCAGCGGAACCGGCTTGTATGAGCTGTGCCGCGTGAGCGATGGACTCTGTCACGATCGGCCACAGATAGGGCAGAAACTCGGCATTGACCGACACAAGCGTAAATAACCGATGCGGGTTGAACTCCTTCCGGGGAAGTAGCCGTCGCATGACCTGGGATATATCCCCACTTGAAACTTCGTTTCTGGAAAGTTCGTGCAGGAGAAACTCGGTCACATCGTCGGCGTCGTCGTGTGTGGCGAACACAAGTATTGCCGTGAGCACCACGTCGGTGATGGGGAACTGGCCACCACCAGGAGCTTGTCGACGCCTCGAAACCGCCCACGTACCATCACTGTGAAACAGTTGCCACGGTTCCTCCTGGAGGTAGCTGGGCTTTGGGTTCTCAGCGGTAGATACAAAAATTGTGTCGTTGAACCGAAAATCCGAAAAATCAGTGAGGCTGCGAATATACAGTTTTTCACCTTCGGGTGTTTCCACGGGGCTGACCAGCCACAGGTCTGCGGACCTCAGGTTCTTCCCATAACCGGAAGAAGCTACCGAGCGTGCCGCCACCGTGTGAAGCTTCGCGTGTGTATCTACCAGTCGGGAACAGGCCGTCGCCTGCTTCCACTTCCTTGTAGTCACAGTTTCGGCAGGAGCTGGTTTGAACTCGTCCGCTTGGTGTGGGGAATCATCATGAGCTGGGGATTCGGGCAACGCCGCCACAATGGCTTTTGCGGCCCGAACCGTCTTCGACCCGCCTTTCTTTGCGGCAAAGGCACGCGCCCCAGGAACTAGGGCTGCCCATTCGGGTGCTTTCTTTTCTTTCAGGGCTGCAGCCACGTATGGTGCTAGTTCGGCCATGGCTTCTGCAATGTCGGATGCGCCGGGAACGGGTTTCTCGATGGGTGAAGCGCGGTAGAGTAGGGCGTCGAAAAGCGGCCAGATAATCGAGAGTAAACCGTCATAAGCGAGTTCGAGCAGGGGCTGCGCCAACCCCTTAAAGTGCGTGTCGCCGATCACCCAATCCAGGCGGTCGACATCAACCACACCAGGGTGCAGAAGACCTCGATCCCAGGCCTGACGGATCGACTCACCCACGGTGGAGAGAGTTTTGCGTGCCGTGGGTCGAACACAGCCCAGCAGGTTCACTGCAATCGCAGGGGTGAGCGGGTACTTACGGTGGGCAGCGTGCGCGGCGAGCACATTTAGCCGCTGCTGGTCCGCCTGCCTAGTCCACGACATTTCCGTGTACGCAGCATCGTCCCACCGAGGATGAATGATCGCCATTTCACTCCACCGATGCGGGGTGAGCTGCTGTTTATGTATCCCAAGGGTGAGGAAAGTCGGCGGCGTGGGGTGCTGCTTTGTCACCCACTGCGCACGCTTTTCCCCATTAGCCCAGCCCTGCCCAGTCTGAAGTGGAGGCTCAACCACCGGTGAGGCGAGGTATTCCACGATGACCACGCCCACGGACTTCTTCGACGTTTGATCGGCGGAGATCAGAATTGGGATGTCGCTGTACCTGCGGGCACTATCGGCTAACGTGTCCGTATTGCAACCGTCGAGGTCGAGGCGGTAAAGCGCCAACGCAAGATCGGGTGCGGCAACTGCCTGCCCCGTTTCTTGAAACAGATCGAGGCGGGCGAAAAAATCCTCGCGGGAAATGCTGCAATCCACAAAGGACGGTGTGGAAAGAACACATGGGTACGAGCCCAAATTTTTAACGATCAGGTTGCCTCTTACCTCGGTGATGGCCGACCACGGATCTGTGGTTTCCCGCACCCCCTGCGGCGCAGGCGCATCCTTTGCCCACTTAAGCAAAGAATCCAGCCAACCCCACGCCCAACTGCTGCTGCGGCAGGCGCGTTTCGCGGCACCCTCATCGCGAATCGCCAACTCAACAACCTGGGCAAGTAACCGTTCAAGGGCATGCACGTCGTACATATCGCGTTCGACCAACGCCAAGTTGTGCGTGATCTGCTCCACAGTAGCTTCGGGAACCTCAAATCTTTCCAGCTTCCACAACGGTGGGGTAGGCTGCCACAAGCTGGCTGTGGGTAGATCATCTGCCTCAGTTGGGGCGTCTGTGATTCCTGGATCTTGGGCAAGACCCCACACAGTCAGAACACCATTCGCCGCGCGAGCAACCTGCCGATCCTTGGCTCCAGCAAGCTCCACAATCCGTGGCTGAAGAACTTCGCAAACATCCAAGGTGGGTGTTGGGCGTTCCGCGAGCGCTTTGAGCACCATACGTTGCGCTTTCAGCACAGTCGAATACAACCCTGGTAAGGCGACATCGCAGAGGTTTTCGTCAGGAACTATCCCGATAAGTCGCACCCCAAAGTACTGGAGATAAGAGCCGTCACCGGCGGAAACTGCGCCCGCGAGACTGTTAGCATGCGCAAGAAGTTCCTCATCGGTGACTTCCAGCTCCTTACACATTTCCACCATGCGGCGTCGCGCACCTGTTCGGGTAGTCGATTCCACAGCATCCGCGACCCACTTCACCGCAGTTGCACGAGTGATCATTTCGCGTCGAAGAGCTTCAGCCACCACGTGGCCGAGTGGCCCAGACATGGGGACCTGATTATTCACTGCCGCTTCGAGGTGCTCCAAGAAACGTGGTTCCAGGTCTTCCCAGGTCAAACGATTTTTAAGCTCGTCAAAGGACGAAACTGGATTCGTATAGGGCTTTTCAAAGAGCTTGACCACGTCAAGATTCATTACCGCCGAGGCGGCCATCGCCCACACGCGTAGATAGTTCACGTGCTCAGGCAGGGGAACGTCAAAGCCCCAGTCGCCGGAGACAAGGAGAAGGGACGTGAAGTTGTGTTCCTCATCAACAAAGATGGTGGTGTCCGCATCGTTAACAGTTCCGCGGGCAGCCTCCGCCATGAAGCTCTGCACAAATGCGGCACCTCGTTGGGCAATACACTCCGCTTGTACCTTTTGCGTAACCCGGTTCAGAATAAAGCGGTTGATTTGAACATACCGCCGTGCCGTGATCCCGCACCGTAAACCAAACAGCGCTAACCTACTCTGATCGGCATCCCCAAGGAGGGAGACGTATCTGCCGTGGCTGCCAGTGGCCTCAAAGGTGTCCCAGTCGCCAGATTTTAATCCTTGGACTGCAAGTTTTTGTTGCGCGGCGTCGCCGATGGGAAGGTTGGGGAGGTCTTCCTGCTTGGCATCCTTCCAGCCGAACTGATGGTACAGGTCCAATGCTTGCGGTAAGGAGCGGTTGGCCACGAGAGTTCCTTTAGTGTGCGAGAAGGAATAGGGGAATTTTTTGTTTCGTATTGCGCCTCATAATATCGCACACAGTTTCGCTTCGTAGGAATATGGTTTTGAAATATTTCTCACACTTTCCACATTTGTGGCTATTCGTGGCCTCGGCCGCAGAAAGTGAAGGGTTGCTGGTGCTGATCGTTTTTCTTTTTCACATTCGCTTATTGTCAATCACTTGTGAAAAGTGGGGGTAGTTGGGGGTAGTTTGTTGGT
>NZ_JAUNKC010000041.1 GCF_030532965.1 Corynebacterium sp.
ACCCCACCACCAACACACCCAAACAACCTAAGCTTTTGAAATGAGACCGCTATACGTACCCGGCTCCGGGAGGAACAAGAAGCCGAACCCGCCTAAACCGTTCGGCGAGTGAGCTGGCCGAAAGATTGTGAAGTCGGAGATTGCGGAACGCAACTCCGGCTTTCTTCGTTGTTTCCGACCGTGAACTGGGCTTTTATCGGTACCAATGGCGTTGCTGTGCTTCGCCTCGGGCAATCCCCGACTTCATGTCGTGGGCGTTGCCGGTTACTTTGCTGGTGAATTCTTTGACGGTGGGCCGCGTGGGCAGCGTCGTTTGGTACGAAGTCGGAGATTCCAAAACCCCGGTCGAGGGTTCACATATTTACCTGCGGTTTTGCGGCGAATTATTGCTTTTCGACGCCTCCTGGCGGGCAATCTCCGACTTGAGGGCAGAAGACGGACGCTACATGGACTAGGACTACAACCAGCTATCCGATGGATTTATGAAGTCGGAGATTTGGGGTCAGCGGGGTTGCGTTCCTGCGGTTTCGGGACGCGATGTGTGCAATCTCCGACTTGATGTTGTGGCGCGGCCAGGTGCCGTGTGGTGGTTGTGCCGATTACACTTCGTTGGGTGGATCAAGTGGTGTTGGAATTCTTCGTAGAACATCGGGTGGGAATGCTCACTGAGTTTTTGGCGGTGCTCAGTGAACTGACCCGCCCGAGGTATCTGTGCATCTACGCGGTTGTCATTAGTAGTGTCGCCGAGCGGTGCAAGAAGCCAGCTGCCTGGGGTGTGGCAACCTCGGTGATCCTGGCTGGGATTTTCAACACCGTGATTAAAGAATTGGTGGAACGCCCGCGGCCGCCTATTTCAGTGCGGGCGGTGGTAGAGACAAGTTCCGCGATGCCGTCGGGGCACACGATGGTTATTTTCGCCGCCGCTACCAGTCTGACGGTGTTTTTTGGGGGGCGACGATTTTGGCCCGTGTGGTTACTTGCGGTGCTGGTCGCGGCGGCACGGCTGTATCTGGGGGTGCATTGGTTCAGCGACGTTGTCGTGGGTGCGGTTTTAGGGTGCGCCACCGCTCTCGTGGTGCGGTGGGCGATGTGTCGAATGACGTGGTTAGAACCGGCCGCTGACACCCGCGCCGCTGAAGCCACCAGAGAACGAGGTGCTGTTTGAGCTGCTGCTGCTGCTTGAGGTGGCGGCTTGGGCTTCTTGGTTCATCGTGTACATGATCATGTACGGCACGTAACCGTTGTATCCATAACCCGGACGCCAATCGGAGGAGCCGAGCGTTGGGGCGTGAGTGGTTTCGGGAACGTGTGTGAATTGCTCTTCGCGGACATGGGTGAGAATCGTCTGGTAATCCTTGATTAGCCGCGCATAGTCGGATATGAACTGTGGTGATTCCAGCTGGTTGAAAAGTGCGTCGCATCGGTTTTGCAAGGCTGTGATGGCTTCGCGGTGAGCGGGCTTTTCGGTTTTGAGGCTTCCACTTAAGATGTCGCTGCGGATGTCTTCTAGTTGGTTGCGTCGGGTGGCGATGTCGCCGTTTTCGAGTTTGTGCAAGGTCTCAAGGTTTTTCTCGGCGGCGACGACTTGTTCCACTTTTTCGTGGATTGCCGCGATTTTCTTGGCGTGTTTGTACAGGGTTTTGTCCTCGGGACCGCTGAATTCAGGCAGGCTCATCATGTCCTCGTGGACGGCTAAGAAACCGTCGCGGATGTCTTCCCACTGTGAGCGCAGTTCGGCGTCGACAAGCGGGTTATTGAGGTTGTTTGCCTGTACATCGATACGGGTGAGTTCCTGGGCGAGTCGGCCGTAGTTTTGGGAAATGAAGTCATATTGTTCGCGGGCGGTGGCGCGGGTTTTCTTCCTGGTGGCAGCGATTGCGGCGAAAAGCCCTCCGAGCGTGCTGATTCCTAGTCCTGAGAAAAGGATGATCGGAATGATATTCGAACCGGGTTCCTCCGGGCCTGCAGCGACGGTATCGACACCGGTTTTGAGCCCGGCCACCCAGTTGCCGTCGCCAAGCGCAGGTTTCATTTCGTCAACGAACCGATCCGAGTTGCTGCGTAACTGAATGACATTGTCGACGTCGTCCCCTACATACGTGCCGACGAAGCGGCTTTCAGTGGCTAGCGCAAAGGTGACGGAGCCGTCCGCGAATTTATCCTGGGTGGGGTTGAGTAAGTCGGGGCGCTTGGATTTCAGATAGTTAATAACGAAGTCGTTGAAAGGTTCGTCACCTTGGCGCAACACGATAAAGGTCACGGTAGTGACCTGATCCGGGAGCGGTGCGTGTTCTGTATATGTGGTTAGGTCTTGTTCTTCTGATTCGCTGAGGATGTCGTCGGGGTCGATGATCTCGACGCTGGTCGCCACTTGCGCGGAGGCGTAACCGCCGCCGAGAACGCCGAGTGTGAGCACCGAAAAGAGTAAGGCTGATACAAGCGCGAAGAATCGAGACATAGTTTCATCGTAGCTTTTCGCTTTTCGACGCCTTAAGGGTGCAACTAAAACGTTACGCAGTCTAGATATGTAAAACTTGCTACTTTTCTTTTGTCAGTTGGACATATCGGGTAACTTGCCTGTGGCTTAACACGCATCGAAATAGCCAATACGCGCCGAGTCCGATAAACGGCAATATGCCGTCACTTAACAGGCAGAGCACTAATGCCACAGGAATTTGAGCGCACCACACACCAACTGCATTGCTTATGAACTCATGATTGGTAAGTCCAAATAAGCGTAAGAGTGTCACATTCGCATATGTCACCCCGGCCACCGGGCACAGTGCCGCAATGATAACCGCCGATACCCTAAACGCGCTGTTCACATTTGGATCGGGGGATATGACCGGGGAAACAGCCAGACTCATCAGCAGAATAACCCCGCCGGCGATAAAACCGATCGTGAAGAATGTGCGGCGCAGCTCATGGGTGCCTTTCCTAATGGTGTTGCGTTGCGTAGGAAACTCTTTCCCCAGAATGTAAAGCGCTGCTGATGAGGTGCTCGAAATCACGATGAACGCTAGCAAATGAAGCTGCGCGCCGAAGCGCATTCCGGCGACAGCCGCCGCGCCGGAAACCGCGATAATCATTGTGAACGCTATGTTTCCGCCATAATCCACGAGGGCGGACCAGACCGCTGGTCGCGTCATCTTCTGCCAACCTTTATAGTGTTCCGCCACTGTGGGATCGGGTACGAGCGAGCGGTTCTTCATGATTAATGCGATCAGCACAGGAAGCGGCAGCATCGTGCTGATGGTGCTTCCAATTCCGGCACCCAACGCACCTAATTCTGGTGCCGAACCGACGCCGTAGATCAGGACATAGTCCACCAGCAGATTCATCGGCGCAGCGATAAGGAAAACAAGCAACGGAATCCGTGTTCTCCCCCACACGACCAGGGTTATGGACATGGCCGAGCTCGCTACCACTGTTACAAAACTGGGTGCGCGTGCCGCGCTGTAAGAAAATGCATGTGACCACGTTTCGTCGTCGAACTGGTAGTACCCGTATACGGAAGATGCGATGGTGATGGCTGTAAGTAGCCCAGCGATCGGCAGCAAACTTTTAAGCACGATTGCCAATCCGATAGTTTCGCGGTGAGCGGTGTTGTAACCGTGAATCCTGGGTGCGAGAATGCGATACGCCATCAGCCCGCCCAACAACATATTGATAGGAAGTTCATAAACCGCTGCGCCCAAGGCGACGCCTGCCAGCGCGGAGGTGGAATAGTAGGAGATAAGCAGTGAGTCTGTTAGGCCAATGACGATACTGCCGAGGGACGCTATCAGAGCTGGCCATGTGTACCGATACAGCTCACGGGGTTTCAAGAGCTGGTCTTTCCCGACTAGTAGTCTCTCACTCATTGGCCGCCTCCTCCCGCGCGTTTGGGCCCATTTCGGATTATTGCTGTCAGTAAGGTTAACGCACAGACCCAACAAAGTCGCTGTACTGAGGTGGGTAGTCAGGTTTGGATGCTTTTGCTTTTCGACGCCTTAAGGGTGCAACTAAAACTGCCCCCGCAATGATTGCGGAGGCAGTGAGAGACGTTGGGTCTTGGTGGGTTAGTTGCGACGCCGGTTGCGGCTGATAAGGACGCCGCCGATTGTGACACCAGCTAGTGTGATGAGCAGAAGCGGGATGATACCGCTGACACCGGTGTTAGCCAGGGCTGGCTTCGCCGCAGGGGAGTTCGCAGCCTCGGTCTTTGCCACACCCTTGGCAGGTGGGGCAGGGGTTTCCGACTTTGGCATTCCCTTGACAGGTGCAGCAGGAGCGGCTGGGCTTTCGCCAAGTGGTGGAACTTCGCGGGTCTTGGTGCGGGTTGCAACGACCAGGCCGACCGCGGTGAGGACTAAGCCGCCAGCGACGATGGCAGTCGTCGCAACGCCGGTTTCGTAATCCATGGAGCCGCCCAAGAAGGATTCGGCAACCTGAACGGTCTGGTTCGCGTCGTTGATGTCGGTGTGCTCAGCGATCAGTTTCCCGTTCGCGTCGTAAGCCCGTTCAAAGACAACCAGGGTCTTACCGTCGAAACCTTCCGGAACCGTGAATTCGACCTTGACTTCACCGTTAGGGGTTTCCGGGGTGAACGTTACTTCCTTGGTGATGCCGGTTGCTTTGCCTGTGCCGTCCGGAAGCCGTTCCATCAATTCGCCCTTGATGGTGTACTGCTTGCCGACGATCAAACCTTCGTACGCAACCACGTCAACGACAGTACCGCCCTTATGAGAGAGCTTCTTGTCACTGTCGTGCTTATCGGTTGCGGTGGTACCCAGTTTAAGATTTGTGCCTTCCCAGCTAATTGCTTGTTCAGCTGAAGCAGCACGCTTCTTATCGTGAGTGGTGATAAGAGTCTGGCCGTGCACGGTGGCAATGATGGTGATAATCAACGCGCCGTCAATGATGTTATCGCTGGCCCGTGCGCTAAGTGTCGCACTGCCGTCTTTTTCGTCAACCTTGAAATAGAATTCCTGATCTTTCTTAATGGAGGATGCTTCGATCGGATTACCTTCGGCGTCGACAATGATGCCCTTGGGCTCAACGGAAACCTGAAGCTCGTGTGCACCGGTAGTTACAACGAAGGGGCCGAAGACGCCATTGTCTTTGCGGATGGCTTTGGAGGAGTCAATGACCGGCTTGATCTTTGCCTCATCCATTCCGGAAGATTCGACCCGGCCGGGGTTATCTGTGAGGTATTCAAAGAGCTTCTGCTCTTGCTCGTGTTGCGCCGGGCTGGAACCCTCGAGGGACTGGTACTTAAAGCTGTCGGAAGCGATATTCCAGATTGCGCCTTGGGTGACGGCGATGACCGTTGCATCATCCATTGTGCCGGTGATGCCAGCATTGGCTAAGAGTTCTTCTTTTGAGATAGCCGGAAAGCTGTTAGCTGCGATCCAGTTGATCTTCTGTGCGGCTTCTGGGTTGTTCTTGAAATTGTTATTACCAGGGAAATCTTCCCATCTTGCGGTAACGGTGGCATCGTTTTCTTCGTATACTTTGACGTCGTATTCGATGCAGTAGGCGCGCAACCCTAGCTCCGTATGGAATAACCGGGCCCGAATGCGGCCATTGTCACCGTGGAGAACCACCCGTCCCCAATCGGCATCCTTTTTGATCTTTACTTTCTTGCCAATTTCGATGCTACCGGTGGAGTTGTCTTGTGCGTAGGCTGGTCGCACTGCAGTGGCGAATCCCAGTGCGAGAATCACGGCCATGAAGAGGCTCACGAAGAATGTGAACCTAGTTGTTGTGCGATTGAGTCGAAGAAACATAGAACCCAACATTTTCTACAGAGGGAGCTTATAAAGGCGCCCATTAAACCATTTCGATAAGAATGAACGGCTATTTAACTTAGGAAAGCTAACGGGAGTTAGTTAACTTTGTCTATCCGTTTCGGTTGTTGACTTTAATACAGTGCCGTGCAGAAAAAAGCGGTCTAACCCCGTCGACAAGCGTGGCGCTACCCAGGTTTTGGCGCAGTCCGCATCCGGGTGAGTGAATGGAAAAACCCCAGCATCATCTGGGGCTGCTGAGGTGGTGGTTGTGGGGTTTCCGGCGGGATGGGGCTGCACGCAATCCATGCAACTTTAGTGATATGTTGAGCGATAAACGCAAGGTTGAATCAGTTAAGCGCCGTCGTCAAAAGGTGTCTGATGTCTGTGTGCAAGAGGTAAGGAAACGGTAATTTTTTACGCGAAGCAAAATTGCTATTCGGTAACGCGGGAGTGGCTATTGACGTTCAATTATTTCTAAGAATTAATAACACGTTAAGTTTAAGCTCAGATGAAATTTGCAGAAAGTTTATGATTAATTGTCGAGTTTCTAAATGTTGCATAGCGTGAAATTACCCCCATGCCGGAGTGGTGGCGGGGAGATGGCATGATTAAAAAGCCTGTGGCCATTGATGCTTTCATGCATGCATCGAAAAAGAATAATGGGGCATGCATGGTTTATGGCCGGAAGGGGCAAGGATGCGTTATTAGCTAATTGTCTTTTTCGGTGAAAATTCTTAGAGTTTTTCTATTTATAGCATCGAAGTTCTATAGCTATCGCCTAATAGGCGTAAATCTCCCAATATTGAAAACCGCGTTGTTTTGGGCGCAGCTAGGTCCAACCCACTACGCTTAGAACCACAATCTCTAATGATCATTTGTGGAAAGGCTCAAAAGTTACATGAAAGAGAATCAGCTTCAGCGATTCCTCCTGCCGCGTCTTGGCGAGCCCCATGACGTACGCATGTTGTATTTGATCGAATCCGAACACAACACCGGCCGGGCTACTTGGTCGGATCGCACATCGATCACGGTACCGGCAGGCAATGAACTCAGCTTCCTCACCTATTTCAATGCCTTTCCTGCTAGCTACTGGCGCCGGTGGTCGCAACTGGACTCGGTAATTTTAAAGGTTGAGGTCGCCGGAACCGCTCGGGTTGACGTGTTCCGCTCGAAAATCGACGGTGCCCGCATTGCGGTTGCTGGCGAAGTCGTGACTGACGGGGTGGCTGAATTCGAACTGTCACTTGCCCCCTTCGAAGACGGGGGCTGGATGTGGTGGGATCTCACCGCAGAAACCGAAGTGACAATCACTGCCGCAGGGTGGTTCGCACCGCATGCGCCCAAGCCACAAATCATGCCGGATGGCACCGAAGTGGGGCCATTTGAACCGCGCGTAACCGTGGGTATCCCCACCTTTAACAGGCCTTTTGACGCGGTCGCTGCCCTCGAAGCACTGGCCTCTGACCCAGAGGTCGATGCCGTGATCGATGCCATTATCATGCCGGATCAAGGCAATAAGCACCCAGCTGACGAGCCGGGCTATGACAAAGCAACCAAGCATTTCGCGGGTAGGTTCTTCGAATTCCGGCAGGGAAACCTCGGCGGTTCCGGCGGTTACTCCCGCATTATGTACGAAGCCTTGGGGGACGGGGAAGCAGGTGCCGCGCAATCGCCGTACATTCTGTACATGGACGATGACATCGCCATCGAACCGGACTCCATCCTGCGTGCATTAGCTGCCGCCCGCTACGCAAAAACCCCGATGCTTATCGGCGGGCAAATGCTCAACCTGCAAGAACGTAGCCACCTGCACTCAATGGGTGAGGTGGTCGGTCGGCATGACTTCATGTGGACGTCCGCGCCACACGTTCATTACGACCACGATTTCGCCGCCCACCCATTGTCCGATCGTGGCAAGTTCGGCGATAAGCCAGATGCTCCTAATTCACGGGACCTGCACCGCCGAATCGACGTGGACTATAACGGCTGGTGGATGTGCATGATCCCTCGGTTGGTGGCGGAGAAAATCGGTCAGCCACTGCCGCTGTTTATCAAGTGGGATGATGCGGAATACGGGCTTCGGGCGGGCCAACACGGATTCCCAACCGCAACCTGGCCGGGTATCGCGATTTGGCACATGGCCTGGTCGGATAAGGATGATGCCATTGACTGGCAGGCGTATTTCCATCTGCGTAACCGATTGATTGTGGCGGCTATGCAGCACGAGGGCCCGATCGACGGCATCGTGCGAAGCATGCTCAAGGCTACGGTCAAGCACTTAATGTGCTTGGAATACTCGACCGTTGCTATCCAGATCGAAGCGATCAAAGACTTCCTTGCCGGCCCTGACCAGCTGTTTGGCATTCTGGAAAGCTCGCTGCCGCGTATCGCCGCGATTCGCAAGACGTATCCTGACGCGGTGATCTTGCCGTCCGCTGCGGATCTGCCGCGTCCATCGGGTGCGCCCGGCGTTCCTATCAAGGACATTGGTGGCAGGCTCGCGCCGATCAAAAAAGCAGTGTGGTTGGCGAAGGGTATTAAGCACTCCCTGCGCCCGGCGGACCCCAAGCACTACGAGGTTCCGCAGGCAAACTTCGCCCCCATCGAGGCACGTTGGTTCTCGCTTTCGCGTGTCGACGGCGCCACGGTGACCACCGCGGACGGTCGCGGCGTGGTCTACCGGAAACGCGACCTGGAGAAGGCCAAAGATTTGTTCCGGCAAACCCGCGCCCTGCATAAGCAATTGACGGAGCGCTTCGATCAGCTGCGGGAAGACTACCGCGCGGCCCATCCACGGTTGGTGAGCCGGGAGGCATGGGCGGAAATTTTCGAGCCAGAATTGGGTGAAAAGGCGTAACTTGGCATGAACGAATCAGACATTCTCGTTGCCGTGCAACGGAAACTCGCACAACCGGGGATTCTCAACGTTGCCCGCGCTTTAAGCCATTTCGGTGAGCATGCACTCGGCTGGATCGGTCTTGGTGCGCTGGGGGCATTGGTGGATAAAAACCGGCGGTGCCAGTGGCTGAAATTGATTGCCGCTGCGTTTATAAGTCACGCGATCAGTGTCGTCGTCAAGCGAATTGTGCGGCGCAAACGCCCCCACGATCCGCGCATTGCGGTAGGGGTTGGTACGCCGAGCAAACTGAGTTTCCCGAGTTCACACGCAACATCGACAACCGCGGCGCTGGTGAGTCTTGCAAAGATCACCCGCAACCCGCTGCCCCTGATTGGTGTGCCCGTGATGATGCTTTCCCGTATGGTGCTAGGTGTTCACTATCCCACGGATGTGCTTGCTGGCGCGCTCGTGGGTGCCGCGACGGCGGAGGCTGTCGCTAACGCTTCGAATAAGCTACCCGCATGGTGGAGGAAAGGAAAGTAGTGACCGACTCATCCAGCATCATCGGTTCCGAGCCGCATACCGAAGGCATAGTTGAAGAGCAACAGCACGAGGCCAGCGGCAAAAAGCCCCCTAAGAATCTTTTCGATGGGATCATCAAAGCACTGCGCCCCAAGCAGTGGGTGAAGAACGTTTTGGTTCTCGCCGCGCCGCTTGCTGCCGGTGCCGAGGCGCTTTTCGACGCCCGGACGTTGATCGACATCGGCATCGCTTTCGTGGTGTTCTGTATGGCGGCTTCCTCGATCTACCTCATTAACGACGCCCGCGATGTGGAAGCGGATCGCGCGCATCCCACGAAGCGGTTCCGTCCAATCGCCGCTGGTGTCCTGCCGGTGACATTGGCCTACATCATGGCGGTGATCCTCATCGTCGCTGCGATTGGCGTCAGTTACGTCGCCTCCTCCGGGCACGGCCTCGCAATTGTTATGGCGGTGTATATCGCTTTGCAGCTGGGCTATTGCTTCGGCTGGAAGCACCAACCGGTTATCGATATTGCGTTGGTGAGCTCCGGTTTCATGTTGCGCGCCATGGCTGGCGGTGTCGCCGCCGGAATCGGCCTTTCGCAGTGGTTCCTCCTGGTAGCGGCTTTCGGTTCCTTGTTTATGGCTTCCGGTAAGCGCTACGCCGAGATTCTTCTGGCACAAAGCTCCGGCGCGAAGATCCGAAAGTCGTTGGAAGGCTACACCCCGACCTACCTGCGCTTCGTGTGGACCTTGGCCGCCACCGCTGTGGTTATTTCCTATGCGCTGTGGGGCTTTGAAATGGCGAAGGTTTCCGACACTACCGCCGCCGTGTGGTACCAAGTGTCGATGGTTCCGTTTACTGTAGCTATTCTGCGTTATGCGGCAGATGTCGACAGGGGTGCGGGTGGTGCACCGGACGAACTTGCCTTAACTGACCGGACGCTTCAGATACTTGCACTCGCGTGGCTGGCATGCATCACGATTGCGGTTTATGTCGTGCCGGTCATCACGGCCTAGCCGGTATTAACTAAACCTAATGGCTTGCTAATATGGCTAGCTATGACAAACGCCCGTTCGCTCACTTCCATCACAGGATTGCTTTCCGCAGTCATAGTTGCCGCACTGGCCTTCTATGGCGGGTGGCAACGTAAATGGATAAGTGACGACGGGCTTATTGTTTTGCGAACCGTCCGCAACCTTTTGGCTGGGAACGGCCCAGTTTTCAACGCCGGCGAACGGGTTGAGGCGAATACCTCCACCCTATGGCAGTACATCATTTACCTTGGTGCGTTGGTGAGCGATGCCCGGCTGGAAACTATCGCCATGTGGGCAGCCCTGATTTTCACCACCCTCGCGTTATTCATCGCAACCTACGCCACCGCTCAATTGCATCGCGGAACCTCTGCTGTGGCGCTCATTCCGGTCGGCGGAATTTTATACATTGCTCTACCGCCAGCCCGCGACTTCGCCACCTCGGGTCTGGAATGGGGATTATCCATTCTATGGATCGCAATTCAATGGCTGTTGTTGGTGGCGTGGGCGCACTCAGACAAACAACAGTGGGTTTACCTGCTGGCGTTTTGGTCCGGAATGAGTTGGTTAGTGCGCCCTGAACTTGCGTTGTACGGCGGTCTGGCCGGGATTATTCTGCTGGTATTTGAACGGAAAAGCTGGTGGAAGATTCTTCTGGTCGCGATACCTGTGCCGCTGAGTTATCAGATCTTCCGCATGGGCTATTACGGATTATTGGTGCCACATACCGCCGTCGCAAAGTCAGCATCGGGCTCGCAGTGGGCGAGTGGCTGGAACTATCTCGCGGATTTCAGCCAACCCTATACGATGTGGCTCGCGGCGATCATTGTTGTCGTACTCGGTGCAATCACGATCCCGCCCCTTGCGACGATGAGAAAACAACGCGTCATTATCGCCCTGGTGATTGCCTGCGCCGCGATTCACTTCCTGTACATCATGCGGGTCGGCGGCGACTTCATGCACGGGCGGATGTTATTGCTGCCGCTCTTTACGCTTTTGCTGCCGCTCGGAGTCGTTTCCATCAACCGAAATCTCGTTACTTCGGCGGCAACCGGAATCTTGGTTTTGTGCGGCATGGGCTGGGCGGCAGCTGCCGTGATCGGCGGGCACCCATATGAGCTGCCAGAGGAAGGCCAAGAACTCGATATCGTTGACGAGCGCACCTTCTGGCAATTGGCAAGCTACCGGGACGCGCCAACGTACTTCGCTGAAGATTTCCAAACCGCGCGGAACATGAATCACTTTGTGGAACAAGTGGCGGTTGGGCGCGATATTAACGCAGGCCAGTTGCTGCAAATCCGGTTGAATAAAGAGCCCCTCGTGTTGTCGTGGGAGCCGGTGCCACGCAGCGATGCCACCGGGGATCTGTCCACCATGCCGATGTCGTTGACCATGATTAACCTTGGCATGACCAGCATGAATGCCCCATTGGACGTGCGGGTTCTCGACAATATGGGGCTCGCCAACCCGCTTGCCGGAAGGCAACCACGTATGCCCGATGCCCGAGTCGGACACGATAAGAACCTGCCGTTGGAATGGCAATTGGCTGATTCTGCTGTCGCCATTGAGGATTTGCCGGAGTGGGTCGATGCGGATTACGTAGAACGCGCCCGCCAGATTCTCTATACCCCGGAATATCAGCGACTGTTTGAGTCCTATCGCGGGCCGATGACCGCCGAACGTTTCTTCAAAAACATTGGTTACAGTTTCACCGAGGGGCGAAGCTTACAGTTCACCGAAGACCCATATGCCTATAATCAGCCGCTTCCGGTTGCGAACCCGCAACCGATTAATTGGCCCCGTGAGATAGCGCTGGATCCGCCGCGGGGGTAACTTTCCTTAGATAATCTGAAGTTGTGACCCAAAACAAAATATCAGTTTTGCGGTACCTGTCTAACTGGGAAAACTCTATCTATATGAAATGTGCGGCTGCAATTTCGTGCGGAAAGCTGGCCATTGCAGTAACAAAACTGGTGGACAAGTTTATATGCCTGTTATAAAGTTTAAACGTTTTCTAGGCTCCATCTAGTGGGGCAATTAAGCTGCATGCCGCAGACTCACACCATAGGAGAAGCATGAAATTCGTGACACGCGCGATGAAGAAGGTGGCTGCCACGCTCACCGCAATCGCCACTGCCGCGACCGTCATGGTTGCAGGTCAGGGCGTCGCGCAGGCCGGTCCGCGTGACTGGCTGCGCCCTGACGCTACCGGGCACTGTGATTGGGATGCCGTAGGATTCTGGGTTCAGCGTTGCGACGTTTTCTCTCCCGCAATGAACCGCAATATCCAGGTTCAGATCCAGCCTGCGCAGCGCGGCGGCAATGCAGGTTTCTACCTGCTTGACGGTGCTCGCGCTACCGAAGTTGCTAACGCTTGGACTGTTGATGCGAATGCGCCAGCCAGCTACGTTAACCACAACATCACCCTGGTTATGCCAGTTGGTGGCGCTGGTTCGTTCTATGCTGACTGGTTGGCACCTGCCAGCTACGATAACTCCGGCCCGCACTTCAAGTGGGAGACCTTCCTGACACAGGAACTCCCGGCGTACCTGGAGGCGCATTTTGGTGTAAGCCGCACCAATAACTCCATCGCAGGTTTGTCCATGGGTGGTACCGCAGCGCTGAACCTCGCTGCTCGTAACCCAGCCCAGTTCCGTCAGGCGATGTCCTGGTCCGGTTACCTGGCAATGACCTTGCCTGGTATGGAAATGATGCTGCGTCTGGCTATGTGGGACGTGGGACGGTTGAACATCAACGCTATGTACGGCGCATTCTTCAATCCACAGCGCTTCGAGAATGACCCGATGTGGAACCTCACCGGTTTGCAGGGTAAGGATGTCTACATCTCGGCAGCTAGCGGTTTCTGGAGTGCGGACGACATCGCGCACTATCCGCTGAACCAGCGGATCACCGGTTCCGTTCTTGAGGCATTCAGCTTGTACACCTCGACCCTGTGGGAGTTGAAGGCTCGCACGCAGGGCGTGAAGGTAACTGTTGATTACCCACCAGCAGGTATTCACAACTGGCACCAGTGGCGGTACCAGCTTGAGCGCACGAAGCCTCGTGTTCTCGATGTCATGAATGCTTGGTAATTTCTAAGGGTAAGCTAAAGCGTCGTCATCATCTCGTGGCGGCGCTTTGTGCATTTTTGCCGAAATGGCGGAGTGTCATTTCCAAAAGTCTAAAGTTAAACTTAAACTTAAACCAAGTCTTGTGAAATTCGCTGTACCCACATACAGTCGTTAATTACACGGTACTAATATTTGAACATGTGAAAACAGCATAGCTTTCGCCCATTCCAGTCGTGGTGCGTTCCGGAGGAGGGGAACCTTCGGAAACTATAAATCCACCGGGATGGCGACCTGTTGTGCTCTTATGAAAACAAAGGACCGAAGTTCATGCGCGACACCGCATATCGTTTCAAGCGTCGTTCCCTCTGGATGCTGGCAATCCCAATGGCAATTGGTGTAACTGTGCCTGCCCTAGTCCCTGCGACCGCACTGGCACAGTCCTCTAATTCTTCCAGTGTTCTTTCCGGGCTCACCGACTACCTCAACACCGATGCTGTTGAGCGCACCCCAATCCGCGTCGACGAGCGGCCGAATATTTCCGGCCTGCCCCAGGGCGTTTCCGTCGAACGCGTCGAGTGGATCACCGACCGGCGGATTGAACTGCAGATCAAATCCGCCGTCATGCCCCGGGAATTGGTAAAGGTCCAAATCCTTCTGGCGCGCGACTGGCACTCCAGCCCGGGCCGCCAGTTCCCTGAAGTATGGGCTCTCGATGGCTTGCGTGCCACCGACATCGAATCCGGTTGGACCAGCGAAACCAATATCGAGCAACTATTTGCCGATAAGAATGTCAACGTCATTCTTCCTATCGGTGGCGAGTCTTCCTTCTACGCCGACTGGCTGGAAGAAAACAACGGCAAGCACTACATGTGGGAATCGTTCCTGACCAAGGAACTCGTTCCGATTCTCAAGAACGGCTACCGCTCCAACGGCGAACGCGCCATCTTCGGCCTGTCTATGGGTGGCACCGCAGCCGTTAATCTCGCTGAGCGCAACCCAGACCTGTTCAAGTTTGTCGGTTCTTTCTCCGGCTACCTGGATACCACCAGCATCGGTATGCCGCAGGCGATCCGCACCGCACAGCAGGACGCTGGTGGATTCGACACCACCGCCATGTGGGGTCCGGAAGGTTCGCAGCAGTGGATTGACCACGATCCGAAGCTGGGCATTGAAGCTCTGCGCGGCAAGAAGGTCTATGTTTCCGCAGGCTCCGGTCGTGACGATTTCGGCCAGCCCGGTTCTGTTGCAAAGAACCCAGCCAATACCGCAGGCGTTGGCCTGGAGGTTATTTCCCGGATGACCACCCAAACCTTTGTTGATTATGCGAAGCGTGAGGGCGTCGAAGTCACCGCAGTATTCCGCCCATCAGGCGTGCACGACTGGCCATATTGGCAGTTTGAACTGAGCCAGGCGTGGCCGCACATGGCAAGCGCTCTGGGGCTTTCGCAGTCCGATCGAGGTGCTGACTGTACCCCAATCGGTGCCATCGCAGATGTGACCAAGAACGGTGTCATCGGTAATTGCGTCAATAACGAATACGACATCGCTGGCGGTAAGGGCGAGGACTTCACCGCAGGCCGCGCATTCTGGTCGCCAAATACTGGTGCGCACGCGCTCTACGGTCGTATCAACGCACGCTATACCGAGATGGGTGGCCCGGAATCCTGGCTCGGGTTCCCAACCTCCACGGAGCGGGCGCTGGCAAACGGTGGTCGGTTCGTCACTTTTGAACACGGCAATATCTACTGGACCACGCAAACCGGTGCAGTGGCGGTCCCAGGCGACATGATCGCCAAGTGGGGTGAGCTGAAGTGGGAAAACGGTGACCTCGGTTACCCAACCTCCGAAGCTGTCGGAATCAACGGCGGCCTGGTGCAGCAGTTCCAGGGCGGATTTGTTACCCGTAGCCCAGAGGGCAAGAACCACTGGGTGCGTGGCGCAATCGCTGGTAAGTACGGCCAGATGGAGACCGCAAAGTCCAAGTTGGGCTACCCAGTTTCCGACGAAATGCCGATCAAGGGCGGTGCCTTCCAGCAGTTCGAGAACGGCAATATCTACTGGTCGCCAGCAACCGGCGCGCACGTCATCTACTATGGCGATATCTTTGACGCCTGGGGGGATAAGCGTTATGAGCAGGGTGAATTCGGCTTCCCAACCGAGGATCACACCATGATCCCAGCCGGTGGTGAGGTTGTGACCTTCCAGGGCGGCAAGATCAGCCAGATCAACGGCAGCATCAAAGAGGAGCGCAACTAATGAAACGGCTCGTCGTCGCCATGCTCGCCGCAGTAACGAGCTTCGGCTTAGTTGCTTGCGGCGGCTCCACCGCCACTGATTCGGCGGGGGAGTCTTCCATCGCGCCGTTGACCCGCGCGGCTAAACCGTCGACAAGCGGAGAGGCGACAACCACCAGCAGCAAGACGGCCGCGCAGCCGGAACAAAAGAAGGACCTGCCAGCCGACGGCGCTGCGGAGGAAGTTTCCGAGATTCCGGATCCGGCTATCCAACTCAGCGACGCCGACAACAACTACCTTGACCTGCTTAAAGAAGGCGGAATCAAGGTAGATGGTGTGGAAAATCAAATGATCGGTGCCGCCGAGGTTGTCTGTGGCGATCAATTCCCCGCCGCCGTACACGCGGTCGCTGGGCAATTGGTGGAACAAAATCGCACCAGCTTAACGGTGGAAGAAGTAATACCGCTTATCGAAAATTCCGCCCGCAAGTCCTATTGTTAATGGTTCCCCACTAACAATTTTAAGAGCTAGGACACCATGAAAAAGTTCCTAACCGCAGTTGCTGCGGTAGTGGTCATCGCCATCATCGTCTTCGGTGTTAGTCAATGGATGACAACCACCGATCACGGCGCCCTGCCTGCACCGGACGAAACCACCACCGCAGCACCCGTGCAACCCGACCATTGCCCGGCGGTGGAATTCGTCGCGGCACCCGGTACCTGGGAATCGGCGCCCGGGGATGATCCGTTCAACCCCACCGCCAACCCCAATTCCTTCATGCTGAGCATCACCCGGCCGCTCCAGGAAACATATCCCGCGCACGAGGTGAAAGTGTGGACGCTGCCGTACACCGCGCAGTTTAAAAACATCAATGCCCAGCATGAAATGAGCTACGACGAGTCTCGTGAAGAAGGCATTAGCACCTTGGAACACGAGCTCATCACGATGCACAAGGAGTGTCCACTGACTGATTTTATTTTCAGTGGATTCTCTCAAGGTGCGGTCATTCTTGGCGATATCGCCAACAAAATCGGTGTTGATGGGGGCGTTATCCCCGCAGAACGTATCAGAGGCATCGCACTCATCGCCGACGGTCGCCGCGAAGCTGGTGTGGGCCAGCATGTGGGCAATCCGGTCGGCGGCGTGGGTGCAGAGGTGGCGCTCCAAAGCATCAATTTGCTTGTCCAGCCCATCGTCCCCGGTGCAACGATGCGTGGTCCGCGTGTCGGCGGATTCGGCACGTTGCAGGATCGGGTTTTCGAAATCTGTGCCCCCGATGACTCCATCTGCGACGCCCCCATTGATGTCGGCAACGCCCTCGGTCGCGCCCGAGGGTTGGTCGAAGCAAACGGCGTGCATGCCATGTACGCCACCAACCCCAATGTGATCCCAGAGACCACAGCGAATCAATGGGTTGTCGATTGGGCACACGGCTTGATTAACCGATAACTATCTCACACAACCCAGGCCCGCGCTTTTCGGTCCGCGCGATATGGCCTGGGTTTTGTGCTTTCTAAAAACGCCAAGCATTCGCCACCACCGCCCCACGTGGACATCGTCCCAAGCCAGTCGCGGTTTCGGTGAAGTCGGGGATGTCGGGTAGGCGTCGAAAAGCAGCAGCAATGTCCCTGGTAGCTTATGCCGCCGACGCGCAATTTCCGACTTCCACCATGTGTGGCAACGCGGGGAACAATGCGGGAATTATGAAGTCGGAGATTCCACTTGCGGGCATAATCTTGCGCCGAATCGCCTGGATTTTCTTAGGGCGCGAACGCAAACTCCGACTTCAAGATTTCCCATTACGATGGTTGTGCTTGTCGACGCCGCCAGCGTCGCGGCCGGACCTGCCACCGGTAAGCGGGCGCTTTTGCGGTGAAAAATATTTATTTTCCCCCATCTAGTAATAGACTGAGGAAAACCTGCGATGAAGGAAAAGAAGGAATACTTCACGGGTCAAAAGTAATTCGAGGAGAAAAATGGATCTGAATGCGGTCATTGGTCAGTTCTTCAACGAGAAGGGCGAGATCACACTCCAGCCGGAAATCACCCTTGCGGGCATGTGTGAGGTGATCTACCAGACTGAAAAGATGGCAGGCACCACCGGTCGTAACTGTTTGCGGTTCTGGGACTTTTCGGAGTCCCGCGAGGGCGTAGCTGTCGATTTCAGTCGGGACCAGATCAATACCCGGATCAAAGCCGTAGCCGCGCGGTTGCAGCAAACCGGAACGATCGGCGACCGTGTGGTTATTCTGGCAAATAACTCGCCGGAATACATTTTCTCCATGCTGGGTGCCATGTATGCGGGCATGGTTCCAATCCCGCTGTATGACCCGAACGAGCCGGGCCACGCCGATCACCTCAAGGCGGTTATTGGCGATTCCCACCCAAAGGCGGTTTTGACCAACAGCCGTTCCGCCGGTGCTGTTCGTGCATTCTTTGCGGAGGTGCCAGGCAAGGAACGTCCTCGGATTCTCGCGGTGGATTCATTGCCGGATTCGCTGGCCGAAAGCTTCCAAAACCCGCTTACCAGCGAAGCTGCCCGGATGTTCTTGGCTGCAAGCCAGAAGGCACCGATCGATCTGCCTGCCTTCTTGCAGTACACCTCCGGCTCGACCCGCGTACCAGCGGGCGTGATGCTCACCAACCGTTCGATTCTGACCAACGTCCTGCAGATTTTCACGGCCGCCCGGCTCAAGACTCCGATCCGATTGGTCAGCTGGCTGCCACTGCACCACGACATGGGCATCATCTTGGCCACCTTCGTGACCATTCTTGGCTTGGACATGGAGCTGATGGCACCTCGCGACTTCATTCAGCAGCCTTCCCGCTGGACAAAGCAGCTGCATAAGCAGGATGACATTGCGAATGTGTATACCGTTGTTCCCAATTTCGCTCTCGAATTGGCGGTTCGCTACGGCCTGCCCGCTGAAGGTGAAGAACTTGACCTCTCCGCTGTCGACGGCCTCATCGTAGGTTCCGAGCCGGTGACGGAGAAAGCTGTCAACGCCTTCGTTGAGGCATTCACCCCGTACGGCCTGGAAAAGTCCGTTATCCGCCCATCCTACGGCCTGGCGGAAGCATCGCTTCTGGTTACCACGCCGCAGACTCCAAACCGTCCGATCATCACGCACTTCGACCGGGATAAGTTGGCTGAAGGCCAAGCCGTCGTGGTGGAGAAGAATGACAGCTCGGTTGCGTTTGCCTCCTGCGGCCAGGTGTGCCGCCCGCAGTTCCTGGTTATTGTCGACCCTGAGACCAAGGCTGAGCTGCCTGACGGCCAGGTAGGCGAGTTGTGGTGCCATGGCGACAACATGGCGGCGGGCTACCTCGATCGCCCTGAGGACACGATGGAGACCTTCCGCAACACCCTCGGTGAGCGTCTTGCGCAGGGCTCTCGGGCTGAGGGCGCACCGAACGACGATAAGTGGATGGCCACCGGCGACCTCGCGGTCATCGTCGACAACGAGGTGTACATTACTGGCCGCCTGAAGGACCTGATTATCATCGCGGGCCGTAACCACTACCCGCAGGATATTGAGTACACCGTGGACCACGCGTCTGACCATATCCGCCCCGCTGCGGTGGCCGCCTTCGCCGTTGAAGGCGACGACGTTGAGAAGCTAGTTATCCTCGCTGAACGCGACCTGGATAAGTCGGAAGACGGCGATGCCGCCGCTATTGAAGCCATCCGCGCCGCCGTTTCCGATGCGCATGGCGTTGTCCCCGCCGACATCCGGATCGTCGCCCCTGACGCGATCGCTAGGTCGTCCTCCGGCAAGATCGCTCGCCGCGTAAACAAGAAGAACTACGAAGCCTAGTACCTCTTCGCTTTTCGACGCCCCACCATCAGCAGCTTACATCCGCTGGCGGTGGGGTTTCGGCGTTGGTAGACTTAATGAAGCTTTTCTGACGGGGTGACGAAAAATATGAGTCATTCAACTTTTCTTTCTGTTGCTACTTTTCTGGGCTTATTTTCGATTAGTGGCAGTTTTGGTGCTCGGCGTTTTTCTTTCATCGTTGAAGTTGGCGGTTCCGTAGTTTCTGCGTCGTTGTTTCAACGTCGACGTGGAAGGAATAGGCTTTTATGGCTAACTTCAGGCAGCTCATGGTGATGTGTATTCAGAGTCTAGTTACTCCCAGATTACCATTGCATTGGGATGTTCTTGGCGGGATGTCGCTCCTGCCTTACATAGTTTTGTATGAGATTTTATTGAGGTTGAACTGCCCCGGGTTTTGTTCCTAGGCATTTGCCTTGTTTCCCATTATTTGTTGTTGGCGGTTAGTTTTCCAATATTCCGTTTCGACCTCGACTGGTGTGCGGTAGCCTAGGTTTTCGTGGAGTCTGGTTTCATTTCACCAAGTAACCCATTGGAACGTGGCGATTTCAATTTCTACAGCATCAGCCCATCTGTGGGGATTGATGAGTTCATTTTTGTAGGAGCCGTTGACATTTTCCGCGAGGGCATTGTCGTAAGAATCCTTTTGCCGTGCCGGTTGATGCGGTAATTCCTGATTCTTTCAGCCGCTGATTGTAAACAACACTGACGTACTGTGTGCCATGGCCTGTATGGTGAATCAGCCCAGTAGTTTCCTTCGCTAAAGCAATAGCTTGGTTAAGGGCCTGCAACGGCAATGCCTCAAGTACGCAGTGAATCTGATAAAGCCCAGCCGATGATCGTGCGGGAGAACACATCGGTGACATAAGCGGTGTACACAAACCCTTTCCTGGTTCGTACATAGGTAATGTCAGCAACCCACAAATGGTTGGGGCAACTGGCTGTGAAGTTACGGTTAACCACGTCTGGTCGGGTATCTGTTTGTATGCCTTGATGGGTGGTGATCGGGTTTTACCTTTGCTTTTGCCGCACACACCCGCCAGGTGCATTAAACGTGCTGTTTGCTCACGGCCAATAGTCACCCCAGCACGACGGTAGAGCATGCCACATTTTGCGGACACCGTAGACTTCAGTAATTTTCCTTATGGATACGTCGGATCAGCTCTATCAATGTTTCTGTCACGAATGTACGCGAGCACTTATTCCCTAAGGCCTTTGACTGGCGGTAACCACGAGAGGTAATAAACCCACCGACACGGTGACTATTCA
>NZ_JAUNKC010000011.1 GCF_030532965.1 Corynebacterium sp.
CGCACTTGTTGTCCTACGCCTCAACCACAAGAAGCTCTGGTGAGAAAACCTCACTATTGCTGAAAATATCCAGGGACGTCGGTGACGGTTACATTGCCGGTGTAAAGGTAATCCAATGCAACGCGATCGACTTGCTTATTTCCGGCACCGAAATGTCCGTGTCCGGGCCCATGGACTGTAATCAAATGGGCGTTCATGGAGCTGCGCAATTCCTGGGAATTTTCCAAGGCAGTTCGAGGGTCGCTTGTGCCTTGGATCTGTAACGGGCGGGTTTTTAGCTTTGAACCGTCCAGCGGCACACCGTGAGTGATCGGTGGAGCTCCGTTGCAGGTGTAGCCCCATGCGCTGGCAACCGGTGCGCCGGAAAACTGATCTTGAAGGATCCAATTGGCCCAGACCGCGCGGAGGGCAAGATTCCTATCCCATGGTTGTACAGCCTCATTGCACATGATAGTTCGATTGACTACGGATGCAGCTGCGATGGCGTCCTTTTCTGACTCATCAGTCAACTGGGCTTTCCGCTTTCCTAGATCTTGATCCGCCAATTCAGGTGACTGGATGTATCCGATTATGTTCTTCCAGTATTTGGGGATCTGAAGAGAAAGATGTGTCATAACCAATACGGATGACAGTTTCTGGCTTGATCCACCCGCGGCGGCTGCGGTTCCCACGCTTTTAGATTCGGCTTGGGCACGTGCGGTGTTATTCATAGCGTCAACTGCTGGTTGCCCAAGTCCTTTGAGGTGGGGTGGTAAATCGGCTTCGGTGGCGCGCGGCGGCATCACTGATGGCCATACTCCAGATTGGCGTTGGATAGTCTCAGCCCATGTGGTGTATACGGCATAGGGAGTCGCCCCTAGGTGAAACGTGTCGTCATGAGCTGCGGCCCATTCGAAAAAATCATGAAGGACTCGGATAAAGCCAGTTTCCTGTTGTTTGGAGGAGTCGGTCCACTTTTTGGTGTGATCCAGCCCGGAATCGAGCAGTACTTTATTGGTGCGTTCAGGAAATAGCGTCGCATAGGTCGATCCTAGGAGCGTGCCGTAGGAGACACCGTAGATGGAAATGGTGTCTTTCTTCAGAGCCTTTCGTACTTCCTCCCAGTCACGCGCGGTATTTTCCGTTGTTATGTGGGGAAAATACCCAGGATTTGTTCGTTCGCACGCGGCACGCAATTGGCCGCCGGAATTGGTAATCGTCTGGAGCACATCAGCTTTTTGGTCATCGGTACATGTCAGGGGAGTGGATCCATGCATTCCGCGGGGTTGGACACCGATGATTGTGAAGTTTTGCAAAAATTCCTCAGGAAACTCCATTACTTCAGTGTCGCCGAGAAAATCATAGACATCGCTACCTGGTCCGCCAGGGTTGACGAAGACTACATCTTTGGCAGTTTTGGTTGCCGTATGTTGGACGAAACCAATGGAAATTTTCTCTCCGTGAGGGTTCGAATAATCGCGGGGGACGTCAATCCGGCCACAGCTTAAACCTGGCCGAACGGCGGACTTGGGGCAGTTTTCCCACGTTATAACCGGGGTATCGGCGTGCGCTGGAACCGCCACGCTTAAACCAACTGCGGCGCTAGCTGCGATTATGGATGTAAGCATCTTGGAAAAAGAACGCATAACGTAGCGAGCCTCCTTGATATAGACGACAATGCAAACGGCTCGGCTGAAAATACTAGTATTTTTATTTATCTATATGTGGAAAATGCTCCTTTGTTGATACAAAGGAGCATTACAATTTGATAACTAATCCACGATTACGCAGATCAATGTACGTGGACCGTGAACGCCTTCCACCCGGTTAAGCTCAATGTCGGAGGTTGCGGATGGGCCGGAGATCATCGTGATGGGTTTTTCTTGCCCCAAGCGACCAATCATTTCCGGAACGCCGTAAACGACATTGTCCATTCGCACGATGACCACGTGGCAGTCAGGCACCAAAGTAAGGGCGCGACGACCGCATACGGGATTCGATTCCAAGCAGATCGTACCGGTTTGGGCAGAGCTTACATGCGAGTCCGTAACCACCGCGTCGACGTCGTTAAGCAGACGGGGATCGGTGCTGCGGTCGTCTGGGGTTGCGGTGCCGTCGAAGGCGTCGAAAAGCGCTTTATCAAGACCCTCTGCATACCGAATCTCCTTAGCGGAGCGTTCGTGGAGGATCTCGGCGATTTTCTGACCCAGATTATCTTCCGTGACTTCGTGAACGATAGCCTTGTAGTCCAATAACCGGTCAATAAGAACTTCCTTGAGTTCTTCCCGGGAAAACTCAGCGGTCTTGTCCATGTTGTATTCCCGCGAAATCTCTACGTCGCTGGGCATATTGGACAACTGTTGAGCGTTCCGGATGCGGGTGAGCATTTCAGTTTTTGCATCCATGATTACTGCTCCTCGGCTTCCTTTTTAACGTTATTTTCCGGCAGCCCTTCTTCCCGTGCTTGAGCAAGCAGATCCTGAGCTTCTTGGGAGTTGAACCATTGACGGAAGGATTTCTTCGGTGGCACAGACGTATCACGAACATCGGTCCAGCCAGCGAGGAAGCTTGGCATATGAGTGATCTTGCCGTCCCTACCGCCGAGAATGCGACCCATGAATACCATCCGGGTGGCGGTGTTCCACAGCTTGGAATTGCCCCACAACAACTGCATGCTTCCGAGCAGAGAACCTTCGATTTTCGGCTTGAATTCCTTGACTTTCTTATGCCGCAATTCCAAAAGCGCGTCGGTGATAGGAATCTTCACCGGGCAGACCTCATTGCATCGACCACACAGCGACGACGCATACGGCAGGTAGCCGTTCGGATCGTGGGAATCATCAATGCCGGTCAGCTGCGGTGTCAAGATTGCGCCGATCGGACCCGGGTAGGTCGAACCATACGCGTGGCCTCCGGCTCGTTCATACACAGGGCATACATTCAGGCATGCCGAGCAACGAATGCACTTGAGCGCTTCCCGGCCGATTTCGTCTGCCATCGCCGCGGTACGGCCGTTGTCGAGGAGAATGACGTGGAAGTTCTGCGGTCCATCGCCTTCAGTGACACCAGACCACAGGGAGGTATACGGGTTCATCCGCTCACCGGTGGAGGAACGTGGCAGCAATTGCAAGAAGGTTTCATAGTCGCGGAACGTCGGCAGGATTTTCTCGATACCCATGACCGAAATCAAGGTTTCCGGCAGGGTCAAGCACATACGGCCATTACCCTCAGACTCCACGATGGTCACGTGGCCGGTCTCGGCGATACCGAAGTTGGCACCCGAGATGGCGACTTTGGCTTCCATGAATTGTTGGCGCAGATAGAGCCGAGCTGCTTCGGCTAATTCGGCAGGCTCAGAGGTGATGGATTCATCGATATGATCCATCTTCTTCAGGAAGATGCTGCGGATTTCCGCGCGGTTGCGGTGGATAGCAGGAACCAAAATGTGGGAGGGCTTATCTTCACCGAGCTGAACGATCAATTCTGCGAGGTCGGTTTCTTGGGCGAAGATGCCTTCTGCTTCCAATTGCTCGTTAAGTGCAATTTCCTGGGTCGCCATCGACTTAATCTTGACAACCTTTTTCTCGCCGGTCTGCTTAACCAGCTCAGTTACGATCTGTCCAGCTTCTTTGGCATCCCGTGCCCAGTGGACGTGGCCACCACGGGCGGTCACAGCTGCTTCGAATTGTTCCAACAATTCGGGTAGGTGAGCCATGACGTACCGCTTGGTAGTCGAGCCGGCCTCTCGCAGGGCCTCCCAGTCGTCGATTTCGTCGATGACCGCTTGGCGCTTATTGCGAATAGTGGTGGTGGCTTTGGTGAGATTGCGACGCTGGGTGACGTTGTTGAGGTCGTTATGCGCATTCTTTGGAAATGGCTTGTCGCCGCGCAGATTGGAAATATCCGATGCCCGAGGTGGCATCGTGGGCATTCCGAGGTTGACACTCATAGCATTGCCTCCTTGGAGTAAGCGGCCGAGGTTGGGGTCCACGGATGTGCCTTGGTCGAAGCCAAGATCTCGGCGAGATGGATAGCACGGATACCGACGTGCTGGCGGGAAAGGGAACCTGCGATATTCATCAAGCAGGAGGAGTCGCCACCAGTGACATATTCGGCCCCGGTTAACTCAATATTGCGGCACTTATCTGAGACCATGGCGGCTGAGGTTTCTGCGTTCTTCAACGAGAACGTACCGCCGAAGCCGCAGCATTCTTCCTTATTGGGCAGCTCGATAAGTTCGAGGCCTTCAACGTTTTGTAGCAGTCGGTATGGTCGATCTCCAAGTTTGATAAACCGCAGGCCGTGGCACGACGGGTGGTAGGTGACTTTGTGCGGGAAGAATGCACCAACGTTTTCTACCCCAGCGACGTCGATGAGAAACTCTGGCAGGTCGAGGGTTTTCTTCGCGCAACTAGCGGCACCATCTGCCAGGGCGGGGGAGCCGTAGCGTTTTGCTACGTGTTCGTGTTGTTCGCGTACCGCACCGACACAAGAACCAGAAGGGGCTACTACGTAGTCGATGGATGGATCGGAAAATGCATCGACATAGTTTTTGATCTGTCCCACTGCCTCCTTTTGGTAACCAGTGTTGACATGCATCTGACCGCAGCAAGTTTGTGACTGAGGGAAAACCACTTCGTATCCCAACCGGGATAGGATCAGCGCGGTTGCCTTAGATGCATCGGGGAACATTGCATCCCCGATGCACGTGGAAAAGAGCGCTACTTTCATGAGGCGAAGCTCCTTTTAAGTGGGAGAATTTAATACGTTGTGTCGTGGAGTGCGGCGGCGATTGGTCAGTGGCTCCGTTACGAATGGAGGTTTTCGGATAAAAACCACATTTTCGTCATCGTGCTCAAACTTTCCAGAGGCCTAATGCGCCACGGTATGCCCTCTAATGTACCCAAAAACCGGTGCAAATTTTAGCTAGGATACCCTCAATTAGCTGAACATAAAACTTAGCGTCTAGCTGCTGGTATATCCGAAACACTTATGTTTCTAAAATTGGAAAATTCACCGCCTATCTAAGCGATTGTTGCGCAATGTGGGATTCGGTCTGTTTACGTGGGCAAAGTTTTATCGACGATTCGTTACCGCAGACGGGTTTTCGAAGCTGGCCGCTAGCCCACCGGCGTGGGGCAGCCTCGGAACACGAAAAAACTGGCCCGGACTCATCACAGTGTGATTTGTCACAGGCCAGCTGTGGGGGTTTGAAGAAGGGTGGAACTATGGAACTACTGGTGCCATAACCGAAAGTACATTGGTCTGGAGGAATACCAGGCAGCAGACCACAAACAGGAGCAGGAAGGACCAACCGACAACGGCTTTGAAGATGTCGGATTCCTTGCCTTCCATGGATACAGCGGTTGCTGCGATGGCCAAAGACTGTGGCGAAATCATCTTGCCAACCACACCACCGGTGGTGTTGGCGGCCAGCATCAGGTCTGGGTTCAGCCCAGCGTGCTGAGCTGCGGTGACCTGCAGATTGCCAAACAGAGCGTTGGCCGAGGTGTCGGAACCGGTTACTGCGGTGCCCACCCAACCCAAGGTCGGTGCGAGGAAGGCGTAGATGGCACCGAGCGAGGCTACGTACTGGCCGATGGCGATGGTCTGACCGGAGTAGTTCATGACATAGGCCAGGCCCAAAACCAACATGATGGTTACTGCCGACCAGCGCATGCGATACCACACGGAGCCAAATTCCGTTACTACTTGAGCAGCGGAGAGCGAGTACTTGCCGTTCTCGTTGAAGATCGCGTACACGATAGCGACGATGATTCCGGAAATGAGCAAGAGGGAACCAGGGTTGTGGATCAGGAAGAAGGTGTAAGCCGACTTCACTGGTTCGCCGGATGCGGTGACCAGGCGTTCCGATAGCAACGGCCAATCGAAGGAGATCTTGGGGGTCTTCAGGAGCGCTGGGATGGTGGAGCCGAGGTTGGCAACACCGAAGATCAGGGTGACCACTGCGTATGGCATCAGCGCCATCCATACCCGACGGGCAGGTAGTTCTTCTGCGGTGGCTGCTGGTGGTAGATCCATCCGCTTGCGCATTTCGTCAATGCCGACTGGGTTCCAGAAACGCAGGAATACGAAGGCAACGCCAAGGGAAACGATACAGGCGACGACGTCGGTGAGTTGGTATGCGAAGTAGTTTGAGGTTGCCCACTGGGCGATAGCGAAGGAAATACCGATAACGAATGCCGGAATCCACGCTTCCTTAACGCCCTTCATTCCGTCGAGGATGAACAGCAGGATCGCGGGAACGAATACCGCGATTAGCGGAGCCTGGTGACCGACGATTGCAGCGATATTTTCGGTTTGTTCGACGGTACGGCCGGAGACCTCACCAGCGGTGGTAATTGGAATAGCGACGGCACCGAAAGCGACCGGAGCGGTGTTTGCCAGCAGAACAACAATCGCTGCCTTCAGCGGCTTGATGCCGAGTGCCAGGATCATCGTTGCAGTAATGGCGACCGGGGCGCCGAATCCGGCGAGGGCTTCAAGCAGACCGCCGAAGCAGAACGCGATGAGGATGGCCTGGATACGCACGTCGCCGTCGCCTAGTTTGTCGAATGTGCGACGCAGATCTTCGAAGCGGCCGGAGGCTACCGTGATTTGGTAGAACCAGATGGCCATGACAATTACCCATACGATGGGCAACAGTCCGAAAAGGCCGCCGCGTAGTGCGGACATGAGGGCGAGGTCGGTCGGCATGTTGAAGCCGAAAATTGCAACGAGGATCGCGGCTAGAGTAGCTACTGCTGCAGAAACGTGTGCGCGGGCCTTAACGCCGATGAGCATGATGAAAAAGGCCAACAGCGGGATACACGCAACCAGGGCAGATAAGCCAAGGCTGCCGCCAACTGAGTCGGTCACAGCGGTGAAGGTGTTCACTGTAACTCCTTAACAGACATTGATGGGTCAAATGGGCTGTGTGTTGAGTTTTAACAGGGAGTTTTGCAAGTTTGTAGTGCAAATCTCTTGCTTGGAAAAATATAAGTTACTTCACACATCGGATTCAAGTGTAATTGTGAGGTATAAATTCTTGTTATTGGATCCGGTAACTATTTTTGCTTTTCGACGCCCCACAATCGGCGTCCGACTGCGGTGTGGGTTGCGAAAAACCAAGCTTAGGGTAGCTATATTCGATGGTCTTTAACACGACATCTCGGTTGTTGCGAGTGATATATATCTCAAATTTCCTCGGAACTTTTATCGAATAAAACCGTTCCGATGGTGGCATAGAGCGGTGTCGTCTGGCAACACGCATTCTTTTCTTCAACCGTCGGTAGGTTACACTCTTTCGTTATGACACCAGCGGATTTGGCACAGCTTATTAAAGATACCGCCGTGGAAGTTTTATCGTTCTACGGCCAGGACACCTCAGTTCTTCCAGATGTAGTTGCGGTCGAGCGTCCGCGTAACCCGGAGCACGGCGATTATGCCACAAATCTCGCATTGCAACTGGCAAAGAAAGTGGGGATGAATCCACGCGAGCTGGGTCAATCGTTGGCGGAAGCTTTGGGGAAGAACGAAGCGATTGAAACATCCGAAATCGCAGGGCCCGGCTTTATTAACATCCGGCTCGCCGCTGCGGCCCAGGGTAAAATCGTCGCCGACATTCTCGCCAAAGCCGAAAAATTCGGGCATTCCACCCGCTATCAAGGCACCGTTGTCAACCTGGAATTCGTCTCTGCAAATCCCACCGGACCCATCCACCTCGGTGGCGCCCGGTGGGCTGCGGTCGGCGATTCCTTGGGGCGGGTGCTTGCGGCAACGGGCGCGCAGGTCACCCGGGAGTACTACTTCAACGACCACGGCCGTCAAATTGATCGGTTTAGCAATTCGCTGATTGCTGCGGCCCAGGGGCTCCCGACCCCAGAAGACGGCTATGGGGGTGCATATATTCAGGAATACGCTGCCGCTATCGTCGAAAAGCACCCGAACTTCGCAGAGCTTCCCGAGGCGGAAATGCAGGAGCTATTCCGCGCTGAGGGGGTCGAGATGATGTTCGGTCACATCAAGGAATCCTTGCACGAATTCGGCGTCGACTTTGATGTGTATTTCCACGAAAATTCCCTTTTCGAATCCGGCGCGGTCGACCGAGCCGTCGAAAAGCTCAAGGAAAACGGCAACCTGTACGAGCATGACGGCGCCTGGTGGTTGCGCTCTTCCAACTACGGCGACGACAAAGACCGGGTTGTGATCAAATCCGACGGTGACGCCGCATACATTGCCGGTGACATCGCCTATGTCGCAGATAAGTTTGATCGCGGCTTCAATCTGGCAATCTACATGCTCGGTGCCGACCACCACGGCTATATTTCTCGTCTTCGTGCCGCGGCAGCCGCGATGGGCTACGACCCAGAGCACGTCGAAGTTCTGATCGGGCAAATGGTCAACCTGGTTCGCGACGGCGCAACCGTGAAGATGAGTAAACGCGCCGGTACAGTCATCACCCTTGACGATCTGGTGGAAGCAATTGGCATCGACGGTGCTCGCTACTCGTTGGCACGTAGCTCGGTAGACTCCACCCTCGACATCGATTTGGAGCTATGGGCGTCGCAATCCTCCGATAACCCGGTCTACTACGTCCAATACGGGCATGCGCGGCTGTGCTCGGTGGCGCGTAAGGCCAAAGATGCGGGCGTGACCGCCGAGAACCCAGATTTGTCTCTGCTAACCCACGAGCGCGAGGGCTATCTCATTCGGACCTTGGGCGAATTCCCAGCCGTGGTCAACGCTGCGGCAGAGCTGCGGGAACCGCACCGAATTGCCCGCTATGCGGAAGAACTTGCTGGTACTTTCCACCGGTTCTACGACGTCTGTCAGATCCTGCCGAAGCAAGGCGAGGATATCCAACCGATCCACACCGCCCGGTTTGCCCTGGCCATGGCCTCGCGACAGGTTCTGGCCAATGCGCTTGGTTTGCTTGGCGTCACCGCACCGGAGCGGATGTAAAAAATGTCGAACCGTAATCACTTGCGTGCCGACGACGTTAAAGCAGCCCCCAAGGTTGCCCGCGTTCGCTCGGCGAATCCTAAAAACGTGGCAGGCGATCATAGCGTCGGTTGTTTCAACGGTCTACCCGCCCATGTGTGGCCGCGGACTGCGATCCGGGAGGAATCCGGGGAGATTTCCATCGGCGGGGTGCCGTTACGCGAGATCGCCGAGACGTACGGAACGCCTGTGTTTGTGGTCGATGAATACGATTTCCGTTCCCGGTGTCGGGACATGGCAGCCGCCTTCAACGGAGCTGAAAATGTTCACTATGCGGCGAAAGCGTTTCTCACCTCCCGGATCGCCCGGTGGGTCAACGAAGAAGGGCTGGCGCTCGACATTGCTTCCCTCGGGGAACTGCAAGTGGCACTGCACGCAGGCTTCCCGGCAAGCCGAATCGCAGCACACGGTAATAATAAGAGTGAGCAGTTCCTGCGCACCTGCGTGGAAAATTCCGTCAGCCACGTCATTTTAGACTCGCACCAGGAAATTGAAGAGCTAAACCAGGTTGCGGCTTCCTTGGGGAAAGTGCAAGACGTGCTGGTTCGAGTGAAACCAGGCGTGGACGCACACACGCATGAGTTCATCGCGACCGCTCATGAGGATCAAAAATTCGGTTTCTCACTCGCCTCAGGCTCAGCCTTCCAGGCTGCCTGTAGGGCAGTGGAATTGCCGCACCTTCGGTTGGTCGGATTGCATTGTCACGTCGGTTCGCAAGTTTTCGACGCGGAAGGGTTTTCCCTTGCCGCAGAACGCGTGTTGAAGCTCTATGGCCAGGTGCGTGCCGAAACTAATGTTGGCGAAGAATTCAACATCCTAGACCTAGGTGGTGGCTACGGCATCGCCTATGTGGAGGAAGAATCGCCGCTGGATGTCCACGGGGTCGCCGCTGACCTGCTTTCGCGGGTGGAAAGCTACGCCCGCCGCCACGACATTCCATTACCACAGGTGATGGTGGAACCCGGCCGAGCCATCGCTGGGCCAAGTACGGTGACGATGTATCAAGTAGGCACCGTTAAAGATGTAACGGTGGACGATAATGCTTCCCGCCGGTATATTTCCGTCGACGGCGGTATCAGCGACAATATTCGCCCGGCGTTATACGAAGCTGAATACGACATTCGGGTCGTCGATGGTTTTAAGGATGGCAGCCTGATTGCCACCCGAGTTGTCGGTTCGCACTGCGAATCCGGCGACATTCTCATCCACGACAAATCCCTGCCCGATAATATCGCCACCGGTGATCTGGTAGCCCTGGCGGCAACCGGTGCATACTGTTACTCCATGTCGAGCCGATACAACATGATGATGCGCCCAGCGATCGTGAGCGTGTGTGACGGCAAGGCTGAACTAATGGTGCGGCGGGAAACCATCGAGGATTTCCTCAATCTGGAATCCCCGGAGAACTAGCCGCGGGTGAATCTGAAAGAAACGTAACGACCCGGCGGTCTTTTTGAAAAGAACCCATTATTTTAGTGAAAGTGCTGAAATCGCCGAATATGTGTGGTTATAAATTAAGGTGCAGCGTTTACCGAAACTAACCACTTCACATGGGACCTATAAGAAAGACTGCACAACGATGGCCAAGGATTATCCAGCGTGGGGCGACGGCTTTGACAGGGACGATTTTTTACGTGACCTGGATGCCGCCGCCATCCGCTATTTGTCGGAAAACAGCGACGACATCCTTGGCAGACTCGATTCCCTCCCCATCAACCAGCTACTAAGTTTGCCGTTCCATGTTCCCTACGGCCCGCTGCAGATCGCTATCTGGGAAGAATGCGTCAAACGCCAGGAACTCATGGCGCCCGCTGACACGGCTGGTCCCGCCGCAGCGCGGTTGAACCTCGTCGATGCCTTAGCCATGGGTGGGCAACTGCACCGGGTGCCAGCGGTTTTCGAGTTAGTGGAGGACTATTATTACGACTCCTGGGGTGTGGAACAGCACCCAGAGTTTTTAGAACACTTCGCTTGGCACTACCGAAACTACATTCAGGCGCTTACCGACGATCCCACCACTCCGGCCGACGACCTCCACGCCGCACTCGGCCGCATGAAAGAGCTCTACATCTTACTTAACGACGACATGAAGAGCTACTACCTCAGGGCTTATCAAGTGCATAAAGAACTCGGTGAGGAACAAGAAGCCGCCGAACTACGCGAGTTATGGATTAACACCCCGCCCTCGAAACTATCCGACTGCACCGGCTGCGATCCGGTGTACGTGGTGAAAATGCACGCCGCTATTGGCGATTGGGGACAGGCCGTAGCAGTTGGCGAAAAGGCCCTGGAAAACCCCGACCTGTTGTGCGATGCGCAACCAGAAAACCTCTATCTCTCGTTGCTCACGCCGTGGCTTCGAACCGGCGCGGATTGCGTGGCAATCGAAGCTCACCTTGATGCATTAACCAGAGACATCGAAAGCCCCATTTTTCTCGATCATTTTCCCGACCATTTCGTCTACCTGGGGCTTTCCGGCGCCGCAGGCAGACCTCTTCGGCTGGAACTGGGGTTGGTGCTGTTTTCGCGGTACGTCCAGTGGTGGAAGCAAGCCGAATCGCCTCGGGTGCTCATGAACCTGGCGGCTTCCGTCGCTTTTTTCTTAGACCAGCTGCCAAACGATGACCGGCAACTTGGTTGCACGCTTGATGGTTCCGAGCTGCCGTGGGGATCGGCGCCGGACATCGAAGGCCCCACCGTCACCCAGGCCCGCGAATGGTGCGCCAATATTGCGTTAGGCTTAGCGCGACAGTTCGACGCCCGACCCGGAATCAGGTTTCCGCATACCGTGGCGGAAATTACCTATCTCATGGATAAGACCCCGCCGATTGCTCCGCTGAAGCGGCAAAGCCGATTGGAGCGGATGTTTGAGCAGGGGCAGATTCTTGTGGCTAATAATGCGGTCACTCGGGCTGGCATGTTGAAGTTCAAAGCCAAAACCCTGTACGCATTCTTCGCCGATTTTGTTGACCGGCGAAAGAAGTAGCCGACTATTTTTCTAATTCACCAGTCCAGGCGTTGATGCCGTCGTCTAAGTGGGCGATTTTGGAAAAGCCTGCCAGTTCCATGACGGCGATAGCGCCGGAGCTACGGTTGCCGGATCGGCAGTACACCGCGTATTCCTTCGACTTATCAAGCTCAAGGATTTTATTGCCAAACTCGGGGTCCTCGACGTCGAAATTCAACGCGCCAGGAATGTGACCGGAATTGTATTCTTCGGGGCTGCGCACATCGATGATGGTTGCGCCGTTATCAATTGCCGCCGAAAAATCGGGGTCGGTGGTGTCAGCTCCGCTGGCAGTAGGCCCTAATAAACTACACGAGGCCAAGGTGGAGGTTGCGACGATGACAAGCGCGGCTTTAACACCGGCGCGCACGAATGGGGAAGATTTCATGCCTATTATTATGCGCACATTGTTATGGGATAGAACCCGGATTACACAGATTGGGGGAGTAGCATTGGTCAAGCTTTTAAAAGATTGTGAATGAAATCAGGGGGAGAAAGACGTAAGTTCCGCGCGCAATCCTCTACAATTTTAGGAATGTTGCGTGTTGCACGACGCACAGTAGCACTTATAGTTTTGTCGCATCTAAGGCGTCGTAACGCACAACAACGCCCTGGCGTACCAAATACAACCAACACATCACCTTTGGGAGCACCATGACCGAGCAACAAAAACCATCAACATTCAACCCCGGCAAAGGCGCAGGTTCTGCCGTCGGCGTTGCAATTTTAGGCTATGGCACCGTTGGCTCCCAAGTGCTGCGACTGATGCTGGAAAACGCCGATGAATTCGCGCATCGGGCAGGCGGTCCGTTAGAGGTGCGCGGTGTAGCAGTTTCCAACGTCGAAAAGCATAAAGGCAGCCTTGCCGACGCCAAAGGTTTGCTTACCGACGACGCCCGCAGCCTCATCGCCCGCGACGACGTCGACCTTGTTGTCGAGGTCATCGGCGGTATCGACTACCCACGCGAGCTGGTGCTTGCGGCGCTGCGCAGCGGTAAATCCGTCGTCACGGCGAATAAAGCCCTGGTTGCAGCCCACTCGGCCGAATTGGCCGAAGCTGCCGACGCGGCGGGCGTGGACCTTTACTTCGAAGCAGCAGTCGCTGCCGCGATCCCGGTGGTCGGCCCGCTGCGCCGCTCCCTGGCCGGCGATCAAATCACCAAAGTCGCAGGTATCGTCAACGGCACCACCAACTTCATCCTCGATGCGATGGATTCCACTGGTGCTACCTACGAAGACGTTTTCGCCGAAGCAGACCGGCTCGGTTACGTCGAAGCCGACCCCTCCGCCGATGTCGAAGGACACGATGCCGCATCGAAGGCAGCCATCTTGGCTTCACTTGCCTTCCACACCCGGGTAACCGCTGACGACGTGTACTGCGAAGGCATTACCAAGATCAGTGCCGCCGATATCGATGTGGCTAAGTCTGCCGGGTACACCATCAAGCTCCTGGCAATCTGTGAACGTCTCGTTGACGACAACGGCAACGAATCCGTCTCCGCCCGAGTACACCCCACTCTCGTACCACGCAGCCACCCGCTGGCGAGCGTGAATAAGAGCTTCAACGCAATCTTCGTCGAAGCTGAAGCGGCTGGGCGGCTGATGTTCTACGGCAACGGCGCAGGCGGAAACCCAACCGCTTCAGCGGTGTTGGGCGATATCGTTGGCGCTTCCCGCAACAAGGTTTTCGGCGGCCGTGCACCTGGTGAATCCACCTACGCGAACCTACCGATCGCCGACTTCGGCGATGTTCCTACCCGCTACCACATCGACATGAACGTCGAAGATCGGGTAGGTGTTCTTGCGGAGCTCACCCAAATCTTCGCCGCCCACGGCATTTCGCTGCGCACCGTACGCCAAGAAGAACAAGAAGAAAGCGCCCGGTTGCTGGTTATCACTCACACGGCCCGGGAAGCGGACCTTTCCGCCACCGTCGCAGCACTTGCCGAAACCTCTGCCGTGCTCAACGTCAATTCCGTCATTCGACTCGCAGGAGAATAGCCAGTCATGCCCATCGAATTGCCAGTCGGCAAGAAAGTGACCGTCACGGTTCCCGGTTCCTCCGCCAACCTGGGGCCCGGATTCGACACCCTCGGCATGGCCGTATCCATCTACGACACAGTGGAAGTAGAAATCATTCCGGCTGGGCTTGAAGTGGAAGTGTTCGGCGAAGGGCAAGGGGAATTGCCGCTCGACGGCTCCCACCTGGTAGTTAAAGCGGTTCGGTCGGGGCTCAAAGCAGCCGATGCCCATGCACCGGGACTCCGAGTAGTCTGCCACAATACGATCCCGCAATCGCGAGGCCTGGGATCGTCGGCCGCCGCCGCCGTCGCAGGGGTGACCGCCGCCAATGGTTTGTGTGATTTTCCGCTGACCGACGAACAAGTGGTGCAGCTGTCCTCGGCATTCGAAGGGCATCCCGATAACGCGGCCGCCTCGGTGCTCGGAAACGCGGTGGTGTCGTGGACGGAAATCCCAGTTGATGGCCGGACGGAACCACAATATAAAGCGGTGAGCATTCCGGTTCATGACTCGATCACCGCGATCGCGCTGGTTCCGGATTTCCACGCATCCACGGAGGCGGTGCGGCGGGTATTGCCCTCCGACGTGACCCATATCGATGCTCGTTTCAATGTTTCCCGGGTCGCAGTGATGACGGTCGCGTTGCAACATCACCCGGAACTGTTGTGGGAGGGAACGCGCGACCGCCTGCATCAGCCGTATCGGGCGGACGTGCTCCCAGTCACCGCCGAATGGGTCAACCGACTGCGCAATCGTGGCTACGCCGCCTACCTGTCAGGTGCGGGCCCCACCTGCATGGTGTTGACGACCGATCCGATAGATGCCGCTATACTTGACGACGCCCGCGCCGCCGGGTTGCGAGTCATCGAACTAACCGTCGCCGGGCCGGTAGAAGTAACGGTCGAAACCTAAAACTATACGGAGAGAATACAACCTATGCTGCGCAAACTAGCCATCACCGTTATTGTTTTGCTCGCCATCGGTGTGGGTTCGCTCGTATGGCTTTTTGGCTCTAGCGACTCCCTCGAAAAATATTTGGGGGAGCGATCCGTAAAGACGCAAGTGATGCTCAAAGACGTCCTGCGTGGGGCAGATCGCTACGTTATCGCCTGCCCCAACGTCTCCGAAGCGGAAATCGCCGCGGTTATCAGCGACAACTACAAGTTGAGCGTTCCGGAAGGCGAGAACTATATTCTCAGCATTACTGGTGGCGCGATAAAAACTCTCACATACGATCAGGCGGCGATTGATCTATGCTCTGAATCTGCGGGCCCACGTATGTGGGAGGTAGCACCCGACCAAGTGCTGACATTCACGCAACCAGAACAATCCGCCAAGTGGGTCCTGCAACCATAACCTAGGGTCTACAAGAAAAGAGCGGCCGCCTTGAAATACAGGTGGCCGCTCAACGTTTGCGCACTGTACAGAATTATTTTTCAGTTTCGACTTCTGGCTCAGTTATGGAAATCATGCATTTACCGTTTTCCATCAACGGCTGCAGATCGATCCGAAGCGGCGAAAGATTACGGTGGTGCTGCAACATCCCCTGATGGATATCGCACATGAAATCACCAAGCTCGCCTTCATCATTGACAAAGGGGCACGAGTGCATGCAGACGTCAACGTGATGGCTGTTCTTAGCATCCCGCTTGATCTCCGGATCAAACCCCATCTGCTGGAGGTGCCCACATAAGGAACGAACGGCATCATTGATATTGTCGGCGTTGAAGCCGTCCTCTATCATTTTCTCGCCCCACTCCTGCCCAATCCGCTGGGCAAGTTTATGGGCTTGTTCTTGATCTCCCTCGCCCAAGTACTTGGACATAACATTGATTAAGGTGAGATACTCATTAGCCACCGTGCGGTTATCCGGGATGCGGAGCCGATAAATCAACGACGGGCGACCTCGTCCGGTTGCCGGTGCAGTCTCGGCAAAAATAGCCTTGCGTTCCACAAGCTCATCAAGGTGGCCCCGGGCGGTATTAATGTGCATCCCTAAGGTTTCAGCAACCTGGGAGACCCGCGCCCCATCCGGAAAATTATTGAGAACATCTAAAACGGCGCGCTGTTTAAGGCTAAGACTCAGCGATTCCGGGAACAGCTCAAAAGCTGGGCGGGGCCGTGCGGGTTTTGTCATGTGGTGCGCTCCGAGAAGAAATGAGAGAAAAATAATAAGTGGCTATGGTGTTTTAAACAAAGTACTGCATTTTGTTTGGGTGTGCATTAATTTTGGATGAAATCAACCTAAAGTTTAGACATTTTACAAGCAGAAGCCACTTAAGGGGTGAAATGGGGTCTAGTCGGCATTCTCAATTGCCGAACGCTGCCCCGGCCCCTGAAGTTTAATCACCTCAAAATCCCCATCGGCAAGGTGCTGGCGCAGGTCTATTTTGTCGAATTTGCCCACCGAAGTCTTATCAATGGAATCAACAAACGTCCAGTACTCGGGGAGCATCCACGAGGGGAAATTCTTTCGTAACCTATCCCGCAACCGTTCCGCCGTTTCCTTATCGCGCGAAATTCCGTCAGCGACAACCGTTACCGCCAATGGGCGCTCACCCCACTTGGGGTCGGGATAGCCGATAACAGCACATTCCACCACAACCGTCGCCGCCATGATTTCATTTTCTAACAATGCCGAATAAATCCACTCGCCGCCAGAACGAATAACATCCCGGGCTCGATCGTGAATGGTCAAGAACCCATCAGAAGTAACAGACCCGACATCGCCGGTCCGGAGCCAGCCATCAGTGGTGAACTGCTCGGCGGCATCGTCGACTGGTTCGTTGCGGAATGTACTCGCCACACCACCAGCTTCCGTGGTTGGGGAGTGATAATACGATCCGGTGACCCAATTGCCCCGAACCTGGATCTCTCCTTGATTGCGGTCGGTCGCGGCGACTACTTCGCCGTCGTTAACCACCCGATACTCCAGCGATGCGGGGAATCTGCCTTGGCTGATGCGATACGCTTGGCGCGCCTCACCCGACACCCCAGCAGGTGGCCGGGCTACCGTCCCCACCGTCGAAGTCTCCGTCATTCCCCAGACGTGCACGATATCCACGCCGTATCGTTCCTCCCACAGCTGGATCAAAATGGGCGGCACCGCGGAGCCACCAGCGTAGATCTCCTGCAGACTCATCCGATCCGGCGGATTATGCATGTAATGCACCATGAGCTGAATCCAAATGGTCGGAACGCCATGTGCCACCCGCGGGTGACAGGTCGCGATCAGATCGGCCAACCCGGCAGGGGAGACATCCGCGCCGGGGAAGACGAGTGGGGCACCCGACATGAACGCCGCCACCGGAACGCCCCACGACAAAACGTGGTAAATCGGGACGCAGCATAAAAATGACTGGCCGTGGCTGATTGCAAGCGAATCGGTGGTTCGCAAGCTTAGCGATTGCAAGTACAAGGAGCGGTGGGAATACGCAACGCCCTTGGGTGCGCCGGTGGTGCCGGTGGAATAACACAATGCGGCTGCGGTGTTTTCGGCTAAGACTGGCCAATGGTAAATGGTGGATCGGCCGTCGAGAAGCGACTCGTAGGAATAGCACCGCACGGTTTCCGGCAGGAACTTGGCCGGGGCGGAAACATCTGAGCGGCCGATGAACACCACGGCCTCGACGCTGGGGCAACCATGGGAAAGAATTTCGCCGAGTTGTTTCGCCAGGCGTTGATCGGCGACGATAACTTTGTCTTCCGCGTGATTGATAATGTGCGCGATTTGGTCATTCATCAATTGCTTATTCAGCGGATTGAAAACCGCGCCCTTGCACGCAACGGCGAATAACACCTCCAAATGTTCAGCGCAATTATGCATGAAGGTTGCTACTCGCTGGTCACCGGTGATCCCTAATTCGTCGTTAAGCGCATGGGCGAAGGCAGCTGCCCGCGCCGCAATATCCGCGAATGTTGTCTCATGGAGCCGATCGGCTTCCCACGTGGTAACTTTTGTCGAACCGAACGCTGTAGCGCCATGGTTGAGGATACGTGACAGGTTAAGCGGCAAATCCTGCATCGTTGAAAGCATGCCCTAAACTCTAGCTAAGGTTCTGTGGTTTTAGCAGGATCTCCCCAATAAAGCGGTGGTTTTGCTTGCTAATTGGGTCACATCACCGATATTTATCGCGCTAACTTTTTTACCGGGGGTTTATGTTGCGCTACACTTAAGGTACGAGTTTTCTATAGTTGGTAAAACGAAAGCGCAACACATTCGATTAGCGTGAGTATTCAACTCCTTCACATCACTTAAAGGTTTCATTATTTAATCGACATGCGACGACTGTTTACAGGTAGCGATTGTGTGCTTGAGCGTCATTTCAAGTCGAGCGAATGTTACCCACCTTTTCGGTGTGAAACACGGAAAACTTGCTGTTTCAACTGCCTAATACGCTTTTAGGCTGTGAAAGTTTTGGTTCTCGTGCGGTCTTTTTCGTAGGTTTCTTGAAAAGATGCACAGACCATCAGATTAAATTACACATGGGAGCTTCCAGCTGAACCAAGCCGCGCGACATGTTTGTGGCTACTAAAACCACTACTAACGGCTTTTTGTTGTTCCAGCTGGTCAAGCCAATGAAAGGACATCTGTGACCACAACAGATAATGGCGCACCACGTAATCTCGTTGCAATGCGTCTGCCCGAGCTGCGGAAACTGGCAGCTGACATGGGGCTCAAAGGCGTATCAGGACTGCGTAAAGGTGAATTGATCGCCACCATTAATTCTGCATCGGCGGGGGACGCGACACCGGAGAAGCGTGCTTCTAAATCTTCAGCTCCGGCAAAAACTGCCGCGAAGGAAGCCCAAAACCAACCGGTTGCTGGTGAAGAATCCAAACCGCGCCGTCGACGCGCGACCAAAGCATCGATGGCCGCTGAAACGACAGTCATCGAAGACGAAGCACCTGCTGCAGCAGCGGAACAAACTAAGCCGCGTCGCCGTCGGGTGACCTCTCGGCAAGCTGATGCTGAACAAGAACAAAACGTAAATACAACTGAATCACGGGCAGATTCCGCAACTACCGATGCTTCGGACTCTGCTGAATCCGCTGGTTCTTCTGAGGACAACGACAACCAGTACGGTTCCCGCTCCGCAGCGCGACGCGCTCGCCGGAACCGGGCACGTCGGGAAGCCCGGGAAAATCGTTCCGGACGTCGGACAGACAACGCCGATGGCGATGCCGATTCTGCGCCGGAAACCCCTACCGCGCCGGAGACCAGCGACAATGCTGAGGTGTCCGAAACCGAACGCTCGGAGCGCCGCGACCGGGGAGACCGGAACGACCGCCGGGAGCGTGACGACGACCGCCGGGGTCGGCGTGGGCGTCGGAACCGCCGGGGCCGTGACCGCGATGGCGACGGTTACGAAGGCGAATCCCGCGAGCAGCGTGAAGAGCAATTACAAGACGTCGCAGGCATTCTGGATGTTGTTGACAACAACGTCGCATTCCTGAGGACATCCGGCTATCATTCCGGCCCAGCCGATGTGTACGTCAATAACCAGATGGTGCGTCGTCTCGGACTTCGCTCCGGTGACGCCATCGTCGGTGCAGTTCGTATGCACGACCACAGCGACAACCGGGGCGGGTATAACCGGGGTCGCAATCGGCAAAAGTACAATCCATTGGTGCGGGTTGATTCCGTCAATGGCATGACCGTTGACGAGGCAAAAGCACGCCCAGAATTTGCTAAGTTGACTCCGCTGTATCCGAATCAGCGTCTGCGCCTTGAAACCGAACAAAAGGTTTTGACCACCCGGGTTATTGATCTAATCATGCCGATCGGCAAGGGGCAGCGCGCGCTTATCGTATCGCCGCCGAAGGCTGGTAAGACCACGATTCTGCAGAACATCGCGAATGCCATTGCCACGAATAACCCAGAGTGCTATTTGATGGTTGTTTTGGTCGACGAACGGCCGGAAGAAGTCACCGACATGCAGCGCAGCGTCAAGGGCGAAGTGATCGCTTCTACCTTCGACCGCCCACCATCAGAGCACACCGCTGTTGCGGAACTCGCCATTGAGCGGGCAAAGCGCCTGGTTGAACAGGGCGAAGACGTTGTTGTTCTGCTGGACTCGATCACCCGATTGGGCCGGGCCTACAATAACTCGTCGCCTGCTTCTGGCCGTATTCTTTCCGGTGGTGTTGATTCCAATGCGTTGTACCCGCCGAAGCGGTTCCTCGGTGCTGCTCGAAATATCGAAAACGGTGGCTCGTTGACCATCATCGCTACGGCGATGGTTGAGACCGGTTCCGCTGGCGATACCGTGATCTTTGAGGAATTCAAGGGCACCGGTAATGCGGAACTCAAGCTGGATCGGAAGATCGCTGAACGTCGAGTGTTCCCAGCGGTCGATGTTAATCCTTCCGGTACCCGTAAAGATGAATTGCTGATGCCGAAGGAAGAGGCGCAGGTTATGCACAAACTTCGCCGGATTCTGTCCGCGTTGGATAACCAGCAGGCCATCGATCTTTTGATCAAGCAGTTAAAGAAGACCAAGAACAACCGCGAGTTCCTCATGCAGGTCGCCTCGTCTGCCATCATGAACACCGAAGATGGCGAGGAGGTTGAGTAATTGGTGGCGAACCAAGTATCTGCGGTTGACGATATCGTCTCCGAATACCAGGGCATTGAAGCCCAAATGGCGGATCCGGAGACGATGGGCGATCAAGCGCTATTTCGGAAGCTGTCGAAGCGCTACTCAGAGCTGCAACCGATCATTCGGGTGAATAATAAGCTGGTTCAGGCGCGCGACGACCACGAAGTCGCAGCGGAAATGGCCTATGAAGATGCAGAATTCAAGGCCGAGGCGGAGCGGCTCGCTGGCGAGATCGTCGAACTTGAAGAACAGTTGGCTGATCTCCTTGCCCCTCGTGATCCGCATGACGGTGACGATATCGTCATGGAGGTCAAGGCGGGCGCTGGTGGTGAAGAAGCCGCGTTGTTCGCTGGGGAATTGGTGCGCATGTACCAACGCTATGCCGAAAAGCACGGCTTTAGCACCGAAGTCCTGGATTTGTCCGAATCCGATCTGGGCGGGGTGAAGGATATGACGTTATCCATTCGCTCGAAGCAGCCATCGCGGGACGGCGCCTGGAGTGTATTCAAATTCGAAGGCGGCGTCCACCGCGTGCAGCGGGTTCCGGTGACGGAGTCGCAGGGTCGGATTCAAACCTCGGCAGCTGGTGTTTTGGTCTACCCGGAACCGGACGAGGTCTCCGAGGTAGAGATCGACGAAAAAGACCTGCGGGTGGACGTGTATCGTTCCTCCGGTAAGGGCGGTCAGGGTGTTAATACCACCGACTCGGCGGTGCGTATCACTCACCTTCCGACTGGCATCGTTGTTACCTGCCAGAAGGAACGCTCCCAGATTCAGAATAAGGCGCGTGCTATGCAGGTGCTCGCAGCCCGGCTGCAGGCTCTCGCGGAGGAGCAAGCAGAGGCGGAAGCTGCGGAAGGCCGTGCGGCTCAGATTCGTACTTTGGATCGTTCGGAACGCATCCGTACCTATAACTGGCCAGAAAATCGCATTTCCGATCACCGGATTGGGTACAAAGCCAACACTTTGGATTCCGTGCTCAATGGCGACTTGGAAGATTTATTCACCGCGTTGCGTAATGCGGAGCGCGCCGCCCGCCTGGAAGCGGAATAGTTTCCGTGCGGGAAATCCTACGATCTTCTCAAGCCACTCTCGCTGCGGCGGGGGTGGCTTCGCCGCGTAACGACGCCCAGCTGATTGCGGCTGAGCTGTTAGATATCGAGCCGCTAGCCGTTCCGATGTTCAGGCTCACGGATTTGCCCGAGGATAACCAGGCAGAATTCCTTTCGGCTTTTGCGTCGGCGATTCAGCGGCGCGCCGAACGGATCCCATTGCAACATATCCTCGGCAAGGCGTGGTTTGGTCAGGTGGAACTGGCAGTCGGGTCTGGGGTATTCGTTCCCCGACCGGAAACAGAACTCATGGCGGAGTGGGCTGTTAGCCAATTAAAGCGCCGATATAGGGGCGAACCGTTGGTTGTGGTTGATATGTGCACCGGCTCCGGGGCCATCGCGGCGTATATCGCGACCGAGCTTTTCGACGCCAACCTGCCCGCGGCAATCCACGCCGTCGAGATATCGCCAGAGGCGGCGGCTTATGCGAAAACCAATCTGGAACGATGGCAGGTTGAGGTGATTATCGGTGATGCCGGTGACATCGCGACCTATCCGCCTGAGCTGATTGGTCAGGCGGATTTGGTGATCAGCAACCCGCCATACGTTCCGGAAACTTTGGAACTCGACCCGGAGGTGTATCACGATCCACATATGGCCGTGTTCGCCGGAACGACCGGGATGACGGTGATTCCCCGCCTGGCGGGGGTCGTCGACAAGCTATGTGCCCCGGGTGGGTTGACCGCAATTGAACACGATGACACCACGCAGCCCGCCGTTATTGATTGCCTGGCGGAATACGGGTTTGCACAGGTTGTTGGCCATAATGACTTCGCTGGGCGACCCCGATTTGTCACAGCGACTAAGCTATAACCGCATCTCGCAATAATCGCGACCACATGGAGGAAGATTAAACCGTGAGCAGAATCTACGACTGCGCCAACGCTGACACTCGTGCTGCCGGAATTAAACAAGCCGTTTCGGCGGTCACATCTGGTCGTCTGGTCGTTCTGCCAACCGATACCCTTTACGGACTCGGCTGCGATGCTTTCGACAACGACGCGGTGAATCGACTGTTAAATACCAAACAACGTGGACCGGACATGCCAGTGCCTGTCCTGGTCGGAAGCTGGGAGACCGCACGCGGTCTTGTTCATTCCTATGACCAGCAACTTCGTACTCTCATTGAGGCGTTTTGGCCTGGCGCACTCAGCATCGTGGTGCCGCAAGCACCATCGCTGATGTGGAATCTCGGCGATACCAATGGCACTGTCATGCTGCGGATGCCGCTGCATCCGGTCGCCATCGAACTCCTACGGGAGACTGGCCCTATGGCCGTGTCGAGTGCCAATATCTCGGGCCAACCACCAGCAACGACCGCGGCGATGGCGAAACAACAGTTAGGAACTGCAGTCAACGTCTACCTTGATGGCGGCGAATGCGCAGAAGGAGTCGCCTCGTCAATCATCGACCTTTCGGGGCCTCAGCCTCGACTGCTGCGGGAGGGAGCTATCTCCGCAGATCGTATCGCTAGTGTGTTGAAGGTAACCCCAGAAAGCCTGAAATAAATGGGCACGGGGGTTGCGGGCGTCCCGCTGCGCGAATTAGGACTTATAGTTCTGGTCGCTGCTGCGCTAACCTACCTCACCACTGGACTCGTGCGACACAGCATGGTTCGGTCTGGTCAGGTCGGAGAAATTCGGGAACGAGACGTCCACTCGATTCCGAAACCACGGCTGGGTGGAGTCGCCATGTTTTCCGGCTTTGTCGGCGCAGTCTTTCTTGCCGACCAGCTTCCAGCCTTGACTCGGGGGTTTCAGCCGATAACGCCTGAGATGAATGCGGTGCTGTGGGGTGGTTTCGTCATTGTCATCGTCGGCGTTCTTGATGATCTTCTTGAGTTGGATGCGTTGACCAAAATAATCGGCCAAGTCCTCGGCGCTGTAGTCATGAGTTTATTGGGCCTTAATTGGACCCTGTTGTTCGTGCCCTTTGGCGGCGGAACCACGTTATTGCTCGACCAATTCTGGTCGGTACTAATCACGGTGTTTTTCACGGTCACCTTGATTAACGCCATTAACTTCGTTGATGGGCTCGATGGCTTGGCCTCCGGGTTGGGAATGATCGCCGGTGGAGCAATTCTCATCTTCTCACTCACCATTTTGCACGACCAAGGCGGAATGGTTTCTGCCTATCCACCGGCAATCATCGCCGCCGCTTTGGTGGGGATTTGTGCGGGATTTTTACCCCATAACTTTGAGCCAGCTCGTATCTTCATGGGGGATTCTGGTTCGATGCTAATCGGCCTGCTTCTGGCGGCGGCATCTACATCCGCGAGCGGAAAGATCAATATGGGCTTATACGGTGCAGTGGATATGGTGGCGTTGATGTCGCCCATCATCGTTGTTTTTGCCGCCGTGTTTGTTCCATTGCTTGATCTATTCCTAGCCGTGGTGCGTCGATTAAAGAACGGTAAATCGCCGTTTAGCCCGGACAAGATGCATCTACATCATAGGTTGCTGTCGTTGGGGCACACTCACCGGCGAGTGGTGCTCGTTTTGTACCTGTGGGTTTCGGTAGTGGCGTTCGGCGCGGTGAGCTTTTCTATCATTCCGCCGACAGTGGCAACCGTAAGCTTTATCATCGCCATCGTCGTGGCGACCATCGTTACGAGCGGTCCGGTTCGACGCGCACGGGTAGAAAACCCGCCGCCGACGATGAAGGTGGTGCGGCACCGGCCGCCGCGAACGTCGAAAAGCGAATCGTAACTATAAGGTTTAGCCAAAGCTTTGGGGGTTGGGTAGAATCGCCCGGTGTGACTAGCAGCAACAACAATTCCGATCACGACGTTTTATCAACCACCGATTCGGACTCGCCATACGACGATCAACGGCGTCCGCTTTTCCGAGCCCTGAAATTTGGCTCGGTAGCGTTGGTCATTATCACCATCATCTCTCTCGCCATTTGGGGCTCGATCCGGGATTTACCAGGAATTTTAGGAGTGCTCGTCGGGGCGGCGATCGGCGGTGGTTTCGTACTTTTGACCGTCGTTAACGTCCTGATTACCGCTAAGACGAATGCCTCTGTAACTGGTGCGGTGGTGTTGGGCGGCTGGTTGTTGAAGATTGTTGTTGTCTTTATCGTTCTGTATTTCCTTAAAGACAAAACCTTCTATGACCCAATTGCATTGTTTGTCACGGTCGTTGTTTCGCTGGTCGTGGTGTTGGGGACCGAGGTTTACGGAGTTATCACCTCGAAGGTCACATATATTAGTTAACTGACATCCTATTTACTGGTTAAATCCCACCCATATAAAGCTTGCAATGTGTAGCTGTGCGGTGGGAATTTTTTCTTTCATGCCCCCAACAGGGGAGAGTCGGGCAGGGGTGGGAAATCTGGTTGGGACGGAAGGTTCGCAGATAGTGATACCTTTTAATGGGGTTGATCAATCAGGACGATGCGCGCGGCAAGCGCCGCGAAAACATAAAAACGGGAGTTTTAGGGGTAATAAAACTACCCCCGCGGGATTTTGTGATAAAGCTTACAATTAGACGTTCTTCCCTGTTCAGTGGGGGTTGATTGAGATGCTGATTATCGGGGGTGAATTACCCCTAGAAACATGTGGGAAATATTGGGTTTAGGCTGCTAGTCTAATCGGTGGGTTTATTTGGAATATTCGCAGCCTTGTGGGATATTCCGACAATTGTCCCCTGTGATCGCCATGCTGATGTGCGACGGAGTCCGTGGTGGTCGCAGAGAGTTTATAGACGTCCATCGCACCGTGGCTTTTGACTTAAAGTCGCGGCCCGAACACGGGAGAGAACGCTGAGCGTTACAACTTTGTCCTTCAAGGGTGAGTTCCACGCACCCTCGCTCGGACACGAATTTTTCCCGGATGCCCTGTGGTTCGCCGATGTGGCGAATGGCTGGTTCACAATCGACCGTCTGATGTTCGTCCGCCTGTTAATGGCAGCGATTCTAGCTATTTTCTTCCTCGTTGCAATGCGGAACCCGAAGCTGGTTCCTTCAGGCTTGCAAAACGTTGGCGAAATCATGCTGGATTTCGTTCGAATTCACATTGCTGAAGAAATCCTCGGCAAAAAGGAAGGTCGCCGATTCCTGCCGGTTTTGGCAACCATCTTCTTTGTCGTGTTGTTCATGAATGTGCCTTCGATTATTCCGTTTCTCAATATCTCGCCGAACGCACGAATTGGTATGCCATTAGTGCTGGCGCTGGTCGGATATATCGCCTTCATTTACGCAGGTGCTAAGCGTTATGGCTTTTTCAAGTACGTGAAGAGCTCCGTGGTTGTTCCAAATATCAACCCGCTTCTTCACATCTTGGTCATTCCGCTGGAGTTCCTCTCCACGTTCATCTTGCGTCCTGCCACGTTGACCGTGCGTCTCATGGCAAACATGCTTGTTGGACACATCATCTTGGTACTGCTGTTTTCTGCTACAAACTTCTTCTTCTGGCAGCTCAACGGTTGGACCTCGATGTCCGCTATCACAATCATTGCGGGCATTGCGTTCACACTCTTCGAAATGCTGGTTATCTTCCTGCAGGCGTACATCTTCGCCCTGCTGGTAGCCGTCTATATCGAATTGTCCCTGCACGCAGACGAACACTGACCTAAGTGCATCCAATCGGATCACCAAGTCTTACACAAACCAAAACTCATAGCTCAACACATGCGTTGGGCAACTAGAAAGGGAACGACACTCTCATGAACGAAGTCATTCTGGCTCAGGAAGCTGCGCAAGCAGGTATCAGCGGTTCCATCGCTACCGTAGGTTACGGCCTGGCAACCATCGGCCCAGGTTTGGGTATCGGCATCCTCGTCGGTAAGGCTCTCGAGGGTATGGCACGTCAGCCTGAGATGGCTGGCCAGCTGCGTACCACCATGTTCCTAGGTATCGCCTTCGTTGAGGCTCTTGCCCTCATCGGTCTCGCTGCCGGCTTCATCCTCTAATACCCAACGACACACGAAAGCAAGAGATTCATGACGAACGTCATCAACATTATGGCAGCCGGAGGCGAATCCCTCCCGCTGGAAGAGCAGCCAAATGTTCTTCTGCCAGCTGCATACGACATCGTCTGGTCCCTCGTTGTGCTCGTTGTTATTGGGCTTCTTTTCTGGAAGCTCGTTCTCCCGAAGTTCCAGGAAGTCCTGACCGAGCGTGAGGACCGGATCAAGGGCGGCATCCAACGCGCCGAAGCTGCACAAGCTGAAGCAAAGGCAGCCCTTGAGAAGTACAATGCTCAGCTCGCTGAAGCCCGCGCTGAAGCAGCAGAGATCCGCGAGGAAGCACGCCAAAAAGGCAAGCAGATTGAAGCTGACTTGAAGGCGAAGGCTACCGAGGAGAGCGCCCGCATCATCGAGTCCGGTGAGAAGCAATTGGCAGCACAACGTGAGCTGGTTGTCGAAGAGCTTCGCCGCGAGATGGGACAGAACGCTATCAATTTGGCTGAACGCCTCATGGGCGAGCAGCTGTCAGAGGACGTCAAACGTTCCGGCACTATTGATCGCTTCTTGGCCGAACTCGACACCGTAGCCCCAGCAGGAAAGTAGGCACCATGCACGCAGCAAGCCGCGACGCATTGGCGTATGTATCTGAATACCTCGACAAGTCACTGTACGAGTCAGGTAACGCCGTAGCTGTTGCCGCCCAGACTGGCAGCGAACTGTTCAGCATCGTGGACACTCTCGACGGTGACCGCACCTTGCGGATCGCAGTCGCAGATTCCGCGCTTAAATCCGAACAACGTTCCGGTCTGGTTTCTGCTGTGTTCGCCGGTAAGGTTTCCCAATTCACTCTCGAGTTGCTTATCGTTGCAGCTCGTCAAGTGTGGTCCACCCCACGGGAATTCCGTGCAGGTTTAGTGGAATTGGGACGCCGCGCACTCCTGCGGTCCGCAGACAAACAAGGTCAACTCATGCAGGTAGAGGAAGAACTCTTCCGGCTATCTCGGCTCCTAGACAAGGAACCACAATTGACTTTGCGTCTCGACGACCGCAGTGCGGATCGTGCCGCTAAGCGCGACCTGTTGGCGAAGGTGCTGTACGGCAAGGTCACTGCGGTGACAGAAGCCCTCGCACTTCAAGTTATTGGCCGCCCAGAAAACAACGCAATAGACGACATTGACGCACTGTCGCAGTTCGCAGCATCCTTGCGGGACTGTGAAGTCGCCTACGTTGTCTCTGCAGCGCCGCTCAATGACACACAGAACCAGGCACTGGCAACGAAGCTAGAGCGCATCTATGGTCGTGCGATGTCCATCCACTCTGAGGTTGATCCCAGCCTCCTCGGTGGCATGGTTATCCGCGTTGGCGACGAATTGATTGACGGCAGCACCTCGGGCAAACTCGAGCGGCTGCGCGCTAACCTCGTCTAAGACACGACTTTTTAAATAAACGAAGTAATTGCTGGAATAAACTACCGAGAGCAGGAAGAACATGGCGGAGCTTACGATCTCCTCCGATGAGATCCGTAGCGCGATTGCGAACTACACCTCGAGCTACTCCGCGGAGGCCTCCCGTGAGGAGGTCGGCGTGGTCATTTCCACCGCTGATGGTATTGCCCAGGTATCTGGTCTTCCATCTGTAATGGCAAATGAGCTGCTCGAGTTCCCAGGCGGCGTTATCGGCGTCGCACAGAACCTTGACACCGACCGCGTCGGCGTCGTGGTCCTGGGTAACTACGAGACACTTAAAGAAGGCGATGAAGTAAAGAGGACTGGCGACGTTCTCTCCATCCCGGTCGGCGACAAGTTCCTCGGCCGCGTCATCAACCCACTGGGTCAGCCTATCGACGGCCTGGGTGCCATCGAAGCTGAAGAGGACCGTGTCCTCGAACTGCAGGCACCTTCCGTTCTGCAGCGCCAGCCAGTTGGTGAGCCAATGCAGACCGGCATCAAGGCTATTGACGCCATGACCCCAATTGGTCGTGGTCAGCGTCAGTTGATCATTGGTGACCGCAAGACCGGTAAGACCGCTGTCTGCATCGACACCATCTTGAACCAAAAGGCAAACTGGGAAACCGGCGATAAGACCAAGCAGGTGCGCTGCATCTACGTGGCTATCGGCCAGAAGGGTTCCACCATTGCCGCAGTGCGTAAGACTTTAGAAGAGCACGGCGCGCTGGAATACACCACCATCGTTGCAGCTCCTGCATCCGATTCCGCTGGCTTCAAGTGGCTGGCACCGTTTGCCGGTGCAGCTTTGGGTCAGCACTGGATGTACCAGGGCTACCACGTGCTGGTGATTTACGATGATCTGACCAAGCAGGCTGAAGCTTACCGTGCTATCTCCCTGTTGCTGCGTCGTCCACCGGGCCGCGAGGCTTACCCAGGTGACGTCTTCTACCTGCATTCCCGCTTGTTGGAGCGTGCTGCAAAGCTTTCCGACGACATGGGCGCAGGTTCCATGACCGCACTGCCGATCATCGAAACCAAGGCAAACGACGTTTCCGCCTTCATTCCTACCAACGTGATTTCTATTACCGATGGTCAGGTGTTCTTGGAGTCCGACCTGTTCAACCAGGGTGTCCGCCCAGCTATCAACGTTGGTGTATCGGTGTCCCGTGTTGGTGGTGCAGCTCAGACCAAGGGCATGAAGAAGGTTTCTGGTTCCTTGCGTTTGGATCTTGCTGCTTACCGCGACTTGGAAGCATTCGCAACGTTCGCTTCCGACCTCGACCCAGCCTCCAAGGCACAGCTCGACCGCGGCGCTCGCCTGGTCGAACTGCTCAAGCAGGCTGAAAACTCACCACAATCCGTCGAACACCAGATCATTTCCATCTGGCTTGCGGGTGAGGGCGAATTCGACAACGTTCCCGTCGAAGACATTCGCCGCTTCGAGGCAGAGCTGCACGACCACCTGCACTCATCTGCCCCAGAGGTGTATGAGCAAATCGCCGGTGGCGCCCAGCTCTCGGAAGAATCACAGAACACACTCATCGCTCAGACCGATGCTTTCAAGCGGTCCTTCCAGACCACCGATGGCACCCCGGTTATCAATGAGGCTGAGGTAGATGCCTTGCCTGCTGAGCAGGTCAAGAAACAAACGCTGACGGTCAAGAAGTAACGAATGGTTCTTACTAAGATGACCCATCAAACGAAAGGAAGGAGGCGTTAAGATATGGCTAGTCTTCGCGAACTACGTAACCGTATTCGTTCGGTCAATTCGACGAAGAAGATCACAAAGGCTCAGGAGCTGATCGCAACTTCGCGCATCACCAAGGCCCAGGCCCGCGTGGAAGCTTCTGAACCCTACGCCACCGAAATCCACAAGGTGATGGAACGTCTGGCCTCAGCAAGTTCACTCGACCACCCGATGTTGCGCGAACGCGACAACGCCAAGCGCGCAGCTATCTTGGTTGTCTCCAGTGACCGTGGCATGTGTGGCGGCTACAACTACAACGTTTTCAAGAAGGCAGCTGAATTAGAAAAGCTCCTTACCGAAAAAGGTTACGAAGTAGTTCGCTACATTACGGGCAACAAGGGCGTTGGCTACTACAACTTCCGTGGCGGCAACTACGCAGGTGCATGGACCGGATTTTCCCAAGATCCAACATGGGCTGGTACTCACGCAGTTCGTCGGCACCTCATTGATGGCTTCCTGGCTGGTTCTGATGGCACCGCGAAGTATCGCGAGGGTCTCAATTCTGAGGAAGGCGAATCAGTTCAAGGTTTCGATTCTGTACACATCGTGTACACCGAATTCGAATCTATGCTGACCCAAACCCCACGTGCTCACCAGCTTCTGCCAATCGTGCCGGTTGTGGAGATCGAGGAAATCCCGCAAGGCGAAGGCATTTTGGATAATGTCGGCGAGCCTGAGCCAGATTATGAGTTTGAACCAGATGCAGACACCTTGATGGAAACATTGCTTCCGCAGTATGTGTCGCGCACCTTGTTCGCAATGTTCCTTGAAGCTTCGGCTTCGGAATCGGCTTCTCGTCGTAACGCGATGAAGTCTGCTACTGACAACGCTACTGAATTGGTCAAGGACTTAAGTCGTGTGGCTAACCAGGCGCGTCAGGCACAGATCACCCAGGAAATCACAGAGATCGTCGGTGGCGCTGGTGCGCTCGCCGAAAGCGGAGAAAGTGACTAGATTATGACCACAGCTCTTACAGAGCAGAACACGCAGCAGGCTGTTGCCGGCCGCGTCGTGCGCGTCATCGGTCCGGTCGTCGACGTGGAGTTCCCGCGCGGCGAGCTACCGGCCCTGTACAACGCGCTGACTGTCGAGGTCACCCTCGAAGCAGTCGCTAAGACCATTACCCTTGAGGTTGCTCAGCACTTGGGCGATAACCTCGTGCGTACCATTTCGATGGCACCTACCGACGGTCTTGTCCGTGGTGCTGTTGTAACTGATTCCGGCAAGCCAATCTCTGTGCCAGTTGGTGACGTTGTTAAAGGCCACGTCTTCAACGCATTGGGGGATTGCTTGGACGAGCCAGGTTTGGGCCGCGACGGTGAGCAGTGGGGCATCCACCGCGATCCACCACCATTCGACCAGCTCGAAGGTAAGACCGAAATCCTCGAAACCGGCATTAAGGTTATCGACTTGCTTACCCCTTACGTTAAGGGCGGTAAGATCGGTCTCTTCGGTGGTGCTGGTGTGGGTAAGACCGTTCTTATCCAGGAGATGATTACCCGTATCGCCCGCGAATTCTCCGGTACTTCCGTGTTCGCTGGTGTGGGTGAGCGTACCCGTGAAGGTACCGACCTCTTCCTCGAAATGGAAGAGATGGGCGTGCTTCAGGATACCGCCCTCGTCTTCGGCCAGATGGACGAGCCACCAGGAGTCCGTATGCGCGTCGCGCTGTCCGGTTTGACCATGGCGGAGTACTTCCGCGATGTCCAGCACCAGGACGTGCTTCTGTTCATCGACAACATCTTCCGTTTCACCCAGGCAGGTTCTGAGGTTTCGACCCTTCTCGGCCGTATGCCTTCTGCTGTGGGTTACCAGCCAACCCTGGCTGACGAAATGGGTATCCTCCAGGAGCGTATTACCTCCACCAAGGGTAAGTCGATTACCTCGCTGCAGGCCGTGTACGTCCCTGCTGACGACTACACCGACCCTGCTCCAGCAACCACCTTCGCTCACTTGGACGCGACTACCGAATTGGACCGTGGCATCGCATCGAAGGGTATTTACCCAGCTGTGAACCCACTGACCTCCACTTCTCGTATTCTCGAACCAAGCATCGTTGGTGAGCGTCACTACGAAGTGGCTCAGCGAGTCATCCACATTCTGCAGAAGAATAAGGAACTTCAGGACATCATCGCCATCCTCGGTATGGACGAACTGTCCGAAGAGGATAAGATCACCGTTCAGCGCGCTCGTCGCCTAGAGCGGTTCTTGGGCCAGAACTTCTTCGTGGCGGAGAAGTTCACGGGTATCCCAGGTTCCTATGTTCCATTGAGCCACACCATCGACGCTTTCGAGCGCATCTGCAACGGCGACTTCGACCACTACCCAGAGCAGGCCTTCAACGGCTTGGGTGGCCTGGACGATGTTGAAGCTGCATACAAGAAGATGACCGAAAAGTAGGGGAGGCGAGCACATGGCTGACGTCACCGTTGAACTGGTTTCGGTGGAGCGTATGTTGTGGTCGGGTAAGGCCACGATCGTTACCGCACAAACCACCGAAGGTGAGATCGGTGTGCTGCCTGGCCATGAGCCATTGCTCGGTAAACTTGTCGAGAATGGCGTCGTGACTATTCGCCCGACCGAAGGTGACAAGCTGGTTGCCGCAGTGCAAGGCGGGTATCTCTCCGTCGATAAGGAAAAAGTCACTATCCTGGCGGATTACGCGATCTGGGCTGATGAGGTTGATGCCTCGCAGGCTGAGTCGCTGCTGCAGGATAGCGATGAGGATATCCGAGCACGTGCTGAGGCTGAGCTAAAGGCAGTCCGCAGGAGCGCGGAGTCTTAAAGTCTCATTTCCTTGAGACTTTGAACTTCGGCCAGCGGTTTAGATTGACCCCCATTTCCACACAACCCTAACGGGTGGTGGAAATGGGGGTCATTCCTTTGACGGATATTGGGCTATCAATATAATCGGGATTTTTCGTGCAATTGATTTGCGGAGTAAACTTTGCGGATATACGAGCAACCTTAAAAACTCCAGTCTCGTTTTGTGTAAAAGCGTGTGAGTGGGCGACAAAAATCCAGCGGTGTGAGGGGTGTAGTGAATGTCAACCGTCATGTGGGTTACAGCAGCGTATTGGGGGTTGACTGCGGTTTTGCTCGTCGTCGTGGGGTTGGGGGCTTATCGGTTTTTTCGAATTCGCTCAAGCGGAATTCCGGTGATTATGCGTCGCATGCCAGCCGAAGGCAATCATGGTTGGCGCAATGGATTATTGCGCTATGCCGGTAAAGAAGTGAAGTTTTATCAGATTAGGTCCTTAAGCCCAGCCGCCGACGCAGTTTTCGACCGTTATGAGGTTGAACTGAATGGTCAACGAGACTTAAAAGAACACGAAGCCCCCTTTGTACCGTTTGATACCCCTATCACCATGTTTAGTCACAACGGGGTGGAGTACGAAGCACAAATGTCCACCCACGGCCGTATGGCTTTTGTCTCATGGGTGGAGGCGGCACCGGATTCACGCACCGATAAGATCAGCCCGAGCGAGTTAAAACGCCGAATGCGTCACAAGAATCACTAACACTGGTTGTAATTCGACTACGCTTGTTCAGCATGCGCCTTGTTATTGCTAGATGTTCCGTTGATTACGTGGGTCGCCTGGAAGCGCACCTGCCGTCGGCCGATCGGTTATTGATGGTGAAAGCGGATGGCTCAGTGTCCATCCACGCCGATGATCGTGCCTATAAGCCGTTGAATTGGATGACGCCGCCGTGCACGTTGACGGAGCTTGATCGTCCAGAGAATTCAGGCGGTTCGGAAGAAATGGCTGCCTTTTGGATAGTTGAGAATAAGAAAGGCGAGCAGTTACGGATAACTCTGGAAGCCATCCATTCCGATCTATCCTATGATCTGGGCGAAGACCCTGGTCTGGTCAAGGACGGCGTAGAGGCACATCTTCAAGAACTCTTGGCGGAGCATATTGAAACGCTCGGTGAAGGATATGACCTGATTAGACGCGAGTACCCGACTCCAATCGGACCGGTGGACATTCTTTGTCGTGATGGTGGGGGTGGCACCATTGCCGTCGAGGTCAAGCGGCGAGGTGGGATAGATGGCGTCGAGCAATTGAGTCGGTATCTGGAATTGTTAAATCGCGATCTTCTCCTGGCTCCGGTGGAGGGGATTTTCGCTGCCCAGGAGATTAAACCTCAAGCACGCACATTGGCGGAGGACCGTGGTATCCGTTGCGTTGTCTTGGATTACGATTCGCTGCGGGGAATCGAGTCGACGGAATTGCGGTTGTTTTAGATGGCGCGAAAGAATCGACGTCGGGAAGAGACCGCACGGACATTACCAGCAGATGGTGCCAGCTACCTAGGGGTTCGTGAGGTGATTGGTCCGAGCTGGACGAATGGCGCTACGTTCTTAGTCCGGCGGATTGGCAGCCATGCTGCGGTGAAATTTTACGTGTGCCCGGGGTGCAACCAGAATATTCCGCCGGGGATTGCTCATGTGGTGGCTTGGCCGAAGGATTATGGCCGCGGTGCTGAGGACCGGAGGCATTGGCATTCGCCGTGTTGGGAGCGTCGATAAGCACAACAAAAAGTTCCTTGGAATTCTTCCGAAGAAGCCCAAGGAACTTTTCTAACTATTAGGCGACAGGTTGGGTGATTTCGAGAAGCACGCCGCCTGCATCTTTAGGATGTACAAAGTTGATCTTTGCTCCGCCGGTACCGACCTTTGGTGCTGGGTAGAGCAGTCGAACGCCTTGTTCTTTCAAGTGCTCGGACAGTGCGTCAATATCAGAGGTGCGCAGGCACATTTGCTGCAGGCCTGGGCCCTTCTTCTCGATGAACTTAGCGATGGTTGATTCTTCATTTAGGGGTGCTAGCAGCTGAATCATGCCGTCCGTGGTGCCGAGGTTTTTCGGCCCGATCATCGCTTCAACCACGCCTTGTTCCTCGTTGGTTTCTTGGTGGTGGTTGACCCAACCAAAAGCGGAGCGGTAGAACTCGATCGCAGCATCAAGATCAGGGACGGCGATACCGACGTGATCTAAACAAATGACAAGTTCGTGGGGGATTTCAATTGCAGAAATGTCATGACTCATAATCGCCATAGTAGTAGTGCGCAGGCGGATATGCTTACCGTAGAGCTGTGAAAAATCTCAAATATTCATAGCTGCCGAATTATCGAGATAAAAAGCTTGGTATTCCTTACCCCAGAACGCACCATGGGCAGAACCAGATACAATCAAAAACCATGATCGTTGCTTTTTCCGTCGCCCCCACAGAAGTTCCCAATGCCGAAGCCGAAATGAGCGAGGCCGTCGCCGCTGCAGTGAAAATTGTGCGTGAGTCTGGTCTACCCAATGAGACTAATGCGATGTTTACCCTGATTGAAGGGGAGTGGGACGAAGTTATGGCGGTGGTAAAGGCTGCTACGGAGGCGGTACTGGCGGTGTCACCGCGGGTGGGGTTAGTCCTTAAAGCGGATATTCGCCCTGGCGTTTCGGGGCAATTACGCGGCAAAGTGGAATCCGTGGAGCGCCACCTTTCTGGTTTCGAGAAATAAATAGTGTAGTGGCGCTTGGTTTTGGGTATTCTGCCACTATAGAAAACTTCTTTCCCGCACGTAATAGTTCGATTGATAAAAGGATCGTTTGTGACTCTTCCTAATTCCACCCCTAACCGTTTCGTCGCTGGTGCCATCGATTTGGGAGAAGTAAAAGCCCGGGCAGAGGCGCGTGCCCAGGCAGAAGCGCAGGCCGCAGCGAAGAGCAGCGGTGCCGCTGGGGGTGGGGTAGAGCTCGTAGCAACATTAACGATGGAAAACGTCGAGGACGAGCTAATCAAACGTTCTGCCCAAGTGCCTGTCATTGTGTTGATTGGCACCCCGCGCAGCCCAGATTCAGAGCAATTACAAGCGGATTTTAGTGTATTGGCGAACAATGCTGGTGGTGCGTTCGTGTTTCGCTATATCGACGCCGATGCGACGCCGCAGGTAGCGCAGATGTTCGGAATATCAGGGCTGCCAACCGTTGTGGCTTTGGCGGCGGGACAACCGATCGCAAATTTTGAAGGCGGGCAACCGACAGCCGCGTTGCAGCAATGGACTGATGCCGTTGTTGCTGCCGTTGCTGGTCAGCTTCCGGGACTGCCCGCAGCAGCTGAGCCTTCCGACGGTTCGGAATCACCGGAGGATCCGCGTTTCGCTCCAGCGACGGAGATGCTAGGCGCTGGTGATTTTGCGGGAGCGATTGAGGTATACGAGTCGATCCTTGCACATGAACCGAAAAATGCCGAGGCACAAGCTGCGCGCGATAACGCCCGATTGCTATTGCGGCTGCAGCAGGCCGATCGCGATACCGATCCGATCGCAGCAGCGGATGCAGAACCGCACAATATCGAGCGGGTTTTCGCAGCAGCTGACGCCTTGATCGCAATGGGGGATGCGGAAGGAGCATTCGGGTGGCTGATTACAGCACTGACCCAGATTCCTGAGGAGAAGGCGCGCATTCGCGATAGATTATTGGAACTATTTGCGCTTTTCGACGCCGCCGACGCCCGCGTTCTCAAGGCCCGCGCGCAAATGGCAAACGCGCTGTTTTAGCTTGGTGAACCATGCGTAAGTATTTACAGACTGTAGCGGTAGTAACCGCAGTTGCAACAAGTGCTTCGTTATTGACTGCCTGCTCGGTGTTTGAACCGGACATTGATCCGTGTGTTGTCCAGGTTAATGGTGAAGAACCGGAGGCGCGCGTTACGCCAGGAATGACTCGTGATGCGGCGGGCTTCCGAATTTTGAAGATGATCTCTTCCGGCTTGGTGCATTTAGACACCGATAATAATGTCGCTATGGATCTGGCTAAATCGATCGAAAAGACGTCACCAACGACATATGTCGTTGAGCTACGACCAGGTTTAAAGTTCTCTGACGGTTCTCGCATTACTTCCCGTAGCTTCGTCGATTCGTGGAATTTTATTGTCGCTACTGACGAATTGAATGCGGAGTTTTTCCAGCCTATCGCAGGCTTTGCGGAAAAAACGCCGTCGATGCGGGGGTTGACCGTAACGAGCGACACTCGTTTCACGATCGAATTGTCACAGCCCACACCGGATTTCCTGATGCAATTAAGCCACCCGGTTTTTGCCGCGCAGCCAGCATCTGCGCTTTCGGCGGATCAGAAATTCACTCTCACTCCGGTTAGTAGTGGGCCTTACGTGGTCGAGACATGGGTGCGCAATCAATCGCTTAAACTGCGAGTGAATCCGGAGTATACCGGCCCCCGTAAGCCCGAGAACGATGGGGTGACAATGAGTTTCTTCATCGGTCGAAAACTACCGTTCGAAGAATTGCAACGCGGCACCCTCGATGTTTTCGATAGCGTCAATGGTTCTGATATCAAACAAGCGCACAAGGAGTTTGAATTCTATAACAAGCCTGGCGCTGCTGTTTTGGAGCTCAGCATTCATTCCGAAACTCCGCATTTTCAGGGGACGGAAGGAAAATTGCGTCGTGAAGCGATTTCCTTGAGCATCGATCGGGACAAGATTGCCAAAGAAACATTGAAAGGTACGTTCGTGCCTGCGTATTCATTCGTGCCCCCGGGAATCCCAGGTGTGGACGAATCGATCGGGGTGAAAAGTTACGACCCGGAGCGCGCCCGTGAACTGTGGGCACAAGCGGATTTGATAAATCCCTTTGATTTCGAAGTTCCGGTGCATTACAACTGGGATTCTGGGGACAATCGTGCATGGGGGCCGGAGGTTGCGCAGCAACTCAAGAAAACCTTGGGCATTAATGCGTTCCCGGAACCGGGTTCGGACCATGCCAGGTTCAGGTATGACTACCATGACGTCCGGTTTAATGGCGTATATCGCACCGGTTGGCGTGCTGATTTCCCATCCATTCGTAATTATTTGGAAAATAACTACGCTTCTGATGGGGTATCGAACGACACCAAGTATTCGAACCCGCACGTTGATGAACTGCTTAAACAAGCTGATGCTGCGCAGTCTGAAGAAGAAGCGATGGCTTTGTACAACAAGGCGCACGAGCTTATTGTCGCTGACCTCCCGGCCATTCCGTTCTTATATCCGGCAGTCACTGCCGCTTGGACTTCCAGAGTCTCCGATGTCGGTTTTGGCTTTGACACTTTGCCGGAATACCACCACATTAAAATCGATGATAATCGATGTAAGAAATCGTAGATCTTTTGCTTTTAAAATATTTAGCAGATCGATTAAAATGAATCGTGAATTAAATATAGACGGCAATAGATGTTAAAAGTGTAAATATGACCTAATTTATAGCTTTTCTTTAAATGAGGACATTTTCCGGCTATAACTTGGCTGAATGCTTAGGTTTCTTTCAGCCGCTAGTTTTCATTATTTGGCAATCGGGAATATTGCCGTTAAACATTTCTCCAGTTCATGGTAGCTTTACGGCTGTTTAATGGTGGGGTACGTTCGGAAATCGGGAAGTGTGGATGGTTAAATGTGGATCCGCTAAGTGAAATTCCCTAATTAATTTTAGTAAAAATTAAGTCAGCACATTATTTTCCCCCGAAGTGAGGTGGCCGCCGGATCGCTGCATTTATGCTATCTGTGCAGGTTGTTTGCATTATTGCTGGTTGAAGTTTTATGAATGCCAGGGGGTAAAATTTTAATATAATTTAAAGGTTTTGCTCGTGTTTTTAGCTGATGGACAGAACTCTAGGATGAGAACTGAAATATGCCGGTTTTGTATCTAAATAGGCATTAATTTCTTTTTAAATCAATGAGGAAATCAGTTAAGGAGGGAGTCCGGGCATGTTCCAACGGGCATCCTTAGGAAAAGCGATGGTGGTTCTGCTGTCCGCAATCGCTGTTATTTTTGCGGGTTTTACGGTTCCCCGCGCCACCGCACAGGATAATTTCGCCAATATCGTCGTCGATAAGGTGACTGTGGAGAAATCACAGCAACAAGGGAACGAAGTGCCCGAAATCCGTCGGTGGGAGTTCGCTAAGTTCAATATCGAATGGAGCGCTCCGACCGGTGTTAAAGAGAAGCAAAAATTCACCGTCAGCTATCCTGCTGGATTCCACGTCTATTTGGCTGAAAGCTTCCCACTAGTTGATAAAGACAATGTCCGCGGCGGCACCTGCGACGTCAATGCCGATGCTGGGCAGATCACCTGTACGTTCGACAAGGCATTTGTCGATCGGGAAAACGTTAAAGGGACGCTGACCACCGAGGTGCAAGCCCGCGAGGTTAAAAACACCGATCACGTAGAAGCTACTTTGAATGCTGGTACCAAGATCAAGATCGATCTTCCGGGTACAAAGGGAATCATCGAGCCGAATCTACGCATGCGGCGTGAGTTCTACAAGCAGGGTTGGTACGAGGATGATTTCACCAAAGCCCGGTGGACCATTAACTTCCCTGGAGAAATCGCACCAGATAACAACATCGATTTCCATGACACCCTGGGGGGTGCAGTTCAGCACTCCTTCTTCGACCCGACCGTGAAGGGTTCGGACCAGTCACTGCGGGTATTGGAATACACCTGCCAAGCTGACAGCGACGACAAAATCTGCGTGATTCAAGAGGAAGACACCCCTGGTGCGCAGATCACCGACATCACCGACCGGGTACGTAACCCACGGATCGAAGCTGATGGCTCCTTAAAGTTCGAGATTGAAAAGCCAGCAGGTGGTTGGAAAGCCGATCACTACTACCGGATCATGTACTATTCCCAAACCGCAACGGGACAGCCTGCTCCGATCGGCAGTGATGACACCAATATCACGACAAACTCCGTTTCTTCGTATGTGTTTGGTAAGAACGCTGATCAGCATATTTACCGCACCCAGCGTTCCTCCGGCACCATCAGTGGCGTCATCGTGCACAAGGGCAGCTTCCAGCTGACCAAGAAGGCAGCACCGGGGTTGACCGTTCCAGCTGGCACCATGTTTGAGGTTAAGGCGACTTATTCCAATCCTGCTCGTAAGATCAATGAGTCCGAGGTTGTCAAAGTCGCAGTTGATGGCACGGTCTCTGGCTCGAAGGAACTTCCAGCCGGTACCATCGTCACCCTAGAGGAAATCAACCTCGACAAGATTCCAGGTGTTAGCTTCGCTGATCCAGTGTTCGCGTCGACGAACCCAGCTGACAACGTTGAGATTCTGGATAACGGCAAGAAGGCACGGTTTGCAATCAAAGGTGAAACCAACGTAGCTATCAACTTGGTGAACTCCCCGGCGATCACTCAAACCCCAAGCACGTCGCCTTCGACGACTCCGTCGACCACGCCACCAGCGCCAACCATCCCACCGGTACCGACTGTTCCACCAGTACCTTCCGAATCGACCACGCCGTCGACTCCAGAATCGACGACTCCGTCGACCACCCCGAACCAGCCGCCAGCGGCTGAAGGTTCGTCCAACCGGAACCTGTGGTGGATCGCGCTTGTGGTCCCGATCGTTGCTGGTCTGGTCTACGTTATCTACAACGTGATCAAGAGGACGATCCCTGGTGCCCCAGCTGCTCCTCTGGGTCAGGAACCAGTTGCTCCGGCAAACCCGAAGGCAATTCCTAAGAAGTAAAGCCTTGGTAGAGCGGCGGTGATGCTATTAGTAGCCACCGCCGCTTTTGGCGTCGACAAGCAAAAAATAACCGGCAACCGCTTGCCACGGTTGCCGGTTTCGTCAGCTAGTTTAGCCTTCCCAGCGGTAGAACTGGGCGCTCATAGCCGGGATGTGTAGGGTGATGGAATGCTGGTATCCATCCCAACCAGTATCCCACGCGGCGACTTCTTGTTCTAACAGGTTATTGGCACCTTCGTAGACGCCGGCGTCGGTGTTGAGAATGCACTTCCACATGCCAGACTCTGGAACGCCGAACTTGTAGTTCGGGTGGCTTGATCCACCGAAGTTAAATACACACAGGATCTTGGAATCGTCGGAACCGTAGCGGACGAAAGACAAGACGTTGTTTTCCGCATCGTCGGACTTGGTCCAGCTGAAACCCTCTGGGTTATTGTCGATGGTGTAGAGCGCAGGTGACTGGGCGTACAGCGCATTGAGGTCCTTGACCAGTTGCGAGATACCGACGTGGTATTCACCTTCCCAGCCGACCATATCGTCCCAGTCGATGCTGCGGGCCTCGCTCCATTCCATGATCTGGCCGAACTCCTGACCTTGGAATAGCAACTTCTTGCCGGGGTGGGCGTACATGTAGGCGTAGAGGGCACGCAGGCCCGCGGCCTTGTTCCACACATCGCCAGGCATCCGATCCCACAAGGAACCCTTACCGTGAACCACTTCGTCGTGGCTAAACGGCAAGCAGTAGTTCTCGGAATAGGCGTACACCATCGAGAACGTGATGTCGTTGTGGTGGTAGCACCGGTGAATCGGGTCTTTGGAGAAGTACACCAGGGTGTCGTTCATCCACCCCATATTCCATTTCAGATTGAATCCCAAGCCATTGAAATCGGTGGGGCTGGTAACACCCGGCCAAGAGGTCGATTCCTCGGCGATGGTGAGCACACCCTGGTGCAGTTTGTGTACCGTGGCGTTCATCTCCTGGAGGAACTGCACAGCCTCCAGGTTTTCCCGGCCGCCGTATTGGTTTGGCAGCCATTCGCCTTCCTTGCGGGAATAGTCCAGATACAGCATGGACGCTACTGCGTCGACGCGAAGGCCGTCGATGTGGAACTCCTCCAGCCAATACAACGCGTTTGCCACGAGGAAATTGCGTACTTCGTTGCGACCGAAGTCAAAGACGTAGGTACCCCAGTCCATCTGCTCGCCGCGACGCCAATCCGGGTGTTCGTACACGGCTTGGCCGTCGAAGCGGCCAAGGGCGAAGTCGTCCTTGGGGAAGTGGGCGGGAACCCAGTCCATGATGACGCCGATGCCTTCGGCGTGGAAGGCGTCGATAAGCTGGCGCAGTTCGTCGGGGCTGCCCCACCTTGCAGTGGGGGCGTAGTAGCCCGATACTTGGTAACCCCACGATCCACCGAAGGGGTGCTCGGCAATCGGCATGAACTCCACGTGGGTGTAGCCCATGTCCTTGACGTATGCGACCAATTCGGTCGCGAGTTCTTTGTAACCTAGCCCTTGACGCCAGGAACCCAAATGCACTTCGTAGATGCTGATCGGCTTGCTTAGATGATCGGTTTCGGCGCGAGTTGCCAACCACTGGTTGTCGTTCCATTCGTAGGTGGAGGTGGTGACGATGGAGCCGGTTCGTGGTGGCTCTTCGGTGCGGCGGGCCATCGGGTCGGCCTTGTCTAAGCGCCAGCCTTCTTGGGTGTGGATGGCGAATTTATAAACGTCACCATCGCCAACACCCGGGATGAAGATTTCCCAGACCCCGGATTCGCCGAGGCTGCGCATCGGGTATTGGTTGGGGTTCCAGCCGCAGAAGTCGCCGATAACGGCAACACCCGCCGCGTTAGGTGCCCAGACGGCGAAACTTGTTCCGGAAACCGGGCCGAAGTTTTCGGTTTCGATCTCGCGAACGTGTGCGCCAAGCACTTCCCACAGTCGTTCGTGGCGACCTTCCCGGATCAGGTGAATATCAAGTTCACCGAGCGTAGGTAGGAAGAAATAAGGATCGAAGGTGTCAGTAACTGCATCGTTGTCCCAGGTGATGCGGAGACCGTAGCCGCCGCCCGAGCCGCCTTTTTTGATGTACAACCCAAAAATATCATCGCCCAACGGCTCCATCTCCCGGGTTTTACCGCATTTGGCCACCAATTCGACTTTCTTGGCACCGATCTGGCGGGTGCGAACTATCGCGTCGCCGTTGTCGAGCGGGTGCCATCCGTAGACGGAATGGGGGTCGTGGTGGCGGCATTGGGTGAGCAGCGTGCGGTCGTGATTGTCGATGTGCAGTGTTTCTGATGAGCTGGACATATCTGTAGTTTCCTTACACTTTTAGTCGGTAACCATCCGGCGACGTTTGTGGTGCGAAATACACCGACATTTCTCACATTTCACGCTACCGGAGGGGGAGGGGCTGAACGAATACATATATGTCGACCTTAGGGCGTTTGTGCTTGTCGACGCCCCACGGTGTGACATATAAGACGTTTGTGTTGGTTTTCGGCGGTGCTGTGTTATGGAGCAACCACAGACCCTAGGCTCGGTAATCGCGTGCGTCCCGCTCTCGGATCTTTGCCAACGCCTCACCAGCGACCCGCGGCAGCGTCAGAATATGCGCGACATCCCGATTGGGATCAAGCCGAACGAAAGTCTTCTCCGACCAATTGAAATCTTGATCGGTGATGAGGTCATGGGCAATAAACTGCGCGCCGTAATCCTGCCCAACTGCCGCCATGTTCAATTCGACGGTGGTTTCCTGGGCGTGGTTTGGATCAAGGTTGATAACCACCAGAACCGCGTCACCGGTGACCGGATCAACCTTGGAATAGGCCAAGATCTGATCGTTTGCGGTGTGATGGAATTGGATTTGCCGCAATTGCTGCAGCGCAGGTTGCTTGCGGCGAATCGAATTGAGCAATGTGATATACGGTTCCAGCGAATCGCCGCTTTCGACTGCAGCTGCGAAATCCCGGGGCCGCAGTTCGTATTTCTCGGAATCGAGGTATTCTTCGCTGCCGGGCGCCACAGCTTGGTGTTCGTACAGTTCGTAGCCGGAATACACTCCCCAAACCGGCGACAGGGTGGCGGCTAGCGCGGCGCGGATGGCAAACATCGCACGGCCGCCGTATTGAAGCGATTCGTGCAAGATGTCCGGGGTGTTGACAAAGAGGTTTGGTCGGCAGACGTCCGCCATGGCTGCGAGCTCTAAGGCGAATTCCCGCAGCTCGTCCTTGGAGGTTTTCCAGGTGAAGTACGTGTACGACTGGGAGAATCCAACTTTCGCCAGGCCGTATAGGCGGGCAGGCCGGGTGAAGGCTTCGGCGAGGAATATAACTTCCGGATGGGTCTGGTGGACTTTGGTAATCAGCCAGTTCCAGAAGTTGGTGGGTTTGGTGTGCGGGTTGTCCACCCGGAATGTGGTGACTCCAAGCTCCACCCAGAACATGACCACGCGGTAAATCTCGGCGTAGATGGTTTGCGGGTCGTTGTCGAAGTTAAGCGGGTAGATGTCCTGGTATTTCTTCGGCGGATTTTCCGCATAGGCGATGGTGCCGTCGGCAAGCACCGTGAAAAACTCGGTGTGCTCTTCAGCCCACGGGTGATCCGGTGCGGCTTGGAGTGCCAGGTCAAGCGCGATTTCGAGGTTGAGCTCTTTGGCGTGGGCGAGAAGTTTGACAAAATCGTCAATCGTGCCGAGATCGGGGTGAACTGCGTCGTGCCCACCAGCGCGTGATCCGATTGCCCAGGGGGATCCGACATCTTCAGGTTCCGGGGTGAGGGTGTTATTGCGGCCCTTGCGGTTTATTTCACCGATGGGGTGGATCGGTGGGAAGTACACGGTGTCGAATCCCATGCGGGCTACCCGGTCGAGGGCTGCGGCGGTGGTAGCGAAGGTGCCGTGGGCGGGAAGCCCCCGGTCGTCCCAGCCGCCGGTAGAGCGGGGGAAGAGTTCGTACCAGGAATTGACCAGTGCTTCTCGACGCTCCACGCTGACGGTGTGCTCAAGCCCGTTGGTCAGCAATTCCCGCAACGGGTGCTCGGAAAGGATCTCCAGCACCTCAACCGATAAGCCGGGGGCGACGCGGGTTCTCAGCGGGGCGTCGCTGCGTAGTTCCTCTGCCACGGCAAGAAGCGCTTGTTGCTGGATCTCCTCGGTAACTTGCGCGGCGGCCTTTTCAAAAAGAACGGCGCCGTGTTCAAGATCGTTCGCTAATTCTTCGGCGGACTGGCCCGCTTCAATTTTCTTGGTGACTGCGTTTCGCCAGGTCTGCATGGGATCACTCCACGCGTCAACATGGAATGTCCAGGTGCCGGGCACGTCTGGGACAAAGAAAGCGTGCACGAGATCCTGGTTGTCAGAGTCTTGGTGCATGGTGATTCTGAGCGGATAGGCCGAAATCTGGGAGTTTTTAGGCCCGTTGATGGTCAAGGTTGCGGCGATGGCGTCGTGGCCTTCTCGCCATACTTGTGCGCTGATGGGGATGAGTTCGCCAACGACTGCTTTCGATGGGTACAGGCGGCCGGAGATTTGGGGGCGAACATCTTCGATGGCGAGTCTTCCAGTCACTGCTGTTTCTCTTTCTATCCGGGGTAGACGCGGTTGCCGTAACTCCACCTCGGGCCGACATCTGCGTCTTAACGTGTCCTCTATGGTTCCAGTATGCTCTTGTGCCTGGATTACTGCACCAATTTCGGTTTTATTCGTGGCAGGGGGCTGGCAGATAGCGGCAAACTAAGTCACGGTTGCCGACAAGTTGCGGCGGGATGAGTAAGACCCGTATTCGGCGCGGGGGTGGGCTGTTAACGTGCTACTTTGCTCTTGGGGTGATTTACCTGTGTCCGATTAACCGCAGCAGGTAAATTTGGGTAATTATGGTACCTATGAGTAGTGCGATGCTTCCCCCCGTTTTTGGTGATAACCAGCGTGATCCCGATACCCTCATCGACTTTGAAGACGTCACCTTCATCCGTGACGGGCGCACCTTGTTGGCGCCGGTGACATGGAAGGTGGAATTGGACGAACGGTGGGTGATTATCGGGCCAAACGGCGCGGGTAAAACAACACTGATTCGCCTAGCAGGCGCGGAGGAATTCCCCTCCGGTGGCAAAGCGTGGATCATGGGGGAGCGGGTCGGTAAGACAGATATGCGGGATCTACGGTCGATGATCGGGGTGTCCTCATCAGCACTAGGAAATCGCATACCCGACGGGGAAAAGATCGAAGACCTGGTCGTGTCGGCTGGCTATGCCATTTTGGGACGGTGGCGGGAAGAATACGAATCCTTAGACCTCGACCGGGCGAACGACATCTTGGAACAAGTTGGAGCGATGCACTTGGCGGATCGCACCTGGGGCACGCTCAGTGAAGGTGAACGCAAGCGCGTCCTGGTGGCACGGGCGTTGATGGCCAATCCAGAGTTATTGCTTCTCGACGAGCCCAGCGCGGGCATGGACCTAGGCGGTCGCGAAGATCTGGTCGGTTACTTGGGCCAATTAGCTCTCGACCCGGATGCCCCGGCAATCGTGATGATCACCCATCACGTCGAAGAAATCCCGTACGGTTTTACCCACGCGATGCTGCTCGACGAAGGCGAAGTGATCGCACAGGGGCTTATCGACGACGTCTTAACCTCCGACAACCTCACCCGCACCTTCCACCAGGCAATTCAGGTGGATAAAATCGACGGCCGGTTCTTCGCCCGCAGACTCCGCAGCGGTGGGGTCCACCGTAAGAAGTAACAACACCCGGCGCTAACGGATACCTGGCGGCGTCGAAAAGCAACCTGAGAATCTCCGGCGGGTGGTTGCACAACCCACATCTTTGCCTTGGGTATGCTGTGATGAAGACACTGACCACACTGCGGCTGACACACGTCCGTTGCACTCGGTTATACGCAAACATCAGGCAACAGGAGGTGACGAAACCACCGTGGCGGTGAAAGTGGAAGGTTATGGCGGCGCAAAGCTAGCGGTCACGGTGGTTCTCGTGCGCGACGGCGCAACCGGCATCGAAGTATATGTGCAAGAGCGCGTTTCCTCCATGCCCACATTTCCCAACGCCACCGTATTCCCCGGCGGCGGGGTAGACCCCCGCGACTTCGAGCTCGACGTGAGCGTACCCACCGATGCCATCGGTGCGGACTCAAGCCCCCGAATCCCCGATGCCACCTGGCACGGCCCAGACCTCGACGAATGGGCACGTCGCCTGCGCACAAACCGATCAAAAGCTAGGGCACTCGTCATGGCTGCCTGTCGGGAACTATTTGAAGAATCCGGCACCTTGCTTGCCTCCTACGAAGACGGCCGACTCATCACCGACGCCACCCCGTTCCACCCCCAACGGCTGGCCTTAGAATCCCACCGATTGTCGTTTTCCCAAGTACTAGAACGCAATGAACTAATGGTACGCACCGACTTACTGCGGCCCTGCTCGCGGTGGGTAAGCCCACAGACCGACACACACCAATTCGACATGTTCTCCTTCGTTGCGGTTCCGCCCTTCGGACAAGAACCCGACGGGCAAACCCGCGAAGCTGCCTCCACCGGCTGGTTTTCGCCATCGTTGATCCTTGATGGTTGGCGCGCCGGGTTGCTGCAGTTGGTCATCCCTACCTGGGCGCACATGCTGCTGCTGAGTGAGCACGATTCGGTGTCGTCGCTGATGAAAACCATCGAAAATCCCACGATGGAGCCGATTATTGGTGACCCGGTTGATGATCCCCGGTATGCTGAATTTTTCAGCTTCACCCCACCCAGACGCTTTTGATAATGCGGCGGCAACGCAGCACTATCATGTAAAAGTGGCCGCTTAGGCAGGTTTACATACAAACCGTAAGTTGTGCACCACGGCAAGTTCTAATCGATCACTGTGTAGAGAAAGCGGTAGCCGACACCATGAGTTTCACTCCCACCGAAGTGGACTATTTGCGCGCCCACGCCACTGAAATCGCAGCCACACTTTCCCAACGACGGTTATCGAAAGAAATCGCCGTGGCCGACGCCGATTTCTTCCGGAACCAGCACGGGGATTATGGGCGTGCTGTGCTGGAATTGGCAACCGCGCGCAGCAAAAGTGCAGGAAAACTTCCGGCCGATTGGTTGATGTGCAACGAATCCGCCCAGCAAGCAACCCCGTTACTCGTGGCGGATATACGCGCCGACCGCATCCATGCGGTTATGCCGGACGCGCTTGTCCACGACGTCACCTGTTCCATCGGTACCGAAGGCGCGGCTATCCGTTCCTACGGCATGGACTACCTTGGCAGCGACATTGATCTTTCCCGGTTGAAAATGGCGAAATACAACCTGGAGCTTTTAGATAATCGGGCCACGATTAATCAGCTTGGTTGGTGTGGGATCGTCGCATCTGACGCGCTTAACCCCGGTGTGGCGGACGCCGCGGGGGTGGTTATCGCGGACCCGGCGCGGCGGTCGGGTGGTCGGAGAATAGTCAAACCGGAAGATCTGATTCCGCCGTTGCCGACGCTTATTTCCGCCTATCCGTATCCGGAACTTGCCATCAAGTGTGCGCCTGGTCTGGATTTCAGTTCCTGGGACGGTCTGGTCAGCGTGGTTAGTCTCAATGGCGGTGTGAAAGAAGCATGCCTGTACACTCCGGGTCTTTCCCTTGGGGTGCGCCGTGAAGCCGTGATTATTCGCGGTGCCCGTGCGGAATGCGACATTATCGACGACACTCACCCTGATGAGGTGGTGGTTTCTGCGCCCGGAAAATTCATCATTGACCCCGATGGTGCGATTGTGCGGGCGGGCTTGGTGCGCCACTATGCCAACCGGGAAGGGCTTTGGATGCTTGATGAGCGCATCGCCTATCTCACCGGTGACGTCATTCCTGCCGGTACCAGCGGTTTTGAGTACATGGAGACGGTGTCTCTGAAGAAACTGAAGTCGGTTTTGCACTCCTATGATTGCGGGTCGGTGGAGATTTTGGTGCGCGGACTTGATATTGATCCGGACGCATTGCGCAAGAAGCTTAAATTAACGGGCAGCGCGAAACTGGCTGTTGTTCTCACCCGAATTGGGAGCGCGGGTGTGGCGTTGGTGTGCAAGGCCAGGCAGTGGGCCTGACCGTAGGTTTTTCGCTACACCGACTATCGGGTGTGGTGGTTCGCCGGGATTTTATTAGGCTACACTGTCGATTGGTAGTTTTCGCCGTGCCGCTGTCACACCGTATTGCTGGTGAATAAAACGGGAAACAATCTGTCGGTATATCCGTTACATTACTGAAGCGCGACAAGTAAACGTGCTGGTATGGCCTCGGTGATTAGCCAACGGCGATGAGAAAAATTATGAAAGGTGAGTGACTGCCCATGCCCGCGATTGTGGTGTTGGTGAAAAATGTGCCAGATACCTGGTCGGTTCGAACGCTAGATTCGGACTTCACCCTGAACCGGGAGGGGGTGGACAACGTACTGGATGAAATTAACGAATTTGCTGTTGAACAGGCCCTTCGGCTGCGTGATGATAACGCTGATGCTGGCTTTGAGGTGGTTGCGTTGTCGGCTGGCCCGGGTGGTTCAGAAGAAGCACTGCGTAAGGCCTTAGCCATGGGGGCGGATCGGGCCGTGTTATTGGCCGATCCGGCGTTAGCAGGTTCCGATGTCATCGGTACTGCCTGGGCGCTGACCAATGCGATTAACCAGATTCCTGACGTTGCGCTTGTTGTAGCGGGCAATGCTTCCTCGGATGGGGCGATGGGGGCGCTTCCGGGAATCCTCGCGGAATACCGGAACCAGCCTGCATTGACGTCGTGTAAGTCTGTGCAGTTGTCCGGCAATGTTGTCCGGGGAGTCCGGGAAACCCATGATGGTGATTACGATATTGAGGCACCACTGCCTGCTATCGTGACGGTTACCGACAAGGCAGATAAGCCCAGGTTCCCGAATTTCAAGGGCATTATGGCTGCAAAGAAAGCAGAAATTGCGTCGTTGAGTCTCGCCGAGATTGGGGTGGCGGCCGAACAGGTCGGCTTGGGGCACGCGTCTACCGCCGTTACTGCCGCGCAGGCTCGGCCCGCCCGGAGCCAGGGTGATGTAATTCGCGATGATGCAGCGACAGCTGCGCAGAAGATTGTTGACTTCCTAGCAGCAGAGAACCTGCTGTAACCCGATACGATCAGAAACGACTTTGAGGAGAATTATTCATGTCTAATGCTTATGTTCTGGTCGAGTATTCCGGCGATCAGGTGCTGGGTACCACAGCGGATCTCATCGCCGCCGCTAAGGTTTTCGGCGCAGTGACTGCAGTTATCGTCTCGGCTCCTGGCGCCCACACTGGTCTTCACGACCAGTTGCGCGCCATGGGGGCTGATGCGATTGTTGCGGCGGAAGCCGCCGACCTTGATACGCGCATTGTTCTACCGGCGGTTGACGCGTTGAGTATGTTGGCTGCGGGCGCGCCCGCCCCGATCGTGCTGGACGCCGGTGCGCACGGCAATGAAATCGCTGGCCGCTTGGCCGCTAGGCTTGCTTCGGGTGTGTTGTGTGACGTCGTCGGTATTAACGCCGACCGGACTGCCGCAATGAGTATTTTTGGTGATTCGATTGAAGTCACCGCAGCGGTAGGCGGCACCAGCCCGATCTACACCGTTCGCCCCGGTGCGATCACAGCTACTGTAGGTGCCGCTGGTGCGGGCACATTCAGTAGCTTTGCGCTGCCTGCCGCGACGGTTAAAGATGTCACAGTTACCAATTTCGTTCCGGCTGCCAAGGGTGACCGCCCGGAGCTTACTGCCGCCAAGGTTGTCGTGGCTGGCGGTCGGGGCGTGGAATCAGCGGAGAATTTCCACTCCGTCGTGGAGCCGCTTGCCGACGCCTTGGGTGGCGCTGTCGGTGCTACCCGCGACGCGGTCGACCTGGGGTGGTACCCACCGCAATTCCAGGTGGGGCAGACCGGTGTGACCGTTTCCCCGGATGTGTACATCGGCTTGGGTGTCTCCGGGGCGATTCAGCACACCTCGGGCATGCAAACCGCCAATAAGATCATCGTGGTGAATAACGATGAGGATGCGCCGTTCTTCCAGATCGCCGATCTTGGCGTTGTGGGTGATCTGCACGAGATCGTTCCGGAAGTAGTGGCGGAAATAGCCCGGCGACGCGGATAACCGGCGAGCCGGGGCGCGAGGAGAAAACGAGGATTGTTGACAATACCGATGCGATACTTCGATCACGCGGCTACTACCGTCATGCGCGAGTCCGCCCGGGAGGCCTGGTATAAGGCGAGCTACGAATTCAACCCGGCTGGTCAATACCAATTGGCTAGGCGGGCGCGTAGCGTGCTGGAGGACGCTAGGGAACAAGTCGCGGCGCTTATTGGATGCGAACCAATCGAGGTTATTTTTACCGCCTCGGGAACGGAAGCGGACAATATCGCGCTTAAAGGCCTATGGCGGGCTCGAAACTTAATTTCACCTCGGGTGATTAGCACCGAGATTGAGCACTCCGCAGTGTTTGAAACCGCCCGATATTTAGAATCCCTCGGCGCTGAATTGGAGTTATTGCCGGTTGATTCGTCTGGTTTCGTTTACGACCCGGCGGATGTTTTGGACACGCCAGCGGCGGTGGCCACCTGCATGTGGGCCAATAACGAAACCGGTGCTATTCAAGATGTGGCGCAGATAGGTGAAAAGCTGGCCGCTACCGGAACGCCGTTTCATATCGATGCGGTTCAGGTTTTGGGAAAACTCCCCATCAAGTTTGATAGCCTCAATGCCACCACGTTGGCTGGAAGTGGCCATAAATTTGGCGGCCCGCGCGGAGTGGGCATTTTGGTGGCCAGGCGGTCACCCGCCCCGGAGCCGTTGTTTCACGGCGGCGGGCAGGAACGCGGCATTCGTTCCGGAACCGTCGATGTGGCTGGTGCTGCGGGGCTTGCCGCAGCTTTGCAGGAGGCCTGCGATGAGATGGACAGCCATGAGCAGCGGCTCCACAGGCTTAAATGCACGCTTATCGACGCCATCCAGGCGGCGATTCCCGACGCGCGCTTAAACACCCCCGAGCATTCGCTTGCCACCCATATCAATATCAGCATCCCGGGCACGGAAGGCGATAGCCTGATTATGCTCTTGGATTCCCACGGCATTGCGGCTAGCACCGGATCGGCTTGCGCCAACGGGGTTAACCGTGCGTCGCGGGTTCTGCTGGCCCAGGGGCTTTCCGAAAGTCTCGCACGTGGCACTCTTCGGCTGAGCATGGGCTACACCACCACCGATGAGGATGTCGCGTACCTTATTGAACATTTGCCGAAAGTTATCGCGCAGGCGAAAGCTGCGGGAATGGCGTAGCAGCCCCACTAAAAAGCCGCTGTAATCGAAGTTTTCTCCGATTACAGCGGCTCTTGTAGTAGCTTAACCCTTTTTAGGGATTATTCGCCTTCGATGCCGAACCCACGGGCAAAGGTCGGCCAGGAATCCTTCATGTCGTTGACCCAGTAGTACCAGGTGTGGACACCGACGTTGCGGAACTTAAAGTCCGCCGGAATATCCAATCGATTCAATTTCACCCGCAGATCGTGGGTACAAGCATTGGTGCCAGCCTCAATGAGGCCGCCGACCACGGCGATGTCCGAGGACGTGGTGAACGCAGCCAACGATGCTTCTTCCGCCTGGTTCTTAATCAGGCCATTGAGGGTCTCCCGGTCGGAGATCAAACCGGAACCATTCGAAACATAGATCTGGGATCCACGAAGCCCCTCCGCCTGGATCAGCGCGTCGTGTTCAATGGCGCGCTGGCTGCCCTTCGGTCCGAAGACCTGTTGCGGGCTAATCCCGTCCCGGTCAAGCGTGAACTTGGTAAACAACGACGGCAAGGTCTTCGAGGTTGCTGCACAACCCGAGAACGACCCAACAGCGTCGTAGAAACCTGGATTGCGGGCAGCCAACAGCAGCGAGGATGTTGCTGACATCGACAGGCCAGCGATACCGCGCTTGTCGTTGGCTTGGATAAGCTCGTGGCTTTCCAGCGGCTTCGGCAGTTCCTGGGTGAGGAAGGTTTCCCAGCGCTGCGGGCCACGAATGTATTCGGTGCCATCGACATCTTCGGCCCAGTCCACGTAGTACGAGAACGCGCCGCGCATCGGGATGACCACGTTGATGTTCTTATCAAGGTAGAAGTCAATGGTCTCGTTGTAACTCAACCACGTGGTGGACTGTTCGCCACCACCGGCACCATTGAGCAGATACAGGATCGGACGATTCGGGTCTTTAGCCCGTATAACCGCTAACGGAATGCTGCGATTATTCATCGAAGGAGACGTCGCAGAAAACTCCATCACCCGGGGGCGACCCTGGCTATCAGTGGATCGCGAATAGCTCTTGATCTTATCGCGCCACTTTTCGTCGTTGAATTCATGAACGAGCGGCGCAGCAGGATTAGCGGTAAGCACCGACGGCTGGGCGGTGGCTGCTGCTGCGCGCATCCGGTCGGCCAGCGGGGTGCTGTCGACCGTGGCGTCACCGGTAGCGGCCTCAGGATCGGTTGCACCGTCTGGTTGGGTTTTCGGTTTATCTTCCGAGGACAAGCTGCCATCGGAAAGCTCTGACCCACTGTTTGCTTCTTCCTGAGGTGCCGGTTGGGTACCAGCTTCCGATTCCTGCGTCGTATCCTCCACCGGCGTCACCACCGAGGGGGCGGTGGATTCTTGCGCCGAAACCACTGGCACAGTTCCAGCAGCCATCGCAATGCACGCTGTAAGTGCTGTGCCAAGAGCCAGTTTCCGCATGGGATTCCTTTCCGATGAGAAAATTTTTCTAATCAGTCTAAAGACACTACCAAAGTTCTACATAGCCTATCGCCAAACATGGAGGAAAGATTACGCTGCGTTAAAAATAATTCTCGGATTCGCCGCGCGCGCCGTTAATCGTCGACAAGCAAACTGCCGCCCCGCATGAACTCCCGCACCCCGGCCTCATCCTTATAATGAGCAGGCACCCCACCACCAAGCAACTGCCGGGTCATCGCGGCTGCCGTAGCATCACCAGCGATCGGAAACGGAAGATGGGAGCCGAACAAAATAATATTGCCGTAGCGGCGTCCCTTAAACATCGGTGGGTCTGCAATCGCAGCAACATGCGGAAAAACCTCCGCCAACGTCACCAATTCCGACCGCGCCACCGTTAAATCCTTATGGTCGCCGCAATTGGCCGCATACAACCCATCGGGCGCTAACGCCCGAGCGGCCAGCCGTGCGAACTGAACGGTTGTTAGATTATGTGGGGTTGTCGCGCCAGAAAACACATCCCGAATAATCACATCCCTGCTGTTTGGCTGCACCGATTCCACCACCGTGCGGGCATCCCCAACCCGAATCTTCACCCGAGGTGCTGCTGGAATCGGAAACCAACTGCGCACCAACTCCGTCAGTTTTGCGTCTAACTCCACCACCGTATTCCGTGATTTCGGATACCGGTCGGCAAAATGCCAGGCCAATGTGCACGCACCGCCGCCGAGATGGGTAATCCGCAGTCGGTCTGCGTCAAGGTGGGCATCGATAAACGCAGACGTGCCGATCGAAATCCACCGCATGTACTCATATTCCAAACTTGCTGGATCATCCGAAATATGGCTCGACGGCACCCCGTTAACCAAAATTTCCCACGCCCCAGAGCGGTAGGCATCCGGGCGCAGCTCCACCGTACCCGTCGACGTTTCGTAAATCCCGGCGATAGGTTCCACCTTGGACTTGTCCCGCCCGCTTGTCGACGCCGAACGTCGCTGGTTACCACGCTTTCTACCCATGATCGCTTATGGTAACCCGTCAACCGCCACCACGGCTAACCACAAACCTCAATTGCAAAACCCGACACTTATCACAAATAATGAAACAACCATTCCCACATTAATAAAACAGATAAGGAGAACTCATGCGAGTGCTCGCAGCCATGAGCGGCGGCGTAGATTCAGCAGTAGCTGCGGCCCGCGCAGTCCAAGCAGGCCACGACGTTGTCGGCGTACACCTAGCCTTAAGCCAAGACCCCCAAGCCGTCCGCGAATCCTCCAGGGGGTGCTGTTCCCTGGAAGACTCCGCAGACGCGCGCCGAGTATGCGACAAACTAGGCATTCCGTTTTATGTGTGGGATTTCTCGGACCGATTCAAAGCGGATGTGATTGATGATTTCGTCGAATCCTACGAACGCGGCGAAACCCCGAACCCGTGTTTGCGATGCAACGAGAAGATCAAATTCGCGGCACTTTTGGAACGCGGCATCGCCTTAGGCTTCGATGCCGTGGTCACCGGGCACTACGCGCGGTTAACCCAGCCGGTTGACGGTGGGGACGGCTATCTGCGGCGCGGAGTTGATCCGGAAAAGGATCAATCCTACGTGCTGGGCGTACTAGGAAGCCACGAAATTGCGCACTGCATGTTCCCGGTCGGGGATACGCTCAAACCAGATATTCGGAAGGAAGCTGCTGAATTAGGGTTCTCGGTGGCCAGCAAGCCGGATTCCTACGACATCTGTTTTATCCCCGATGGCAATACCCAAGTGTTTCTGGGCAACCGGATCGGCATTCGCCGGGGCGTCATCGTCGATACCGCCGGTAACACCCTAAAAGAACACGATGGTGCCTGGAATTTCACCATCGGTCAACGCAAGGGCCTTGATATTAAGCAGCCTGCTGTGGATGGCAAACCCCGCTACGTCACCGATATTGACGCCGAAACTGGCACCGTGACCGTTGGCTCCCGCGAGGATCTGGCCGTGGGGATCATCCACGCCGACCGGTTGAAATACCTACACCCCAAGATGCGCGGCAGCTTTGCCTGCGAGGTGCAAGTACGCGCCCACGGCTCCGTCGTGCCATGCCAGGCCGACGTGGATACCGAAGCCGACCGCATGACGCTGCGCCTACACAAACCACTCTCCGGGGTGGCGCGTGGCCAAGCCGCCGTTTTATACCTACCCGATGAACACGGCGACATTGTTTTAGGCTCCGGCACCATCTGCGGGACAGTCTCCACCACAGCACTGGACGATGAGCCCGTAGCCGAATAACCATGAGTATTGTCGCATATAACCTCGGGCCAATGCCGGGAAAGACAACCGCCGATCTCATCGCCGCCGCAGATGTCATCGCCGGTGAAACCGGGAACCTGCGCACCTTTCCCCGGCTACCAAACCGGGGACTAGGCGCGGACCTCGTCGGTGCCACCTGCGCACTTGCACCGGATCTACCCGTGGAACCTGGACCGCGCGGCTGGCGGCTGAGCACCCGACCGCAGTTGGTCACCCGTAGGCTATGGGACAACATCCAACGCGACGGCGACATCGTGGAAGAACAATGGGCCAGCTCAACCGCACCGGTGCAACTGGAAGTGCTCGGCCCGTGGGCGTTGGCCACCGCAGTCGAACTGCCCAATGGGCACCGAGCAGTCACAGACACTGGTGCACTACGCGACATCACTGAGGTACTCAGTCACGGAATTACCAAACACGCCGCCCAACTCAACCGCAGGTTCGGCGGCATGGTCGACGTGTTGCTGGTGGAATCGTGCCTTCACGCGCTTGAAACGGGAACGGTACCCGGAACCTCCGACTTCGATACGATCGCCCCAATCCACACCAAAGAGCTTGGGCAACGGCTATTCGAGGTGTGCTCAACACTGAAGAATGAGACGATCCGATCTGTGCGAATTTCCCAAATTGGTGCAACCCCAGTCCTCGATATCGCACAGCTAGCCAGACCCGACGCTATGGTGCTGGGGCTTCAGGCCATTCGTGGTACCGAGACGTTGGATAGCGTCGGGGAATTCCTCACCGCCGGCATTTCACTCAGCCTCGGATGCGTGTCACCCGGCGCCCGCCCGGAATCCGCACGGAAAGTAGCGCAGAAGATTGCCTCGCTTTTCGACGAATTATCCTTCGACCGCACCGCCATCACCGAACAAGCGGAACTCACCACCGCCGCATTTGTAGATTCCTTAGCACTTTTCGACGCCGCCCACACGCTGCAAACCGTGCGGCTAGCGGCCGAAATCCTAGGCCGCGACGCCGGGAACCTTTAACCACCACCTAGTCCGCATTCTGCATCGGCCACGCGGTATTAACATCAGAGGCATCCCGCCCCCGACTTTCCAAATACTTCTTCAAATCCGTTTGGGAGTTGTAATACCCAACCGCCTGAAACTCCATGAGCTCTTCCAACGTGAGATCCTTAATCCGCGCCGCAAACCGCCGTTTCGCCTGAACCCACGCAATCCGCGCGGCAGCCAACGCGTCACTGGTCGCCTCATGGGCATTATCCAACCGGACGTTGTACTCCTCACATAAATCTGTCAACGTGCGCTTACCCTTGCGATACGGATCAAGCACCTTGTCCACAACAAACGGATCATAAACCGGGCCGGTAACCACAAACGACGGATCAAGCGAATGCAAAACCGTAAGATCATAGGCCGCGTTATACACAATCAACGTGTATCCATCAGCCCACGCCTGCGTAATTTTCTCAAGGGTTTCCGCCAACACATCAGCGTGCGGACGACCATGCTGCTGCGCATACTCAGTGGTGATTCCATGCACATTTGCGGCGGCCTCCGGGATCGGAATTCCAGGATCAGCCAACATCTCGTACGGGTGGGCTCCCTCAGAATCGACTCGAATTAACGCCGACGTAACAATCCGGGCTTCAAACGGATTAGCCGACGTAGTTTCTAAATCGAAACTCAACACCTTCATCGGATCAAACTGCGTGCGCAACAGTTCAGTGGGGATGTTCATCATTGCTTCCTTGACCTAACAATCAACTACCAGAGCGAATGGGGGATGGTTCCACCATAAAACACAACCCCAACATGGGGCGAAAGCCGGTAAAAATCCCGAAAAACCAACCGGGTATATTAACCTGGCACTCAACCATTGCGACCAAGATTAAAAAACAAAAGGGGGAGAACACTCATGAATTCTGATGCCGACCCCTCACAACACCCCCATCAGCCTCAACCAGTTCACGATTCCACGACCAGGCGGCAATCAACACGCCCATGGGTACGCGCACTCGGATCAACCCCAGCGCTGGTGACGCGCCGGGCCGCGGCGCTGATCATTGATCTCGTAATCGTGGCTACGGCAACGGCGTTGGTGGAAAATATGTGGCGGTACATGATGGGGTGGCAAGCGCCAGCGAACATCGCGTTGGTTATTTTCGCCATGCTTGGCCTCTATAAAGCAGCTGGTGAAGGCCTGTTTGGCGTCAGTGTGGGGAAGAAGATCACGGGAATTGACGTTGACTTCGGTGCACAAAGTTCCGGCACGCTTAATCTGGTGAAGGCCGGTGTGCGAAACGCGTGGTGGGGAAGCGCCTTCGCGTTGGAACCGATTACCGACTGGGCAGCCCCTATCTTCAGTTTGATCTTTTGGTTAAGCCTGCTGGCCGTCGTGCTCGATAAAGATCGGCTGAGCCCGATGGATCTTATCACTCGAACCCTTGTGGTGCGAAGCGATTATCCTGTGGAAGATGGTGACCACGATCAGTGATAAAACCGCAGTGTAACGCGTAGTTTTTTCAAAGTGGGCTGTCATGTCGGGGTCGAAGTCTAAACTAATGCACCATGAGTAAAACGCAGGATTCAATCCAGGAAGAATGGCAGCGCTTAGCCGCCGAAGTTACCCGCCACCGGGAACTGTATTACAACCAAACCCCTGAAATAACTGACGCGGAATTCGACCAGCTGTTTCACCAATTGGAAGCCCTTGAAGCAGCCCATCCCGAATTAGCCACGCCCGATAGTCCGACCCAAAAAGTCGGCGCGCCGGTATCATCCTCGTTTGAAAATGTTGCGCACTTAGAACGCATGATGAGCCTGGAGAATGTGTTCAATGCGGAGGAATTAGATGAGTGGTTATTACGCGCCGACGCTGATCAGTACCTCACCGAGCTGAAAATTGACGGGTTGTCCCTCTCCCTCGTGTACCGCAATGGTGAATTGGAACGCGCCGCAACCCGCGGCGACGGCCGGGTTGGTGAAGACGTAACCGAAAACGCCAAAGTGATCACGGGTGTGCCGCTGAAACTTAGCCATCACGATGATTTCCCTGTACCGGCATTGTTGGAAGTACGCGGTGAGGTATTTATCGCGGTGGAAGACTTCGCCGAAGTAAACGAACAGCGACAATTAGAAGGCGGCAAGCCGTTTGCCAACCCACGGAATGCGGCCTCAGGTTCACTGCGGCAAAAAGATGTGGAGGCTGTTCGGCGGCGCAAACTCCGCATGATCTGCCACGGCATCGGTGCCACCGAGGGTTTCGATCCGACCTCCCAGTTCCACGCGTACGAGGCACTAGCTGCATGGGGGCTACCGGTTAGCGAATACACCGCATTGGTTTCAAGCGTTGCCGAAGTGCACAAGCAAGTGGCCTACTGGGAGAAAAATCGCGGCCTGGCAATTTGTGAGATGGACGGCCTGGTGGTCAAGGTTGATGATATTGCTACGCAGCGAAGCATGGGTGCGAATTCCCGGGCACCGCGCTGGGCGGTTGCTTATAAGTACCCGCCGGAAGAAGTCATGACCAAGCTTCTCGATATTCAGGTTGGCGTGGGACGAACCGGTCGGGTGACCCCGTTCGCGGTGATGGAACCGGTGTACGTCGCTGGTTCCACCGTGTCGATGGCCACCTTGCATAACCAAACAGAGGTCAAGCGTAAAGGCGTTTTGATCGGCGATACCGTTGTCATCCGAAAAGCCGGTGAGATTATCCCTGAGGTTTTAGGCCCGGTTGCGGATCGTCGGGACGGCACCGAAGAGGAATTTGTATTCCCGGAAAATTGCCCCAGCTGCGGGACGAAGCTAGCCCCGCAAAAGGAAGACGACGCTGATTGGCGTTGCCCCAATAGTCGGTCGTGCCCCGCCCAGCTGGCTGCCCGTATCACGTACTTAGCCAGCCGCGCGATTTTCGATATCGAAGCCCTCGGGGAGAAAGCGGCTCATGATTTGGTGCAATCTAAGGTCTTGACAGACGAAGCGGAATTGTTCAACCTCACTGAAGCCGACCTGCTGCGTACCAGCGTGTTCACCACCAAGAAAGGCACGCTGAATTCCACCGGAAAGAAGCTTCTGAAAAACCTCGAAACAGCAAAGCACACGGATCTGTGGCGGGTGATGGCGGGGCTGTCAATCCGACATTGTGGGCGCACTGTGTCTCGCGCATTGGCCAGCCGCTATGGCAGCTTGGAGAAGGCACGCAACGCGACGGTTGACGATATCGCCCAAACCGATGGGGTGGGTTTGGTCAAAGCACAAAGTTTCAAAGATTGGTTCGAGGTGGACTGGCATGTCAATATTGTCGACACCTGGGCAGAAAGTGGAGTAACCATGGAAGAAGTAACAGCTGATGCACCGGAGCAGGTTCTGGAGGGACTGACCATCGTCGTCACCGGAACCCTGGAGGGTTTCTCGCGGGATTCGGCGAAAGAAGCGATCATCTCCCGGGGTGGTAAAGCATCCGGATCAGTATCGAAGAAAACCGACTATGTGGTGGTCGGGGAGAAGGCTGGCTCTAAAGAAACGAAAGCTCGGGAGCTTGGGTTGAAGATTCTCGATGAGGCTGGTTTCCTTCGGTTGTTAGAAACCGGGGAAGCCTAAGAACGCTAACGGCCGTGGTGAATCACCACGGCCGTTAGGTTATCTGCGTAACATTCGCGACAGGATGGTGCCCACGTAGCCGATGTGTTCGACTTCGGAAGGCAAAAAGTCTGGGCCGCCTACTCGGCCGATTATCAACACCAACCCGGATTTTCCTAGTGGGGCGGCAGCAAGCGAGGAATCTAATAGCGACCAGGATTCTGGAATCCAAAAGTCTACCTCGGGGTTGAGGATTCGGGCTGAGGTGATATTGATGAGATCCGGGGCGGAGCCGTCGTCTTCCGGCGCGCCTTCGGAGGCGGTGATGCGTTTAACGGGAGTGCCGTCTTCAAGCAAAATTGCCCACGAAGAGGTAAGCGCTTGCGGGATGTCGTCGATAAGCTGCGCGATAGTATTGGAATGACTGGAGGCACCGGCGACATTCGCCAACATCTTGATCTGTCCTCGGCGATCCACGGTGCCGGAAAACGGGCGGATGGAATCAACCTCCACTCCGTCTACGCCGTGGGCTGCGGAAATAAGAACATCCGCCATGACCCCTGCGGGCAGGTTCACTACCATGTCATCCATGACTGTTCCGTCAGGAAAAGCTTGGACGACATCAACACTTTTGATGTCGCCGCCAGCAGCGCCGATGGCGTTTGCTAACACTCCGAGGCTGCCTGGGGCGTCGGGGAGCAGTACACGGATGAGGTACGTCGTCACCGAAAATCCCACCTTTCTCAAGCGAATAATCGAGAAGCTTTCCGGTTATTCTCTTCGTAAAAATAACAGTTGACCCACCGTGTGCGGCGGCGGTAACCGTTGCACAAGATGAATCAAGACTTACCTGCCATATTGTACGAACAATTAGCCGATTTCGGGGCAGGACGTATACAAGTTATCCAATTTGTCACCTATTGCCAGCAGGTGTAGTGCAGTAATCGGAAATGGGATGAATAAAACCTAACCCCACACCAGGTGCCCGAAATACTACGAACGGGCGGGTGTTGAGTACTATGTCTTAGTAGCTTTGCCACTGGTTGTTAATCGCATCCGTTAGTGGCCGGTACAAGTAGACATACACCGACGTTAAGTTAAGGATAATCCCACGTGCCTGAGATCTCGCGCGATGAAGTCGCCCACTTGGCTAAATTGTCTCGACTGGCGTTGAGCGATGAAGAATTGGATCGGTTTGCTGAGCAAATCGACGGAATCATCGGCAACGTTTCCGCAGTGCAGCAGGTAGCCGCGGAAGGGGTGGAGCCCATGAGCCACCCGCATTCGATTCGCACCACCATGCGGGAAGATGTAGTTGAAAAAACGTTGACAGGCGAGCAGGCGCTGGACCAAGCGCCAGAAGTAGCTGAGCAGCGCTTCGTCGTTCCACAGATTTTGGGGGAGTAGGGTTCCATGACTAATAAATATCTCGTAGGTGCAGCTGGTTCCTCCGAACTGACTAGCATGACCGCGGCGGAACTGGCCGCGAAGATTCATAGCCGCGAAGTAAGCTCGGTTGAGGTAACTCAGGCTCACTTAGACCGGATCGGTGAGATTGACGGGGACATTCATGCGTTCCTCCATGTGGGTGCGGAAGAAGCACTGGTCGCCGCAGCCGAGGTTGATAAGCGCCTCGATGCAGGCGCGGCACCTGCTTCGCCGCTGGCCGGTGTGCCGCTTGCGCTCAAGGATGTTTTCACAACCACCGACGCACCGACCACGTGTGCATCAAAAATGTTGGAAGGCTATATCGCGCCTTACGACGCAACGGTGACCAAGAAGATCCGGGAAGCCGGCATCCCGATTCTCGGTAAAACCAACATGGATGAATTCGCCATGGGTTCATCCACTGAAAACTCTGCGTTCGGTCCTACCCACAATCCGTGGGACCTGGAGCGCACCGCTGGTGGTTCCGGTGGCGGCTCCTCGGCGGCATTGGCATCCGGTCAGGCGCCGCTTGCGATCGGAACGGACACTGGCGGCTCCATTCGCCAGCCTGCCGCGCTCACCAATACCGTTGGTGTGAAGCCTACCTATGGCACTGTGTCCCGCTATGGTTTGGTTGCTTGTGCGTCCTCCCTGGATCAGGGCGGCCCGACTGCACGCACCGTGCTGGATACCGCTTTGTTGCACGAAGTGATCGCAGGCCACGACCGCTTTGATGCGACCAGCGTTGACCGGCCTGTAGCCCCGGTTGTTGAAGCTGCTCGGGAAGGTGCGCATGGTGACTTGAGTGGGGTCCGAGTTGGCGTCGTAAAGCAATTCGACCGGGAGGGCTACCAGCCGGGTGTGCTGGAGCAATTCCACAAAGCCGTGGCTCAATTGGAATCCCAGGGCGCAACCGTGGTGGAAGTGGATTGCCCGCACTTCGATGACGCGCTTGCCGCGTACTATTTGATTCTTCCGTGCGAAGTGTCCTCGAACCTCGCCCGCTTCGACGGCATGCGTTACGGTCTGCGGGTTGGCGATGACGGCACCCGCTCCGCTGAGGAAGTCATGGCGCTGACCCGTGCCGCTGGTTTCGGCCCGGAAGTTAAACGCCGCATAATTTTGGGTACCTATGCGCTGTCGGTGGGCTACTACGATGCCTACTACCTGCAAGCCCAGCGCGTGCGGACGTTGATCGCGCAAGATTTCGCAGCTGCTTACGAAAAGTGCGATGTTCTTGTCTCACCAACGACTCCGACCACGGCTTTCAAACTCGGGGAGAAAATTTCCGACCCGTTGGCGATGTACAACTTCGACCTGTGCACCTTGCCGCTCAACCTCGCTGGTCTTTGCGGCATGTCTTTGCCTGCCGGATTGGCTTCTGACACGAACCTTCCGGTGGGGCTGCAGATCATGGCTCCGGCATTCGCCGACGATCGGTTGTACAAGGTAGGCGCAGCTTTCGAAGCTGGCTTGGCCTAATTAATGAGTCAGTAACGCCGCCTTAAGAGAACAATTACTTTCTTAAGGCGGCGTTTCGTTACGATTTTTGCTTTTCGACGCTACCTGTGGCGCTAATCCAACCGGAAGTCGGTGGGACAGAAGCGAAGATTGCTGATAAAACGCGTAAAGGACGGCGCGATGTAGCAGGTGTCGGCGGTGTCGCGGTCAAAATAGGCAATGCGATGATCTTGGACATCAATACAGAGATAGTTGCCAAGCCAATCCATGCCGAACGGCAACAGGTTTCGGGGTACCTCGCCGGTTTCCCATTCTTCGGGCGCGCGTCCTTCTAACGTAAAATCCGGGTCGTCGCTAAATTCCTTGCTGTAGCGCAACGGAATGAAATCCTTGATTTCTATCTCAGGGATGTTCTCGCAGTGGTATTCCGGATCGATGACCACCAGCGACAACGTTGGATAGCCGCCGTTCCACCGTTCAAAATGGTTGATGAAATCCTCTGGCAGGTCAACCCCCAATGTTTCGGCGATGGTACGGATTTCGTCCTGAGTTATCTGCTTTTCGGTCTTTTTAAATTCCAATGTCATGGCGCCATCCATAAAGTTTTTAGGTGAGCTCAGTAAAAAACACCCATAAGTCTACGTGGTCTTAGCTGGGTTTTCGTCAAAACTAAACCACGAACACCTGATCCTTTTCTCATCGCTCGATCTCATGTCAGGGTGGTAGGTTACACTCTGATTCGAAATGGAAAGCCCACGTGAAAGGTTGATTGTGTCTGATTCTTCTAATGCAACAACGTTGCCAGTATTCAAGTATTTCGCCGACCCCGTCGCGGCCAAAGTTTTCGAGGAAGACCCGACCGCAGTATGCCCGTGTTGTGAGAAACAAACTGGGTGGATCTACACGATGGAACCATATGGGGAAGACGAAATCGAGGACATTTGTCCGTGGTGCATCGCCGACGGAAGCGCTGCGGAAAAGTTCGACGTGGTTTTCAACGACACTCCCAGTGATGTCCCAGACGACGTTGCGTCCGAAATTGAGGAGCGTACCCCGGAATTCCCGTCGTGGCAGCAAGGCATGTGGTTAAGCCACTGCGATGATGCGTGCGTATTCGTCGGTTCACCCGATTGGGAGCAGCTGCAGCAGATGCCGGATATTTGCCAAGAGTTGTTAGACATTGGGCATACAGAAGCCCAGCTTCGGATGCTAGGGGAGGACTCGCCCTGGTCAGCCTATGTTTTCAACTGCCTGCACTGCGGCGAGCAACTCGTATATTCTGATTCTGATTAACTGATAGCCAACAAACACAAAATAGCGGAGAAACCGATGCCTGTGGATCAAATCGCAACAGCCGTAGCGCGTGTGGAAACTGCACTTGGTTGCCCGTTGCCATCTGATTTTCGTGACTTTGTTTTAACGCCTGAACACGCCGATAGCGTTGAAACGGTCTCGTTTCTAGCTCAGGTCGATTCCGGGGTGTGGGATGAAGATTTCCCCTTCGAACCCCACCCGCATCGGTTTGATGTGGAAAGTGCAATCACAAAGATCATAGAATCTGATGATATGGATGAGGGGTTCGCCCAGCTTAACGCGTTTTTGGACGAGTCTTTTGATAAGCCTGCCCGCCGGGGCGCCGTAGTGTTGGGGGAGGATTGCTGCACCGACGATCGCTATCTTTTAGTGCTGCGTGGTCCATCCCGTGGGCAGGTGTGGTTTGCCGCGATTAATTACAACGAGGTTCTGGTTACCCCGGTACACCACCCCGTCACTGGCTCACCGTTAGGGTTTAGCCAATGGCATGAACTGTGGCTTAATCCCTACCGGCTCACGGCACAAAAGCCTAAGAGACTCAATGAAGCTGGCATTGCGCACGTCCGACTATTAGGCCCGGAGACACAAACCGCGTTGCAGTATCATGCCGCGCATGGTCAATTGCGCGGACTTACCGAATCCGCGATCAGCCGGATCAGAAAGAAAACCGATGTGCCGGAATCCGCGGAATTCCTCGATCCATACTCGAATCAGTGGAAACCGGTACGCAAGGCTGTTGTTGCAGTATGGCTAGGCGGGCAGATACCGCAATGACTAATTCTGCTACACCACGCCCGACCTGCATCGCATCAGACATAGAACACTTCGCGTATTGGTGTTCTGAGGCAACGCGAGTTCGCGGGAGCGATCCAGCGGCGGAGCTGGAAGCGTTGTCACACGCCGTGGACTCGGGCGATCCGTGCCGAATTGATTGCGATTTTTTAGCGATATACACGCGGCTATCCCATCTTTTAAAAGAGTTTCCGCACCTAGCTCACCAATACCTCAGAACGGAACGTGATGAGTTAGAGTCCGCAGTGTCTCAGGCGGTCGCCGACCCGCACGTTCCCGCGGAAACGTTGCGTTCGCTATGGCGGAAACTGCGCCAAACGGGCAAGCCCTCTGATTCGCTTGAATGCCATGTGACTGCGGCAATGGGGGATAACGCGGCACTCAACCAGCTCATGACGGAATTGCCCGCCTTCGAATCTGACACGTACTCTGCCCACCAGCACTTTATGCGCGTTGCCGACTACTTGGATGCCTATGTGGATCAGCCACCTCAGGTAAGCGAGGTCGCAAAATTATTGCGGTTTGTGGGGCGTCGACAAGCACTCCCGCCATATTACGGTTTCGCGCTTATTATCGAACTTTTAGCCGTTTTAGCAGCACAATTGCCGTGGCTTGTCATACATGTCTGCATTTCAGTCGTACAATTCTTGAAGCTCACCAAGCCCCAGCCCTGGTATTTCTCGCTGCCGCAACTAACCATCAGCGGTCGTGTTTTCGCGAGGTGAGCGTCCCAACCACAGCGGGTGTTATTCAGTGGGCCACGGAAATCGCTACCTACTGTGCTTCGCTTTTCGACGCCCGGCTAAGCCCCACCGCCACCGGGTTCCGCGACGTGGTGTCACGTCGGCTCGACCAACAACCGCCACAACCACCTAGTGTCGATACAGTTTTTCCGGCCCCTAATTCTGTCCCGGTAACAACCACCGATGATTATTTTTACCAACTAAAACTTTCAATCTACGACCTCGAACGTGAGGTGACACAACGCCCCACATCTGAACGTCAATTGCGCCTTATAGAACTATATGACGACCTTGGGTGGCAGAGCGTGGCTGGCTGCGCGGTATTAGAACTGGCCAGAACAACCACCAATCCGATTGAGCAGTTTTCGCTTATGGAACGCGCCTATGGAATATTTTGATAACGCGGAGCGACTCCAACCAGTAGGTCTTTCGGCCGAATTGGCGCGGCTCGGGCGTGAGATCGCCACCACCGGCGAATGCCGTTACCTGGCGTGTGCGTTGCTTACCCAAGCGTCATCATTGACCTATTACACGGACACTGAAATGCCAGCGATTATGGCAGTAATCGACGAAGCAGCTGCAGCTGCCGCCACTATCGACGATGGTTCTTTTCCGCCAGAGCGATTTTTGCAGATGAAAGCATCCGTTGCACTTGCGTGTGACGCCCCACATCGGCTTTCCGATTCCATGACCACGCAATCGCGGAACTGGCGGCGAAAGACCAGTGGGATGACGCGGTTGAATTAGCAATTCGGGTAGCGACTTCACGTGACATCGATGAACACAAAATCATCGCACTATTAACCCACTTTCGCGATAATCCAGACCTGCCCGATATACGGTTATACGGCCGCCTCGCGGGTGCAATCGAGGATATAATTGCTGGTTATGGCGATACGTGACGGCGACAAGAGCGGTGTAAAAGTTGCCGGTTTCGGGGAAGCGGAACCAGCCGGAACCACCAATCAAGATTCTTCGGCAGAACCACACCCCGATAGGCACAACACCGCGTCTGAATATTCAGTTCCCAGCCAGCTTGAGAATGTTGAGGCCAATCTCGCGGCACTTCTTTCATGTGTGCAATTGCGCCCTGGAATGTACATAGGAATCCATGACATACATGCACTAGCGGCTTTTATCTCCGGGTTTTCCATGGCGGAACTTTGTGGTGCAGCTGTGGATTGCTCTGTCCTTGAAAATATTCATGACTGGGCTGCTGCGAAATATGGCTTCCGGGAATCAACCGCCGGTGCTTACAACATCATCCATGGGTGCACCCCACACGGGGGCGATCCGTTGCACAATTTCTTCCGTGATTTTGCGGAGTTCTTATTAACCGATGTGGAGCGAAGCACCACATGGGAACCGTCGTGGCGAAATGGCCCCAGTAAAGTCTCCGGTTCATCACGGGGAGAAGCGGATTTCGGTGTTTCCACCGCCCGCGAGATCGCCGCTGAGGTGGCGAAAACCCACAATGGAAAGCTGCTTACCCCCTATATGGTTGACCTAGCCGATTCTTGTAGGGTGACCATGTCCTACAGTTGCTTCCGCGCGAAGCCGCAATTAGACATCATCGCCCACATCGACATTCCTGCGGTACCGGACGCATCAGAATCTGAGCCCTACACGGTGCGGTTAAGCGGTCGAAGCTTCCCGGAACTGAATTATCGGTTTGTGCAACCAGGAACACTCATCACAGTCCCAGCAGATCCCGATGATTGTGCTGTGATGAAACATGAAGCCTGCGATTTCATTGACAAACACATTATTCCGTTGTGCACACAAACGTCCTAGCAAAAGGCCGAAACGAGATAGCTGAGTTTTTGAAAACGTGGCACAAACTAATTCGAGCGGTGTAAATAGCGGGTAGCTAACCCGCATGATTCACGCTACGGCGGAGGATTTTCAGTTTCCTGTCGCGAAGGTGATTGAATCGTGCATAACGTGCACAACGTACAAAGGCGTACACCGAGCTAGCGTCGTCTGATGCGGCGAAATCCCTGTGTCTTGATGCGATGCGAATTACTGGACTTGCCCTGCTTTTCGACGCCCATGTCGCGTAGATCAAGCAAGGTTTGTCTGGGTGATCCATAGCCAGAGCAAAATTACCAGAGTAAATACAGCAATGAAGAGTGATAAGCCGCACCCGATGAAAAGTCTGGTTGGTTTCCTATTTTCTAATCTATTGTTTTCGGAATTAGGATATGGATTCTTCCCACTAATTTCTCGTAAAAATGGTAGAAAAGTTCCTGTTTTTAACGGCAAAGAATAACCATTAAATCTAAACCAATCCGCGATTATAAGTCCGGAAACCGTAAAGAAAACTGCCGTTATTAATCGAGCTATTTTTTCTGCAGCTAGCCAAAAATCCGGGAAAAAGATTGCACTTAGCAATCCTCCTGGAATTAAGCCGACGGTGAAAGAAAGAGTGAGTTCAAAAATGAAATACCAACCACCAAATTGAAGGTTTTTTAGTTCTTCTTCTCTATGTTTTTGATAATGGTGGATGTAGAAAAAAGACGGAATTATACCCAAAAATACGAAGGTGATGGGTAGGAAAGACATTTGGGCAGTTGTCCTTTTATTAGAAAGGTATATTTGGCTTTAGTTCGTGTTTTCTCTTTAGAAGCGATTGTGCGTTGTTTGCTCTCATTCGTCAATTTTTTACAATTGCGCGACCCGTATCGTCTAGTAGTTCCGTATCCACAAAACCGCCAATTACAGTTCCAAAAGGCGTGTTGAGGGTATGTAGACGGAATTCGCTTCAGCCGCAGGTGAAGATGGTGCGAAGTTAGAATGTTTCTGTGATAGAAAACCGACGAGATGGGCGAACTGTCGGAAGTTAATGAGGTCCGTGTCTGTCTGAAAGGATGCAAGCTGGTTTCTTTGGACTGCGCTTGATGCTCTCAGGCGGATTAATGATGGAAACTGCTACCACTGGAAGGTCGATTCTACGTACATCACAACTACTGCGGCAAAGGCAATTCATAAATGAAATCTCTCCGATTTTTCTTGGTCCTGTTAATGATTTGGTTAGGAACCCAAATCATTGTGTGGGGCTTCTCAGAAATAGTCCTGCAAGGCAGCAATCTAGAGCGTTCACTAAAACTTGAAGACATGGAGCTCTACATCAAGGTTCTTGTCTATACGCTTTTCCCGTTGCCGCTTACTGTTGTGCTTGCCCGTCGCCTGGTTGAGAAAAAATAAGACGTTGAATGTAGAGCATCCTGCACAGTTATAAGCGGCAAGGTTGCAGGCGGTAACAACGAGGGCGTTGTTATGGAATCAAGTGATTTTTTTATGGCGCCAATCACATTGAAACCGCCAACGGTGTGCCGTCGAAAAGCAAAGGCTTAGGTAATCTCGGCAATGTCTGGGAACGTTTACGGGCGATGACGTTCAGGTGCGCGTCTTTTATATTGAAACGCTGACGTCGCGGTGGTTTAGGCATTAAGGTAAAAACGTCAATCGTCGGACAATGGAGCGGGTAATGGCGTGGTTTAATTCGAAATTGGAAAATCAAGCATTAGAGGCCTTTGACCAGGGTAATCTTGAGTCGGCAAGTGAATTGTATCTGCAGGCAATAAAAGAAGAGCCGCTACGGATCGATTTTTATTACATGGCTGGGTTGTGTTTTAAATATTTGCGGAAGTGGGAGGAATCCTTAACCTATAACCTTCAAGCGATTGAGCTGAACGACGAAATCGATGAGGCCGCCCACTGGAACGCAGCGATTGCGGCGACTGCCTTGGGGAAATGGGATATTGCCCGCAAGGTGTGGAATGCGGTTGGTATGCCGATCACCGAGGGCGAGGGGGAGATTGTTGAAAACTTTGGTTTCGCGGTTATCTATCTGAATCCGTGGGGTGCGGGCGAAACACTATTCGCGGAGCGTATCGACCCGGTGCGGGCACGCATTGTCAATGTTCCGTTCCCTAAAAGCGGGCACCGGTACGGTGATATTGTTTTGCATGATGGTGCCCCGATTGGTCAGCGCGAAGCGCAAGGGCAGACGTTCACTATTTTCAATGAAATGCAAGTGCTAGAACGTTCACCGTATCTGACTTATAACGTCACAGTCACTGCTGAATCACCGGAGGATAGCGCTGCGCTCACAGAGCTAGTGGAACCCACCGGGGGAATGGCGGAAGATTGGACCCGAACCACGTCTTATTTGTGTAAGAAGTGCAGTTATGGAGTGCCGCACGACGATGATGACCACGACCATGACTTGGCAGCGGAAGACCAGTGGGTTACAGAGCGCGAATTCGGCATTGGCATGGCAAGCCGCGAGAAACTCGACGAGATCCTTTTAGAGTGGGAAGCAAATGGCCCAGGCCGCCGCGTGATTGAGATTACGCTTGAGGAGTATCCGCTTCCGGAGCCGGAAGATGGGCAAACCTGGTGGCTCGGGTTGGATGGGGAGCACTAAAACATACCTTGTGGTATGTTTGGGGCCATGGTTGAAAAGACGAGGCGAAACAATTTTTTCGCGGCAGCTGCGATTCTTAGCGCCATGACCTTGTTAATCCACATTTTTGTCGGCGGGCCTGAGACAATCGATCCGCTTTTTGCAAGCGGGGAGATACCCGAACAAGCGATTTTTACTCTTTATTACGTCTGGCATTTAGCGTCGATACTCATCGGATTTCTGGTTATAGGATTTGCGCTAGTGTGGCGAAACCCCAGTAATTATCAACTTGCTGGAGGACTGACGGGCATTGCTATCGCGGCTGCTGTTTGGGATTTGTTCATGGTGTCGATCTTTTCGTTGTCGCCAATCACCTACGGGCAGTGGATCCTTTTCGCGGCTATTGCCGGATGTGCTTTACTTGGTGTGAAAACGACGAGGAAGATGTTTCATGGCACCAAAGAAGCGGTTTAGTAGGTCTGACTGGGTGCAACTAGGTCTTGAAAACCTTGCACACAGTGGCCCAAGTGGAATCACGATTGATGCGTTGTGCCGGAGTGTGGGCAAAACAAAGGGTTCTTTTTATTCGCATTTCACTGCAATTACAGATTTCAATGCGGCATTAGCGGAATTGTGGCAGCACGAAAACACCGCGTTAATCATTGATGCCGCTGCGCGGGTGCCAACCGGGAAGCGTCGACAAGCGTTAGACGCGTGGGCGCTTGAGTTAAACCACGACTTGGAACGCAACATGCGGCAATTAAGTTTTACGGATGCACATGTTGCAGCTGTGGTTACGGAGGTTGACGATCACAGAATTGCGTTGTTGGCCAAAAACTTCGTGGAAGTGGACCGGTTTTCCCAAGCAGACGCGTTAGCGCTAGCCCGCTTCGAGTACGGATTCTATGTTGCATATCAAGCTGGGTTGAGGCTGACACAGGACCAGTTCGACGACAGCTACCAGAGATTTCTTAAACTCGTCAAGTGCGGAAACGGCGAGATTGCAGGCAACGCGGCTACGTCGAAAAGCACAGAGATTTAAAAAACCGCACCGATTGGTGCATCGGTGCGGTAGGGGTTATGTACCTTTCACGTTGAGGATCTGCCGCAGCTTGTGCTTGATCTCAACGAGGTCGGCGGAATCCGCCATGACCTGGTCGATATCCTTATAAGCGTCCGGGATCTCGTCGACCCATGCGTCGCCGTGGCGATACACGATTCCCTTCATCCGGGATTCAAGATCATCCACGTTAAAGCGACGCCGCGCCTCCGTGCGGGAGAACCGGCGACCCGCCCCGTGCGGTGCAGACCGCAGCGAACCGACATTTCCCTTGCCTTCCACAACGTAGGAGGCGGTTCCCATCGAACCGGGGATCAACGCATATCGGCCCTCATCGGCGCGAACTGCGCCTTTCCTCGTCAGCCACACCGTTCGGTTGCAGTGCTCTTCCCGTTCGGTGTAGTTGTGGTGGCAGTTGATCCGCTGAATTTCCTCCACCTTTTCACCCATGAATTCAGACAGGCAGGTGTTAAACCGGTCCATCATTTCTTCGCGGTTTTCAAAGGCAAAACGCTGTGCCCAGTGCAGATCCGTGATGTAGGAATCGAACTCGGGGGTGCCGGTGACGAAGTACGCCAAGTCGTTATTGGAAATCGGAATCCACCACTTAGCCATGAGTTCCTGAGCGATCTCAATGTGCTTGCGGGCGATCTTATTTCCAACACCGCGGGAGCCGGAGTGCAGGAACATCCATACGTTATCCTCTTCGTCGAGGCACAACTCAATGAAGTGGTTACCGCCACCGAGCGAGCCCAGTTGCAGCCGCCACTTAGGGGAGTGGGACAGATCGACGCCGGTATCTTCGGCCAGTTTTGCCAGCTCGCGGCACCGCTTCTCGGCGGATCCGCCCATCACCCAGCCGTTGTAGTTTCCAGGTGACAGTGGGATCGCCGCTTCGATCGCGTCGCGCAGCTTCACCAGGTCTTTGCCTTCTAAGTCGGCAGCGGTGAACTGGGTGCGTACCGCGATCATTCCGCATCCGATGTCCACACCCACAGCTGCGGGGATGACGGCGTCGATGGTGCCGAAGACGGTTCCCACCGAGGACCCCAAGCCGGTGTGTGCGTCCGGCATGAGTGCTACATGTGGGTAGACGAACGGCAGTTTTGCCAGTTCCTTTGCCTGCTCCATGGTGGAGTCTTCGATTTCGGAAGCGAAACACACCACGTTAGCTGGGGTGTCCTTCAAGTGACGGTTCAAGTAATTGGCATTGGGGCGTTTTGCGCCCTTACCACGATATTTGCGTGCCATTACACGCGTGCTCCTTTCAAGGAAAAAGTTTCAAGTTATCTGTCTGTCACGGCAAAGGCTTAAATAAGGCGTACAAAAAATCGCCGCGGACTACAGACGATGTGCAGTGTGCGGCGATAAATTCTTGCGCTTGACTGTGGCTAATGTGATTGATTCACCAAAGCTTTGGCAGCCACTTGCGGATTGGGTACACGCCGCGAGGGGGACGGGAGTGTCAACTGTCGTTGACTCAAATGCTCATTGAATAGCTGTTTATGGTCTAACATGTCGTCCCTTCCTTTCTGGTTACTCGCGGGTTTAAAGTGTGCTCGATGCACAATTAAAAACTACTAGTGCAATATGGCAACAACGGCAAGGGCTTTACCCCCGGTGTGTGCCAGGTGTTTTTCGCTTGTCGACGCGCGCAACATGTGCGGCAACTGGGGATATGCGGCGAAAAACATGAATGTGAGGGAAGTGAAAATTTGGGGCGACAAGGGGTAATTTTTGCGGCCAGTTGGATGCTGAGGAAAGCATGACCAACTGCGGTGGCTAACCCCAAAAGGTGGTGTTGCGACCTGGGGCGGGTGGGGCGATGGTAATGTTTTTAACGCACTCAGAAGTGAGCTGGTGAAGCTGAATGTGTGTAAGGCTTCATGGGAATCCGGTGAAAAACCGGAACTGGCGCGCAGCGGTGAGTGGGGACCGCCCCATCCAAAGGCCACTGGCTTTTTACAAGCTGGGAAGGCGTTGGGGGATAAACGGGATGATCCACAAGTCCGAAGACCGACCAGCTCTGACCATCTTGTGGCCCTCGCGTCTAGGAGCTACCTGATTCTCACGGTGTCGCCTTCACGGTGTCACGGTGAGGGGAGTGGGTCGAAGATCTTTCGCCCCGACAAACTCCATGCATCAGCATAGGTCCATTGCATTAGGTGCCGCCTCGTGCGGTATCCGGTGTAGTGCTCCTGCGTGCTGCCCGTTCAAGTTGGGTGTTCAACGAGTAGCACTCGTCACCGACTGTCAGCTGTGGCGATCGTCCCAGCACTCAACTTGTGGGTACCAGTGCGAATGCTTGCACCTAACCGGATTTCACGTCAGGTGAGGGCTTGCCGCCAGCAAACAAGAGTGCTTTTCCCACTCCCAGAGCATTCTTGTACGGCAGCGTTGCGTGGTGAGCTTGTGAAATTCCAGGGGAAGACTCGCATAATAGATGCGCAATGCCCACCAAGGGTGCGGATCGTGGTGAATTGTGAGCGCCACGCGAAGCACACCAAGGTGGGCATTGTTTTTGTTGCCGAATTTTCGACTACGCCGATAGATCAGATGGCGGCGTGAAATTGATAGCCAGGGTGTAGTAGCCAGTTTCGTTGTCGAAGCAGACTTCTTTAAACCCAACCCGGTTATATAACCGGTGGGCGCGGGGATTGTCTTCGCCAACGCACAACGAAATGCCGCGCGCACCAAGCTCCCGGGCCAATTCGATGCTGGTTAGCAGCAGTTTCGTACCCAACCCTTGGTTTCTAAACCGTTCTTCCACGGCGATGCACAGCTCGGGAACACCCTCTAATACGTGGCCGTACCCATGATTGGTTGCAGTACCCCATCTAATCCACACGCCCCCAGCGGGGATTCGGGTGGTGTCATAGGCGACGAAGCCTCCGTTTTCCGGTTGCCACTCGTCGACATAATAACGGACATCGTCTAAGAAACCTTCGCAGACTTCAGCGGTTTCATCACCTCGTACGTCGGTGATGTAATTCAGCCGTGCGATGTAGGTTCGATCCGATTCAGTTGTTTCAACGATAGTGAAGTTTCTGCTGGTCATAATCACCTAGGGTATCTTAAAAATTGTTAAGTATGCAGTTGGCATTTGTTCATAAATGAATGTCTGTAAATATATCCATTTCCCACGGTATTCAATAACACTTGCTGATCGATACAATGGGGGTAACCGATTGTATCGGCTGGCTAATTTATTACATAAGGAGATCATAATGCCGTTTCTCACAAAAGCGCTCCAGAAAACCAGTCCGGAAAGCCCATTCCATGTCGCTACCATCTCCCGGCGCGACCCGCGCCCAGACGATGTTGTCATCGACATTCGGGCAGCTGGTATCTGCCATTCGGATATTCATACGATTAGAAACGAGTGGGGTCCGGCTCATTTTCCGTTGACGGTTGGCCATGAGATCGCAGGCGTTGTTACTGCAGTAGGTGAGGACGTTACCCGCTGGTCGATTGGCGACCGGGTTGGGGTGGGGTGTCTGGTTAATTCCTGTGGTACCTGCGCGGAATGTGAGGCGGATCAGGAACAAAACTGCCTCAATGGTGCTGTTGGAACCTATAATTCCGAAGATGTTGATGGCACGATCACTCAAGGCGGTTACGCGCAGAGCATCGTCGTGAATGAGAAGTTTGTGTGTAGGCTGCCGGATAATCTTGACTTTGATGTTGCTGCACCGTTGTTGTGCGCGGGTATTACCACGTATTCGCCGCTTGCTACGTGGGACATTAAGCCTGGCGATAAAGTCGCCATCGTCGGTTTGGGCGGATTGGGGCACATGGGGGTCAAGATCGCCAAGGCGCGTGGTGCGGACGTGACGGTGTTGTCGCGGTCGTTGAAGAAAGCCGACGCCGCTGCGGCTCTTGGTGCTGATCGCATCTTGGCTACCAAGGAGGAAGGGTTCTTTAAAGCCCACCGTGGTGAATTCGATTTCATTCTGAATACGGTGAGTGCGAATTTGGACGTCAATGCCTATTTGGGGCTGCTGAAACCACGCGGGGTTATGGTGGTCGTCGGTCTGCCGCCGGAGAACCAGGAGCTGGGATTCTATGCTTTGATTATTGGCCGAAAAGTGCTGACGGGTTCGAACATCGGTGGTATTAAGGAAACCCAGGAAATGTTGGATTTCTGCGGTGAGCACGGGTTGGGTGCTGTGATCGAGAAGGTTGGTGTTACTGAGGTGGATGCCGCCTATGAGCGGGTTATCGCAGGTGATGTTCAATTCCGCTTTGTCATTGATACCAGCACTTTCGACGACGTTTCCGCCGAATAACGACGTGGCAATACCGCCTTAGCCGGGAAGTGATCCTGGCTAAGGCGGTTTTCTAGGTTTTCAGGCCGCCTTGGCAAATGATAGGAGTGGTCGCGGTGTCGTTTTATTCCTTATTGTCGCTTAACGCGGCAGCCGCGCCTGCGGCGGCAGCGGTGACGCCAAGGACGGCGGGCCAGGCACCAATCTTTTTGGCCAGCGGGTGGGACAGCCCAAAAGCCGCGACGTAGGCGGTGGATAGGGCAGCGGTTAGGGGGATGCCGCCTTTGGCGTACCAGGAACGCCCTGCCCATGCACCTGCGGCGGCGAGGACGACGCCGCCGAGTGGTCGAACTCCGGTTTCGCGTGCGCAGAGCCATCCGCCGATAAGGCCGGTTGCGACAACGGCTGAGGTGGTGACTTCTGTAGCTGGTTTCAGTTGAATGCTCATGTGATAAACCGTACCGCGTTTATGGGGAGGCTAGGTGTCAGCGGGGGCAGGGGATGGGGCGTGCGGAAGTAGGACATGCCGAAATGAGATTGGGTTATTGAAAAACATTTGTTTAGGCTTGTAGGTGGGATGGGTTCAATAGTGCCCATCCTATAAGTTCGGTTAGCTAAAGACTTAAGGAGTGGTGTGAGCACACTAGGTCGCAAGCTTGCCGCCCCAGTGCTGTTTGTCGTGCTTCTTGCAGCAATTGCGGTGAGTTTTGTCATCTCCTTAACGTTTGGCTCAGTCGATTATTCCCGTGCGGCAGTTTGGGAAGTGGTGGTAGCGCACCTACAAGGTGGTAACGGGCCTGATCAGGCCGTTGATTCCATCGTGTGGGAATTGCGTGCACCGCGCGGGATTTTGGCGATTATTGTTGGTGCGGGACTCGCGTTGGCGGGTGTCGCTATGCAAACACTGGTGCGTAACCCATTAGCGGATCCCTATTTATTAGGTGTTTCTTCGGGCGCATCGGTGGGCGCGACGGCAGTAATCACGTTCGGTATTTTCTCTTCCTTCGGCCTCTATTCGCTCTCTGTGGGCGCGTTAGTGGGCGCGTTGGTTGCCACCGCAACCGTGTATGGAATCACTATGGCTCAAGGCGGACTCACACCGCTTCGGCTGATTCTTACCGGTGTGGTGCTATCGGCAGCTTTTTCAGCATTGGCTAGTTTCCTGGTATTCAAAGGCCCAGATGCCCGCGCCGCCCAAGGCGTGATGTTTTGGATGTTGGGTTCTGTAGCTGGTGGGCAATGGAACAAGGTGTTATTGCCCAGCATCGTCGTCGTGGTTGCGTTCGCAGCCTTGATGTTTTTATCCAATCACCTAGATGCCCTAGCCGCAGGGCCGGATACCGCTGCGGCGCTCGGCGTGCGGGTGGGGGTTTTACGCCAAGTCCTGTTCTTCATCCAGGCGCTCCTGGTGGGTGCGATGGTTGCAGTGGCAGGCGGCATCGGTTTTGTTGGTTTGGTGATTCCGCACTTGGCTCGCATGATGGTGGGGTCGCTGCATAGGCGACTACTTCCGATTGCGATGGCAACGGGTTCACTGTTTTTGATCTGGGTTGATGTGATCGCCCGGATCGCTGCACCACCGCAAGAAATCCCGCTCGGTGTTGTCACCGGTGTGTTGGGTGCCCCGCTGTTTTTGCTGTTGATGGCTCGAGGCAAGTATTCATTTGGGGGAAATACATGAGCCAACTGGAGATTACAGATGTGTCCGCTGGAATCGGGCACACAACTATCGTCCGTGACGTGAATTTTGAGGTTTCTCCCGGCACCATGACCGCCCTGGTGGGCATTAATGGTGCAGGTAAATCCACATTGTTGCGGGCGATTGCAGGGATCACTGCGCCGCATGGCGGCAGTGTGATGTTAGACGGCGTATCGGTTCATTCGATGCGGCCGCGCCACCGGGCTCAACAGTTAACGCTGGTTGGGCAAGAGGAAAGCCCTCCGGGTGATCTGACAGTTTCCGAAATGGTGGCTTTGGGTCGACTCCCGCACCTGAAATCTTGGGAGATCGGCGGTAAGAAAGAGCAGAAAATCGTCATGGAATCCTTGGCGTTAGTCGGTTTGACGGAGGTTGCTGATCGGCCATGCGATCAGCTTTCCGGTGGTCAACGTCGGCGCGCTCTTCTTGCCCGTGGTTTTGCTCAAGGCACCGACATGGTGTTGTTGGACGAACCTACAAATCATTTGGATGTGCACCATCAATTGCATCTGCTCAAGGTGCTGAAAGAATCTGGTCGCACGATCCTAGCCACAATTCACGATTTGGACTTGGCGATGGCTCACTTTGATCAAGTGGTTGTTTTGCACGAGGGAACCATGCTTGCAGCAGGGGACCCTGAGGAAGTCCTTATCCCGGAAAACCTGCGCAAAGTATTCAATGTGCAGGCGTTTTGTGCGAGGTTGCCTGAAATGACCAACCCGCACCTGATTATCGATTCACTGTAGTTGTGCCCACCATGGTGCAGAACTACACGATTGCAAGGAGAACACATAATGCGTATGAAAAAGGCAGTAGCCGCTATCGCGTTATCATCAGTTGTACTTTCCGCTTGCTCCGACAATGGCAGCTCTACCGCTACCTCCGCTAGTGGCGAGGCCGGTGCCGCAGGTGGCATCACCATTGAAAACTGCGGGCAAGAAGTAACCTATGAGGCCACCGACGACTTGTTCGTCAACGATGGCAATATCATTTCCATCGCGCTGGCTGCCGGTGCCAAGGACAATATCAAGTACGTGTCCTCGGTTCAGCGCGACATGGATATTCTCAAGGCGAAGTACGGCGCGGACGTCGAAAAGCTTAACGACGTCGCCAAAGAATACCCATCGCTGGAAGAAGTCGTATCCAAGCAACCCGATGTCTTCGTCGCTGGCTGGAACTACGGTTTCAACGAGGGTAAGAACCTCACCCCGGACACCTTGAAGGAACAAGGAATCGGTTCTTACATTCTCACCGAGTCGTGCCGCCAGGAAGGCACCGACAAGCGGGGAATCGTCGACCCATGGGAAGCCGTAGAGATCGACGTGAATAACCTCGGCACCATGACCGGCAACGAGGACACCGCCCAGAAAGTTGTTGCGGATCAGCAGGCACGTCTGGCCAAGCTCAAGGAAGCGCAACAGCCGGAGAAAGCCCCAGTCGCCTTCGTCTTCGACTCCGCCTCTGACACCATTTTCACCTCGGGTAGCTTTGGCGCACCGGAGGCAATCATCACGGCCGCCGGTGCCAAGAACGCCGCAAGCGACATCAAAGACACCTGGACCACCGTTGGTTGGGAACACCTGACGGCGAACACCCCGGATGTTTTCGTGTTCGTGGAATACCCCGGCCAGGAGTTTGATGAAAAGGTGAAGATTCTCAAGGAACACCCAACCACCAAGGATCTGCCAGCGGTCAAGGAAAACCGGTTCATCAACCTGCCATACGCTATGTGGACCTCCGGGCCGCTGAACATTGACGCCGCTGAGCACGTGCGTAAAGGTTTGGAGAAGTTCGGTTTGGCACCAGAATCGGATATCAAACCGCAGCTGGAATTGCCGGAATCCGTTCCTGGCAAAGAGTATTTCCAGTAACCATCACTTCAAGTACCTAACACACTAGCCGGTCCCAACTGGGACCGGCTGTACCATTGCGCGCCTAGGCGGGGAAGATTGCCACTGGAAACCCCGATCGTCTTTGCTGGTACTTTGGTATTGTCGCAGCGTCATCGGCGCATCCAATTACGCATTCTTTCGTGGCGTGTCATAGCGACGATTTTCATTAGGAAAACATCTTTTAACAAAAAGGCCTTATCATGACCGCATCGTCATCATCCCGTCAGCGCCCGATCGCGGCGTGGTTTTATCTTGGATCGGCGCTGAGTTCGTCGTTAGGCAATTCGGTGGCCAATATTGTGTGGCCGTGGTTGGTTTTGCAACGCACCGGTGATCCGGCTGCCGCCGGTTTGGTCGCCACCATCATCTTTATCCCTTCGATAGTGTTCGCCCTGGTCGGTGGGCACCTCATTGATACCATCGGCCGCAAGCCCATGAGCATTATTTCGGATACGATTTCCGCCGCGTCGGTGGTGGGACTGATCCTGGTGGATTGGTATCTCGGCCTTAACCTCTGGTGGTTTATCATCATCGGAATCATCGGTGCGGTGGGGGATATCCCCGGTGCCGCCGCTCGGAACGCCCTGGTCGGTGAAGTCTCGGCGACCTCGGGCAAATCTTTGGACTGGCTGGCAGGTGTGAACCAGGGATTGATGGGGATTAGCTTCTTCATTGGGCCAGCCGCCGCCGGAATCCTATTGACCGTGTTGCCAGTGTCGAGCATTCTGTGGATCACCGCTGGCTGTTCCGGGTTGGCCGCAGTACTCACCATTCTTATTCGCCTGAATGCGGTACCAAATACAGATAGAAGCCAAGAAAACGTTTTTCAAGGCTGGCGTGCGTGGCTGACCATTATCGCCGACGCGCCGATCCGATTGCTGGCGATTTCCGGCGGTATCGCACAGATTCTGGTGATGCCGTACTTGATGGTGCTGTTGCCTGCCCATTTCGAAAGCATTGATGCGCCAGCCTCAATGGGATTTGCGTTCTCCGCGTACGCGGTGGGCATGGTGATTGGTGGGGTGTGTATTGCACGCGTAGGGACAGCACGACGCCGCTTCCTATGGACGATAAGCATGGTGCTATACACAATATCTTTCGTGCTGATGGCATGGCTGCACAATTCCTATGCAGTGATTGCGGGAATGGCGATTGCTGGCCTTGGCAGTGGCTTCCAGGGTCCACTGATCACGGTGCTGGTCACCGAGTACGTCGTAGAATCGCTGCGGGGGCGTGCATTTTCGCTATTTACTGCGATTAGCCTCTTCGCGGCACCTATTGGCTTGAGCATCACCACCGTTGCACTCGGTTTTGTGGATATCTACGCGGTGGCAATTGGCTGTGCCATACTGTGGGCGATAGCTGCGGTCTGGTTCATCGCGGAAGGTATGCGCGTTATCGCCGATCCCGACCGTACATCCGAAACGGTATCTGAGCACTAGTCACATGCGGCACGTCATTCCCCGGCGACGGCAAAAACACAAGTGTTAGGGTTGATGTGTGAGTTAAAAAATCAACGCCAAAGGTTGGATCATGACCGTTCCTGCATCAACCGCCCATCGGCCCGCCGTTGCTTGGCTGTATCTGTTATCGGCGTTGAGCTCGGGACTTGGAAACGCCGTATCGAATATCGTGTGGCCGTGGTTGGTTCTCCAGCGTACCGGTGACCCGGCTGCCGCCGGTTTGGTAGCTACCTGTATTTTTGTTCCCTCAATTGGGTTCGCAATCGCTGGCGGCAATTTCATTGACCGTTTCGGCCGGAAACCCATGAGCATTATTTCCGATACGATCTCGGCGTTATCGGTGGTGGGCTTGATCGTGGTGGACGTGTATCTCGGTTTGAACCTTACGTGGTTTATCATCATCGGGATCATCGGCGCAGTGGGGGACATTCCCGGTATGGCGGCCCGCACAGCGCTTGCTGGCGACGTGTCTGTGGCGTCCGGCAAAGAATTGGACTGGTTGGCCGGAGCTAACCAGGCGATCCTGGGTATCAGTCTGTTCGTCGGCCCAGCGGTGGCGGGTGTATTGCTCACCGCCATGCCGATATCAAGTATTCTGTGGATCACCGCTGGTTGTTCCGCGTTTGCGGCGCTGCTTACCGTGTTTATTCGGCTTCACCCAGGTGCGTCCGATGTGCAGACTGAAGCCCAAGAAAATGTTTTCCGCGGTTGGAAATCGTGGTTTCGCATCGTCGCCGACGCCCGGGTGCGGTTGCTTGCCATCTGCGGCTGGCTCTTTAACATCCTCGCCATGCCGTTTTTGATGGTTCTTCTGCCGGGGCATTTTGAACGGGTCAATGAACCGATTCCGATGGGCTTGGCGTTATCGAGCTATGCGGTGGGCATGGTGATCGGTGGCGGCATAGTGGCGAAAGTGGGAACTGATAATCGTCGTCGACTATGGACTATCTCCATGTTGCTGACAACCGTGGGGTTCTGCTTGTTAGGGTGGCTGAGCAACTCCTACGCCGTGATCGCGGGAATGGCGATCGCCGGAGTTGGTTCCGGGCTGCAAGGCCCGCTGGTAACGGTGATCGTGACCGAGAACATTTCAGAAGCACTTCGCGGGCGGGCATTTTCGCTGTTCAATGCCATAAACTTGGTGGCAGCGCCGCTGGGATTATCCATCACCACCATCGTGTTGCGGTTTACCGATATTTACCCAACCGCCATCGGTTTCGCCGGAATATGGGCCGTTAGTGTCGTCTGGTTCATCGCCGAGGGACTGCGCGTTATGGGTACCAAACAACTACAAGAAGAAGCGACAGTGTGAGCGTCGACAAGCGAAAACTACCAGCACTAGAACAACTGCGCAAGGGGGAGCGGCTGCTTATCGACGCCCCCACCATGCCCGAAACCACGCCCGCGCGACAGGCTCTCGCTGCTGCGTTTGACTTGTGGGGACGATGCGAAAACACCGCTGCGCTGGAAACTACCGCTAAGGCCGCACGCCTTGCAGAAGACGACCCGGCGGCAAAAATGCAGGCAGCGCTGCTGCGGGCGTTGATTACATTCGACGATGACCTTACTGCCTGTGCGGCTGCCGCCGATGAATGCTTCGACCTGGCAGAGGCGCATGATCTGCCGCAGGTGCAAGCCCAGGCACAATACGTCAGCGCCAGGGTGCACCGGTTCGCAGGCCAACGTACAGGCGCCCCGGAACTTGTGTGCGAGGCGATCACCATCTGCGAGGAGGCGCTGGAAACACTTAGGGGGAAAACGGATTGCTTCGACCTGGAAGCAGAATTCATTGAGGCCTATCAAGACATAGACCCACACGCTGCCGCAACGTATGCCACCACACTTGCCGAGACGGCAACAACGAATGAGCACAAACAGCGCGCCTTCTTCCTAGCAAGCTGGGCATTTCTTGCGGCAGGGGACGCGCAACGTGCCTTAGGTGCTGCGGATGAACTCGCTGCCGTGGCCCGCACTAGCCTTTATACAGCGCCGCTAGACCGGCAACGCGAAGCCGCCGAAGAACTGTATTCCTGCCTTGAACACGCAGCGACCATGCGGCGATTCCTCCCCGCGCCCATTGCCGATGCGGAGTTTCACACGGCCATGCGGCTTATCGATGAAGCCGAAACCATAACCCAGAGCTACCTCATTGACGAGGATTTCTCCGCAACACACTGGCAGCGAACCACCGCCACCACGCGGGGCGATCTCAGTTGTCGACTGGGTCGTTACGACGAAGGCATGGCCATGCTTGCCGACGCCGAAGCCGCCGCGATCGCCGCCGACTGCTACCAAGAAGCCAGCCGAATCAACACCATCATGCGTGATTACGCGAAATTACACGACAAACCGGCAACAGTACGAGCACTGGCGAAACGAACATTAAACTACATGTGCCATGGGGGCGAATGCCACGATGACGCATTTTGGGAAACCACCCAGGCGGAAGCCGCCGCTGATTTATCATGGTCTGCGTGACCGATGCGATAAGTGGTAGTGAACTGCGGTGCGACCCGACAGAATCCCTTCCCACTTCAACGCAATTGCGCGCCGGGATGGATACCTACGACCACCGCGGCGAAGCTGTCGGTACGGATGCCGGACGTCAAGCGGCGTATCAATTATGGTCGGTCAGCGAAAAAGTGACGGAGTGGCAGGAGATCGAATCGCTGATAAACCGAACACTAGCGTGCGAAACCACCGACCCGTTGGGGGTTCAAGCCCACTGTTTCGACATTGCGCTATCAACAACCGGCGATACTGACGATTACTACCAGTGGTGGGATACACACAACCGCAACTGCATTGATTTTGCCCGCAACCACCAGTTGTGGCGGCTGTATTGCCAGGCCGTGGCGAAGCGGATCGAACGCGAAAATGATCGCATCTACCGCTATGCCACCGGCAGTACCAGCATTGATCGTGAGGAAATCTTCGCCCGTCAACGCGACATAATAGACTTCGGTGAGGCGGCATTAGCAACCGCTCCAAGCAATGCTGGATACATTTTTCATTCACTCATTGGGGTCTACCAGTCCTTTGGTGGTAAGCCTGCGCAACGTGCAATCATTGATCGGTGGATTGCTACGGCGAGTGATTCACGGGAGCTTTACGAGGCCTATTTTTGGGGATTTCTCCACACTGAACCAGATGCGTGTTGGCCATACGCACGTCACGCGGTTGAAATTGCGGAACAGATCGTGCACACCGCTAAACCCGATGACCTTCACGACGCCGCGATGATGCTGTGGGATTGCCACCGGGAAGTGGCAACCAAGAATTGGTTCAACGCTCAGCTACCGGAAAATATGGTGCAAAAATCACTTAGACATTTCGATAAATCAATTACGGTGATTACCACTTATCTCGCCAGTTCAGAAGGGCACCTGAGTATGCTGGTGGGCTCTTATATAGAGCGTGGGGATTTCTGTAAGCAGCATCACCGATACAGTGCCGCGCGGCGAAATTACCGTACAGCGGTGCGGCTTTCGGAAGAGTACGCCCAGGTCATGGCTGGAAACGCTTTAGATGAACACGAATCGTTGAACCTCATAGACGCGTGGCTAAAAATCGCTTACATTGACAAACACCGGAACAAACCACAGCTCGTGGCCCACACCCGCGACGTTGTTGACGCACTCATCAACACACTACCTATAGATGAAGAACTACTACCGTTCTACCGTGACAAGCTTGAAGAACTATCGCAATGGTGCGACCAGCACCAATACCCGGCCAAGCGGCCGCGACCACGACAACCACGGCGCACGAAACACCGGAAAACGAAGAGATAAGAAAGGCTAAGTGCATGGGAATCCCGTCCAGCGCGGCGCTAGCAGCCGGTGTGCAGCTTTTCGACGAACACGCCGTATCAGTCATCACCGATATACCTGCCACGAACCTGGCACAGATACACGCCGCAGGCGCAGATGTCAGCGACGACTGGTCCGAACTGGCAGGGACTTACGCACACAAGACTAACGATCCAACGTCGATTTATCTGCACTGGTTACTTGTGGTTTTCTCATCCCGCCACGCCGACCGGGTGTTCGACACACCTGAAGAAGTAGCAACCGAATTAGTGCGAATCGCGCGGGACGAGTCGCTGCCGCACATCAGTGTTCAGCTGGCGGTGGCGTATACCAAAGACGCAATTAGCCTGCTAGGCCGCAATACAAAAACCTGGTTGAGCGACGTGCTTTGGTGGGGCGACGCAATTTCGCAGGCGCTTTCCCCATACGCCGATATAACCGCAGTGCAGGTTAACCTCATGGAAACCCGGTGGCGAGTAGCATCCATGGAACCGAATCCGAAACCGTACATCATGACGTGCCTGTCGGATTTAAGGGATTTCGCCAGAAAAATAACCGATATACAGCAACAATTCGAAGCCTACAAAACACTGGCTATCCTCGCCGACATGGAAAAGCGAACTCGACTGAGCCAGACAAGCGCCAACGCCGCGTTCGGGATAGCATTTAACCTGTATAACCGGAGTGAAAGCGATACAGACAAAGCAAAAGCCGCCGAAGTAGTGTGGGATTACGCACGCGAATACCTAGACATGCGTTGTTTCCAACCGCTAACCCCTTCCGCCACTTTCGATCACACCACGCACATATTCCGTAAAGCATACGAAACAGCGTTACGCCATCTCGTGCCCGCGACATACTCCGCAACCGAACTTCAGGCACACTATGCCAACGACATGGCAAGCTTCCATGCCAGCCACCGCCGGTGGACATCCGCCGCCCGTTGGTATAAAACCGCCGCACAACTATTTGCCGCCTGCGGCGATACGCGTGGAATCGCCCGTGCGAAAACCGAGCTCATGCTCATCAAACGCAAAGATGGCATCGTAGCTGAAGCGGAAAAACTAGCCGCCGAAGTGCTGGAGATCCTCACAATCAGAAACAACCAACGCCACTGGGGCTATGATCTGGCCATAACAACGCAAGCCTGGTGCCGCACAAAGCGGCGGAAGAAACGGGCGGCGAGTGGGCGTCGAAAAGCAAAGTCCTATTAAGCGGCAGACACTAGGGGGTTCCATGACGCAGGAAGAAACGATGAACGAAACCACGTTAAACGCCGAGTATATGCAGCTTATGCCGCACATTACCGCAGATCACCATGCGCCGTTACCCACCACCGAACAACTTCGCGCCGGGTTGGAACTATTTGACCAACGCGGCGAGGCGGTGGGTAGTGATGCGGGGCGGCTGATGATTCGCGGGTTATTCCACATCCAATCCGACGCAGTGCGGGAGAATTTTGAACCGGCCCTGGAAACGGCGTTGGCGGCACCGACACATGACCCACTTAGTGTCCGGCTGCACGCACTCTATCTCCTGGCCGAATATTGGTCCTTCAATTTTGCCCACCATTATGCCGAAGACGACCGACAGACATTTTCACTGGCTAATCCGCCCTATTGCTACGTGAAGGAATGCTATGTTCCGGACGAGCTTTTCGTAGCGGTGTGGTAACGATCGTGTAGCGCCAGAGTG
>NZ_JAUNKC010000012.1 GCF_030532965.1 Corynebacterium sp.
GTGCCCCAGGTGAGACTCGAACTCACACTGGACGGGTTTTGAATCCGTTGCCTCTGCCAATTGGGCTACTGGGGCGCAAAGAAGATATTAGCCTAAGGGGGAAGTATTGGCGAAATTAGCGCCATTATGTGGGCTTTTGGTGTCGAAAGCGGCTCTCGTCGCCGTCGAAACTCCCCGCTATAGCGCGCGATCTTCCCGCTACGATGTAGCGGGGCCGCGGGCGCATTGCAGCCACGAACCACCTTGTGGTTGGTGCAACCTTCGTCATCGTTGATCTGAGATTGTCGGTGCATTCCGCTAACCGAGCGGGGCTTTTCGCTAGACTGTTGGACTGTGACTGACGCAAACAATCGACTCATGCTTATCGACGGACATTCCATGGCGTTTCGCGCATTTTACGCGTTGCCCGCCGAGAACTTCGCCACCTCAGGTGGACAGGCAACCAACGCCGTTTACGGATTCCTATCGATGCTGTCGAATTTGCTTAACGACGAAAAACCCAGCCACGTCGCGGTGGCCTTCGACATTGGCCGAAAAACCTTCCGATCTGAACTATTCCCGGAATACAAAGCGCAACGCGACGAAACTCCAGAAGCATTTCGTGGACAAGTGCCACTGTTGAAAGAGGTGCTAGCCGCGTTGGGGATCGTCACCCTGGATAAGGAAAACTACGAGGCAGACGACATCATCGCAACCTTAGCCACGGCTGCGAAACCCTTGGGCTATGAAACTCTCATCGTTACCGGCGATCGAGATTCTTTCCAGTTGGTCAACGACACCACAACGGTGTTGTATCCCATGAAAGGGGTCTCGGTGTTGCATCGATTCACCCCGGCAGCGATTGAGGAGAAGTACGGATTACAGCCGAACCAATACCCAGATTTCGCCGCGTTGCGGGGTGACCCATCCGATAACCTGCCGTCGGTGCCTAAAGTGGGCGAGAAAACCGCGACGAAATGGATTGTCCAGTATGGATCTCTGGAGAATCTTCTCAGTAGCGCCGAGGAGATCAAAGGCGTTGTCGGAAACAATTTGCGTGACTGCATTGAGCAAGTGCGCATGAACCGAACCTTGACTGAAATGGTTAAGGATTTGGAATTGCCCTATTCGCCGGACCAATTGGAATTACGCCCGGCGAACGTCAATGAGGTTGCCGCCAAATTTGACGAGCTGGAATTTGGCGTTAACCTTCGGGAACGGGTGCTTGAAGCTGTCCACGCGGACGGTGCCGTAGCCGCGCACACCGTCGAAAACGCGGTGTCCGCCACCGTGGATTTGGTGCCAGTGGATAAGTGGTTAGCAGCTAGGAAAAAGACTGCCGGAATCAAGACCTGGGATGCGACAGCACCAGGGATGGCAGTGTTTATTGAAGGTTCGGGTACGCCAGCTACGGGTGATGCGGAGGGGTTTGCCATTGTTGACCAAGACTTCCATGCGATCGCTGGATCGTTTGCGGAGTTGACACCAGGTGAAGAAAACGCTCTGGTGGAATACCTTGAATCGGAGGCACCTAAGTTTTTTCACGGCGCAAAAGCCAACTACCATATGGTGGCAGGCCGGGGAATCACCCTCAACGGGATCGCCCACGACACGGCAATCGCAGCGTATTTGCTTCGGCCTGGGCAGCGCACTTATGAGCTAAAGGATGTTTATCAGCGTCACCTCAAACGACAACTTGAGGTCGTGGAATCGGGGCAGCTTTCGCTTCTTGATATACCAGGATCGGAGCACCTCGTTGACGCCGCGGTTGCGATCATGGAATTGGTACCTACCTTGGTATCTGAACTGCAAGACATTGCCAGCTTGGAACTGTATCTTGATCTGGAACTGCCATTGATCTCGTCGCTGGCTGCGATGGAGGAAGCTGGTATCGCCATCGATGTGGACACCTTGGAAGACCAATTAGAAACCTTCCAGCAGCAGGTGGTTGAGGAAGAAGAAGCTGCCCGCGCGATTGCCGGGGACCCCACCTTGAAGCTCACCTCGCCGAAACAATTGCAGGTGGTGTTGTTTGACACGTTGGGGCTGCCAAAAACCAAGAAGACCAAAACTGGGTATTCGACAGCGGCCAAGGAAATTGAGGCGTTGGCGGTCAACCATCCGCATCCGTTCTTAGATCACCTGTTGGCGCATCGCGAATATCAAAAAATGAAGACAACCCTTGAGGGGTTAATCAAAGCGGTGGGCAGCGACGGGCGGATTCACACGACTTTCAATCAGACAGTAACCTCCACTGGCCGGTTGTCTTCAACAGACCCGAACTTACAGAACATCCCAGTGCGTACCCCGGCTGGTCGGAAGATTCGTTCCGCCTTTGTAGTCGGGGATGGTTACGACAAGCTGCTCACAGCTGACTATTCGCAGATTGAAATGCGAGTCATGGCTCATCTATCCGCCGATCCAGGTTTGGTGGAGGCCTACCAAAAAGGCGAGGACCTGCACAATTACGTGGGCTCCAAGGTTTTTGAAGTGCCAGTCGACGAAGTAACTCCGGAGCTGCGTCGACGTGTTAAAGCGATGTCTTATGGTTTGGTGTATGGGCTTTCTGCGTTCGGGCTATCGCAGCAACTAGGCATTTCGCCAAGTGAAGCGAAAAATATTATGACGGCGTACTTCGAACGATTCGGTGGTGTGAAACGCTACCTAGACGAGGTCGTGGAAAAAGCGAGGAAAGACGGGTACACGGCAACGCTGTTTGGTAGGCGGCGCTATCTGCCTGAGCTAAATTCCGACAACCGGGTCGCCCGGGAAAACGCGGAACGTGCCGCGTTGAACGCACCGATCCAGGGAACCGCCGCCGACATTATTAAGGTGGCCATGTTGCGGGTGGATCGGGAACTGAAGAAGATCGGTGCAAAGTCGCGGGTGCTTCTCCAGGTGCACGATGAATTGGTTTTGGAAGTCGCCGATGGCGAGTTAGAACAAGTGCGGAAGATTTTGGAAACCGAGATGGATTCCGCGATTTCGCTGTCTGTTCCGTTGGAGGTTTCCGCCGGGGTGGGCACAAACTGGGACGAAGCCGCCCACTAAGGGGTGGGACTTCGCGGCGTCGAAAAGCTTAGCGTCATTGCTTTTCGACGCCACCAAGAGGCAAACACGCAGTTTCCGTCTGGCGTAGTAGCTACAAGCCGGGTTGGAGGTATGAGAAAAGTTGCATGAAAAATGCCGCCCAGATTACATTTTCACCAGCGATGTTGTGCGATTGCGCGCTGACTAATCGCTTAGATAAAGAGCACATACGGTGACACGCCTGCCCGTTGGGTGGGCGATGCGATTGCTGTAAGAGGAGAGCCATTAATGTCGAGCACACTTTTCGACGCGATAACGGTGTTCAAGGAACTCGGGTGGAACGACGCCAACACCGATGAATTGGAACATCTTCCGATCGGCACCGCCGAGCAGCGGAAGATCGCGGTCCAGGGCTTGGAACAGGGAAGTCTGCTTGGTTTAAATAATGTCAACCGCGTGAATTTACGTGTGTTTGCCATTCGGGCTGGGGTTTCCGCCGCCCGTGCGGCGGAGCTTATCGACGCCCGATTCGCACGGTCAATGGCGCTGGCGGTTGCGGACCGTGGGGAGGCGTTCGCCCAGGAGGTCGTCGAAGAGGTAGGCGCGGAATCAACCGCCAACATTGGGTATTTATGCGTCAATGATCCGCAGCTGGTGTCGTTATGGCTTCTTACACAGCTCTATCCGGAGCTACCTGTGCCTGCTTCGGCAAGCTATCTGACCTTTTGGTTAAACTTTGCCAGTTGTGAATTAGGCTTCGCCGATAAACTGACGATCTTTGGCGATACTGAGCGGTTACCAAAGTTTGCTGAGGCTACCTTGCGGTTCCCGGAGCACTTATGCGCATTCGCGGAATCGAGACTGCCTACGCCACTACTTTTCGCTGAAGTAGTGGAAACTGCGTACAAAAAGGGAATCGTATCCAAAGAAGATGTTATTGCCGCCCTATGCATGGTTGTGGAACATTCCCAGCGCAGAACAGATATCGCCCGCTGTGTGAAGATCCTTGGCAATTCTGTGCAGGTGTCAGACAGGGAGCTCCTGCACCATTCGTCAACGATTCTTCCGGCAATCGAAGCCGCCGAACCGAGCGTGGTGCGGGCCTTTGCATCGCGGTTACTACGCTGCGCTGCCGAACCGAATATTGCTGCCATCGGTATCGGCGCCATGAACTCGACTGCGAAGAAGACGAAACGGGAGGCGATTTCGGCGCTACGGGATCGAACCGATCTTGGTCGCACTACTATCGCCGAACTATTCCCGGAGGTTAGCAAGCTATGCCAGGATCCAAGTCCCAATATAGCTAAGGCAGCGCGTGATCTCGTTGCATCGTGGAAAGCAACTGGTACCGATGATAACCTGCTGAATCAAACGGCCAATAACGAAGCTGCGGAAGGCCAGAACATGCAGTTGAGGCCGACCCCGCCAGTGTGGGAGATACCGCGATTAGAACGAAGCACACCAACGGTGGACTCAGTGGTTGCTCAGGCACGCGATACCGCCACAAACGCGCTGACCTCAGATCGGGCGACCGAAGAATTCCTGGCATCGATAGTGGAACTGGCTTGGGCTGACCGTGATGGTGCCAGACGGGCGCTTTCCGGGGTTTCTGTAGTCAAACGATGTGCACCGTTTGCTGCTTGGGCGAAAACCAATGGCCTCCATGTCCCCGAATGCGAACACGATTTTCCCATTGAAGCCCGTGACGTGGGAATTGCGCACATGCTTGGGCAGATTCCGTGTGTCGTATCCGAACCGAGCTTCGTAGATTTGTCCATTTCAGTTTCCGATTTTCTAGCACGGATCGATGCATACGCAGACACAGACGCTACGGTGTGTGATGCTGACTTGTACCTCGCGATGTGTCGACTAGTTCCTGTAGAAGCGGAAACTGATGTAACAGTTTTATCCGCACTGCGCAGTTATCGGGACTGTCCGGTTCCGGTCACCGTTGTTGAGTCTCATTCCAGAAAAACTTCGCTGACAGTTGGTGCTGTGCTTACAGACGTATGTGCAGTGATAGATGCGATAGATAATCCTGCTACGACGATTCGAGGTGCACTTAGCCAATTAACGTGCATGAAAAACCGGTTGCAGATTATGCGGGCTTACGGCTTTGAACCAGATTTTTCCATCCTGCCACGATCCGGGGATTTGGCATATCAATCAGTGCGCTGGGAACGACGATTACATCCGAACCGACTGGCTGCCATGGCGCTACAACTAGCGCAATGCGCCCAACCGTTGCCGCCTGGCGCGACGATGAATCTTATTGGCTTGCTTCGTCCCACTGCCACGGGGGTCGATCCGCGAATAGCGGAGGCGATTTTTATCGCCTGGGAACGTGGGCTTATTCGTCCAGGTCGGGCGGATGTACGGGTGCTTGATTGGGGTGGAAAACAACACGTTAAACCCCTTATGGAGCCGTTGCGGGAATTGGCGCAGGCTGGTTTGGTGACCGTTGTGTGGCCGATTCTTGACGGGTTTTTAGAGCATTCAGTACCGCTTGGTTTATCGTCGGTGGTTGTTAATGTGGTGGTGGAGCTGCTTGCAGAATGCGCTGAGAGTCTTTGCGAGCCTGTTGTCGGAAAGAATTCCGGTGAGAAATCAGACAGCGCCGCCTGGCAGCGAGTTTCGGGATTGCGGATGGTAGCGGAATCTGGTGCGAGAACAAAGGCGGTGCGTAATGCGCGAAACCTGCTGGAAAAGTTGGGTACGGGGTAGGTTAAGCGCACGAAAAAGCCTCGCATGTGAATGCGAGGCATAGGAAGCGAAGAATCGCGGTTATGTCGCGGGGACTTCTACGCTTGGTAGGTCAGCGCGGGTGTTGGCGTCGTCTAGCTCGACGTCCCAGTGCAGCCGGCCGTTATCGTCATCCAAGTCGACGGAGTCGATGAGGGCGTCGTTGTGGTCGGATAAGACCTTTGCGGCGGCTTCTTTCGCGGTGACGGTTGCTTCGGAAGCCATACGGACGTCGTTGGCCAGATCGTCACCGTTGTCATCCATATTGTCTTGGACATTGCCGTCTTGGTCGACATGAATGCTCTTGAACGCACCATCAATAATCATGTCCACTTCGGTGTGGCGGTCATCGTCGGAGCGGTCAGCGTTGATGACGACTGCGTTAGGATTCTTTTCCAACGCAATATCGATTGCTTTGAGAACCTGATCGTCGGACATCGCTGCAGTCATTTTGTCCGATGCAGAATCCATTGCGCTGGCACCTGCATCTTTGGCTTTATCTACTGCGGATGCGCCTGCGTCTTGTGCAGATGATACGCCAGAACCGACTTTTTCGGCTGCCGAGGAGGCGGCTGCTGGCGCATCGGCGCGCTGGGAATCGGTGCAGGCGGCAAGGGCTGGGAGTGCAAGTGCTGCGACTGCGGTGCCTACGAGGATGCGGTTACGGAAAAGTGAAGTCATATCTACTGCCTAACTAAAGTTACGTGACTTTTATGAAGTATCTGTCACTAGTTTCGGACACCAAACACTTTACCGGCGGATTTTGGAACCGGCTATAGGTGTGTACTAGACTGATTCTTCTGTGTTTTTGCTAGGGGATCGGTTGATGCGCCGTGATTGTTTAGTATTTCCCCTTGTAGATCCTGGTAGCGCGGTGTCGACTGAAAATCCCCAATGATGCTCATACCGCTAACGGGATGCAATTTAATTCATGTATTGCTTTATCTTTTCTAAGTTCCCCGAGCCGCGCAAGCGTCGTCAAGGGGAAAAGAAACGGCGCATAAACGTTGAAAAAGTTCGACCGGGCAACACGTCACTTTCGCTTTACGACGTTCGGGGCACCGAAGCGGTGCCCCGCAACCTGTTCCTAGTATCTCATTTTCCGGCTAAAGCCGAATTCATCATTGTGGGGCAGAGGATTAAATGCTGCACTTGTGGCAGTTGATGGTGTTCGCCGCAGTGCGGTCGCGCAATGTGTTAACCCGGCGCGTTCCCTCGTGGGTGGGTTGGGTGCCCCTAATCGGGCAAAAGTGCCCCTACATCTCCAGTTTTATAACGTAAATGCAACGGTTTCACATGTTTTTCTTCGCAAATTACTTAATTAAGGCTAAGTTTTGCGATTCGTGGGTTTTGGTGGGTTAGTATGTGAAATCGCGTGTTTTGATTGCACAATTTTAGTTTGTACAGAAAGGCTACATAATGAGCTTTATTAAGAAGATCAAGAAAGTTCTCAAGCTAACCGATAACGAATACGGCGAGCAGCTTACCGACAGCGCTTTGGACGGCGCTACCAGTGTTGCCGAGACTGTCGCTGGTGAAGAGCACGCAGATAAGATCCAGTCCGGCCGCGAGTTCCTGGACGGCAAGATCGGTCAGAAAGACGCACAGTAGTCTTTTAACCCATCGTTGTAGAAGGTGACACCCAGCGGAAATACGTTTCTGGTCCTGGTGTCACCTTTTTGCTTACGTGCCCCATTTCTTTTCACGCTGAAGCTCGTTGAGCTGTAGCTTGTCAAGAGTATTCATCGTGGCAGGAAAAGGGCGTGGGGCGGGGCAGTTTGATTTCCTTGCAGGGTGGGAATGTATAAGGAACATCCTGGGAATCCGATACCTGCAATCGGTGTTGTTGGTCTTACTATTAAAGGCGACGGATCTGCGGGAGCAATAGACAAACCGGGAGGCGTGATGGGTGAGACGTTGAACTGGGAAGCAATGGATGCCACTGATTGGGTTGGCACAGATACTGTGGCGGCCGGAGTGGAACATTGCCTAAAAGTGATCGCGGAAAAAGACAAACAGATCAACGCTTTCGAGCACGTTTTTGTAGAGACCGCCCGCAAACGGGCGGCGAAGTTGGACAAACTTGCTCCCAAAGATCGCGGACCGTTGCACGGATTACCGGTCGCCATTAAAGCGGAGAACAACGTGCTTGGGGTGCCAACTTCTTTCGGTACTCATGCCAACATCACCCCACCCGCCGTCGAAAGCGCGGTAGTTCGTCGGCTGCGTGAAGCAGGCGCCGTTATTATCGGCACCACCCGGATGTCGGAATGTGGTGCTTGGCCGGTGACTGAAACGGATCGGATTATTAGCCGGAATCCGATCAATACCGATTTCAGTCCAGGTGGCTCTTCCGGCGGTTCGGCAGCGGCGGTCGCTGCGGGCATGGTGCCGGTTGCAATTGGCGGTGATGGGGGTGGCTCGATCCGCATACCGGCTGCCGTGTGTGGGCTATTTGGGCTGAAGCCGCAATTGGGCCGAATTTCAGTCGCCCCCTATCCGCACTTGTGGCACAACCTCGGTGTGGTTGGACCATTGACGAAATCCGCTCGGGATTTGCGGCTGCTATATAAGGTTTTGGCGGGCAATGAGCCAACTGATCAGCATCCGGCAACTGCCCCTATGGCGGAGAATACGCTGTCGGTTGTACCTAAACCACAATTGCGCATCGGCACGGTGATGAAAGCACCGGTTCCAGGGATAACCGTGCACAAGGCACACCGCGACGCAGTGGCGAAAGTGGCATCATTATTGGACGGTGATGTGGTTGCTGAAGTCGAATTGCCAAAAGTGACGGGCACTTTTATCCCACTGTATTACGCGTCGATTGCTGGTGAGGTTGCGTATATGGAGCACCCGGAGGATCTCGATAGCAAGACCAAGCAACTCGTTGCATTTGGTAACGCCGTGCCAAAAACGCTGGTGTCGATGCTCAAGAAACGAAGCATCCAACACGCTACAACAGTTAACGGCCTGTTTAAACGCTTCGATCTCTTAGTCACTCCAGTGATAGCGCCGCGGCCAGCACCCGCAGGATTCCTTAGCGGCACTTCCGCGATTAAGGCTCAGATGAAATCGGCCCCATTCGCTGCGTTTACCGCCTTATTTAATGTGACTGGGCATCCTGCAATCAGTGTTCCGGTGGGCTATTCCTCCACCGATGGGCTTCCGATAGCTGTGCAACTTGCTGCCGCCGAACACCAGGAAAACCTGCTCATCGACGCAGCGGAATATCTTCACGACAAGCTGAAAGATAAAACATGGGGCTAAACCCACGGCAGATACAGAAAGACCATGCTGCGTATATGCGGTTACACGCGGACTTCGCATGTAGATCTGTTGAGCTTTCATGCGATACAGCATGGCTCTGTATATAGTTCATACCGGACCGAAAAGAATACGACAAGGGGTCTTTGATGCGCAGCCGGTGGGAAGAGCTCTTCCAGATGGATTGTGAGCTTGCTGCGTTGGGGTGGAAGGATGCGACCGTGGAAAGGGCAGCGGTCTTGCCCCTAGGGTCGGAAGAATTCCGGCAGAAGGTCGCGTCTATCATGTATTTTCGTGATGATTGTCCCGATGGTTTTCTTAGCGACGACCACAACGTGTTATTCATCTATGGTTTACGATCGGGAAAAGAACAATCCTTGTTGCGGTATCGCAGATATGACGGCCCGCCTGAAATTGTAAAAGGCATCGTTTCCCGCTGCGACCCCCTCCATATTGAACGTTTTGTCCTTAACTCGCGTTACGGACATGGTGATTTTTCTCTTCCGTTCAGCAATGCGGATATTGCGGCAATCATGCTCGTTAGTGACCCAGATCTAGGACTTGAAATACCGCGTTCCCAGGAGTATCTCCACGGGTGGGTGTCAGTTGCAGCGAAGGTCATTGCAAATCTTGACAGGATTGGGAATCCAGATAACCTCACCCTGCCCACTCGTGAAGAACTTATGCCGCGCCTGCAAGAACATATAGCTGTAGTTCTAGAACAAAACTTTCCCCTGTGGGAGGCGCTGGGCTACCTCTTGATCCACATGAGTAATGCGGGGCTTTTTGACCGAAGTAGGCTCATCGAGCTTTTCCTTAACAGCATCGAACATGCACCACGGGTTTTTCCGCGCCGCATCATAGTGCAGTTACTGAAAGATTATCTCGCTGTTACTGATGCTGAACTGTATCAACATCGCGCGAAACTGATTCCATACCTAAAACAAGCAGATCTTTTCTACATTAAATCCTTTGGTAGGTGGCTCATACCGATGCTGGACGATTGTGAACTTACCGCCGTTAGTGCTGGGGCACTTCGTGTGAAAAACGTGAAGAGACAACGCGAGATTCTACAGACACTTCTTGATCGCGCCGTACCGCCGCGTGAGGTACCCCAGGAACTCACCACAATCATCCGGTCACTGGCCGAATCCCCTGATAGTGAAGTTGCGAAACGCGCAAAGAATCTTAGCCATGAATGGTTTGGATAAAACATCAGCATTGCACCTGGTGGGAAACCAAGTATTTCACAGACGACTACACATGAGATTGTGGAGAACCCGGGTCGTTTTCCACGACTCTAACTACATGTGGGGCGCGGTCCGAACAAAAACCAAATCGTAAGAAAGTAAGGGAAGAAGACACGATGAAATCGCAGAATAACCCCAGCGAAAACGACATTTCCCGTATTCACCAAAGCCTCGCCGAGCTTGGGTGGAGCACGGCCACCTGTGAGCAGGCGCTCACCCTCCCGTTGGGGCCCAAAGAATTGCAGACTAAGGTGCGTGCACTGCTGCGCCCCCCGCTGTCGATCCCAGACGACTTCCTCAACAAGGACAGAAGTATCCGCGTTCTTTACGCTATTAGGGCGGCAGAATCCCCAAGGAACATTCTGTGGTCAGGGTTTCATGGTTCCCCAGAAATCTTGGCACAGGCCCTCCACAACCAAGGGGTGGGCTATGTTCAAAAGGTTGGGAACCACTTCACCTTTGAGCCCGAAAACGAATTTGAGGGATTCTACTATTCGAATTATCGGCTGGGGGTCATCGCCGCAATAAGTGACCCTGAGTTCAACTGCCCCATCCCAGACAACCCCGGCTATCTGCGCGCGTGGGGCTTGATGGCCGCCATCAGTGTGGTGAAACTTGATCGTGTGACCAGGTACTTCGATAATGACGAGCTTTCTGCGGAGCTACTGGAGCCCCGCTTCGATGAGCACTGCCAGAAAGCTATCGAGCTGGATTTACCCCTGTGGGGGCCGTGGGGCTATATTTTGAGCTTCCAGGTGAATCGGGGGCGGGGTGACCGTGCACAACTGATCGCGCGGCTGCTTACCGCACTGGAAGTGGAACCGAGGACCCAAGACCGCCGCATCATTACCGAAATCCTCACCAAAGAACTCAAGGTCACCACCGAGGATCTTCTTGCCCACCAAGAAGTGATCGCCCAACTCCTCGGCACAGCCGACCCAATGTACATCAACGCGTTCGCCGCCCAGCTCATACCCGCAGTGGAAGAATCAAACCTCTTCGACGTAGCACTCGGGGCACTGTATGTGAAAACGCTCAAGGGGCAAAAAATTGTGCTTGACGCGTTGGCGAAACGAAACCCACCCAGCCTAGACATTGCCGAATCCTTCGCACCGTCCCTGCAAACCCTCGCAGACTCCGCCGACACGCAGGTGGCCAAGCGTGCTGCTGACCTGATGGGGAAGTGGGGTCTGGCGGTGGCGTCGACAAGCGAAAAACCAGAAACCAGCATGTGGCGCGAAACCCCACCACTGTGGGAGGTGCCACGGTTTGAGCCGGGTGAAGGCACACTCGAGTCGGTGATTGCCGCGCTGAAGGACATGCCGACCAGCCCAGGATCCGGCTTTGTGCCGCGATCGATCACCTACTCTGACCTGAGTGTGGAAATCTTCCTCCACCGCTACCACGAGCTGGCACGCAAAGACGGGCAGGTGGCAAAACGCGCGATCCAGGGCGCGCCGAGCAACATTCGGGGCGGTATTGTGAAGACACGTGCAGAGCGTTCTGGCATTTCGTGGTGGCAGAACAAGGATGGGTCGCCGGTGGTTCACCGCGACGAGGCGGTGCTGCTGTTTGCGCAGGAAATGCCGTGTATCCTGTCCGCCCCATCGTTTGAGAACCTGCGGATCACCCTCGACGATTTCCTTGACCGCCTCGAACAGTACGATCAGCTGGGTCGCGCAGTTCAGGGGCCGGATCTGGTGCTTGCGCTGCTGCGCCTCGACTTGACTGGGGCAGATGTGGATGCGGCGAAGCAGCGGCTGAAAAACCTCAACGTCCCTATGAAGAAAAACAGCTTGGGGTCGAAAACACAGCGGGAACCTCAAGGAAACGCGGCGGTTGTTGCCTCCATCTACCTGTCTGGCCCATACGTTGAGCCACCTTTGAAATCGGCGAACGGTACATGGTTCCCCCTAAACCTCGATACTCCACGTGCCATCAGCTCACTGCACGATCAGCTGCGCAAGGCCGCCATTCATCGCCAGATTGATCCCGCCGCTGTGCCCAACTGGGGTGATGCGGCATGGGTGAATCTGTGTTGGTCCCCGACGCTCTCGGTCAACGCGCTGGGGAAAATGGCGGCGCAGGCCGCTAGGCTGTCCCGCCCGTTCGACCCGGGGCTTGCGATGAATATGTTGGCGATTCAGCGTCCTACCCGCCGCGGCGAGCTGGTAGGGGTGCGGGAGGCGTTGTGGCAGGCGTGGGAGCGCGGCCTTCTTCGACCCGGCGTGGCTGGCCCGCGCTTTCTTGACTGGGAGGTGCACGTCACCAGCTTTAAAGGGGTTGCTGCGACGTGGGAGGAGCTTGCTCGGGACGGTTTGTTGTCCGTGGTGTGGCCGCTTTTCGACGCCGTTCTCACGTATGCTTTCAAGCGCAGCTCTCCTACGGCTGGGGCAAGTGAAATAGCAGAAGCCATGGCGAGGCTTGCCCCACACGTGGTGGCGGCGGTGGATTCGGGAGTGGCTGATAAGTCGGCACTCGAAGCACCTGGTGCACGCGCGTGGGCTGGGAAAACTGGCTCCTCAAAGATGGTGAAAGCTGCGAAACAGGTGGTGGAAGCTTTAGGTGAGGTAGCTGGTGTACAAGCACAACCCCAGCCAGTGAAGAAGCCTAAGGGTCGGAAAGTATCAAATCTTACAGAGTTGTGGGCTCCTGACGAGTCCACCACGGCGGTGTTTCATCCGGAAACAACAATGAAGGTCATAGCTGGTGAAACCCCATCGACGAATAAAGAATTGTGGACTGAATTTCAGCTTCCAAATTATCCTGACCGATCCTTCATCATCCCAGTTCCGACCATCTTCAACGATGATGTGAGAAAAAATAAGTGGCAGATATATGAACGTTTAAAAACCCCACACCGTTACAATTTGGGTGACTACAAGCTTATGTACTGGGATGGCACCAAAATGCTCCTTTCAGAACCCTACAACACAATCAAGCCCATCGACCCACCCCGCCCGGCTCCGCAACCAGTGATTGTTGCTGCACTTGCAGGTCTTTCCGCAGGTACCGGCGACCAATCCTATTCCACGCACGCATTGCTGCGTGGTCTCATCAAACACAGGAGACTTGGTGTGGCATCCTGCCGACAGGCAGTCAACACTCTTGTGGAATCCGGTGGAGTGTGGAGCCCCGCCAAAGCGATGTCGATTGTCGACCACATACCCGAATTCCTGCCACAATTGTGGCCGCTAATCACCGACACCATTGCTTTCGCGGCTGCACAGGAAAAGAAACCGCATTGGCTCAACCGAGTACTCGACACTGCGCTTGAGTACAATGAGATTCTCAAGTACGGCACCGACAACGGCTACATCGCCCCAACATACTGGTCGGGGCTGAACAGCATCGCCGATCAACCCAAGGCCAGTGCCGCCCGGACAAAAGCACAGGAACTGAAAACAGCCCTCAACCTTTAAAACGGTAGGCAAGAAAATTATTTGTTTCGCATCTTTTGTTGAGTTTCACACGAGAGAATCATGTAATGGCACACAAAGATTTATCCCATGCGGTTGAACTGTTTCGAGAGCTTGGTTGGGCGAAGGCTCAGCCGAAAGACACCTCTACGTTATATGCGGGGACTCCCGAGCAGCAGGCAGTGGCGAAACGGGGGTTAACAAGTGGTGACTGGTACGGGAAAGATTTCAATCGCGCCCGTGAACTTCACGGGATTGACCTTTATATGATGATCCTGTTTGCACTGCGTCTCGGGGTGAAGCCAAGCCGTGTCATTCGTCTCTTCCGAAACTATGAGGAGAGTACCGATTATCGTCTGATCGCTGAGCTTGTGGCGCTCAATGGGCAGGATTATGCGGAGCGTTTTATTGAGGAGGCTGTGCGTTTCCGCGAATTTGAAGGCCTGGAGGCAGAATTGGGCAACGAATTTACCGTGTCAGTATTCTTCCTAGTAACGCAGCATTTTCCTGAGCTGGAAATGCCGGTGGATAGAAATTATCTCGAAGCGTGGGCGTTGTGTACGGCAGTGCAGATGGAAATACCTGGGGCCAAAATGCGGGGACCACGAGAACAGCTTCCTGCGTGGGAAGAACTGTTGCCCACACTGAATGCTCACCTCGACCAGTGCGCCAGTGCGGGAGTGGAAATGTGGAACGCTCTCGGCAATGTCATTGTCGAATGTGTTCAGCGTCAACTGCTAAGCCGTAACACAGCTGTGAACTACGCGATTCGTGGGCTGGGTGCTGCTACAAGGCAGGGGCAGAGGCGGCGAATGGTGGCCGTTTTGTGTGATGAGCTTGGGGTGAGTGATGAGGAGCTTGTGGCACATTGTCAGGCGCTGGGTGGGGTGTTGTCTGCGGCTGATCCGGTGGTGGTGTCGGCGTTGGGGTTGCGGCTTATAGGGTGTGTTCCGGTGGAGGAAGTGGGGGATGTTGCTTTACCTATGTTGTATGTGTCCACGTTGAAGGGACAGCGTGATGTTCTTTCTGCCATTGTTCAACGAGGTGATCTCCCGGAATCAGCACAAATTATTCTTCGACCACGCGTTAGTGAACTTAAGGCGAGTACGGATAAAAAGGTTGCCGATGCGGCAACTAGGCTCCTTGAGCAGTGGGGTAGTGGGGTGACGGATTCAGGTGGCGAGGAGGGTGAGTTTTATTCGTGGAGTAATCCGCCTTTAGTGTGGGACCTTCCGCGTTTTCAGCGGATCGACCCCACCTATGATTCACTTATCGAAGCGCTGTCAAGCAGGGATTTTGTGCGGGAAAGCTCCTATCCGCAACCAATGTGGCTTATCACTACCGAATCGGAACAGTGCTTGGTGGCGTTTAACCAGCTTGCACTGGATGATCCCCCGGCCGCGCAGCAGCTGCAAACCGTGATAAAAAACTGCGGAATATGGGTGCCGCGCATGCGATCCGATGTGGAAAATTTTTGTTTCGACCCGAGAGACAATTCGCCGCTTGCAAGGAGGCAGCGGGATTTGGCGTGGGTGCTAGGTTCTGTTCCGTGTCTGGTGTCGGAGCCCAGTTTCGTTGATTTGAGCATTAGTTTTTCTGATCTGTTGGATCGCTTTGCGGCTTACGATCGTGCGGGGGTAAGTATTCTTTGTTCGGATCTGATGGTTGCGTTGTTGCGGCTTAATCTTGATGATCTTGACGGCCTTGATATTTCTGCGGCTGTGGAAAAGGCGCGGGCTTATTCCACTCCTGTGATCCATTCTTTTACTCAGCCGGTTGAGCGTACTGCTGGTGAGATTCTTGCCGACTACCTTGCCGATCCCTACCACGTACCCGCCCTCGTGGAACGGACACTGGTGTCCAAATATGGCGGAATGTATGCCCCCGAAAAAGTTGTGTCACCCCAAAGTCTTGCGGAATTCCCCCAAGATGTTACCTACGACAGTAACCGCGGTGACCTGAACCCGGCAGCCACCCCACGGTGGGGTGATGCAACGTGGACGAGAATGCGCCACTATCCCCAGGCAACCAACAGTGATCAAGGCGTATTGGCCCGCCAAGCCGCGCGAAGCGCCAGCCCACTAGGTCCTGCCACCGCGATCAACCTCATTGGTTTGTGCCGCCCCACAAAGAAAGGTGGGGTTAGCCTTGCTCATGAGGCACTAGCGGATGCGTGGGCGCGGGGACTTCTGCGGCCAGAAACGCTGGATGTGCGCTACCTTGATTGGACAGTTGACCCTGCCAAAAATTATTCCGGTATGGCGGACGTTGCCCGAGGTCTTGCCGAAGCTGGAATGCTCGCCTTGGCGTGGGGCATGTTGGACAACATTTTGGCGCAGTCTGCTAAACCGAGTGGAAAGACCGCTGAAATTGCCGAAATGATGGTGCACCTTGCGCCCAGTGTTGCCCACGCTATTGCCAACGGTTCAGCACCTTCGTCTAGTGCACAGGTGCCTTCTCTGCGCAGGTTCGCGGAGGCTAAGGGGAATAATAAAACCACCGTGACGGCCCGGAAGGCGATTAAGCTTCTTCCTGAATTAACCGGTGAGGCAACAGACGAACCATGTGAGCGTCACCCAGAATCGGCCCTCACGCTGGAGCACTGGGGTGTGGAAGTTGAGGAAGTGGTGAACGATTCGGTTGATCTTTACCTCACCCACGCCATTTCCAGCCCGAGTGCCGTCACGGTGGGTGTGCGTGATAGTAACCACCCTAAGTTGACTTTTGAAGTGAGTTTGTGGGATTTCGATTTCTTTCCCAAATACGGCAAATACAAAGTGGAGTCCTACCAAGGGAAAGAATTCAACCACTACTACCAGATGCGGTGGGATGGGAACACGTGGCATCTTGAGCCACAAACTGGGCCACGGCCTACTGCTAACGAATGGTTGGATCCGGAACTTCCAGTGTTCTCTTCGCTGGTGTACATCCTTTTCGGGATGATGCATTCCGGTAGCCGCGCAAAAAATGCCCTCGATGTTGCTACTAAGTTTTTGATCGAGAAGAAAATTACTGCGTCGGCGGTGGCGCACACCGTGAGCACACTGGTGCAGGAGGAACTCTGGGCACCTACCCAAGCGCTAAAATTACTGCACGATAATACACATCTTCCGGTTTTATGGCCGTTGTTGACTGAAACTGTGGCCAAGGCGGCTGCCGATTATCAGCAGGGACTCAACCCATCCAAGTGGTTGGGCAAAGTGCTTGATGTTATCGCTGAGCACGCCCCAGAGCTTGTGGCCGCAACCCACGCAGGGTTTATCGAGGCCACAGCGTGGGGACCCATCGCCGTGATTGCAGAACAGAAGAAGAAAACTGCGGCAGTGACGAAAGCCCGCGCACTCTGTAAGCAATTTTCCCAAGTAGCACAACACGCGAGGTAGTAGTGAGCACTTCTAGTCGTATCCAGCAAGCTGTTGAAATCCTCTATGAGCTGGGGTGGTTAGGTTCGCAATCCACCCCAGAGAAACTCAGAGTGTCTGAGCTGGAGTTAGGCACACCCGCACAGCAGGAGACAGTTGTTGAGGCGCTGTCCAATCCACGCTGGCCGCAAAAACTCAGCCACTACCTTAAAATACCCGAGCGGGAAATCTATGGCCGCGCCGAAACCACCTTCCTGCAATTTTTCGCTATCCGCGCTGGGGCTCAGGCACAAGATGTGGATAAGTGGCCCACTGTTTCGGATGAAGAAACACTCGCTGAGTTGGTGGAAAAACGCGGTGAAAAGTTTGTGTGTGATTTTCTCCGTCTCGTGAACTATGAGCGAACGGTCGACGAATTGCAGTATCCCACCCGTTACGCCGTTGCCTCGGTGCTGTTGGTCCATTCTGGTGCGACGATACCCGATAATCCCACCTACCTGAATAATTGGGCGTTGACGGTCTTGCCGCTTATTGCACCAGATGCTGTGAAAGATTTTCCGGTTGCAGCGCATCTGGCGATCACGAAGAAAAATGCGCTGGCTCGCCTTCCTGAGCACATTGCCTGCGGTGTGAAGTACCCAGTTTTGGTGTGGGGTGCGTGGGGAAAACTCCTTGTCGAGGCCGAAAAACACGCCATGGTGGATCGTGGCGTGGCGCTGGATGCTGTGGTGCGGGCACTCGATGTGGCGCAGAAGCGATCCCAGATCAAGCGGTGTATGAGCTTACTAGTGGATGATCTTGCTATCACCGATGAGGAACTTCTCGCTCGCACTGATGTGCTGGTTCCCCTCTTGGCACGCGGGGATTCGTTGTGCGTGACTAGTTTTGCGCCCCGTCTGATTGCGGCCGTCCCTAGCGACGGGCTGGCTGAGGTGGCGCTTGCAGCCAGCTATGTGTCCACGATGACGGGGCAGCGGAAGGTTTTTCAGGCCCTTGTTAAACGCGGCGAACTCCCGCCACAGTTGCGTGATCGTGTTGAGGAGTGCGCGGGTTCTCCTGACACCCAACTTGCTGGTTACGCGCGAAAGCTTCTCGGCGGTGGTACATCACGCCCTGACACCACGGAGTATTTTCCGTGGCTTCCTACCCCTTCCCTGTGGGAGGTTCCTGCCTGTGAGCTGGGTGAAGTCACCGTGGACAGTGTGGCGGAGACTTTCCGGGTGGCGGATGCGGATGAGGATTGTGTAGATATTTCGCGCGAGCGTTTCCTCGCGCTGCTTGTGCAGCTTGCCGCGCAGGATGTGGAGCAGGCGCGTCGCGCGGTTGCTGGTGGTACGAGAACCCGTGTGGGGCGGTGGTCGAAGAATCGCCTTGAGCGTTGGGGCAGGGCTAGTCGCACGGAGTCGTTACCGGTGGTGCGGGAACTTGCGGTTTTGCCCCAGTTGGGGCGGGTTCCGTGTCTGCTTTCGCAACCGTCGCGGGTTGATTTGAGCATTACGTTTCCTGATCTTCGTGCTCGTCTAGCCCTGTATGATGCGCAGGGTGTGGCTGTGCTTGAGCCTGATCTTGTGCTTGCTCTCACGCGCCTTGACCCGGCGACCATTCCGCCTAAACCGCAGGTGGAGTGTTCGTGCCCTATTCTTCTTGATACTGGAGCGAAGCACGGTAAAACGGCTGGTCAGGTGGTTGAGGCGTATTGTCTAGACCCATTCGTTGAGCCGGATCTTGCTCAGCCGACGTCGCTTGCAGGGTTTCCTGTGCGGTTGCACACGCTCGCGCCGATTCCTTATGGGGTGTTTCCGCACTGGTCGCCCGATATTTTTCTCACGCCGTCTGGTTCTGCGCTTAGTCACCGTGCCGCGCAGCAGCTTGCGTGTAGCGGCGTTCCGCTGGGTCCTCGCGCGTCGATGGCTGTACTGGTTTCTTCACCTGATGCGGCGCGTGTGGCGTGGTCGCGTGGTCTGTTGCGCCCGGGTGTCCCTGATCCCGCGGCGTGCCCACGGCCACGTGGGTTGGCGCAGTCGTTGTCAGAGTTGGCGAGGGAGGGGTTGTTGGCGCTGGTCTGGCCGCTTTTCGACGCCGTCATCGGCGTTAGCCTGAACGCGAAAGGTTCACCTCGTGATCTGGTGGACATTGTCCACGCCATGTCTACTTTCGCCCCTAGCGTCATCCGAGCGGTTAAAGAAAAATCGGCACCCGAGTCCGCCTGTGAGCTTCCTTACCTGAGACAACTAGCCGCCCGCCCAGGGAAGTCGGCAGCGAAGCAGCAGGCGGGCGCCCTTGTGGCGTTGTTGCCTGAGGTACACCACGAGCCAGAAGCTCAGGGCACCGTTGACTATCAGGATTTTTCCCACCTGTGGGCTCGTGATTCTTTCTCTGCACCGGCCTGCAGCGATGGCGTAGAGGTGACCGTGACGCCTAGCGGTGACTGTGTGCTGACACTGGGGGAGAAGCGGTTTCTGGCAGAAGATCCGAGGGCGTTTTTCGCCAACTCGTCGTATTTCATGTGGAAAGTGCGAGATGATTCCTCACACACTGTGTGGTTGGCGTGGCGCGATGGTGCCATGGTTGTTGCAGATAAGCCGAAGTTTGTGCGCCCTGATCCTGGTTCGATTGTGCCGACCTCCATTGTGGCGTGCCTTGTGGTGGGGTTGGGAACAAAGGACACCTATGAGGATGCGAGTCGAGTTTTCGACAAAATGCTTAGTGGGAACCATCTTTCAACTGCCAGTATTGATGAAGCAATGGCGAAGATTGTGGGGTTTTGTGACTATTGGAATCCTACGGTTTTGCTGCGCTTGGTCAAGGCCAAGCGTGAACAGAGTGCTCTTCTGTGGCCGATTCTTAGCCACCTCCTCACATATGCAGCCCAGGCTTGTCACCAGCCCAAATGGCTCAATGGGGTGCTTGGCATTATGAGGGAGGATGCGGGATTTTTCCGGTGGGCGCTGGTTCATCAGCGGATCCCCGCTGATCGTTTCGCGGCGCTTGCACGATTGGGGCAGGATTCATCCAACGCGACGGCGACAGTGCGTCGTAAAGCGAAAGAGCTTTCGCACCTTCTTAACCTGGCGAAGGACGCCCCAGCGTGAAGCCACAGCGGCGAAAGCTTAGCGGGAGCCCTTCCAAGCGGTAGTAGCGGGGAGCCAATCGGCTGATGGTGTAGAAACATAAGCAGGAACTGTCAGGTCTGAGGGTTCCACGGATTGTTCGTGACATCAACCAAATGGATTGATGCGCGGTCTCACCTGCTATACACATAACTGAAAAACTACAAGAAAACTTCGCCCCGTACCCGCATCAAAGAACCCAGCGCTTTTAGGAGATAATCCACCATGTCTTTTCACCCACCCACTGAGGGCGAACTTGCTCGCATTGGCCATAAGCTTGCTGATCTTGCCTGGAAGAACGCCACTACTGACCAAGCAGGGGAGCTACCGCTGGGGTCTGGGCAATTCCAAACACGGGTGCGGGAATTGATTGTGCATCAAGAGGATGTGCTCCACGATGTTGTTCACATCTCGCCAGGTGTTTGTTTACTGTACGCCATCCGGGCGGGGGAGAAGTCCACCCCACGGTGGCTGAATAAAGTGCTGGACACAGCATTGACACACGCCGAGAGCTTCCAATTCGTTACCGAAAACGGTTACATTACAGCACAGGCCTGGGCGGGCCTGGGCAGCGTCGCAAAGCAACGCAAAAAGACCGCCGCAACTTTCAAAGCAGAAGAACTCACCCGCATCCTTTAACGGCGAAGCAGAAGAAAACTAACAACATGGGCGCACTCGACCAGCTACAACACGCAGTACGTATATTCACCGACCTCGGATGGTGTGGCATCACCCCAGGCGCGGACATCTGCACCCTCCCAATGGGAACCACCCAGCAACGCGAAACAGTCGTCGCCGCCCTCTCCAACACCCGCTGGCCGAGCCTGCTTCAAGACCCAACCTACACCGACACATTCGAAACCCCACCCCACACTTACATCCCCGCACTTCAACTATTCGCCGTGCGTGCAGGCGTGGCCGCCAAGTACTTCACTCGCTGGCCCGAAGTACCACACCGCGCCGCAGTACTCGCAGTAGTCAAAGAACGCGGAATAAGCTACATCAATTCCTTCATCAAACACACCAACCCCGAACTCACCATCGACGAACTCCCCTTCGCCACCCACTACGCACCCGAGTCCGTCCTCCTTGTCCACGCAGGCACACCCGTACCCAACCTACCCACATACATCAACAACTGGGCACTTTCAGCCATCCCCATCCTCGCTCCGCGTTACAACAAACGATTCCACACAACCCCCGACCCAGCCATCACAGAAGACCTCATACTATCCCGCTACCTAGAACACATCACAACCGGACTCCAGCATCCCAAACTAGCCTTCGGCCCATTCTGGAAAATACTCCTCGCCGGAATGAACCGCGGAATGATCGACCGCCAAACCGCAGTCGACTACGCAATACGCGCACTCGACACCGCCCACCGCAGACGACACAAAAACCAGTGCGTCGAAATGCTTTTCGACGACCTTACCGTCACCGACTCCGAACTCATCAACCACATCGATTCCCTCGTACCCTATATCGCCACCGGTGAATACGCCTACGTCACCAGCTTCGGAACCCGCCTTATCGCCGCAGCACCCCGCACCACACTCCCAGACATCGCCCAAGCCGCCGCCACCGTCACATCCATCGGCGGACAAACCGCAGTTCTATCCGCTCTCATCGACCGCGGCGAATACCTACCCCAACTCAGGCCCCGCCTAGCCGAACTCACCCAATCCCGAGACACCACCGTCGCCCACCGCGCCAGCCGCCTCATCGGAGAAACCCCCCAACCACAACCAGAAATCATCCCCAACATCTGGCAACCCAAACCCCGAAAATGGCGCGTACCAAAAATCACACTAGGAAAAGCAACACCAGAAACCGTCACCCACGCACTGCAACGCATAACCATCGACGACTTCGCCACCGACATCAACCGCGAAAAATTCCTCGCACTTTTCGTCAAACTAGCAGCAAAAAACCTCGACGAAGCCCATAGAGCAGTCCAAAACGCCACCGAAGGGCTCATCGCCAAATGGGCCACAAACAAACTCGAACGATGGAGCAGAATACACCGCACCGAACCACTACCCATCGCCCGCGAACACGCAATCCTTACCAACATCGGCACCATACCCTGCCTCCTATCTCAACCCACCCGAGAAGACCTCAGCATCGACTTCCGCGACCTCAACAAACGACTCAAACAATACGAAAAGAAAAACGCACTCGTCATTGAACCGGACCTCATCCTCGCCCTCTGCCGCCTCGACCCCACAACCATCCCACCCGACACCACTGTCGAATGCAGCTCACAAATCCTGCTCGACACCAAAGTAAAACTCGGCCGCAACGCCGGACAAGTAGTCACCGAATACCTCACAGACAGCTACAAAGAACCAGAACTCGTCCCAGACCAATGGGAATACCTCCACCCACTCCCCATCAAACAACCCCTATCCCTTGATGGAATGCCCAACCGAATAGGCGGCGGCAACCACCTACCCATCGGAGTATTCCCACATTGGACCACCGACGCCGCACACACCGGCATCACCGGCGGACGCCGCATTACCGGCGCCCGAATGGGCATCCGCGCCCAACAAGCAGTCCGCACCAACACCCCACTCAGCCCCGGACTAGCTATGAACCTCCTCGGCCTCCTCAGAACCTCACCCCGCGGCGACCACATCGAAGGCGCTTACGAAGCAGTCCTATCAGCCTGGCACAACGGACTACTACGCCCCGGAAAAACTAACGCCAAACTACTGTACTGGCACACCCAAGTAACACACTTCCGCGGACTCGCCGAACCACTAGAAAAACTCGCAAAAGACGGCCTCCTCTCCGTCGTATGGCCAGTACTCGACGACCTCCTCGGCATAGCAGCACGCCGGGAAGGCGCAACACTCGGCGCCCTCGAAGTCGCACAAACCATGGCAAACCTAGCCCCAAGCGTCGTCGCAGCAGTGACCACCAAACACGCACCCGTCACCGCACTCGACGTCCCCAACCTCCGCGAAATCGCAAGCAGAGAAGGCAACTCCAAAGTACTAAAAGCCGCAAGCACCGCCGTCGCACTACTACCAGAACCCGTCCGAAAACTACGTACCCCCAATAAACCTAAAGAAATCACCCTGGCCGAATTCGAAACACTATGGACACCGGAAATCAACAACCGGCCCGCCTGCCCCGACAACCTCAACCTCCACATACAACAAGGAAGCATCGTACAGCTCACAACAGCCAGCACCACATATCAGGTAGAAGACTTCGACCTATTCACCAAACACCCAGCATTCTTCATATGGCAAGTATCCACAACCACCGAAAACACCAACACGACCACCACTGACACCACCCAACCAGAAAACACCGCATGGCTAGCCTGGCGAAACGGACAAATAGAAATCTTAGAAAAACCCCACTACAAACGCCCCGAACAACAAACCTACGCCCCCGACACCATCCTCGCCTGCGTACTCATCAACCTCAGCACCACAGCCGGATACGACAACGGCTACCGATACATCTCACGACTACTCAACAACAACCAAATAACAGCCGCAAGCATCACCAACGCCATGCGCACCATCTGCCCCTACCTAGAACACTGGAACCCAACCATCACAATGCGACTACTGCGCAACGAACCACACCACATCGCAACCCTATGGCCCATCCTCGCCGAACTCGTACAACACGCAGCAACCCTACCGCGCCTACCCAAATGGATAAACCCAGTACTCGACATCATCACCACACAACAAACAGCACTACTACTGGCAATGGGACACAACTACATACAACCCCAACGCTTCTCAGCACTCATCGACATCGCACACGCGCCCATGAAACAACCATCAGCAGCACACCAAAAAGCAACCGCCATAGCCGCCGCATTCGGCCTCGTAGAACCAAAAACACACCAATAACCACAACCACCAAAACCTAAAACGCCGCCACAACCGCCAAAACTAAAAACAAGGACACCACCCACATGCCCCACACCCCAACAACCGACAACGCACTCACAATCTTCAACAACCTAGGGTGGAACAACGCCACACTCGCCGATACACCAACCCTGCCGCTAGGCAACCTAGAACAACAAGAAACCGCACGCCGCGACCTAACAAACACCCACATCGACTTCAGAAACCATAACCTCGTTATCTTCGCCACCCGGCTCGGGATACCACCGCGCCGGGTTATAGAGATCGCAAGCCAGATTCCAAGCGACGTGCTGGCCACTGTTATCACGGAACACGGGGATGAGTACTGCCATAAGTTCATAACTGTGGCGTGTACGGGTGGCTCCCGGATTGGTGAGCATGGCGTTAGCTGGTTCGGAACGGCTGCCGTCGATGCGCTGTTGCGGCTGGCCGTAACCGACCCTGATGTGGTTGTACCAGCGCTGTCGAATGCGGAATACGTTAAGGATTGGGCGGTTGTCGCAGCGCGCAGCTTGCAACCTGATGCAGTAACTGCGGTGCCCCGCAAGCACGAACAGGTAGTGCCGCAGGAGTTGATTACCTCCACGCTCGCTAGACATGTGCGTGCTGGCTTCGAGTTGGGTTTGGCTGCGACTGGTCCGTTCAGTACGGTTGTTTCTGCTGGTTACCGCGGTGGGTGGCTCGGGCGGGAAGAGACGATTATGCATATATGTCAGGCGCTTTCCATGGTGAATCGGCCTGGTGATGTTAAACGGTGGGTTCAGTGTCTGACGGAAGATATAGAAATAGCCGACGCGGAAATATATGCGCAGCGCCAACTTCTTAGTGCGTGCATTGCTACGGGACAGCCTGTGGTCGTCGAAAAGCTCGGCGTGCCGCTTATTAGCACAGTAACCGACAGCGAACTTGTTGATATCGCGCTGCCCGCGTTATACACAAAGACCAAAAAAGCGCAGAAGTTGGTTATCGCGGCGCTGAAAAATCGGGTGAACCCCGCGCCCGAGACGGTGCAACCGCTTGTGGAACGACTGCGTGAGGTGCCGGAGGGGAGCAGTTTGTTAGAGCAATGGGGGATAGTCTCAGGGACTTCTGCCACAAGCAGCCACGATGCGCCCACATTTATCTGGCGTGACGCACCACCGTTGTGGGATGTCCCGCGTTTCGCGCCGATCCCGGCAACCACAGAACAGATCGCGCAGGCTTTGCCGCAGGTCATCGCTTCACAACGCGCACTTTCGACTACCCGGGGCAGCTTCGGCGACGGTACCACCGAAAAATTTGTCCTAGCGTGCCACCGCCTGGCCGCAACCGACCCGCAGTCGCTGCGCCGAGTAGTGGCGGGCGTTCCAGCTGAGCTTTTCGACGGCATATTGCGTCAGTGGGCAGATGATTGCCTGGAGATACCGCGTTCCTTCCGCAAACTTTCACTTGTCGACGCCCGCCTCATCGCGCTTTTAAGCGCAGCCAATCAACTACCATGCGTGCTCTCAGAACCCAGCTACGAGGATCTTTCCATCACTTTTGATGACTTCTTGACCCGACTCAAGCTCTACGAAACCCACAATCAGCCAGTCGCCGAAGCCGACCTTGCAACCGCGCTTGCCCGCCTCATCATCCCCGAATCGGTTATGGAACTGCCGGAACTTGAGATCCGGGTCATGAACCTCAGTGGTGAGATTCTCCATCCGACGGTAGGCACTGTCTTAAAAAATTACCTGGCTGACTCGTTCACCGAACCAGCATTGGACTACCAGCAACCAGAAGTGAAGAAACGACCGAAGTCGTTGCGGACGGAACCCGACGGCATTGCACCCAATTACTTTTTCTACGCCACCCCGCAACTGTTTCCTTGTTGGCAATACGCTCACCTTGGCGGCCTTCATGCCCACAGCCCAGCTGCGCCGATTATCGCAAATCAGCTTGCATGCCGTGCCACCGAACTGCATCCGGCAGCAACGATTAATTTCATAGGAAGCTGTCGGAGCCATCCAGAGATTATCGATACCCTGCACACGGCGTGGCAACGCGGACTCATCAACATAGCAACGATGGACGCAACCTATTTGGATTGGAAACCGGAATTAACACACCTGCAAGCGCTTGCCACCACCCTCATGGACATCGCCGAAGCAGACATGGTGGCATTAAGTTGGTCGGCCCTCGACGCGGTCATTACCAAAGCGGTTACTACCCACAGCCGCATTCCGGCGGGGCTTACCGACATTATCGATGCAATGGCAACACTTTGCCCATCGGTTAAAGCAGCGGTGGCTGATGCTACCGCGCCACAAACCGTTTTAGCGGTGCCTGGGTTACGGGCTCTGGCTGCTAAAACCGGCAATGCCAAAGCCATCGTCGCGGCCCGTAACGTCGTGGATACACTCGGTCCGATTACAACAGATGACAGCCCCACCCCGCAGGCTTCCCACCTAGACGACACCCAATGTGGGCAATTGTGGTCCCCGCCGGAGGCCCCTGATATTACCGATTCTCTGGTAGTTGGTATTAGCGAATCAGGCGTGATCACCCTCGGTTTTCCCGCCGATCTGGCCACCTACTACCACATTCGCAGCGTGCCCACATTAGGGGCGGTGGTCTTAGACCAAAGTTATCCCAGCACCAGTAAAACGCAGCGGAAAACCGGAAGCTTTATCTACTGGGACGGTGAAGCTATCCAACACGAGCCAGCAAAACAGTTCAACGGATTCCTCTACCACAAAAACACCGGTACACCTAAATCTCTTCCGCCAAGCCTTGTGGCGATCTATCTGGCCGAACAGGGAACTGAGACATGGAATGACGAAACCTGGCAACTACTAAGCACACTCGCCACCACAGGTGGCATAGCGGTGAGCGCCGTGCAAAACGCGGTGCGCATCTGTAGCCAACACCCCGCCTGGAATCCAGCCATACTAGCCGAAAAGACAGTGCACAACCCGAAACTCGTGCCTGTTTTCTGGCCGCTGCTTCTTGAGGCTTTGCCTGCCGCAAACCCCAGAAACACCAACCGGATACTTGAGGTCATCGCAACTTCTCACACGACCCTTATGGAAGCTACGCGCCGGGGGCTGATTCCACTCTCGAGTTGGGATGGGGTGAGGCAACTCGCCTTAAACGGAACGCCAAAGAACAAGGCTAAAGCCCAAGAGCTAGTAGCGGCACTGCCTCCTGCCTGAAAGCACCGCTACCCGACCTGGTGCCCGATGTGCCGATACACCGCTCGCATAGAAACTTCTACTAAGTGGAGACCCCATGATCGATGACAATTTAATTCGTCGCCACGAACGCAGAGTCGCTAAAGAGCGTGATCGGCGCGCTAGCTTGCTTAACAATACGAAGTATCGCGAGCTTTTCCAGTTTTTCGATTCCATCGGAGTTGTTCGGGGACAAGTAAAAACGCTCACAGAATCGCGACTATATTGGACGGAACTTGCGGAATACGAATACGTACCTGGTTACACAGCAGATGGTTGTGGCGGGCCCATCAAATTCAAGGAAATTGAATGCGTACTGGTTGATATTCCGCACAAAGTCTCACCGGATGTGATTGAAACGGGTCTCGGTGCACTGGGCCAGATTTCCTGGGAATGGGTCGGAGATCAGAACAACCAGATACGTATTGACGCCTACAGCAGGTAATTAGTGTGTAAGCGGTGAAAATACGGTGGTCTTGCTACCTGGTTCCGGGAAACACGACTAGCTTTCGTGGCTAATGCCGGTCAGTTCCCGGTTTTCGGTGAATCTACAGGCGAGGATCTCATCGGAGAAGTCACTGTCCAATCCGAAATCGAAGCAGCAGTTTAGTCTTGGAGTATCGTCCCCAGTGTTGACGTCTTCTGGTAGCGAAAACCAAATTGCTCGTAGGCGGATTTTTTCCAGAAACTTTTCCGGGGTGATCTCATCGACGCAGGAGACTGCAAAATAATCGACAAGATCATCTGGGTAAATCTCCGCACGTTGGTCGTTAATGAAATCGACAATCACGGGATCAGTTGTATAAGTAGCCGCAATTCGATCCCAGCATTTTCGATACATGTTGGGGATAGTGTCAAGATACGTCCGAAGAATAGACGCATTAGCTTCGGTGACCGCATTTTCCAAGGAGCTTATCCGTGTTGTAACGGTCGCATCACCTACGGTAAAGCGCGCATCCGATTCCCACATGCCCTCTGAACTGTCGAATTCGATCAGCCCAAATAATGCGGTGGGGATTGCGATCCTGGTCACGTTTTGGCCTTTCAAGCTGCGATAATCAATGTTTTTTAATCTTAATGCAAAATTATGCAAAACTTCTCGGGAATGCTGGTATTAGTGGAATCTGGTCGAAAACTCCGCACGCCGTACCAGTAGTCGAAAGAAGCATTCGTGAAAATTAATCCGAAACTAGAAACCGCCGTTGCAGTCTTTCGTGACCTCGGCTGGGACACCGCTGATCGTGCCGAAATGTGTTTCCTGCCGTTAGGAGATAAGGACCACCAAAAGGCGGCGTTAAGCGGGTTGAAATCAGGTGATCTCACGTACTGGAGCAACGGCGAACTGCGGCCAGTACCGCCACTGGCCGATATCGACCTAACGATGTTTCGCTGTTTTGCCATTCGGCTTGGGATATCCGCGAACCGCGCTCGAAGCATCGTCACACAATCTGATATGGAAGTGGTCGCAGCAGCTGTGGCCTGTCGGGACGACGATTTCGTGCGCTCATTTGCCGAAACCGTATGCAGGAAAACCAACCGTTTCGGCGAGCATAACGCCACATTCTATGGCGAGATTGCTGTCACCGCGATGTGCGTTAAGGAATTACCGCCGATTGAAAATTTTGAGTATCTCAAGGACTGGGCAGTTTTTGCTGGCCGAAGTTTAGGCGGTGCCACTGAACCCACGTTATTTCCGCCAGAAGCACAGGACATCCCGGAAGAAATACTCCTGCCAACTGCGATCGAGCACCTTGTAGCGGCGATCGAACAGGGGGTGCGGGTATCCGGCCCGCTCGGTGCCGCGATTACTGGCATTATCGAACGCGGGTTGGTCCCGACAGAAGGGCTCATCGGTGCTGCGATACGTGCGCTGGAAGCTAGCGTGCGGCCAAGCGATAGACGACGCTGGATCGAAATACTTACCAACTATCTTGGTTTCGAAGGCGAGACACTGTATCGCCATCGCGTGGATATATATCCGCTGATTGCCACCAGCGAATCGCTATTTGTCACCACTTTCGGCATACCGCTGCTTGCGAACACCTCGGACAGCGGCTTAACCGATGCTGAGCTTATCGACGTCGCACTAGGTTGTCTCTATTCATCAACCTTGGCCGCGCAACGTGGCACGGTGCAGGCCTTAAGGGGTCGGCAAGCACCAAGCGTTGAGGTTCAAGCCGCACTGGCAGCTCGGCTTACGGAACTCGCACATTCAACAGACGATAAACTTGCCGACGCGGCGGGCAGGCTCCTGAACGAATGGAATATCGAAGAGGAACGGCAACCAGCCGTTGCTAACTCCGAACCTACTGTGCGTTGCTGGCAACCAACTCCGCCGACATGGTCGCCAGCTCGATTTGAGAAAATCCCAGCAACCGTCGAATCGCTGTCGGATCTGATTCGTATCATTAGAAGCCGGGCTAGCGAATCGGACTTATATTTCGGGCAGCTTCCCGATGATCTCATAACGGAACAACTCTCGTTAGCCATCTACGAGCTGGCTAAAAAATCGCCGACTGACCTTCAATCGGTGACGCAGATGGTCGGCATCGAGCCGTGGTCAACCATCATTCGGGACTGGGAACGCGGCGAGTTAAAAACGAACCTGGGTGTTAAACAATATTCCATTGGTGCCGCTCGACTCGCGGCACTGATGGCAACTGTCGAAGAAAACCTGCCTGCGGTTTTGTCGGAGCCATCTTATGGTGATCTTTCCATCGATGTAGAAGATCTCATTGAGCGAATCCGCTGTTACCAAAAAGCCAACAGGCCCGTACAGGAAGCCGATTTGGCGTTAGCGCTCGCTAGGCTGCGCGAGGGTGCACTCAACGATGACGCCGCGCGGGACAGCTTCATTGCTGAACGCGGAATCCAAGACTTGGATGTAGCCGTGCGCAGTAATTCTGGTGAGATAGTAGGGATAACCGTAGGCACGATCGTTGCCAAGTATCTTAAAGATCCGTTCACGGAGGAAACCGTGACAAGTAGCAAAGAGTGGGCAAATGGAAAAACCCCTGCCGTGGTCAGCGCACCGCTATCGCTTCGGCAGAAGCCGAATCGGCTGGTGAAAAACTGTAAGTTCGCGCCGGAACCGGGCACTTTTCCGACATGGCGGGACGTGACCGCGCGCGGCTTGGTATGGAACGCGAAAGACTTGGGGGCGGCTGCGATACTGGCTGAGCAATTCGCACGGTCATCTGAACCGCTGAGTGCTACTACTGCGATAAACTTGCTCGGCTTGCTGCGGCCTGCCGCGCACCCGGCGTCGGCGCGGGTAGCGGAGGCGGTCGATACCGCTTGGCGCCGGGGACTGTTGCTACCAGGCGTGCCGGATTTTGCAACGCTGGATTGGGCGGAGCAGAAAACCCATCTCGCGTTGTTTGCTGCGGGGTTAGCAGGCTGTGCCGAAACCGGCATGTTGGCGCTGGTGTGGCCCGTGCTTGACGACGCCTTAAGCTATGCGGCGGCACAAGCATCCGTGCCTAGCGGCACCGCAGAAATAGCGGAGGTCATGGCGCATTTTGCCCCCGATGTGCGAAGCGCGGTGGTACAAAAGATTGCACCACCGGAGTCGCTACTCGTACCAGGCCTGCGCGAATTAGCCACAAGGAGCGGAAACAGTAAAGCCGTGAAATGGGCGAAAGCTGCGGTCGCGGAGCTTGACGCTGCCTGCGAACCGAAGCGGGATTAGTAAACGGTGAAACCCGCGTTAGCAAAAACGGCGCGGGTGTGGGCAACCGACTCGGCGGTGGGAGGGGCCACGTTTTCGAGGTTGTAGTGCAGCCCCAATTGCTGCCACTTATCTTGCCCCATGTTGTGGAAGGGGAGCACCTCAATACGCTCGACATTGTCCTTCCACCGGGAGACAATATCGCACACCGCTTGGATATTTTCTTCGGCGTCGGTCAGGCCGGGAACTAGGACAAACCGCACCCAAACCTTCTTACCCAGCGCATGAAGACGGTCGCCGAAATCGATCGTGGGTTGTAACTCTTGGCCAGTTACCTCTTTATACGTTTCCGGGATGCCCGATTTAACGTCGAGCAAAACCAAGTCAACTGATTCCAGATCAGCATCAGTCATATTCGCCCCGAGAAAACCAGAGGTATCGATTGCGGTATGAATTCCCGCATCGTGGACAGCGCTCAAGATTTTTCGAGTGAAGGCGATCTGAAACAGTGGTTCGCCACCTGAGATGGTTAAACCGCCGCCGGAAGCCTGGAAAACCCGCTTATAGCGGAGGATTTTAGCGATGATATCCTCCACTTTTTCAATCGTGCCTTCCTTCATAGTCATGGTGTCAGGGTTGTGGCAGTATTGGCAGCGCAGCGGACAACCGGAGAGAAACAATGTCATCCGAGTGCCAGGCCCATCAACTGCGGTGACGAGTTCCCAGGAATGAACGAGACCGATGTCGCCGGTACGGCGGGCGTCGAAAAGCTCCGGCCTACTGAGCTCCACTGCGATATCCGTGCCGTGACCAAGCCCTTGTGCCGTTCCCCGTAATCGCGGTCCGGTACTCGGCGCCACCGTGACCGATGTATTTACACCATCAACCATGAAAAACCTCGTGTACGTTTTGTACTTAATGCATATAACCGGGGTGTCATCTTAAAAGCGCGAGATCCGTGTTTTAAGAAAACACCCCAATGGCATAATCCCGATACAAACTGTTATGCGCCGTAGTGGAACGTGCGGGAAATGACGTCCTTTTGCTGTTCCTTGGTGAGTTTGACGAAGTTAACGGCGTAACCAGAAACACGAACCGTCAGATTCGGGTAGTTTTCTGGGTGCTCCATGGCATCTTCCAAAGTACCCCGATCAAGAACATTGATATTGGCGTGATACAGACCAGAACCAGCATTGTGCTCTGAGCGGGCAGCTTTCATATCGGCGAGGCGTTCGTCGAAGGATTTAGTGGACATAGGGTGGTTTTCTCCTTTGCTAGTACTAACGGACCAAAAACAGGTGGAAGGTTTGCGGTTGCGGGCTTCACGGTGCTTCACCGTTTTCTACGAAGCTCGGAAAAGCACCTTGGGTTCGCACATTCAATTGGTTATTGGCTGACCCCGCAGCAAGGTGGATCGTCCATAATGAAACCGGCGTCCAAAATTCCAACGAGATTGCCGATCTGTTCAGTCTTGGTGCGACCCAAACCGGATGGGGTGATGGTATTGGTGAGCGAGATTCCGTCAAGGGCGTCTTCGTAATCAAGTTTGCCCACCGACAACATTGACGCCAGCATTCCGTGCGAATCCAGGCCGTTTTCTGGGTTTGCGCCCGGGGCGAATGGTGTGCCAGCTTCGTGACCAGATGGGAACGCACCGGTTGCTTTACCGTAGACGACATTCGACGTGATGGTAAGCACCGATTGGGTCGGAATGGCATCCCGGTACATGGGGATTTCCTTGATTTTGCTCATGATGGTGTGCACGATCGTCGCGGCGATGTCGTCCGCCCTATCGTCGTCATTGCCGTAGACCGGGAAATCGCCTTCGGTGACGTAATCAACAACCAGACCGGTTTCGTCCCGCACCGGGGTAACCTTCGCGTATCTGATTGCGGAGAGCGAGTCGGCCACGATGGAAAGCCCGGCAATGCCGCAGCCCATGGTGCGCACGATTTCGGAATCGTGGAGTGCCATTTCGATGGATTCGTAGGCGTAACGATCATGGCAATAGTGGATGATATTCAGCGCCTCAACATAGGTGCCGACTACCCAATCCAGCATGTCTTCGTATTTCTGCCACACTTCATCGAAATCTAATGGCCCGTCGCCGGAAATAGGATCGTAGCCGTCAACTATCTGCTTGCCTGAGACCTCGTCGCGGCCACCATTGATGGCATAGAGCAAAGACTTCGCGGCATTGACGCGAGCACCGAAAAATTGCATCTGCTTGCCCACCGCCATAGGGGATACGCAGCACGCGATCGCCGCATCGTCGCCCCACCGGTCACGAATCTGTTCGTCTGATTCGTACTGGATAGAGGATGTTTCAATGGAGATAGCGGCGCAGAAATCTTTGTAGCCTTGCGGCAGTGCTGGGTCCCAGAAGATGGTGATATTCGGTTCTGGCGCAGGCCCTAGGTTCCGTAGCGTCTGGAGCAATCGGAAGCTGGTTTTGGTGACCATGGAACGGCCATCGGTACCGAAACCGGCATCGGACCAGGTTGCCCAGTAAGGGTCGCCGGAGAAAATCTGGTCGTAGTCGATGGTGCGTAAGAACCTGACGATACGCAGTTTGATAACCAGCGCGTCGATCATTTCCTGGGCGTCCGTTTCGGTGATTCGCCCAGCGTTGAGGTCGCGCTCAAAGTAAATATCGAGGAATGCAGATAGCCGACCGATGGACATCGCGGCACCGTCCTGGCTTTTCACCGAGGCTAAATATGCAAAGTAGGTCCACTGCACGGCTTCTTGTGCAGTTCGTGCCGGCTGGGAAATATCGAAACCGTAGGCCTGAGCCATTGTTTTCAGCTTTTTCAGCGCCTTGATCTGTTCGGAGTGTTCTTCCCGGAACCTGGCCCAGTGCTCAGTGAACGGCTTGTCTGCGACGCTGTCTTTAGCGGCTTCCTTTTCTTTAATGAGGAAATCAACGCCGTATAGAGCTACCCGCCGGTAGTCGCCAATGATGCGTCCGCGGCCGTAGGCATCCGGGAGACCGGTGACGATATGTGCGGATCGGGCGGCCCGAATGCGTGGGGTGTAGATATCGAAAACCGCTTCATTATGGGTTTTACGATATTTGGTGAAAATCTCTTTGATGTGTGGATTTGGTTCCAGTCCGGCTTCTTTGATCGCGGTTTCCACCATGCGCCATCCGCCGTTGGGCATCATGGCTCGTTTGAGTGGGGTATCGGTCTGTAATCCCACGATTACGTCGTCGTCGGCACAAATGTACCCGGCTGGAAACGCGTCAATATCGGCTGGGGTTGTAGTGTCCACGTCGTACACGCGGCGTTCGCGCTCTACTGCGAGGAAGTTTTGTTCTAGGTGGTTCCAGACCCGGAGTGTTTTTTCGGTGGGGCCTGCTAAAAACGACTCGTCTCCGTTAAACGGTGTGTAGTTGAGTTGGATGAAGTCGCGGACATCGATGGTTTCTTGCCAGTTACCTGGGGTGAAACCCTCCCAAGCAGCGTTGCTCACGATAGTGGTTCTACCTTTCTTAAGGAAAAGTACGCATGTTCTTTGATCAGCGATTGTGGGGCCTGCGGTCGTTCGTGCTTACCCTTGACTACACTTTTCGACGCCCCAAGTTTCCCAAATGCCACACCGTGTCAAGCCTTTTCATTCGCTGTTGACTACGAACTCAAACTTTGGTGCGGTTGCGTCGCGCTTTAAAGCACCTGCATAACCGTGAGATTCTTTTTAACAATACACCCAATAACACTTAAAACAACATTTTCACAGATTTGTCTGATGTCCGCCCTGACCGTTGGGTATCTGAACTTTCGCTAGCATAGCTGCATAAACTTTTCAAACGTGCTTGCTGTTGGATATTTTGCCCAAAAACTAGCGATGTGGCTTTCGTTCTACAATGTCCGATCGGGGGTATGGAGGGGTTAGCGCCGGATTGGTTTAACCCATTTGGGCTATAAAAATGGCGGTTCCTGGAAATATCTTGCCGCGAAGTGGTGACCACTGGCCCCAGTTTTCAGTGAGATCGTCAGGCCACTCGGGCTCTAAGACGTCGATAAGCTGAAACCCGGCTGCCGTTAACGCCCGGACATGATCGCCGAAGCTGTGGTGATATTCGATGTATGTTAAATTCCCGGAGGTCGGGTCAATTTCGTGGTAGCTGTCGTCGAAATAGGGGATCGCCGCGAGTAGCCCAGCCTCGCCCGGGTCGTCGAGAAAGACCCAACGCATGGGGTGATTGGTGGCGTAGACAAACCGGCCGCCGGGTCGTAAACACCGTCCAATCGCGGCGAATAGTTCGTTAAGGTCGGCGATAAACGGGATCGCGCCGAAAACAGAAAATGCCTGATCGAACGACGCGTCCGCGAACGGAAGCCGAGCGGCGTCCGCTTGAATAAGGTGCAGGTTGCGTGGTTGATTGTGCTTTTCGACGCCAGATGTCGCCCGAAGCATATTCGCTGAAATGTCAAAGGCGGTGACAGTGGCTGCGGGGTACTGGTTGGCGAGCCATGTGGCGCACGGGGCTGAGCCGCACCCAATCTCCAAAACATGTTGACCGCTTACATCGCCGAGCAGCTGTGTGTCCTGTTCGCTTAGCATTTCTGGGCACCAATAAAACCCAGATAGATAGTTTTTGTGTCGGTCATGGTAGTTGCGCGCATCGGCGTTCCAATGCGATTGTTGGGCGCGGGCAGCTTCGGCTGCGGAAAACTTCGTTGGTTTGGGATCCACAATGGGGGATTCTATTTGCTCTAGCTGCATAAATGGGGTAATGTTGCACGAGCGTGTCTGGGCTTTGAGTGCGTGTCGTTTTAGTAGGAGAGCGATGGCTGTGCTGAAAGCGGGATCATAATGGTCGCTGAGCAGCCATTATGAGAGAGGCGCATAACTGTCCATCAACGATTCCTACATATTTCGGAGCACTTAACATATGACCTCCAAGAACGTCCCTCAGGTAGCCATCAACGATATTGGCTCCGCTGAGGATTTCCTCGCAGCTGTCGACGCTACCATCAAGTACTTCAACGATGGTGACATCGTCGAGGGCACCGTGGTGAAGGTTGACCACGACGAGGTTCTGCTCGACATCGGATACAAGACCGAAGGTGTCATTCCGGTTCGCGAGCTTTCCATTAAGCACGACGTCGACCCAGATGAGGTCGTCGAAGTTGGCGATCAAATCGACGCTCTTGTTCTCACCAAGGAGGACAAAGAAGGCCGGTTGATTCTGTCCAAGAAGCGTGCACAGTACGAGCGTGCATGGGGCGCTATCGAAGAACTCAAGGAGAAGGACGAAGCCGTTACCGGTACCGTCATCGAAGTTGTCAAGGGTGGCCTCATCCTCGACATCGGTCTCCGTGGCTTCTTGCCAGCATCTCTGGTCGAGATGCGTCGCGTCCGTGACCTGGATCCATACATCGGTCAGCAGATCGAAGCAAAGATCATCGAGCTGGACAAGCAGCGCAACAACGTTGTTCTGTCCCGCCGCGCATGGCTTGAGCAGACCCAGTCCGAGGTTCGCTCCGAGTTCCTGCATCAGCTGCAGAAGGGCCAGGTTCGCAAGGGTGTCGTTTCCTCCATCGTCAACTTCGGTGCCTTCGTTGATCTCGGCGGCGTTGACGGTCTGGTTCACGTTTCCGAACTGTCCTGGAAGCACATCGACCACCCATCTGAGGTTGTCACCGTCGGTGACGAGGTAACCGTTGAGGTTCTGGATGTTGATCTGGACCGCGAGCGCGTTTCCCTGTCCCTGAAGGCTACCCAGGAAGATCCATGGCGCGTCTTCGCACGCACCCACGCTGTTGGCCAAATCGTCCCAGGTAAGGTCACCAAGCTGGTTCCATTCGGTGCGTTCGTTCGCGTCGAGGAAGGCATCGAGGGTCTGGTACACATCTCCGAGCTGGCTCAGCGCCACGTCGAGGTTCCAGATCAGGTTGTTGGTGTCAACGAAGAAGCTATGGTCAAGGTCATCGACATCGACCTCGAGCGTCGTCGGATTTCCCTCTCCCTCAAGCAGGCTGACGAGGACTACACCGAAGAGTTCGATCCATCCAAGTACGGTATGGCTGACTCCTACGACGAGCAGGGCAACTACATCTTCCCTGAGGGCTTCGACCCAGAGACCAACGAATGGCTCGAAGGCTTCGACGAGCAGCGTCAGGAATGGGAAGCTCGCTACGCTGAGTCGGAGCGTCGCTTCAACCTGCACACCGCTCAGATCGAGCGTAACCGGATCGCAGCAGCTGAGGCTGCCGCAGCCGGTGAACCTGCTAACTACTCTTCCGAATCCGCTGAGGCAGCTCCGGCAGCAGCAGACGAGGCAGCAGAAAGCGGTTCCCTGGCTTCCGATGAGCAGCTCGCTGCACTGCGCGAGAAGCTCGCTGGCAACTAATCGCTAGTTAGTAACAACCCCTTCACCGACCTTTTTTGGTTGGCGAAGGGGTTATGTGCGTTTTAAATAAAACTGCAGATAGCTAAAAGAGGGAACCAAATGCACATCAACCGACAACAAATCGTTTCCGCCGCAGCGAATTGGGCGGCTCGTCCCGCCACGGCTTCTACAATAAATGCCTACCTTGGGGTGGAAATCGACCGAATAGGTGATGCACGATGGGGCGAAGCCGGAAAGAGTTATTTCGGAGTCAATGTGGCAGACCCATTATTGTGGGCGAACCGAATCATTGATCTTGGTGCGGGTGACTGGGCACTGACCGGAATACGTTACCGGGGATTAGACGTGTCCCAACCGTTTATTGACATCATTGCCACCTCACTGACACCAGAGTTGTTTAGTTTTGACCACTGCACAGAAATTCTTCGGCAGTACGAGTGCTTTAAGCCGCTTGCTATGCGTATCTTCACGCCAGTAGTTTGGCCGAATGTCGCCGTCGACCAATATGTGGTTTCTGCACCTATCGCAACAATAGCCAGCCATTTTAGCCCAACGCTCGAAAACGTACAGTTACGAGGAATGAGCGCTGATGAAGCAATAAAAGTTGAACGCAGCATTTATACGAAGTTGCGTGAGGTGAATCCTAGAATTTCCCGTAAGTTCCACCTTCTTACAGCTGACCAGATCTCACCAGGTATGGCTTGGAGCGTTAGCACAGACGGAGAACTCATTGGCATGGTTGCATGTGCGATCGATTCGCAGTTCGGAATTGATGGCATCGCGTTAACTAGTATCTGTCTTGTGCCGCAACACCACGGAAAGAAATTCGGTAAAGCAACACTGATTCATCTTGCCCGGGAGTTAGCTGATAGCGAGGCGTACAAAACCAAAGAACTCTGGGGACATATTGATGGATACAACCAAGTGTCTTTGGCTAATGCCCAGTCGGTTGGGCGGGAAATTGTCGGCGCATACGTCTGGAGCGAGTCCGTCTCACAGCTACAGTGATAAATACGGATTGCGTGTCAAAGCCGCGACGTCCTTCGTCGTAAAGTGTCTTCGACACGATGGTGCTAGTAGCACGGAGGAGAAAAGCTTTTGAAACTTACCACTGAGACATATGACTGCGAAGAAAATTAATGAGGTTCAAAGCCTGTGGCTTTGATAAAGTGCCAGTTAATCTCTGAAGCTGAAAATCGTCAAGCGTTCCCGACCAAGAATCGTCATGAATAAGGTGACCAGTCTTGGTCCGGTGTAGCGTGATGTGGGCATCTGTGGGCGCACCAAAACTAACCGCACAGACATCACCCGGATCGGTTATTACCGCCTCGCCGCCGATACGCATCAACCCGGAAATGGAAACGCCACCGGTGATAACGCTTGCGTCTGTAACCAGTGCGGAACCGGAAACCCACGTCGAACCTGTGACCATAGCATTCCCTGAAACGCACGCCCGGCCAAAAACCTCAGCGCACTCCGCAACGTGCGCGGCACTGGTCACTATCGCTTGGTCATAAATATCGGCATTTCCGCTGATTATTGCCTGTTCTTTGACATGCGCGGCACCCCATACGGTTGCCTCATCGCGAACGATTGCCTGACCAGATACAACGGCATCGTCATAAACCTTGGCCTCGTCCGCAATCCAGGCGCTTTCCTGGACGTTATAAGCCCGCGCCGCCCAACCACCCCGGTCGCCGCGATTCACACCGTGCACTGGAAGATCCACTGCGGCATGCACCCGGTACAACGTTGTGTCGTTGAAAATGAGGGTGTCGGTGGGGGAGAGGAGGATATGAGACATTGTTGTTAAAGTTGATAAGTCAAAGCAGGAAATAACACCTCGAGGGGCGATTAAAAGCATAAGCTGCTGCGTAAACGGTTGTTGAAATTGGCCGCCAGCGCGTACGCGAAGACCACGAGGCTTATCGTAGCAACTTACGACGACCGGTTGGGTTAAAAAATTAGAAAGTGAACAGCAAGAATAAGAGAACTTGGGCGCTCACGATTTTAGCCACCATCGCCATTGGATAAACCGAGGTGTAACCCATGGACGGTAATTCATTCTTGGTGTGGTCTGAGACATAGGTTAAGACAGCTGGGTGGGTCTGCAGACCTGAAATCATGCCAGCAACCTGACCGAATGGGATTTTCAAAACCTTGTATCCGATGATTAAGGTGAGCAAGCTGAAAACAACAGTGATGATCGCGCCAATGCCGATAATCAAAAGCGATTGCGGATCTTTCAAAGCCTCGCCGAATCCAGCACCAGCCGTCGTGCCAATCCCGGCGAGGAATAGTGTGATTCCCAGTTGCCGAAGCGCGAGGTTTGCACCGAACGGAATTTGCCACACTACTGGGCCCGTGCGCCCGATTGCCCCCAAGATGAGGGCGGCGATAAGCGGGCCACCTGCACTACCAAGCTTCAACGATGCGCCACCCGGCAATGGAATTGCGACCATACCGAGCAAAACACCGACAGTCATGCCGACCAAAAGCGGAAGCAGGTTGATGTCTGAGATTCGCTTATAAGAATCTCCGAAAATTCGGGTTGCTTGGTCAATCCGATCGGTACTAGCAACCACTCGAACCCGGTCACCCAATTGCAAGACAGTGTCAGGAGTCGCGACAAAATCCATATCCCCGCGGCGAACCCGGGTAACCAATATTCCCGGAAGTCGGCCGCGCAGTCGGCGCAACGGAATACCAACCAATGAGGTGGAGGAAACGAAGATGCGCCGGAAATCTAAGCGTTCATCATGGGTTGGATCACCGGGGAGGAACTCACCAATGTGTTCAGCTGCGCGCTCAAGTTCCTCCTCTGTCCCGACAACGGAAATGATGTCACCTGGATCAACATGGTCATTTGGCTCCGGTAGGAAGAGCTCGCCGCGATGCTCGATGCGAGAAATGATAATGTCCAAATCAAAGCGAATCGGCATGCTCGACACCGAAGGTAAGCCCTCATGAGTCACCCGAATCCGGCGGGTTTTTAACGGCTGAATAGCTACCCCAGCGTCTTCGGCTTCCCTGTCATGATCAATCTTGAAAATCTTAGATAAGAACGCCACTGAGAGGATAACGCCCAAAACACCAAGTGGGTAACTAAGCGAATACGCAACCACCGGCAAATCCAGGGTTTTATCGTCTGCACCAGTAACAAAGACCGGAAGGGAGTCGACGACGGCCGCCATGGCAGGCGTATTTGTAAGTGCACCAGTAAATAAACCAGCTCCGGACGGGTTGTCTATACCAAACCACTTGATGAGTCCGAACGAAACCGCTGTGATCGTCGCGATCATACCGAGGCCAAAGAGATTAAGCCGAAGCCCAGTTGTGCGCATCGATTCAAAAAATCCCGGGGCGGCTTCCAGGCCGATGGTGTACACGAATACGGAAAGCCCAAGGATATAAATGAGCGGTGGCAATGTAATCGCAGGTTCGATTGTGGCAAGCCCCAATCCGACGAAAAGCACAGCCGCGACACCTAATCGGAAATTACCTATTCTGACTCGCCCAAGAAGTAACCCGAGCGACATGATTGTGATGAGAGCAAGAAGCTGATTTTCAACAAGGAGATGCACAGTCTCATGTTGGCACATATCTGAAAGGTCTTCAATTGCTCAAAAATCAATTATTCGGCAATTGACTTAATGAACGAAAAACTGTTGTCGATTCCTTGTGTGCGCGGAAAACTGCAGTTATCGACACTATTCGCCCTAAAACAGGGGCAAAAAGTATCGCATGCAACTCATTGAGGCTGACAGTGTTGTGTATTTTTTAGGTCAAAATTGGGGGACCGTTATTCATTTTCAATAGCCGCAGAACATCGCTTTTGTGACAAGTGACTCAACTTGAACCGACGCCACATTGGTGTGGACCTGCCTTAGGGGATAGTTTCCAATAAGAGTGAGCTGGACCCCAATTCCCCCTATTTGTGGGTTGAGGCTCAATCGGGTGGCGTAATTCACAGCCAGGTGGAGTGTCATGGGAGATGGAAACGTTTGCATGAAATGGCGCGCGGTGGGAGGCCTTGTGTGGTCATATTGAAAGTTGTTGCACGCTGGGAAATTAGGTTAAAAACGGCTTCATTGTGGCCAGGTTTGGCGTGACGGGGTTTCGTGGGATTACGCAAATTAACCCAGAGATAGGTTTGTTTATTTGAGTTTTTGCCCGAACTTGCGCTGTGAGATATTCCGCAAATGTGGGAAAACGATTATTTGAGTGTGGAGTTGGGTTGTTCCAACGGCTAAGCTGTGGGGTAAGTTCCGGTTTTGCTTCCGTTTGTGAGCAAAACCCCACATTTCATTCTCGAAAGGGTTTTGATGGCGACTGTAAAACAGACATCAGAGTTCATTTTGGAGAAGGTCGGTGGTGCAGCAAATATTGCTTCCATGTCGCACTGTGCGACGCGCCTCCGCTTCCAACTTCATGACCAATCTAAAGCGGATCAAGACGCCCTTGATAACAACCCCGATGTTCTCGGTGTAGTCCCACAGGGAAGCACCGGTCTTCAGGTTGTCATGGGTGGCGCGGTCGCCAACTACTACCAGGAACTGCTCCGGCTTCCTGGCATGGGCGAAAAAGAAGAAGGGGGCGCCAGCACCAAGAAGGAATATGGCGGCGTTCGTGGCAAGTACTCTAAGGTGGATTACTGCTTCGAATTCCTGTCAGACACTTTCCGCCCAATTCTTTGGGCACTGCTCGGTGCATCGCTGATCATCACGTTATTGGTTCTTTTTGACACCGCAAACATTCAGTCTTTCAATCCAGAAGAGGGCGAAACGCTACCAGCTGGTTTCCAACTGATGCACGCGATGTGGCGGTCAGTGTTCTACTTCCTGCCAATCATGATTGGTGCTACTGCTGCCCGCAAGCTTGGCGCCAACGAATGGGTCGGTGCGGCTATCCCGGCTGCGCTTTTGACTCCAGAATTTTTGGCTCTTGGTGAAAAGGGCGAGACGGTCGACGTTTTCGGTCTGCCACTGGTTCTCAATGACTACGGTGGACAGGTTTTCCCACCGCTGATCGCAGCTATCGCACTGTTCTGGGTAGAAAAGGGACTTAAGAAGATTATTCCGAGTGCCGTTCAAATGGTATTCGTCCCATTCTTCTCACTGCTCATCATGATTCCTGCAACGGCATTCATCTTCGGCCCGTTCGGTATTGGTATCGGTAATGCGATTTCGAATTTCCTGTACGCAGTTAATGGTTTCTCGCCGTTTATCCTCGCGATTATCATTCCATGTCTCTACCCATTCCTGGTGCCACTGGGTCTGCACTGGCCACTCAACGCCATCATGGTTCAGAACCTTGCTACCTTGGGATACGACTTCATCCAAGGCCCAATGGGTGCCTGGAACTTCGCTTGCTTCGGTGTTGTTACTGGTGTCATGATCCTTTCGATGAAGGAACGCAATACTCAAATGCGTCAGGTGTCGCTTGGTGGCATGATGGCTGGTCTATTGGGCGGTATTTCCGAGCCTTCGCTCTACGGTGTTCTGCTCCGGTTTAAGAAGACCTACATGCGCCTGCTGCCAGGCTGCGTGGCTGGCGGTATTGTCATGGGTATCTTCGATGTTAAGGCGAAAGCATTCGTCTTTACTTCGTTGCTCACCATCCCTGCGATGACTCCAAGCGGTGGTTACGCCCTGGGTATCGCTGTCGCCTTCTTTACGTCGATGTTCCTGGTCATTTTCTTCGATTACCGCGGCAAGGAAGAAAAAGAAGAAATCTTGGCGCGCCTGGCTGCTGAACGCCAGACCCCAGTGGAGGCTGCCCCTGCGGTTGCGCCTTCTAGTGCAGCAAGTGCTGCAGCTCCAGTGGCTGGTGCCGCAGCGGCCGGTGGTACCGCAGTAGCTGTAGCGGAAGCACCTACCAAGACGGCGCTTGAAGAAGGCGTTGTTACCGAAATTACCGCACCTTTGGCTGGTGAAGCAGTGGCACTCAGCGACGTTCCAGATCCGATCTTCGCTACGGCGAAGTTGGGTAAGGGTATCGCTATTAAGCCAACCGGCACCACGGTAGTTGCACCAGCTGACGGCACCGTGATTGCAGTTCAAAAGTCGGGTCATGCTGTCGGACTCCGGCTGGACAACGGCGTGGAACTATTAATCCACGTGGGTATCGATACCGTCCAGCTCAATGGCGAGGGCTTCAAGGTTCATGCGGAGCGCAAGGAACACGTCAAGGCAGGTTCGCCGCTGATCACCTTCGAGCCCAAGTTCATCCAATCCAAGGGCTACAACCTAATCACTCCGGTATTGGTCACCAATACCTCGAAGTTTGCTGATGTCGAGGGTATTCCGAGTAATTTTGTAGACAATTTCTCGGTGGTAATTAAGACCACAGGTTAATCAACCCAACAGGCTAATTGGTCTAAAAGATCAGAATCGAACCGGGTCGGTAAGTTATCAGAAACTTACTGATCCGGTTTTCCATTTCTAATACAGTGGTGGGCATGAAGATTATCGGATTGACCGGAGGAATCGGTTCCGGAAAAACTACGGTGGCGAATCTTATTCGGGAAGCAGGCATTCCTGTCGTAGATGCCGATCTCATTGCCCGGGAGATTGTGGAACCAGGGCAACCAGCGCTGGTGGAATTAGCAGCGCATTTTGGCGAAGACATCATTGGGGCGGACGGTAGCCTTAAACGTTCAGAGTTGGCGGCTCGGGCTTTCATATCGAAAGAAGAAACGGCCGCCCTTAATCGGATAACGCACCCCCGCATTGCGGAGTTGACGCAACGGCGATTTTCTGAATTGGAACGTGACGGTGAGCCGCTGGTGGTGTGGGACATGCCGTTACTCATTGAAAACGGACACCATAACGATGTAGACGCGGTAATCGTGGTCGATGTGGTGGCAGCAGAGCGCATTAATCGATTGGTTCAGTATCGAGGATTAACCCGTGAAGACGCTGAGCGGCGCATCGCTGCACAAATTGGCGACGAAGAGCGTCGAAAAGCTACAACGTTCATCATCGACAACAACGGTGAGCAAGCCGCGCTGGCACCCCAAGTTGCACAGGTGGTGGCCGAATTGCGCTCGCGGTGGTTGCAATGAAACTGTGTGGCACTTCGGCGCTACTATGGTGAGTTATGGATGCGGCTTTAGAGCACGAAGAAAATGCGGTCAATCACCGGCCAGTCGGCGAGATCGAACGATCCAACGGAACGTTCGAAGTCGTTTCGGAGTTTTCGCCATCGGGTGACCAGCCGGAGGCGATTCGTGAATTAGATGAACGGCTCAATCGTGGTGAACGCGACATCGTGTTGTTGGGTGCTACCGGAACTGGTAAGTCGGCGACAGCAGCGTGGCTCATTGAAAAACAACAGCGTCCGACTTTGGTCATGGCCCCGAATAAGACGCTTGCGGCCCAGCTTGCGAATGAGCTTCGGCAGTTACTACCGAACAACGCCGTTGAGTACTTTGTTAGCTATTACGATTACTACCAACCCGAAGCCTATATCGCGCAAACCGATACTTATATCGAGAAAGATTCCTCCATTAATGACGACGTGGAGCGGCTTCGACACCGGGCCACCAGTTCTTTGTTATCGCGGCGCGACGTCGTCGTTGTGTCGTCGGTTTCGTGCATCTACGGTCTAGGTACCCCGCAAGAATATTTAGATCGCTCAGTCTGGTTGCAGGTGGGAGAAGAGGTCGACCGCGACCGGTTTCTACGTTTGCTTGTCGACGTCCAATACGACCGCAACGACGTGGGGTTTAGCCGCGGTACATTCCGAGTCAAAGGCGACACTGTAGACATCATTCCGGCATACGAGGAAGTAGCAGTGCGTGTGGAGTTTTTCGGTGATGAAATCGATGCGCTGTATTACATCCATCCGCTTACCGGTGACGTGCTAAACCAGGTAGATGAGCTACGAATTTTTCCAGCAACCCACTATGTGGCAGGTCCGGAACGGATGGCGCGTGCGATCGAAGATATCAAGGAAGAATTAGCTGAGCGCCTGGCGGATTTAGAAAATCGCGGCAAACTTTTGGAAGCGCAACGGCTGCGAATGCGTACCGAATATGACCTTGAAATGATAGAGCAGGTTGGCTTCTGCTCAGGCATTGAGAACTATTCCCGCCATTTAGACGGTCGCGCCGCAGGCACGGCACCTGCAACACTATTGGATTATTTCCCGGAAGACTTTTTAACCATTATCGACGAATCCCATGTGACTGTTCCACAGATTGGTGGCATGTTCGAAGGCGATATGTCCCGGAAACGCAATCTGGTGGAATTTGGTTTTCGATTGCCGTCCGCGTTGGATAACCGTCCGCTTCGGTGGGAAGAATTTGAGCAACGGGTGGGGCAAACGGTCTATCTGTCGGCAACTCCTGGAAACTATGAAATCGCAGCTGCGGGCGGCGAATTTGTTGAGCAGGTGATTCGACCCACCGGTTTGGTTGATCCGAAAGTCACCGTTAAACCTACCCGGGGCCAGATCGACGATTTGATTGATGAAATTCGGGATCGCACGCGTAAAAACGAACGGGTGTTGGTGACGACCCTGACGAAGAAAATGGCGGAGGATCTCACGGATTATTTGCTAGAAAGCGGGATTAAAGTCAGGTACTTGCATTCGGATATTGATACTCTGCAACGTGTTGAATTGCTCAGACAATTGCGACTTGGGGAGTACGACGTCCTTGTCGGCATTAACCTGTTGCGTGAGGGGCTTGACCTGCCAGAAGTGTCGCTGGTGGCAATTCTTGATGCGGATAAAGAAGGATTTTTGCGGTCTACGACCTCGTTGATTCAGACCATTGGCCGTGCCGCCCGAAACGTGTCCGGCGAAGTCATCATGTACGCCGACAAAGTCACTGATTCGATGCAACAAGCGATCGACGAAACCGAACGGCGGCGGGAAAAGCAGCTTGCTTACAATAAGGAACACGGCATAGACCCACAGCCATTGCGTAAAAAGATCGCCGACATTCTTGACCAGGTTGCGGACACGCAGGGAAGTGGTTCAGCGCAAGCTGATGCTGCCTTGGTAGAGAAGCCCGATACATCCAGCATGGCGTCAAGCGAGGTTGAGAAGCTTATCGACGATCTAACAAAGCAAATGGGTGACGCCGCTCGTGAACTAAAATTCGAGCTCGCTGGCCGGTTACGCGATGAAATTATCGATCTGAAGAAAGAATTACGTGGCATGAAAGAAGCTGGAATCTAGCTGAGTTTCTTTTTTACAACCGCCCGTTTGACCCACCACTGTTTAAAACGACATTGTTGTTTGCAAACCACCGCTGAGGAGGAAACCCATGATTTCATACTCACAGATAGTTGTTGGTACCGATGGCTCCGATTCGTCATTAAAGGCAGTAAAGACAGCGGCTAGTTTGGCCGAAGTCTATGGGGCGGAACTGACCATTGTGTGTGCGTATTTTGGCGACTCGGACCCAATTACCGCCAAAGCACATTCGGAGCTGCACGCGACGCCTGTGTTCACAGAAGAATCGGCAACGGACATTCTTGCTGAGGCAGTTCACGCCGCCCAGGAGGAAGGATTTGGTGAGCCGAGAACGGTCACGAAATCCGGATCGGCAGCGGCTGTTCTCCTGCATGTAGCAGATGAAATATCGGCAGATCTTCTGGTGGTTGGCAATCGGGGATTGGATTCACTTCTGGGCAGGTTATTGGGCAATATCCCAGGTGAGGTATCTCGCAGAGCCGATATTGACGTGATGCTGGTTAACACGGCCGAAGCCTAACCTTGGTTTTTGTTAGACTTACTTTTATTCCACCATTCACGAACTAAAGAAAAGGTTCTTATGAGCGATTATTCGACCATCGTTGTTGGTACCGATGGCTCCAAGTCTTCCATGCTTGCGGTTGAGCGCGCAGCCAAGATCGCAGCAGCTTTCGACGCAACGCTGGTAATCGGTTGCGCCTATTACGAGACCAAAGAGGAAGCCTCTAAGACCCTGCGTCAAGATTCCGTCACCGTTTTGGGCACCGACCCTGCCCAAGAGAATCTGGATAAAGCAGCGGAATTTGCCAAGACTGTTGGCGCTACCAAGATCGAAACCGCCGTGCGATCCGGAACTCCAGTCGAGGCGCTCATGGCAATCGTCAATGAAAACAAAGCGGACCTCCTGGTTGTCGGTAACCGAGGAATCAATTCCTTGACGGGTCGACTACTCGGCTCGGTTCCGGCTGATGTGGCCCGCCAATCAGATTGCGACGTGATGATCGTTCACACCGTGAGCTAGTTTTTAGTTCTTTTTCACAAGCCGAGACAGCAGTCAGTTGTTGTCTCGGCTTTCTGCTGGCGCGTGGTGCTTTCAACGAAAGGCAACACAAATTCGCTACTGATTCGAGATGGTTTAAAAAACTAAAGTTCGCCAACAATGGTGAGACTTTGCGTTGCCCGGGTGAGGGCAACGAATAAATCTTGATACCCTTGGGGCGAATCGGCGATTATTCGCTGCGGCTCCACCACAATCACGTGATCGAATTCGAGGCCTTTAACTTCGCTGACTCCCAGCGCGCCTGCATACTTCTCCGTGTCGGCGGTGATGATAGCTGAGAGACGATTCGGATGGGCCGCGGTGAGGGCGTCGAAAAGCGCAGAAACGTCCGTACCGGAAGGCTCGAAGCGGACCTGGTATCCCGACTTCCTTAAACTCACACTTGGCGTGATCTCGGGGGCGAAAACGGCAAGCACTTTATTCGCCACCGCCATAATCTCCTCTGGGGTCCGGTAATTGACAGATAACTGATGCGTTTTAAACCTGCTACCAACGAAGGGGGCAAGGGTCTCCGCCCAACTGTCAACTCCCGCGGGCGAACCCGTTTGCGCTGTATCGCCAACGAGGGTCATCCACCGTGATGGGCTCCGCCGCATAACCATGCGCCACTCCATCGGACTTAGCTCTTGTGCTTCGTCGATGATCACGTGTCCATATGCCCACCGTACGTCGGCGGAAGCGCGCTGTGCTGTTGAGCGGTGATCGCGCACTTCGTGGCGGCGGGCAAGTTCCTCAGCATCCACAACGTCAAAGGCCGACAAGATTTCGGCGTCGGATTCGTCATCCAAATCAGAGCTTGCCGACGAACTCAACGTGTCCAAGGCATACTCGGCATCCTCGATCTGGGCCTCCCATGTTTCATCGGACTCAGTCGTGTCCGTAACCCCAATGAGCTCAGCCAACTCATCAAGCAGCGCGGCATCGCTGGCGGTCCACATCTCACCTTCAGCACGCCACAATGCAGATTGAGTTTCCTCATCATAATCGAACGCAATCTCGGCGATAACATCGCGATCAGAAAGCAATTCTGATAGTACTTCGTTAGGGGAGAGCAACGGCCAAAACTCCCGGACGACGTCTGCCACCGCTGGTTCGGCTGCCACGTCGTCGTGTAACTGGGCCTTATCGCCAGCCGACAGTAGATTGGTGCCGCCGAGTGGATCAGCACCGATTTTATCTACCAGAAGCTCCGTAATTTTCTCGGCCAGAGCCTCCGCAAACAGCGGTTGTGCTTCGTTATGCGGACGGCGACCTCGACGAGCGCGGGTTCGAGCAGCTTTCACCAATGCAGGGGAGACGTCCACATCAATGCCATCGACAGTGATGGAAAAGCTTTTCTCCGGTAGTCGCTGATAGCGTTTAACTGCCCGATGAAGAAGCGTCACCATCTCCTCGGATCCTTTAATTTCTCGACTGAGAACCGATTCAGTGGCTTTGGGGGCGACCCCTGGGTAAAGCTCGCCAATGGTCGATAACACGACGCCAGTTTCGCCCAATTCCGGCAGCACTCGAGAAATATAGTCCAAAAAGGTGCGGTTGGGGCCGATGATTAACACGCCAGTGCGCGCCAATTGCTCCCGCCAGGTATATAAAAGATAGGCCACTCGGTGCAGTGCGACGGCGGTCTTACCGGTACCTGGGCCGCCAACTACCACCATCACGCCGCGGGTCTCATCGCGGATAATTTCGTCTTGCTCTCGCTGAATGGTCTCGACGATGGAGGACATAAAGCCAGTTCGCGCCGCGGACATAGCGCGGTGCAAAACGGACTCGCTTGCCACGCCAAGTGATGCCTCATGCGCTAGCGACGAAGAATCGACGGCACCTGAGAGAACCTCATCATCAATCCCGACGACTTTGCGGCCGGTGGTTCGAATATGGCGGCGGGTTTCCACTCCCTCTGGCTTTGCAGTGGTCGCCAGATAAAACGGCCGTGCTAGGGGAGCACGCCAATCAAGAAGCAATGTTCGGTAATCATCATCGCGATCATCTAATCCCATGCGCCCGATATAACGTCGGTCCATATTCTGACGTCCAGGTACCGGGTTATCGATAAAATCTGGCTGGTCACACACAACATCGATTCGCCCAAAAACCAAACCCAATTGGGCAAGATTCAATTTATCGATGCGCTCATTTAACCCGTGGTATTCGGTTTCGCGTTGAATCAATGCTTCCGCATCGGGGTTGGCCGGATCCACGCGTAATTGAACTTCCGCAAGGCGGTTTTGCGCGGCGGCGACTTCGTCGTCAAGTTTGGCAAACAGCCCATCTACGTAGTGTTGTTCAAGCGCAATTTCAGAAGCGAAATCCGACACACTAAACCTCCCGACGTCTCAGCAACCGTAAATAAAAAGGAAAGGCATAAGCTTAGCAAAACCCACTTTCAACGGTCGTAGTGAACCGCTGAAAGTGGGTTATGAAAAACTATTGCCAACTAAAAGTCTAAGACGTCCTGGAACCGGTTAGACAACGTCACCGATCTTTTTCTGGGCACGCTTGACGGCCTTTGCTGCTTGATCCTGTAGTTTTTCAGCACGCTTCGATGCCTTCTTCGCGGCACGACCGGTGGCAGCCTGCGCGTCAGCATAAGCAGAAGCTGCGCGATCCTGTGCCTTCACTGCAGCCTTAACCACACACTTTTTAGCTACCTTCGAGTTTTCTTGGGCAGAAGAAAGCCAATCGGAAGAGGCATCCACAAAGCTGGAGAACGCACCTTTCCAATCATCCTGATTATCAGCCACGAATTGATTGATCTTATCTTGGGTGTCTTCGAACCAATCGGCTGCAGAGGAAGCAAACCGCTGAGTATCGCTCTGTGACGGGAGTGCTTGTTGAACCTGCTTCTGTGCCTGCTGTGCTGCTTTAGATGCACGCCACTTTAAACCGGGTTTACCAGCGGTGTCGGCACTGGTGATGAACAGTCCGCCCAACAATGCAACGGAGGTGAGGAATCCTTGGCGCCGGGCGACCTTCTCCTCCAGGTCCTGGGTTTCCCAGAATGCGTGGCGAGCCATCATGGTAGGAATGCTGACAGCTGCGAGCGTTGCTGCTGAAAGCCGGGGGAACTTACCAAGGGCAAGCATGGTGCCTGCGCCGACTTTAACTCCGCCAACAGTCCGAGCGACAACGACCGGATCTTGTGGCAATTTTTTAAAAGTGCTGCGAGAGACGACTGTTCGAAGCCGCCGCATCAAAGCCTCTGCGCCCTCAACATGTGCTTGGGTGTTAAGAATGGTGTCTGCGCCGTCAGCGATGTAGACGGAAGCTACCATGGGGCGGGCGAATTTCCGGATCATGTAGTTGATCGCTCCTTCGTGTGCATTCAATTGATTTCTTAAGGCCTTGTACCACAACGACCTACTAAAGATCGTACAGAACTGTGGGGGAGTATGTGGTCGGTTACCGGCGATAGAGTCGGTAGAACGATGGGGAGAAACCGCTGCGATTTACGGAATCATCCGAAGCTGCCAGGTCAATTTCTACCATTTGCGGTCCCACCATTTCTCTAACTGTGGACGTTCATCTCCCAAGGTCGTAGGCTTGCCGTGCCCGGGCCAAATCACGGTTTCATCAGGGAAGACGTCGAATACCTTCGAGGTTGTATCCTTAAATAGCTGCGTAAAATGCTCTTCAGACGCGGTTTTCCCCAAACCGCCAGGAAATAGGCTATCGCCGATGAAAATATTGGGAACTCCGTCAATATCAACCACAAGGCACGCGCCACCGGGAGTGTGTCCGCGCAAGATGATAATTGGAAGTTCTTGACCGCCAAATTCAATGACGTCGCCGTCGGTGAGTGGGACGTCCACCGGCGCAGGTAAGCCTGGGGCGTCCAGTGCCGAAGCGTAGTGTGTAGCACCAGTTGCCGCCAAAACTTCTTCCAATGCGCGCACGTGATCGTGGTGTTGATGTGTGGTGAGTACTTTTGTAATCTCAACGCCATTATCGGCTGCCAATTGGAGTATTTGGTTTGCGTCATCGGCGGCGTCGATAAGCAATCCTTGGCCATCGGAGCACAACAGGTAGCAATTATTATCCATTGCGGAGACTGAAATGTGAGTCAGAAGCATAGTGCCAGACTAGCGAAAGTTTCGATTCGTTGCTATGTTCGATTTGTTAACGTTAAGTGGAAAGTGGGTTTACTGTGGCAGATCGGTTGATAGTACGAGGTGCACGGGAACATAACCTTAAAGGTGTCGATATTGATATTCCGCGCGACTCGCTCGTTGTTTTTACTGGTTTGTCTGGTTCCGGAAAATCCTCACTCGCCTTTGACACGATTTTCGCAGAAGGGCAGCGGCGCTACGTCGAGTCCTTGTCTTCCTATGCCCGGCAGTTCTTGGGGCAGATGGATAAACCCGATGTGGAATTCATCGAAGGCTTGTCACCGGCGGTTTCCATCGATCAAAAATCGACGAATCGAAATCCGCGGTCAACAGTGGGAACAATTACCGAAGTATATGATTATTTGCGGCTGTTGTACGCCAGGGCAGGTACGCCGCATTGCCCCGAGTGCGATAGCGTCATTGACCGCCAAACTCCTCAACAGATCGTCGACCAAGTCTTGGAGATGGAAGAAGGCACCAAATTCCAGGTTTTAGCCCCGGTAGTGCGGACCCGGAAAGGCGAATTCGTTGAATTGTTCCAGGACTTAGCAAGCCAAGGTTTCTCTCGGGTTCGAGTCGACGGTGAAATCTACCAATTATCTCATCCGCCGACGTTAAAGAAGCAAGTAAAGCACGACATCGACGTTATCGTCGACCGGTTGCAAGTGAAGAAAACCCAGCAACAACGTCTCACTGATTCCGTAGAAACAGCGCTGAAATTAGCGGACGGGGTTGTTGTTTTAGACTTCGTTTCGCTTGACGACGACCACCCGCACCGCGTTCGCCGATTCAGCGAGAAAATGGCATGCCCCAACGGTCACGCCATTGGAATTGACGAACTTGAGCCTCGCGCTTTTTCCTTCAATTCACCTTACGGCGCCTGTTCGGCGTGCGACGGATTAGGAACTCGCTCGGAAGTCGATGTCGATTTGATTATCCCCGATCCGGGCGCTCCCGCGGTGAGCTGTATTCAACCGTGGTATTCCAGCCCGAACTCCAAGTACTTCGCTAAATTGATTGAGGGCTTAGGTGCGGTAATGGATTTCGATCCGAAAACCCCCTACCAAGATCTGCCTGAGGCCGCGCAACATGCTCTCATTCACGGTTGCGATGAGACCGTGACAGTGCGCTATAAAAACAGGTACGGCCGAGTCCGCAACTGGAGCGCGCCATTCGAAGGCGTATTGGGATACATGAACCGCAAGATTGAAACCTCTGACTCAGAATCCCAGAAAGAACGCCTGCTTGCATACACTCGGGAAGTGGCCTGCCCGGCATGTGCAGGATCGAGGTTACGGCCCGAGATTCTGTCCGTTAGGCTGAATTCCGGAAGCCACGGCGAGCTATCTATCGCAGGGTTGGCCGCGTTATCGGTAGCGGACGCCGCGGCGTTTTTGGAGTCGCTGGTGTTGGGTGATCGGGAAAAAATGATTGCCGGTGCAGTGCTCAAAGAAATACAGGCGCGCCTGAAGTTTCTTATCGACGTGGGGCTGACTTATCTCAGTCTCAATCGTGCCGCAGGCACCTTGTCGGGTGGCGAAGCACAACGGATTAGGCTGGCAACCCAGATTGGTTCCGGTCTCGCCGGTGTCCTTTACGTCCTTGATGAGCCATCAATCGGTTTGCATCAGCGCGATAATCAACGATTGATCGCAACATTGGAACGACTTCGGGACATTGGAAACACCCTGATCGTCGTAGAACATGATGAAGACACGATCAAAGCCGCGGATTGGCTTATAGATATTGGGCCGCAAGCCGGCGAATACGGTGGTGAGGTTGTCTATCAAGGCGAACCAGAGGGAATCAAAAACTGCGCGAAGTCAATCACCGGTGCTTATCTTGCCGGAAAAAAGGCGCTGGGTGTTCCAGATACTCGTCGACCCATCGATAGTGACCGAACCCTCAAGGTGATCGGTGCCCGGGAAAATAACCTCAAAGGAATTGACGTCGAAGTGCCGCTCGGCGCGCTCGTGTGTGTGACGGGTGTCTCCGGTTCCGGTAAATCTACGGTTGTTAATCAAATCCTCGCTAAAACCCTCGCAAACGAGTTGAATCGTGCCCGGCAAGTTCCTGGACGTGCAACCCGCGTGGAGGGAATCGAGCATTTGGACAAACTGGTTCAAGTCGATCAGTCGCCAATTGGGCGGACGCCACGTTCCAACCCGGCAACATACACCGGAGTTTTTGACAAGATTCGTACCTTGTTTTCCGAGACTACCGAGGCCAAAGTGCGGGGATACAAACCAGGACGGTTCTCATTCAACGTCAAGGGCGGTCGCTGCGAAGCCTGCCAAGGAGACGGCACATTGAAGATTGAAATGAACTTCCTTCCAGATGTGTATGTTCCCTGCGAAGTTTGCCACGGTGCCCGATACAACCGCGAAACCCTGGAAGTGCGGTACAAGGGCAAAACAATAGCTGAAGTTCTGGAAATGCCGATCTCCGAAGCCGCCGAATTCTTCGCACCTATTACATCCATCTACCGGTACCTGAACACATTAACCGAGGTAGGACTCGGCTACGTGCGGCTAGGGCAATCAGCCACCACGCTGTCCGGCGGCGAAGCGCAACGGGTAAAGCTCGCCTCTGAACTTCAGAAGCGATCAAATGGCCGCACGATTTATATCCTGGACGAACCCACCACCGGCCTGCATTTCGAGGACATTCGGAAGCTCATGCTGGTCATTCAGTCGTTGGTGGACAAGGGAAATTCAGTGGTCGTCATCGAACACAATCTTGACGTAATCAAGGCTGCTGACTGGATCATTGACATGGGGCCGGAAGGCGGCGCGGGTGGTGGTCAAGTAGTGGCTCAAGGTACCCCGGAACAAGTCGCGTCCGTTTCGGGGTCTTATACCGGGGAGTTTCTCAAACCACTGCTCAACCTATAGGCGAATCCCATGCTGTTCGTTCAAACGCAGCATGGGATTCTTGGATTGCGGTTAGTGCCTATTTCGAAGAGCCGCTATCTTTCGGCGATTTTTCGGCATCATCAGCGTCAGAATCGTTTTTCGGCGCGACTGTTGGTGACTCCGTATTACCTTGATTGCCCTCATCGTCCGCGCCACCATCATCGTTTGTGGCGGAATCCGCCGTAGCCGGTGTTGCGGACTCAGCGTCAGAGTTCAATGTATCGTCGGCAACGGATTTTTCTTCTTCCACACCGACTGCTTTTTGATCGTCCTGAGATGCGGTTTTGGAATCCTGTCGGTTCTCCGAATCGGGAGCATCTTCCTCGATTTCAACATCGATGATTTCATCGTCATCGCTGTCGTTTCTTTCACCGATAACGACCGTTGGTTCGCTTGATGGCCCGGAATAAGGTTCCGGAATAGGGGGCGCTGCGGGAGAATTGACAGGATCGGTTGCTCCATCCGCAATGATCTTCACGTCAGCGCCCGTCGGTTCAGAGTCTCCTAGTACGGCAGTTTCTTCGCCTTGAGAGATCGGCTGTTCTGGTTCGGCGGCATTTTCGCTGTTAGGCGTCGGCACTTGCGGTTCCGTATCGGATACACCGGTAGGTTGACCCTCTTTGCCGTAAGGGTTATTGACAACAGCGGCTTGTGCTTGTTGCCATGGTTGCGGCTGCTGCCGGGATGCCACTGGCGTCGTTGGTGAAGCCTCATCTAGATCTGATTGCTGATCCGGATGCGTGTCTGGATACGTTGTGTCATTCGCCGCAAGCTGTGTTGTACCAGGTGCGTGCGGGTCGGTGTCGGTGTGGTGATCGGCATTCTGGGCTTCAGTTGGATTCTCAGACTCAGCTGATGGTTTGGTGCCGGTGGTCTTGCCTCGACTAACGGTAATGCCGATAAGCACTGCGCCAGACAGCAGAAACGCGAGGACACGTGGGATTCCCGTCAGGGTATCCATGTCGAAAAGCAGGAGCTTGAGAATTCCGGCAATAGCAAACATCATGCCAATACCTAATGACGAATGCTGCTTGAGCAGAAGCCACGCGGCCAAAATGATCCACAATAACGAGGTCAGGGCATGGCCCAGCATCAACCCATTAACGCCACCAAGGGCACCTGTGATGAGGCCAACGGCGATCATAGAGTAATACAGTCCGAAGATCGCACTTAACAGCGGAATGGGACTTGGCTGGCGTGCGAAAACATCGCGATAGATAAGGGCTACCACTAGTGCGACCGCGATGGAGAAGCCGACCACTAATGCTGACGTTACTGGGATATTTGTGATGGCACGAGAGACAACAGCCAGCGATTCGCCCGACAACATCAACGCACCGAGGAACAGCCATGTGAGCCAAAATGCTGGATGTTGGGGACGATTCTTGAAATATGCAATTGCCGCCGCGAAACAGATAAAGAACGCAGCGGTGACGACGAATTCCCATTCGCGAGGTGAATGGAACTGGAACGGCAGGAAATTAAAGATCAAAACAATCCACGGGATATATCCGCCAGCGAGCGCAATCCAAATAGCACACACCACTACGGCGAAACCGAACGTAATTGGATCGTCGAAAGTGCACAGGACCGCGTAAAGGCCAATCGTGATGGCCGGGTGTGCTTTCAGCAGAACCGTGGCGAGCATGGCCAACAGGATGAAATAGCCGAAGTCATCTATGTCGGCAGAGAATGTATCACCGAATAACGCACCGGCAACCGCAAGAACGCCACCGACAATCTCAGCATTTTTCCACTCGCGTTTGTAAGCCGCATATAGCACCATAATGCCCGCTAAGGCGTGCGGCATTAACTGTATATCAAGATCCGAATGATAGCTGAAATGCCACATGGTAAGTGCAAACGCGGAAATGCCCGTAGCAATTGCGATGCCTTCTTGGTTCCACCGGCGCGTTATTATGCCAAAACCGACAATCAGGACGATGAGGCATGACGTGGCCAATGCCGGTTGCCACAAATCCATAATGTAGCCAAGCGCGATAACAGTCGCGCCCAGAACGAGAAGCGCAGCGCTTGATGTAGCCCCAACTGCGGCTGGGTGGAAATTGCGTTTTTTAAAGAAGAACGAAAGTCCCAGGAAGGCAAAACCTAATAAAGCGGACAAGACGACTCGAGTGATTGGTCCGAGCCAGCCTTTTTCAATGCCAAGAGATACTAGGAAGCCAACACCCGCAAAGGTGATGATGGTGCCGAGGGTACCCAGGATACGAATAATAATTTGCTCATTTGTCCACCACGGTTTGCCCGGCAGCAATGGACCTTGTGCTGGCTGTGACTCTGCACCTGGAAAAGGCTGTGGTTGATATGGCGGACGAGTGTGTCCGTATGGCGGTTGCTGGGGAGAATGCGAATGCTGCGGAGACTGCGGATGCAGGGGAGTGGGTTGTGGTATATACCGCTGCTGATTGATCGTAGGACTAGTAACTGGTGGCGGCGGTGGGGGTGCCGGAAACTGTCGAGGCGGTTCAATCCGTGCGGTTATGGCTGCAAGTTCATCACGAGCTCTGCGAAACTCGTTTTCTGCAGCCTGCAACCGCCGCATTGCTTCCGCGATTTGATCACTGGATTGCGGTATTTCTTCCATGCGAACTAGCATATCAACTGCAAATTAGCTGATTTTGATTTCAATTTTGCGGTTTCATAACAGTTTATGTTAAGTTGATTCAGCTACCGCCTAAACCTAGTTTGGGTCGCAAGTGGAGATCTTCCCACCTGAAGCTGCTTCTGTCGAAGTTGGCACAAGGTCAAAGAGTACGTCAGTAACTTTTTAGGTTGCTGCTGTATGGCATATAAGGTCTCCCGTTTATCGGTTTTGGATAAACGGGTTTTATTTGTGCCAGGGAAAGCGCGAGCGATTGACGGTAGGACACATTTCGTTCACTTTGCTACTTGAGGAGTTCCCATCAGCGCTGAAGCTCGAATTAATGAGCGTATCCGAGTCCCCGAGGTCCGTCTTGTTGGCCCTAACGGTGAGCAGGTAGGTATCGTTCGTATCGATGATGCTCGTAAATTGGCATATGATGCCGATCTTGATTTGGTGGAGGTGGCGCCAAACGCAAAGCCTCCCGTATGCAAGATCATGGATTACGGCAAGTTTAAGTATGAACAAGCTCAAAAAGCTCGTGAGGCTCGTAAGAATCAGCAGCAAACGGTAGTCAAGGAGCAAAAGTTCCGTCCGAAAATCGATGACCACGATTACGAGACGAAAAAGAGCAATGTGATCCGCTTCCTTAACAAGGGTTCCAAGGTAAAAGTAACCATCATGTTCCGTGGTCGTGAGCAATCTCGACCGGAGCTTGGTTTCCGTCTCTTGGAGCGATTGGCTGAGGATGTCGCCGAATATGGCATCGTCGAGTCGAAGCCAAAGCAAGACGGTCGTAATATGACCATGGTTTTCGGCCCGGTGCGCAAGGGCAAGAAGTAAAGACTAAAAGTTAAAGGACGTTTAATCCCATGAAGCAGAAGACCCACAAGGGCACCGCTAAGCGGATCAAGACCACTGGCTCTGGCAAGCTGCGTCGTGAGCAGGCAAACCGCCGCCACCTCCTTGAAGGTAAGCCTTCCAAGCGTACTCGTCGCCTGAAGGGCACCGAGGATGTCGCTCCTGCCGATGTCAAGCGCGTTAAGCGTCTACTGGGCAAGGCTTAATTAGCCGTCTTTCCCATCACAACAGATAAAGAACCTAATTAAGTAAGGAAGTTTGAACAGTGGCACGTGTCAAGCGCTCACTCAACGCCAAGAAGAAGCGTCGCGAGATTCTGAAGTCCGCCAAGGGCTACCGGGGTCAGCGTTCCCGCCTGTACCGTAAGGCAAAGGAACAGTGGCTGCACTCCATGACTTACGCTTACCGCGATCGTCGCGCACGTAAGTCCGAGTTCCGAAAGCTGTGGATCACTCGTATCAACGCCGCAGCTCGCATGAACGACATCACGTACAACCGTCTGATCCAGGGCCTGAAGCTCGCTGGCATTGAGGTTGACCGCAAGATTCTCGCAGAACTGGCAGTTAACGATTTCGCTGCATTCTCGGCAATCTGCGACGCTGCAAAGGCTGCGCTGCCTGCAGACGTAAACGCACCAAAGGCTGCTTAAGTTCTAGGGCGCATTTTCAACTGCTTCCGTTCCACTACGACAACTGGAATGGAGGCAGTTTTCGTTTGCGGGTAACCAAAGTGGGCGTTATGGAGATCAAAAGACTGATGTCCATAACGCCCACTTCAGCGGTTTTAGCTAAGCGATAAGAAGAGTTTTTCTAGTTTCGCCTGGTCAAGTTCCGTGCCTTCTTCGCGGAGGCATTTTTTCATGCCTACCGCAATGATGGAAAAACCAGCTTTGTCTATTGCTTTGGAAACGGCCGCCAGTTGGGTGATTGCAGCTTCACATTCCTCACCGTCCTCAAGCATGCGGATCACTGCGGCGAGTTGTCCGTTAGCGCGCTTGAGACGGGTGATGGATGCTTTTACTTCTTCTGGTTCTAAATGCATACTGGCCTACACTAATCGAGAATGCGACCATGTTACATAACCACCATCAAGATTTGAAACGGTTATTTCGTGGCCCGAAAGCAGGGATGTAGCGATATGGCCGCGCAGTCCTACCTGACAGAAAACGATCGCATTGTCTTTGATTCGCGAGATGTTGTCGCGAAGCTCGTCGACAGGGATATTGATTGCTCCCGGAATGGTGCCAGCGGCGAATTCGGCAGCGGTCCGAACGTCGATAAGCTGCACTCCGGTCTTTTCTTCGATCTCGTGCCACTGGATGCTGGGTTCGCTGTTCTTCCGATTGTCCGCAACCATCCCCGCAATGTTAACGGGGTCCTTCGCAGAGCCAAATTGTGGAGCGTAGGCCAATTCCAGGTCGGCAAGGTCAGTTGCAGTTAAACCTGCACGCATTGCTGTGGCGATGACGTCAATGCGCTTATCGACGCCAGCATCGCCGACCACTTGAGCGCCGAGGATTGCGTCGGTGTCTGCATCAATAACGAGCTTGATGTGGATTGGTGTCGCGCCAGGGTAATACCCAGCATGGTCGCCAGGGTGAACGTGAACCACCCGAACATTGCGGCCAGCGCTGCGTGCCCGACGTTCATTCCAGCCAGTGACGGCGGCGGCCAACCCGAAGACACCAACAATCGCGGTTGCCTGGGTGGACGTACGGCTAACGTTGCGGCCGCTTATGATGTCAGCTACAAGTCGACCATTACGATTTGCGGTCTGCGCAAGAGGGATGAGCTGGTCGCTGCCGTCAATAGCATCGCGTTTCTCGGCAGCATCGCCCAACGCGAAGATGTTGGGGATATTGGTTCGCAGTTGGTCATTGACTTTGATTCCGCTGCGCTCGCTGATCGCTATTCCAGCTGCGGCAGCCAGTTCTGAATCGGGTACCACGCCGATTGCTGCGATGACGAGGTCTGCGGGTATTTCTTCCCCGTTAGAAAGCGAAATAGTGGCGTCATTGATTGAGGTTGCCTCGGTACTGGTTAGTACAGTGACACCGTTGTCCCGGAGCCGCTGGGTTACAATCCCCGCCATTTCTTGATCAAGCGGTGCGAGAATATGTGGGGCACGTTCAATCAGCGTGACAGACATTCCGCGATGTTTGAAGTTTTCGGCAAGCTCCAGGCCGATAAAACCGCCGCCGATGATCGCTGCGGTTTTCGTTTCCGCAGTGAGCTTTTCGACGATTGCGTCTGCATCTTCCACCGTTCGTAGCATCGCGGCACGTTCAATGCCGGGAATTGGCGGCGTGATCGGACGAGCGCCGGGGGACAAGACTAGGAAGTCGTATGTTTGGGTGATCTGACCGTTTGGCGTCTGTACGGTTACTGTTTGGTTTTCTGGATCAATGGCTGTCACGCGATGGTTGACGCGGACATCGATATTGAAGCGATTGGACAGTGATTCTGGTGTTTGGAGGAGTAGCGACTCCCGCTCGGGGATGATGCTGCCAACATAGTAGGGCAGGCCGCAGTTTGCGTATGAAACGTGCGGTGACGCTTCAAAGACGATGATGTCCATGTTTTCATCTCGACGCCGTAGCCTGGTCGCGGTTGACATGCCGCCAGCGACGCCGCCCACAATCACGGTTGTAGTCATGGTTAGTTTCCCCCAAACAGTTTGGAGAGAAACCCGCCACCGGTTTTCTGCTGGCTGCGGTCACAGGTGCACCACTGTCCAGCGGGTACTTGGGCTTTAACTTGGTCGATGTGTTGTCCGCAACCTGCCCAGGTGGTTTTTCCGCAGGATTTACACAGTACTGGTCGGCACATAATTTCTCCGTTTCTGAATTATTTTTTACGAGGTACGCTATACCTCAGATATACCCCAGGGGGTATATTTTTCGCAATTTTTAACCGTGCTACAGTCTGAGGAATGGATCTACATTTCGACGAGGCTTTCACGGAACGAACTCCACGCGTGGTAAACGCTGCAAAACTTCATAAGACGCAGGCGCGAAAGAAGGCGAACCGGTTTATCGTCGAAGGTGAAAATTCGGTGGAGTCAGCGGTAGCCACCGGAGCGGCAACTGATGTTTTTGTTACCGAGACCGCTGCGGAAAAGTTCGAACCAATCATTCGGATGGCTGGCCATATGAATGTGTATGTGCACCCGATTACGGAAAAAGCAGCGAAAAGTTTGTCGGACACATCAACCACCACCGGACTGTTCGCTATTTGTACGCCGGTACTGTGGCCGCTAGCCAAAGCCCTCAGCGGAAAACCAACATTGGTGAGTGTTCCGGTGCGAACAAATGATCCTGGCAATGCGGGCACACTTATCCGCGTGTCGGATGCGGTCGGAGCAGACGCTGTGATCTTTGCGGGGGAGACGGTGGACCCTCACTCCTCGAAAGTGGTCCGCTCCTCGGCCGGATCGCTGTTCCATGTGCCAGTATCCCGGGAAACCAACATAGATGCGGTGCTGAAAAAGCTCCGGGCGCAAGGGCTACAAATTATCGCTACTGCTGCGGACGGCGAAGTCTCGCTGGATGAGGCCGATTCCATATTGCGTGAACCAACTGCGTGGTTATTCGGCAACGAGGCACACGGACTGGGCGAAGATTTATTGCAGCAAGCTGACCACCGGATTCGTATACCGATTCGTGGTAGGGCCGAGTCGTTGAATCTCGCAACCGCAGCTGCGATTTGCCTTTATGAGTCCGCCAAGGTGCAAAACCAATCAGACCAAAGCTGACCTTTGGCAAAGCGGTCGTTTGGGCTAGTATAGGTTGGTTGATAAAAACCCCAGGGGATATAAGGAGACAAGGACATTGTCCAAGCTGACTGAAGCTAGCTTAACTGCGGCTGCCGAAGCGGCGGAACAAGCATTTCACGCTGCTGCCAATCTGGAAGAACTGGCCATCGCCCGTCGAGAGCATTTAGGTGACGATGCGCCGATTCCGCAGGCCCGTCGTGCCCTGGGCTCATTGCCAAAGGAAGACCGGAAGGAAGCGGGCCGCCTGGTTAACGTCGCACGTGGCCGCGTCGAAAAGCAATATGCGGAGACTAAAGCTCTTCTAGAGGAAAAACGTAACGCTGAAGTATTGAAAGCTGAGCGGGTCGACGTAACTATCCCCACCACCCGCACACAAACCGGCGCGTTACACCCGATTACAACGTTGAGCGAAAATATTGCGGATATCTTCATCGCAATGGGATACGAAGTAGCAGAAGGCCCAGAGGTCGAAGCCGAGTATTTCAACTTCGATTCACTCAACTTCATTCCTGACCACCCAGCGCGTACCCTTCAAGATACCTTCCACGTATCGGTACCTGGCTCAAAGCAAGTTCTGCGGACGCATACCTCCCCGGTTCAGATGCGCACCATGCTTGATCGCGACGTCCCCATCTACATTGTGTGCCCAGGGCGGGTATTCCGAACTGACGAATTAGATGCGACCCACACTCCAGTTTTCCACCAGATTGAGGGATTGGCCGTGGACAAAGGCCTCACCATGGCTCATCTGCGCGGAACGCTCGACCACCTCGCCAAAACTCTTTTCGGCCCGGAAACCCGCACCCGCATGCGGACCAATTATTTCCCGTTTACCGAGCCCTCGGCCGAAGTAGACGTCTGGTTCGAGAATAAAAAAGGCGGTGCTGGCTGGATCGAATGGGGCGGCTGTGGAATGGTCAACCCCAACGTCCTGCGCGCCGCGGGAATCGACCCGGAAGTTTACAACGGCTTTGCATTCGGAATGGGGCTGGAACGTACCCTGCAATTCCGTAACGGACTCAATGATATGCGGGACATGGTAGAAGGCGACGTTCGGTTCACCTTGCCATTCGGCATTCAGGCTTAATCTCAAAGGACGATAACAATGCTTATTTCGCAAAGCTGGCTTACTAAACTCCTGCGTGCTTCCAACCCCGAATGGCACGGAGTGACACCTGAAGAACTCGACGCGGGATTCGTTCGCGTGGGGTTCGAAACCGAAGGATTTAGCAGTATTCCGGAAACCACCGGTCCGCTGGTTATTGGTCGGGTAGAGACCATTGAGGAACTCGAAGGCTTTAAGAAACCCATCAGGCACTGCATGGTGAATGTTGGCGAAGCCAACGGCACCGGCGAGTTGCAATCGATTGTCTGCGGTGCACGCAATTTCGTCGAAGGCTCAACAGTGGTGGTTGCCCTGCCTGGGTCCGTTTTGCCCGGAAACTTCGCGATTTCCGCGCGCGAAACATACGGCCGGATGTCGGCCGGAATGATCTGTTCCGCCGCTGAACTGGGACTTACGGATAAATCCTCCGGCATTATGACCCTCGATCCCAGCGTTGGGGAACCTGGTGTGGACGCACGTCCAATCCTCGAATTAGACGATACTGTTTTCGACGTAAACATCACGCCCGATCGCGGTTATGCACTTTCTGCCCGCGGACTAAGCCGGGAGCTTGCTTCGGCTTTCAACCTTAGATTTGTTGAGCCAGTGGCGATCACCAGCAATAGTGCTGGTGGAGCTGGTGGACCTAACCTCAGGATTGATCCGGAAACCAAAACTCGTCGATTTGGGGTGAAATTGGTTTCAGGAATCGACCCGACCGCGCAAACCCCATACTGGATGCAGCGGGAGTTGATGCTTGCAGGCCAGCGACCAGTAAACGCAGCGACTGACGTTACCAACTACGTCATGCTGTTGCTGGGGCAGCCTATGCACGCGTTTGACGCTGACAAGATTACTGGCGGCTTGGTTGTGCGTACCGCTAAAGCTGGTGAAAAGCTCACCACACTGGATCACGTCGAACGCACTCTTGACAGTGAAGATGTCGTTATTTGTGACGATAACGGCATTCAAAGCTTGGCAGGTGTTATGGGGGGCTCGACCTCCGAGATTTCCGACGACACCACTAACGTGTATTTCGAGGCGGCCAACTGGGACCCAATCACTACCGCCCGTACCTCGCGGCGGCATAAGCTAAGCTCCGAAGCATCACGACGCTTTGAGCGGGGTGTCGATCCCGCATTAGTTGAGGGTGCCTTGGAGCTCGCGTGCAGCTTATTGCAGGAAATAGCTGGCGGCACCGTTGAGCCGTGGACCGTATTAGAAGGCGACGTTACCCAGCTTCCAACGATTACGATGAGCGTGGCCCGGCCGTCAGAAATCGCAGGGGTTGATTATTCCCGTGAAACCGTTATCAGTCGACTCGAAGAAGTAGGGTGCACCGTAGCAGTCAGCTCCTGTGGTGCAAAACTCGAGGTCACCCCACCATCGTGGCACCCGGATCTCACCGAATCCTGCGATTTGGTTGAGGAGATTTTACGGCTCGAAGGCTTGGAGGATATTCCGTCGATCGTGCCACCTGCGCCGGTTGGTCGCGGCCTTAGTCCTGCACAAAAGCGTCGGCGTGCGATTGGGCACGCATTGGCGTACAACGGCTACGTCGAGATCCTGCCAACTCCGTTTATTCGCCAAGACACCTTTGATACGTGGGGCCTGGCTTCGGACGACGAACGGCGCAAGGTTGTAACCGTTCAGAATCCACTGGACGCCGACTACGCAGTGCTGGGCACCACGTTACTACCGTCAATGTTGGAGGCGGTTTTGCGTAATGTTTCCCGAGGCATGACTGATCTCTACCTATTTGGTCAACAACAGGTTTCCATTGCTCGCGGCAACGGAATATCGCCAATGCCATCAGTGACAGCCCGTCCAGACGACGAGACGATAAAAGAACTGCTGGATTCTCTACCAGTGCAGCCGCTGCATGTTGCCACGGTTGGCGTCGGTGCTTTAGAAATGGAAGGCCCGTGGGGTAGCGGTCGCGCGTACACCTACGCAGATGCAATTGAATCAGCCAAGATTGTCGCCCGTGCTGCTGGGGTGGAGCTGGAATTGCGAAATGCAGACCACTTGCCGTGGCACCCAGGTCGGTGTGCTGAACTGATTGTGGACGGTATCGTTGTCGGTTATGCGGGTGAATTACACCCGCAGGTTCTTGAACGTCTTGAGCTACCAGCCCGTACGTGCGCGATGGAACTCAATGTTTCTGCAATGCCGCTGACAGAGGTCTTGCCGGCGCCCGTGTTGTCGGCTTTCCCAACGGTGAAACAAGATTTGGCGTTGGTAGTTGACGAAAGCATCCCTGCTGAAGATCTTCGCACAGTGATCGTTGAGGCAGCAGGACCGCTCTTGGAATCCGTTGAGCTTTTCGACGTCTACCGGGCCGAAAACCTTGGTGAAGGCAAGAAATCCCTGGCCTTCGCACTGACCTTCCGGGCACCAGATCGGACTTTGACCGATGAGGAATGCTCAAAGGGACGCATTGCAGCTGCCGAATTGGCTAATGAGCGTTTCGACGCTCATATGCGCGCATAAATCCCTTATCCCGTAACTGACACCCGATCGCATGAGTCTGCGATCGGGTGTTTTTGCATGTTCTTTCAGTTTCCAGGGGGCAGAGCCCAAGAAAGACAGCAAATTGCGGGATGGAAGATGCGTGTGGCGCGCAAGGTTTTCATCCTCAGCGCAGTAACGCAACAAACAACCATGCGGGCTCAACATAACCGGAAGAAAACTGTTCCCCATTTACGTCACTGCGAATAAAAGAAGCGCTGCCGAACCCTAGGGGAACTGCCAAGCAAGCTAAAAAGAAAATCCACTGGTAACGGACGTTTTTGGCGGCTGCGTTTTTCTAATTTTTATTTTTATCCGAAAGTTAAAATTAGGAGAAAATCGAGCCGAGGCTTAATTTTAATAATGATCATTCTTTAAAATTAAGCCTTGTTCGGGTGTGATTGTCCTGGTGGTTTAGAATTGGGTGACGATGGGATATCGAGAAATACGTGATGTTGCCGAATCGAACGGAGAATTCGAAGCCTGGGCGCTATTGGCCCGCAGGCTAGGTTCAGAGTCGACTGTTTCCTGGCCTTTTACAGTGGGGCGCAGTCATGTGTTCTGCCATCTAACACCGCATCTGGTTGGGCTAATAGAAACCGCATTTCGCAACGAATTACGCAACCAGACCCTTTGGTTGCCTCTTTCATCGCAAGCCAAACAACATTTCCATTACGGCCTTGTGGTCCGTGAAGTTGTGGCCACAGCATCGTTGGCCGGTCGTTCTTTTAACCCTAAAACCGTCGATGATGCGTTGGTGCTGGGCGAAGATGCCCAAATACCTGTCGGGGGTTTAGCGCAGGCATACTTTGAGTTATCCCAGCAAAAACCCGGGTTGAAAAATCCTGTTCAGGATCTCCGGGGTTTCTTTTCCGAGAAAGGTCTGGTTGAACGTTTTGCGGAAGTTTCGCTACCGGACCCAGCTATCGATGATGCCCTCGTCGAGGTGGCTGATGCGGCACCTGCTGGTCATCCTTCGTGTTCTGAGCTAATAACCACTGCAGTTGTGTATTTTTTGCTCCATCGTTTGTTGCCTGAAGGCAGTGGGCAAGTGACTAGATTGTTAAGTAGTGGGTTACTGGCAGCTATCTTTTCGCCAGCGACAGCTTTGACGTTTTCGCAGACGGTCTCGTCGCGTCGTGAAATTCATGAGGTGCATTTAGCAAGCGCTAACGACGAGAAAAATCTCGGTGATCTCACTCCGTTTATCGTCGGATTTGTGGATGTGGTGGTGGCAGCCCAAGAACACATACATGAGCACTTGGACCGTCTCACGGCCCAGCTGGGCTGTATCACATCTTTAGCTATTAGTCAGAAGCCAACGGAACGTATTTTGTTTCTGGTCGCACAAGCGGCGCTGTGTGGAAATGAATGGGGAATTACGTTAGAAGAGGCCACACGGTTTGTTGCGCGCGGTCCCCAGCAAACGCGAACCTACCTCACCGAATTAGAGAAACAGAATTTGGTATATCGACCCAGAAAGCGGCCGCAACGTTTTGCATTAGATGCCTTGGGGTGGGCGCGTTTGCATGATTTAGGGATTGGTGACGCAGAACCGGAACGGCATGACTAGCGGCCGAAATGATTCGGATAGCTACGTGGGATTTCTTTTAGTAGGAACTCGTAAAAAGTATCCGCATATGGCGTAACTGGTTCAGGAGAATACGCATCGACGACCCAGACTGTGTCCTGTGCTTTTCCCTCACTAATGGGGAAGTAGTAGCAGCCATCGCCTTCCCCGGCGATGAGGAAAAAGAGCTTGTCGTGGCTGCTTGGATCATGCTCCATTGAATTGCAATGAGAGGTGAAAATATCCTCCGGGCAATCCTCACTGATCTCGGGTGGTGCTACTGTAAAAGTCCCAGTAGCCCTGTACCTTGATTGTGTCGTATTCCAGCACAAACCGCCTGTATGACTCAGGCAGTTGAACATGACTTTTGGCTTCAGCGTTGGCTATCCACTCGGGTTGCACCTTGCTGGGGTGAAACGTGCATTCAGCAGGCAACTCGGCTATGAGCTGTTGTATCTGCGAGTATTGTTCCGATTGCTGATCTGGCCTTTTATCCCTCATGTTCGTGGATTTTACTTGAGACATGAGTGATTTTAGCGATGTATGTGGTTTGCTATTTCTCGACTTCCAGATCGCTTGTAAACGCATAGCTACTTGGCAAATGTGTGGCACGGGGCAGTGGAGCCGCATTTTATGCAGCCCAATAGCGATAGCGTAAGGCAATTTTTTACTACTAACGCGAGGAGCCTGAGGCTTTCTATGCTGGAGCCTTGATCGATGTATGAATCCAATACATATAATTTCAAAAGACTGCATAAAAATCATGGTCGCTAGATTCTTGAGGCTGCAAAACTGTCCGTAAAGCCCCAGGAAATCGGTTTAATTAAGAAAAGCTTCAGTAGCTTAAGTAATGAATAATTTGCAAATTAGTGCATAATTGCTAGTATTGCTTGGTATGTCGATCAAGGTAGCGGTAGCGGGAGCGTCTGGGTACGCTGGTGGCGAGATTTTACGATTGTTATTAGCGCATCCTCAATACCACTCAGGTGAAATAGAAATAGGCTGTCTTGCCGGTGCATCAACGGCAGGGGAGTCGGTCGCGCGGCTGATGCCGCACCTGGTAGACCTTGCCGACCGGGTGATTGAACCAACCGATCCGGAAACATTGGCTAAACATGACGTCGTTTTTCTAGGCTTGCCACATGGGCATTCCGCTGACATCGCGAAGCAACTGCCGTCAGATGTAGTGGTTATAGATTGTGCGGCCGACTTCCGGCTTCGCGACGAAAGCGATTGGGTGAAGTTTTATGGCTCTGACTACTCCGGAAGCTGGCCGTATGGAATTCCGGAATTACCCGGAAATCGAGAGGTGCTGGCGAAGTCGAAGCGCATTGCGGTGCCTGGTTGCTTCCCGACAGGTGCAACTTTTGCCATGCTGCCAGCTATTATCAATGATCTTGTGTTGCCGGACCTAAGCTTCGTATCCATTACCGGTGTGTCTGGTGGCGGAAAGAAGGCAAGCGTGGGGTTGTTGGGATCGGAAACCATGGGGTCCCTTAAGGCGTATAACACTGCGGGAAAACACCGCCACAATCCCGAGATCAAACAGAATCTTCAGGCGTTCTGCCACGATGAAATATCGGTTAGCTTTACGCCAGTGTTGGCGCCATTGCCGAGGGGGATTCTCACCACGGCTTCGGCTCCGCTGAAATCGCCATTGTCCACCCAGGAAGCCCGTGAAACCTATGCGGACTTCTATCACTTAGAACCGTTTGTATATTTAGTGCCGGACGGAGAGCAACCACAAACGCAGAACGTTGTTGGCACAAATATGTGTCATGTGCAGGTGGAGGTTGATAAAGAAGCTAATCGGCTTTTGGTCACCACAGCGATTGATAATCTAACGAAAGGGACTGCCGGTGCCGCGGTGCAGTGCATGAATATCGCATTGGGCTTCGCGGAAACAGCTGGATTACCACGTAACGCGGTGGCGCCCTGAGGCTGTAGCCGCTGAAGATTTTTGAAGGCTGAAAGACTAAGAATGGATAACCGATGATTACTGAACCACGTGGATTCGTAGCTTCCGGAACAACTGCAGGGATCAAGCCCTCCGGAAAACCAGATATGGCTTTGGTCGTAAATGAAGGCCCAAAATTCGCAGCGTCAGCGGTGTTCACCCGCAATCGGGTTTTTGCGGCTCCAGTGAAACTTTCTCGGTTAGCTATCGCTGATGGGCAATTACGTGCAGTCATCTTCAATTCTGGCAATGCCAACGCATGTACGGGGACAATTGGCGAGGACAACTGTGCGACGACGATTACCAAGGTCGCCGAAGGATTAGGGCTTGATTTCCTTGATGTTGCCGCGTGTTCCACCGGTCTTATTGGAGATCAATTGCCGATGGATAAGGTGATTGGAGGCGTGGAAAAGCTAATCCCAGCGTTGGGTGACAACGGCGAAGATGCGGCAATAGCGATTATGACGACGGACACGGTGCACAAACAAGCGGTTGTTCGGGCCGACGGATGGACGGTAGCCGGAATGGGCAAAGGCGTAGGGATGATGGCGCCAAGTTTGGCGACGATGCTTGTGTGCCTTACCACCGATGCCGATGCGTCCTGTGAGATGCTCAATGAAGCACTGCGGAAAGCGACAGCGACGACGTTCGATTGTATTGACATTGATGGCTCTACTTCGACAAATGACACCGTCATCGTTATGGCGTCGGGTGCGTCTGGTATTACACCGACTCAAGCTGAACTTGATGCAGCGGTATTCGCAGTATGCGACGATTTGGCTGCGCAAATGCAAGCGGATGCGGAAGGTGTGACGAAACGAGTGACAATCACGGTGACTGGTACCACTACCGACGAGATGGCACACAATGCCGCACGAACGGTTGCCCGAGATAATTTGTTTAAGTGTGCGATGTTTGGATCTGATCCAAATTGGGGTCGAACGTTGGCTGCTGTTGGTATGGCGGATGCCGATATGGATGCGGAAAAAATATCCGTCCACTTCAACAACCAAGCAGTGTGTTTAAACTCCAGCGGAACTCCTGAAGCCCGCTCAGTTGATCTCTCGGGCACCGACATCGATGTCCATATCGATCTTGGAACCGGCGGATCCGGTAGTGCGAAAGTACGCACAACTGATCTCTCCCTCCAATACGTCGATTTCAACTCCGCGTACTCGACTTAGACCCAGTCCACATTTTATTTTTCGAAAGCAGATAATGAACGATCTAAGCCCTCAGAAACGCGCAACAGTCCTCGCTGAAGCATTACCCTGGTTGCAACACCTACGCGACAAAATCGTCGTCGTGAAATACGGCGGAAATGCAATGGTGGATGACGATTTGAAAGCGGCATTCGCCGCCGACATGGTTTTCTTGCGCACAGTTGGCGCGAAACCAGTTGTGGTTCATGGTGGTGGTCCGCAAATCTCGCAAATGTTGGCGCGATTGGGGCTCGAAGGCGAATTTCTCGGGGGGTTCCGGGTAACTACCCCCGAAGTGATGGATATCGTGCGAATGGTTCTTTTTGGTCAGGTGGGGCGAGACTTGGTCGGGCTCATCAATTCGCATGGCCCCTATGCGGTAGGCACCTCGGGAGAAGACGCGGGATTATTCACCGCCGAAAAACGGCTTGTCGAAGTCGATGGTGAATTGACTGACATTGGCTTGGTTGGCGACATCGTCAGCGTTGATGCGAGTAGTTTGATGGACATTATCGAGGCAGGCAGGATACCTGTAGTGTCAACCATTGCCCCAGGTCAAGGTGGGGAAATATACAACATTAACGCAGACACCGCGGCTGGTGCCCTCGCTTCGGCGTTGGGGGCGGAACGTTTACTAATCCTGACAAATGTTGAAGGGTTGTATACAAATTGGCCCGATAAATCTTCAATTGTTTCACAGACTTCCGTGAGCGAACTCAAAGAAATGCTGCCGGGTTTGGATACCGGGATGATTCCGAAAATGGAATCGTGTTTGCGATCAGTCGAGGATGGGGTACGTGCCGCACATGTTATTGACGGGCGAATCGCACACTCAGTTTTATTAGAACTTTTAACAGCTGGTGGTATCGGGACTATGGTTGTTCCTGATGATGTTGTTGCTGATTCCAGCAACCCCACCATTTATCGGGAATCCCAGGATTAAAGTGAGGACTACGCTGTGAGCAATTCTGACAACCTTGCACATTGGCAAGAAGTGATTATGAACACCTACGGAGCACCGAAGATTGAGGTTGTTTCCGCACTCGGTTCGGTTATTGATGACTCGGAGGGGCGTAAACACATCGATCTCCTCGGTGGAATTGCAGTCAACGCCCTAGGGCACGCGCATCCCACGATTATTAAAGCGGTTACCGATCAGATTTCGACCTTCGGTCACGTATCCAACCTCATGGCCTCGGCGCCAGCAATTGATTTGGCTACGGAACTGATCAAACGGTTCTCCTTAAGCTGCGCTGCCGACGCAAATCAAGCGATCGAAATTGCCGGGGAATCACGGGTATTCTTCTGTAATTCGGGGGCGGAAGCGAACGAAGCTGCGTTGAAGATCGCGCGGTTGACTGGGCGCAGCCGCATTTTGGCCGCAGAAAATGGTTTCCACGGCAGAACAATGGGCGCACTGTCACTGACTGGGCAATCAGAGAAGCGGCAGCCGTTCTACCCCTTGCTTATGGGTGTGCAGTTTTATCCGTATGGTGACATTGATTATTTGCGCAAAATGGTGGAAATTGATGCCAACGATGTCGCAGCCATCTTCATTGAGCCGATTCAGGGGGAAACTGGCGTCATTCCAGCCCCTGAGGGATTCCTACGTGAGGTGCGGGCGCTTTGCGACGAGTTTGGCATCCTCATGGTTGTCGATGAGGTTCAAACAGGCGTTGGCCGTACCGGAAAGTTCTTTGCTTTCCAACATGAGGGAATTCGGCCCGACATCGTCACGATGGCCAAAGGTCTGGGTGGCGGTTTGCCAATCGGTGCGTGTCTGGCGTCTGGACCTGCGGCAACGCTGCTTTCGCCGGGAGAGCATGGAACCACCTTCGGCGGAAACCCGGTCTGCTGTGCCGCGGGGAATGCCGTCATCAAGGTCATCGATGATAATTTCTGCAACACCGTTGCTAATCGTGGGGCCATTCTTGCAGAGCTGGCCGCAAATCTACCTGGGGTGGTAGAAGTACGTGGTAAAGGCCTAATGCTGGGAGTTATTTTCGAGCAACCAATCGCTAAAGAACTTGCTGCGCGTTGCACCGATTACGGTGTCATTATCAATGCGCCTACCGAATATGTGCTTCGCCTAACCCCACCGCTGATTATCAGCGAATTTGAGATGCAAGAAGCTGCCAAGCGTCTGACGGCCTTGATTACGGACGTTCTGGAAGCGTATATGGCAGAAGTTGCGGCAGCCGAGGAAGCCGAAAAAGCCACCGAAGAGGGCACGTTTGATGGGGAGTTTGTGCCACAGGAGGTCGAAGTGTGATGACTTCTCCGGTACACATTGATGGTTCCATCGCTGGATCGCCAGCAATTATAAATGGTGTGCGGCATTTCTTAGCTGATGATCATCTATCACCACGCGAACAAGCGGAAGTGCTGCAATTAGCCATCGACCTTAAGTCCGATCCATTTTCCCGGCGGCCGTTTGACGGGCCACAAGCCGTTGCGGTTTTGTTCGACAAGACGTCAACTCGTACCCGGTTTTCGTTCGCAACTGGTATCGGCCATCTCGGCGGAAACCCAATCGTTGTCGATTCTGGAAATACCCAATTAGGTAAAGGGGAAACTCTTGCCGATACCGCTGCATTGTTGTCAGCAAATTGCGCGGCTATCGTGTGGCGTACCTACGCGCACCAAAATTTCCTAGAGATGGCAAAAACCGCGACGGTACCGATTATCAATAGCCTGTGTGATGATTTTCATCCGTGTCAGATTCTGGCGGACCTGCAGACCATCGTCGAGAAGCTATGCCCGGAAACAGGACCGGCAGGCCTTTCTGGGATAAAGGCGGTGTATCTCGGCGATGGTGACAACAACATGGCTAATTCATATATGTTGGGGTTTGCAACAGCAGGAATCGATATCACGATCATTGCTCCGCAAGAATTCCAACCACGCCAGGAATTTATTGACCGGGCGCAGCAGCGCGCGGCCGAAACCGGTTCCACGGTGCAGGTCACTGACGATATTGAGGCCGTTGCTGGCGCGCAAGTCGTTATTACCGATACATGGGTTTCAATGGGAATGGAAAACGACGGTCTCGACCGAAAGACCCCATTCTTGCCGTATCAAGTAAATGATGAAATTATGAAGAAGGCGCATAATAGTGCAATTTTTATGCACTGTTTGCCCGCATACCGTGGCAACGAAGTAACCGCTTCGGTCATCGACGGACCTCAATCTGTCGTTTACGACGAACAAGCGAATCGACTCCACGCGCAGAAGGCACTTTTAGTGTGGCTCATGGAACATCAACCAGAGGTAGGTGAGTAAATGAATAATAGTCCGATTACTCGGACGGTCCGCCAGGCCCTAATCCTCGATTTGTTGGAACAGAATCTTGTTTCCAGCCAAATGCAGTTGAGCGAACTTTTGAAAGAAAAGGGTGTTGAAATCACCCAAGGCACACTTTCCCGAGATTTAGACGAACTCGGCGCAAAAAAGGTTCGTCCGGAAAATGGTCGTGCGTTTTACGCCGTGGGAAGCGTCGAAGAAAGTACCGTTCCAACAAGCGTTGGCACTCGGGAAAAGCTGCGGAAGATGTTGGATGATCTTTTGGTGTCCTCGGATTATTCCGGGAATATCGCAGTTCTTCGAACCCCGCCAGGCGCTGCGGCGTTTCTTGCTAGTTTCATCGATCGGGTAGGGATGGAAGAAGTCGTAGGCACGATTGCTGGCGACGACACTGTTTTTGTTCTGGCGCGTGACCCAATGTCAGGCAGAGAGTTAGCGGCGATGCTTAGTAATCGTTAAAAAGCCTTACATGCGTTTTTCGAGCTGTCGGATTAGCACTGCTTTGATGCTAGTTGCCACGATAGCTCATGTTATACAAGTTAGTTTTTAAAGTTCCATATTGATTTCTTTGAGGAGTTGTTTCATGACTAATCGTGTCGTTCTTGCATATTCTGGTGGTCTAGATACCTCAGTCGCTATCCCATATTTGGCGAAAATGACTGGTGGTGAAGTTGTCGCAGTGTCGCTCGATCTCGGTCAGGGCGGCGAAGACATGGAATCGGTGCGTCAGCGGGCCTTGGACTGTGGCGCGGTCGAGTCCATCGTCATCGACGCCAAAGACGAGTTTGCCAATGAATACTGCTTGCCGACGATCAAGGCAAACGGCATGTACATGAAACAGTACCCACTGTTGTCCGCGATTTCTCGCCCACTGATTGTCAAGCATCTGGTCGATGCCGCAAAGGAATTTGGTGGTACCCATGTGTCTCACGGCTGTACCGGTAAAGGCAACGATCAGGTCCGATTCGAGGTAGGCTTTCGCTCCCTAAACCCGGAGTTGGAGATCATCGCTCCTGCTCGCGACTACGCGTGGACTCGCGATAAGGCCATCGCGTTTGCTGAAGAGATCAATCTGCCGATTGAACAATCGAAGAAGTCGCCGTTCTCCATCGACCAAAACGTATGGGGTAGGGCAGTAGAAACTGGTTTCCTAGAAGACCTGTGGAACCCACCTACGAAAGACCTATACGCATACACTGAGGATCCAGCATTAGGAAATGCCCCGGACGAAGTCATCATCTCATTCAAGGCTGGTGTACCTGTTGCTATCGATGGCCGTCCAGTCTCCGTCCTGGAAGCCATCGAGGAAATGAACCGCCGTGCAGGTGCACAAGGCGTTGGCCGACTCGACATGGTGGAGGACCGGCTGGTCGGCATTAAATCCCGCGAGGTGTATGAAGCACCTGGTGCAATAGCTTTGATTACGGCGCACGAAGCGTTAGAAGATGTCACAGTTGAACGGGAGCTGGCACGCTACAAGCGGCTTATCGACGCCCGGTGGTCCGAGGAAGTCTACGACGGGCTGTGGTTCGGACCACTAAAGCGTTCCCTCGATGCCTTCATCGAATCCACCCAAGAGCATGTCACTGGTGATATCCGTATGGTGCTCCATGCTGGCAACTGTGTGGTTAATGGCCGTCGGTCCGATCATTCTTTGTACGACTTCAACTTGGCCACCTACGACACCGGCGATACTTTCGACCAGACGTTAGCGAAGGGCTTTGTCGAACTGCATGGCCTATCTTCCAAGATTGCCAATCGTCGCGACCGCGAAGCTTAAAGTCTTACGCTGGAAGTTTTACATTACATTAAAGCCCAAGGGACTAACTCTTGGGCTTGGTTAAATTTTAAGGATTATCTTCATGGAACAACACGGTACAAACGAAGGCGCCTTATGGGGCGGTCGATTTTCCGGCGGGCCAGCTGAGGCAATGTTTGCGCTTTCGGTTTCCACGCATTTCGACTGGGTTCTTGCACCGTACGACGTGCTGGCATCTAAAGCTCATGCGAAAGTATTGCACAAGGCGGGATTACTCAGCGACGATGATTTAAAAACAATGGTGGCTGGGCTCGACCAATTGGGAGCAGATGTAGCTAGTGGCGCTTTTGGTCCAGAGCCTACCGACGAAGACGTTCACGGAGCAATGGAACGCGGTTTGATCGACCGAGTAGGAAGCGAAATCGGCGGCAGATTGCGCGCTGGGCGGTCACGAAACGATCAGGTGGCAACGCTGTTCCGGATGTGGGTGCGGGATGCGATTCGCGATATTGCTGCTCAACTAGCTAATCTAGTGAGTGCGCTATCGCAGCAGGCGGCTGCCCATCCGGGGGTTATCATGCCAGGTAAAACCCACTTCCAGGCGGCGCAACCTGTTCTTCTTGCCCATTCATTGTTGGCGCATGCGCACCCGTTGCTCCGGGATATTGAGCGCCTTCAGGATTTGGACAAACGGTTGGCGATTTCTCCGTATGGTTCCGGTGCACTGGCTGGCTCTTCGCTGAAATTAGACCCAGAAGCAATCGCAGCGGAACTTGGTTTTACGGATGCGGCCGACAATTCCTTAGACGCGACTGCTTCTCGGGACTTCGCGGCGGAAACTGCGTTCGTTCTTGCTCAGATCGCCGTCGATTTATCGCGGTTATCCGAGGAGATCATCGCTTGGTGTACGCCAGAATTTGGTTATGTGACACTTCATGATTCGTGGTCAACCGGATCATCGATTATGCCGCAGAAAAAGAACCCCGATGTAGCGGAGCTAACCCGGGGTAAGACCGGTCGGCTGATTGGCAATCTCAGCGGACTTATGGCCACTTTAAAGGCAATGCCGTTGGCTTATAACCGGGACCTCCAAGAGGACAAAGAACCGATTGTGGATTCCGTGGCGCAACTTAATTTGTTGCTTCCTGCAATGACGGGGCTCATCTCTACGCTTACATTCCACCCAGAGCGGATGCGTAAACTTGCGCCGGCTGGTTATACTTTGGCGACCGATTTGGCGGAATGGATGGTTCGAGAGGGAGTTCCATTTCGTGAGGCACACGAAGCATCTGGTGCATGCGTCCGTATAGCGGAGGCTCGTGGGGTTGGTTTAGATGAGCTCACGGATGAGGAATTTGCGAGCGTCGACAAGCGATTGCATGCCGGCGTACGGAATGTGCTCACAGTTGAAGGTGCGGTTGCGTCTCGCTCCACGAAGGGAGGCACGGCACAGGTTCGCGTTGATGAACAACGCCAACGGGTCGATGCCATCACCGCGAAATACCTCGCGTGGGCTAATACTCCGGTGTGGGGCGAGAAAGATGATCGACTGTAATCACGATTCGGGCTACGGTTAACTAGTCTAGTCAACGTGACAATAACCACTTGGATTTTTGGTGCTACAACCGATTATCCAAGTGGTTTTCCGTTTAGACTGCAATAGATCAAAAGGAGACCAACGATGAACAATGACTTGCTTAACGACGCGCAACTGTGGCGTGGTCGACTCGACGCATATGGTGCTGCGACGGCAGCCCCAGATCACCTGAGCGCACTGCTCGGCGACGATGATCAGGCTATTTCCTCAGCATTGTATTACTTAGATAGTGCCATCGTGCATCAGTCCACAGTCTCTCATGCGGCAACCCCGGTTCTTGAATTTCTCGTGGCTGCCTTGAAAAGCGAGAAAATTATGAATGAGAAAGCCCGCACCGGAGTTATCGAATTCCTTGCCTACCTCGGCGAATCCTTGCGTGGTGCCAGTGGCGAGGATTATGGAGACGTTGAAATAGACCAAGAGTTGTACAACGAATTCCTTGCGATTAAGGATCCATCAGAATTCGAAGAGTTCATGGAGGGCGAGGGACTCGACCTGTATGAGCAAGTGTTCACAATTGCATATAAAGAGTGTGCGGCAAAGAAAGATGAGGTCATAGGTGCATTAGCCGAGGTTTCAGGTGCAGAGAACGTGATTGCCGAATGGGAGCGTGTGTAGCAAGGAAGACATCAGATCAAGCTGAAACTGAACAGGTTTTTTAGAACCGATTGTTTCAGCTTGCGTGTACGAATATGAAAAAGCGCCGAAAGAACCTTTTGAAGAAGCGCCGGTGGCCGAAGGCAGCTGATGGTGGCTACAAGGAAATCCCGCTTTCGTTCGACATTGACTGGTGTAATGCCCCACGATATTGCAAAGGGCTGCCGAACTTCGGATACTCCGTGGAACCCGCGTTGGCAGTTGAAGCGAATGGACCCCGGCGGCTTTTTGTGGGGAATATCCACGTAGGTGGTGGTTTCGACACAATATGGCAAGAGTTCGTGCTGGGGTATTCCGAACTTAGGATCTGGCCGATGATAATCACGGACGATTTTGATCCGACCGTTACCTGCCAACTCGACAGCGTTGGGATTTCTTCTTCCACACTGGAAGCTTTTATGGAATTAGCGCGGCTGCAAGATCGCACATTTCCAGGTTTGGCCGCTGGTTGCGGAGCCACTTCGGAGTTTAGTTATATTCCGCCCGATATTGGTTCTGGCGAAAAGCTGTTAACAGTCGCCACATATTCACCGGCAGATGTTCCGACGTACATAGGGTGGATCGGTGCCAGGCATCGAGGACTTTCACCCGCAATAATTTCTGCTGTTCTTGCCAGCTGGCAGGAGCGCTTCGGAGCGGTTCTCATTGCAATGGGAAATAACTGTCTTAAACTTCAGGTCCCTAAATTGCAGCTTTCAACTGAACAGGAAAACCTGCTTGCTTTGGAACATCAACTTTTATGTCCAGACCTGAAGCTAGATTCGCCGGAAGCAAAAGCGAACTACAGCCGCACAGTACTTAAGAGCCGGAACTGGATTTTCCGCTGGTAATAACGCGGAAAAACAGTAGTGGATTTTGTGGTACGTAAGCGCGGCAGCATGATGGTGATCGCGTTTCTTCAAGGCTGCGTCGAAAAGCATTCGGAAAGTTTAAGATCAATCGACTAGGGTAATCCGGTATGAGTATGGATCCGAAATTGCTTGAGGTATTGGCCTGTCCACGTGATAAAGGGCCGTTGGAATATATCGAAGAAGAACAAGTTCTTGTAAATCCACGCCTCAATATTGCCTATCGCATCGATGATGGGATCCCGGTAATGCTTTCCGACGAAGCAATCGACTGGCCGAAAAAGTAGAAACAGACTCCATACCACTTAGAAAGACTTAAGAATATGAATATCATCGATGAGCTCTCATGGCGTGGCCTCATCAACCAATCCACTGATCTGGAAGAATTACGTCAAGCATGTGAATCTCCGATCACCCTTTATTGCGGATTTGACCCGACCGGCGCTTCGTTGCACGCTGGTCACCTCGTTCCGCTCATCATGTTAAAGCGGTTTCAACAAGCTGGGCATCGGATCATTACACTCGCCGGTGGTGCCACCGGAATGATCGGCGATCCTCGCGATGTAGGGGAACGATCCATGCTTTCCGACGCGGAAGTCCAAGCGAACGTTGAATCGATTAAAGACCAAATTCGTCGGTTCATTGATTATGCCGAAGACAAGGCAATCATGGTGAACAACGCTGATTGGCTTGGGAAAATGAGCCTTATCGAGTTCCTTCGGGATCTTGGCAAGAACTTCTCGCTGAACACCATGCTTGATCGCGATACAGTCAAACGACGCTTGGAAAACGACGGCATTTCCTATACTGAATTTTCCTACATGCTGCTGCAATCTTTCGACTACGTGCACCTCAACCGTGAGTACGATTGCGTATTGCAGATTGGCGGCGGTGACCAATGGGGAAACATCGTCTCTGGTGTCGACCTCAATCGTCGCATGAACCAAAAGAAAGTTCACGCGCTCACGGTTCCATTGGTTACTGACGCCTCCGGCGCGAAGTTCGGTAAATCTACCGGTGGCGGAAAACTATGGCTCGATCCGGAACTTACATCCCCATATTCCTGGTACCAATACTTCCTCAACGCTGGCGACACAGTAGTTATTGATTACCTGCGGTGGTTCACGTTCCTCAGCGAAGAGGAAATCACGGAGTACGAAACTGCCGTTGCCGAGCGGCCGCATCTTCGCGAGGCACAACGACGGCTTGCACAAGAAATAACGACTTTAGTGCATGGTGCAGCGGCAACCGAAGCGGTTGAACTTGCTGCGCAAGCGCTTTTCGGCCGAGCTGATATCAGTGAATTAGACGAAGCTACGTTACGTGGTGTGCTTTCCGAAACCCCAGTTGCCGAGGTAGGCGCAGAAGATCCTCGCACCATTGTTGACCTATTAGTTGCAACAGGTTTGGCCAACTCAAAGGGTGCAGCTCGGCGCACCATTAAAGAAGGCGGTGCTTACGCGAATAACGTTCGGATCGATTCGGATACGTGGGAGCCAGACGTCTCAGATTTGCTGCATGGCAGCTGGTTGGTATTGCGTAAGGGGAAAAAGAACTTCGCTGGCGTACGATTTGCCTAAGGCAATTGAGATTTAAAGCTCTGAACTGCATAAGCGGTGACTGTTTGGATCAATAGTCACCGCTTTCGTTGCGTGAATCAGTCAACCGAACTATTGATTCAGAAACCAACCGGTACGGTAATGCGGATAAAGATCCTGTCGGCACACAATATAACCATGCAAAAATTATTCGCTTCTGCTGCCTCGTACACAGTTCTTGGGTTGCTAGCCGGCGTTTTCTACCGTGAGTTCACGCGGGCTCAAGATTTTGTGGGGATGACTCGCCTTTCCACGCTTCACACCCATCTACTTGTACTGGGAACGATCATGTTCCTCGTCCTGCTTGCGCTCTCTGCGGTTTTCAAACTGCACGAACATAAACAATTCAACGCATTCTTCATCGTGTACAACGTGGGTGTGCTTTGGATCACTGCGTTTATGGCGGTCAAAGGAATTAATCAAGTCCTTGACCCAAGTTTTACAATGTCACCAGCGTTAGCTGGCGCCTCAGGGTTAGGGCATATCATCTTGACGGTTGGTTTCTTCCAGCTATTTATGATTCTGGGTAAACAATTGAAGAAATATTCTTAACCAAGATTTTTTAAGTGGCAGTGGCCGTCGAAATGCGTTTGCGAGCTTTTCGACGACCACTGCCACGTTTTGGTTCCATTATGTCGAGCTCATTTTGTGGTGTTGTGCTGGGGGTTTGTTGTTTGTTGTGGGGGTGTGTAAGTTATA
>NZ_JAUNKC010000013.1 GCF_030532965.1 Corynebacterium sp.
ACCAAACAACATTCACCCACAAAATCTAAGCTTTTGAAATGAGACCACTATACTTTTCGGACGTACCCGTCTGTCTTTGGCGACCATACGCGAGGGAAGAAGCTGGGTACATGAGGCTATTCTGACAGCAAAATGCTAAAGAAAATCGCATATATAGAAAACCATTGACCTGGTTACTCTTCTGGGTATAGTATGCGCTACAAGCACTTGGCTTGAAAATGTTAAAGGTCAGACAGGTTAATTGGTCTATGCCCGTCATGCAGACTATAAAGGTATCCGCTTTGGATACGACCTCCGATAAGACTCGTCGTTCGGGGTCCAATTCTGGGACCGCGCTTATCCGCTGTGCTTTGGTTATGGCTGTGCTGGTGGGCGCGGTTCTCAGCTACTGGTCTAGCGCTACACTTGAGCAGGTCATGATGCCTGGCACTAATGCTGCTATTCGTGTGCAAACTTTTGCTAAAGATGGCAGTGATCCAGCGGTCATTTTGAGTGATTTGAATGATCTCGCGCGTTCTTCGGGTGGAACGATCTATGTTAATATTCCGCATCCTGAAGGCAAGACTGTTTATGCTGCGGGAACACGGACGGATGATTGGATCACACACGGCTACACCGGTATCCTTGGCTCTCCGTCGATTACGGTCGTGGAGTTATCACAGCTACCTCACGGTGATTACCGGCAAATTCTAGAACTTACTGGTGGTCGGGATTTCTATGGCGAGGTTTCTGCGTATCTTACCGAACATGGAGCCCAACACGAGTTCATGGTTTTCCAACCGTGGACGTTGTTTGCAGGAGTCGCTGCGTTAGGTGATTTAACCAAGCTATTGGTGGGTTTCTGTGTGGCGTTGTGCGTGATTGGTGTGATGTTGAATTCGCACGCAGATGCTGTGCGCAGGCTGCATGGGTATGGTATCTGGCAAAGCACAATACACGAGTTAAAGCGTGCCGCCGGTTGGGCAGCACCCATTATGGTAGCGCTGGTGGTTTTGGGGATCGTCGGGTTGGGATTGTTGACCAATGTGTATTCAGCAATTCAGTTGGCGATATTTAACGCATTGCTTATTGGTGGGTCGTTGGTGGTGTGCGTTGGTTCCATTGTTTTATCGTTAATTGGGTTGCGTCAGTTATCGATTGTCTCGTTGTTGGCGGGGAAACTACCGGGGAAAACGGTGCTCGCTGGGGTGTATGCCATTCGTGTCGGTGCTGGGGTTATGGTGTTGATGATGCTGATTGCAGCAGTAAATCACAGTACTGAATGGTTGAGACAACACAGCGAAGTGCAACGGTGGGCAAACACAGGCGAAGCATACGCGCTGGAACTAAGTGGTGCGCGAAGTGCGGATGATCTTTTAGCGTCCGGTCGGGATATGGCGACAAAGCTGCGGGAGATTTCTACCGAACACCGCCTGTTATACGCGCAATATAACTATCGAGGTTCCATGCCGACGAGTGGCTTGGATCGTGATGTGATGGTGTATAACGAAACAGCAGCACGTCAATCACTATCAGGTCCGTTGCGAGACGCATTTATGAACGCCCCACGCGATGGCCGATTACTATGGCTGCAGCCGGATAATCTGCCAAAAGAAACCAATATTGCAATGTTGCAGCAATTGTCTAGTGAGAGCATACAGGTTGACGGGGAATGGGAGACGGTGATTTATCCGGCGGGAAGTTCTCAAGCTTTCACCTGGGAGACTAGCTTTGATGAATGGATAAATCCTGCTGAAACCCCTGACCCGATTGTTGCGGTTTTCCCCGACGACAACATTCCTGTCAATGATCGAAATTTGGCAGCGGCGTTGACTCAATCTGATGTGATGCTTACTGATTATGCTGATTATCAACGCCTTCAATCAGATGAGCAGGTGGGGAGTTTTATTCGCTCGGCTGATAATGTTGCCAGCAAGTGGGCGTCGAATCATCAACAAATGAGCCGGAACACGTGGGTGTATCTGGGTGGATTTGTTGCGGGAGTGTTGTTGAGTTTTATTGCCGCGTTGGCATTGTTGTACAGCTGTTTGCGGGTGTTGCATCAGCGTTTGCGTGCTTCCTATATACATGGGGTGTGGCCACGGGGGATCATGTGGGGTATTGCCGGTGCGGAAATCATGACGCTGATTGTTTATCTCGCATTCTTGTGGAATAGGGGTGCTCTTGTACGTGGATGGACCAATGGACCAATGGCTGGTGCGGCCGAACCTTCGCTCATGGCGTTATTCAGTGTCCCGACTGTTGCTTGGTGGTTTGCTGTTGTCTTATCAATTGTTCTTTCGTTGCCGGTCACCGCGCTGTGGCTACGCCGCTACAGTATCAACCAACTAATCCACACTAGAAAGTAGAACATGATGGAAAGAATCAAAGCAGTGGGTGTGACCAAGCAGGTGGGGCCAAAGTCTCATGCTCGCACCTTGTGGAAAGACCTTGATCTTGAGGTGAATTCTGGTGAAATGGTGTGCATCACCGGTGCGTCGGGGAGCGGGAAAAGTACCCTGTTGAATTGCTTGGGATTGTTGGACACAGTGGAAGCTGGCACGATTTCGTTGAATGGTACTGATGTTACGGGCGCATCGGCACGCGCGCGCATGCGCATGCGGCGGGAGAACATTGGGTATCTGTTTCAGGACTACGCACTGATTGATAACGACACGGTGGAGCAAAATGTGCGGATCGCACGGACTACTAAAAACAAAGACGCGTTAAGTGTTGAGGATGCGTTGGAAGCTGTTGGTTTGGGGGGTCGGGGTTCCGAGCAAGTTTTCCAGTTCAGTGGTGGCGAGCAGCAGCGCGTAGCGATGGCCCGGTTATTGGTGCGAAAACCCAGCATTGTATTGGCGGATGAACCAACAGCGTCGTTGGATCGTACGAATGCAACCATAATTTTAGGGCAATTACGTGACCTGGCGCGCGAGGGCGCGGCGGTTGTTGTGGTGAGCCATGACCCGTGGGTTATTGAACAATGTAGTAGGAAAAAGGAGTTGAAAACAGCATGAAAGCCAAGAAAATCGCAGCGGCCGTAGTCGCGATGGTCGTCATTATCGGCGGTGGTGGCTACGCATCGGCGGAACGAAAAAACATAGGCTCACACACCATTACCCCACCTGAAGGTGGCGAATGGGATTATGGCGCTTCGGGTGGTCGAACGTGGTCGAACTTCCTGCATGATAAGCCACATGCCACGAGTGTTCACGGGCATGAATTTCACGACAGTGGTTGCGTTAAGGGTGGGGAATGGGCGAGAGCACAAGCCTCTCAGCGGTGGATGCCGTTCGTGAGGGACGAACAATCACGACGCTTATGCGACGACTAATTGTGCGCAACTAAACACCACGCCGAACCTCGCCTCATAAGACGCAGGGGTGAGGTGATGCGGGTGGCGTCGACAAGCGAAAACAGCGTTCGCGGTTTACCAGAAAAACTCCCACACCCCCTCGTACTGCACTTGCTCAAAGTAGAAGTCGAAACCCATGGTGTTTCCGTCAGCGGTGGAGCCAAAAACGAACTGTTCCATCGCCATGTAAACGTCGTCTATGTCGCTGTCGATGGGTGGGTTCTGTAATTCCAGCCCTTCTGGCGATACATGGGTGACTGCAGCCCCAAAACGTTGTTCCCAACTGGCCAACACCGCAGTAAATTCCGCCGGTGTAAGCGCCGGAACCTTCGTTGGTCGCCACTGGATGGTCATGGGAACCTCGGCGGGGCGGGTTACCTGAACTACCAGGAAGTCTTCACCTGTGTAAAACTCCCCGCGTTCGGAAAAATGCGTCGTAAATTCGTGGTCGATTGCGAAGAAATTGCGGTAGTCCAGCTCCGTGTCCAGCGTGTATTCCGCCAACCCGGCAACCTTGAACGCACCATCAGCAAACCGTGCCGTGAAAAGCTCACTCACCTCAATAAACCGGTAATCGCTCACCTGCGGAGTCACGGTGGTGGGTGCGAAGTCCCTAACACTAATCGGCCACCAACCATCCCGGTGGAAATTGCCAATCAAGTCAATGGCAAAGCGGGAGAACTCACCATTATTAGCCCCATCCACCGTGGCGGGTACCCGCAGCGCAATGGGCTTTCCGGTTTCGGAACTGACAACCGGGAAATAACGAAAGCCATGACTGTCTAACACCGGCATCAATTCAGTTATGGGACGCGGTGCTGGGCATTCAAGTGCTACCCCTTCGATTTCCGCCAGCTTCCGACGAGAAAACAACCCCCATAATGACATGGCACCACATACTTTCAGCCGAGTTTCCAACACAACTGGTCTCAATGCTAAAGCATGTTGCCATGTCAAAAGTGTATTAGCGGAACACTACCGTCCCGATGGTCACCCCACCTGCGGTAATCTGTTGCTCGCCCGTCACCCCGGCGACCTGCCCGATCTCCCGGCGCGCCATGCTGTCGATGCCGACGTTATGCGCGGTGGATACTTCCGCCGTCACCGCCCATTTTCCATCGCCACGTGGTTCCAGCCACGGGTTAGCTATCGCCACTTCCACGGCATTATATTTCGCCGTTGCCGTCACCGTTCCCCGGTAACGCATGATGCCGTCGCCCGCGTCATCGGCCTTGCTAAAGGTCACGCGATTGCCGGTTTTCGCCGCGCCGTGGGTCGGGTTGATGCCACCTTTCATGGCACCGGTCAGCCTCACAAGTTGTGCGGCGTCGAAGTCCAGGTCGGGGCTTGCCGGTTTCGGAGTATTGGGCCCTGGCTCCGCGCTGTAGGGGATAGGGATATACATTTCCTCTGCTGGGTTTACGGAACCCGCGCCCGCGTACACGTAGATTCCCCAGTTATTTCCCGGCGTGTGTTCCGGCGGATCAACTACGATGCGGGCGGTGAAACTTCCGTCGGCGTTCATCGGTTGGGCGACCCGGGCAATTGAGCGCCGGAAATCGACCGGCGCGGTGGGGATCGCTTCGAGGGTGCCCGCTGGCATCACCCATGCCATGCGGTCGTGTGGATGTTTCCGGTTAGCTTCCGGGGCGCCTTCGCTGGGTTTCCAGTGATCCGGCAGGCCGGTGTACATGACAAACACGCCGTTTGGCACCCCAGGCGGTACCGGAATGGCGAAACCGCCGCGGTTTGCCCCTGGGTCGAACCCGGTTCCGTGCACTAACAGTGTGTCGCCGCGGCGAACGGGGCCGGTGACCGGGTTACCGGCCGCATCGGTTACCGTGACTTTTGGCTGCGCCTGAACCGCGGATTTCGGTAACGCTGGGTGATTATCGGGAATGGTGGGGATCGCCACCGCCGCCGTGCTTAACGACGCACTCAATACGGCTGTTGCGGCAGCAATTGACAGGAGAGAGGCACGCGAAAACTTCATACTTTTAGGGTAGCCTTTACTCACCCCCGGTGATGTAAGGTGCGGCGTGTTTCACAGCTTGCTTATCGACGCCCCATCACCGAGGTGGGTTACACCAGTTCTAGATATTTCCGCCCATGATCCGACAATTTATACCGTTTCGGCTTCGTCGCAGTCGCTTCCACCGCACCTTCTTGTTCCAGGTCTTGTAGGTAACGGCGGGTTTGCTGCTCGCTTTTTTCCATCATCTCCGCAAGGTCTTTAAGGATCACGCCTCCTGCCGAACCGAATATCGATTCTTGCCCGAGAATAAACAATATATTGATAGTGTGCTTGCGCATTTTGCTGGAATTATCTTGCTCAAGCTCCCGCAGCGTGTCTTCCAGCTGATCCATGCGTTCTTTATAATCGCGTAGTTGTTGGGTTACTTTGCGCTGGGCAGCCTCGATAAGTTCAAGCAGGTCAAGAACAAATGGCGTAACCTCGCCGTAGTTGAGTTGCTCCTCAACTTCCATAAACGCTTTGTAATATTTGTTTTTCTGCTTATTAATAACCTGCGATAGCGATAACGCCGTGGGAATAGACAGCAGGTGCGTAAGGCTGAGCCCGAACATGAACCTACCGACCCGGCCATTGCCGTCGTACAACGGGTGGATATATTTGAACATGAAATGTGAAACGATCGCCGCAATCAATCGAGGCACATCCTGATCCGCCATAACGGTGAACATGACATTCACTGCGTCGATGATTATCGATTCTGGAGTTAGACCACTGTGGACCTTCTCGTTGCTCCCATCGAAAATGTGGACCGGCTCATTCCGAAACAGCTCGCCATCGAGCTGATCTTCGTCCGCTATTTCCCCGGCCAACAGCTTGTAATAAAGCGCGCGGAGCTCTGTTGCCGTTTCTGGCAGGCGTAGTTTGCCATCGGCAATCCCCAGATATAACCGCGCCATTTCCAAAAACCGTCGGTTCTTGGGTGCTGCACGACCCTTAATCGCAGCGATCGCCTCGCCGACTTCCTGCCTGGTTGAACGCACTCCCTCAATATCATTTGTGGCAACGATTTCGTCCATGATGAGATTCTCCACCCACGACCGTCGCGCGACCCGTGGCAGTCCACCCCATAGGGCAAAATTCTCCAATTCCTGGTACACGATGCGCTCTATGCTGCGCGTCATGGTCGGTGTGACTAGGCAGAACAGTTGGTGTTCTCCGACTGTAAAATCCCAGGTGAGTGCGGATTCGGAATGAAACCGTGCGCGGTAAAGCGACACGGCCGTGTCCTCATCGGATGCGTGAAACTGCTGTTTAAGCGTCCGATACTTTTTCGCCACAGCCCCTACTTAACCTAAGTCATCAGAATCGGCATTTTTGGTAATCTTTCTCCCCAAACCCTAACAAAGATTGTCAAAAATCGCGTTCTTGACCATCTTTGGGTTCGAGGCGCGCCCTAAGTTATCACAATCGGGGTTTTTGATAATTTTTAAGGTTTCGGTTGGTGCTTGTGACTCTGCTCGGCGGAATCTTTTCTTGTCGCCGTTCGTTATTGGTTACATGAACATTGATATTTGGTCTGATTACGTCTGCCCGTTTTGCTGGGTTCGGAAGAGACCGCGCGCACACTAGGGGTGACCAGCGTTCCGTTTTACGTGTTTAACAATACAATCGCAGTCAACGGCACCCAGCCACCAGGTATGTTTGTAAAAGCATTGCGCCAGGCATGGTCAGCTGGGGAACCCTAGTCTCCCCTTAATTGAACTATTCTTCATCATCGTTACGCCTTTTTCGAGTCTGCTTTTCCGGAACGATGAGTTTGGGTTCCACTCGCTTCATAAATTGCGCGAAATGGGGCACAGTGAATGCTGTAACCCCATAGGACGGTGTATATAACAGCCCCATATCAATAAGCTGTTTGCGTACTGACGCCACGTTGATTACTTCCCTTCCCATTACATGCGCAACGGCGGCAGAGGATTGCGGTTCAGATCCCAGTTCGGCCATCGCCCGTAAATAGGCTCGCTGAAGCACGGTACATCGATCAAGTCTCACCCGAAAGAATGAAGAATCTAGTTTATTTTCATACCTATCACAAGCATTATCCACATCTTCACTTGTTATCGGTGACCGTTCCGCTTGTAGCCATATTGCAGACCCGATTTCTTGAAGAAAATAGGGATATCCTTCCGTAATACTGATTGCCTTCTCCAAAGCATTATCGTCAATCTCAACATCTTCTTCACGTGCTGGCTCGACAAGCGCTTTCCTAGAATCTTGCTCTTTAAGTGAACCTATTTCTATAAAAACAAATAAACGCTCCGCATAAGATTTTGCGTCACCTAAGAGTTCAGCAATCTGCGGCAACCCGGCACCAACCATCGTGACAGGTAACTTTCGTTGAACCGTCTTGTGCAACGCCGTAATTAGTGCTTCTAATTGTGACCTAGTCAAAAATTGAATCTCGTCAATAAGTAAAACAACACCCCGTTCTTTTTCTTTCGCAGCTTCACCTACTGCAATCAAAACCTCAGTTAGGTCTTGGCTCATAATGTTGGTGTCCGCACGACCTTCAAGGGGTTCTACATCCAGCCCTAGCGATAATGAACCTTCTGGGTTTACTGTGACACTAAATGAACTTAAGATCGCCGCTAGGCGTTTCACTTTTCCCGACCATTTCGACTTTGGCGAAAGCTCAAATAGGCACTCTCTTATTTTATATAGGAAAGTAGTTTTAAACGCTTGATCGTCATGTTTAGCCGCCTCAATTTCCAATACAACCCAGTCTTTTTTGAGGGCGCGGTCTCTGAACTCGCTGAGCAAAACAGTCTTGCCAACTCCTCGTAGGCCAGTGATAATCATTGATTGAGCAGTTCTGCCCTTTTCGAGACGCCCAAGCAATAGGTCGAATTTTTCTACTTGTTCGTCACGCCCAGCAACTACCGGAGGTTGCGCGCCGGCGTTAGGTGTATAGGGGTTATTCAAAGCATCCATAGTTTAAGTTTAGCAAGTTTAGTGAAGTTTAGTTGAAATAACTAAACTTCACTAAACTTGCTAAACCAATGGCAACTACCCACTTTAGCGTTTTTGATACAGCGACTTCCGTTGGAACTTAGGGTCCGAGGTAACCAGGATTCCTAAGTTCCGGAAGATCGTTTCATCGACGGAACCGAGAATGGTGGTGGTGTGCACGTCGCAGCCCCGCAATTGTTTCAATTGGTCCAACGCGCGTTTGGCTTCATCGCTGGTACCTGCGGAGACAGAAAGCGCGATTAGCACCTCGTCGGTATGCAGCCGCGGGTTCCTACTTCCTAGATGCTGGGTTTTTAAGGTTTGGATCGGCTCGATGGAGGCAGGGGAGAGCAGGTGAATGCTGTCATCAATCCCAGCCAAATGCTTCAACGCATTAAGCAGCATTGCCGCCGAACAGCCCAAAAGCTCAGAGGTGTGGCCGGTGATGATGGTGCCGTCGGCAAGCTCAATGGCAGAGCCTGGTTCACCGGTTTCGATTTCCCGTAGCCTGGCAGGTGCAATAACCCGCCGCTTATCCGTGGTGATCCCGGCCTTCGCCATCACCACGGCCGCGCGGTCGGATTGGGTGGAGTCGCGGCCGTCCCGGGCTTCGTCGACAAGCGCCTTAAAGTAGCGCCGAATGATCTCCTGATTCGCGGCCTCGCGGCACACCTCATCGTCGATAATGCACAATCCCGCCATGTTTACACCCATATCGGTCGGGGACTGGTACGGCGTGGTGCCGGTGAGTCGCTCTAACAGGGTTTTCAGCAGCGGGAAGGCCTCGACGTCGCGGTTGTAATTGACGGTTTGTTCGCCGTGCGCGGTGAGGTGGAAGTGATCGATGACGTTGGCATCGTTGAGGTCAACGGTGGCCGCCTCGTACGCCAGGTTCACCGGGTGCTCCAACGGCAGATTCCAAATCGGGAACGTCTCGAACTTGGCGTAACCAGCCTGCACACCTCGCTGATGCTCGTGGTAAACCTGGGACAAACACGTAGCAAGTTTTCCGGAACCAGGACCCGGCGCGGTCACCACCACTAAATCACGGGTGGTTTCGGCGTATTCGTTAAGTCCCAACCCGTCTTCGGATACGATCAGGTCCATATTGGTGGGGTAACCGGGGATTACGTGGTGCCGGGCTACTTTGAGCCCTAGGCGTTCCAGTCGGTCTTTAAAGTCGCTGGCTCGCCGGTTATCGTCTTCCATTTGGGTGAGCACGATGTGTTCCACCAAGAAGCCGCGCGCCCGAAACACGTCGACAAGCCGCAACACGTCATCCTCATAGGTAATGCCAAGGTCCGCGCGCATTTTTTGTCGCTCAAGATCCTTGGCATTGATACAGATGAGGATTTCCACTTCGTCCCGGATTTGCTCCAGCATGGCAATTTTATTGTCCGGGGTGAATCCGGGGAGCACCCGGGAGGCGTGCATGTCGTCGAAAAGCTTGCCGCCCATTTCCAGATACAGTTTTCCGCCGATCTCTTCGCGGCGGGTTTTGATGTGTCGAGACTGCATCTCGATGTACTTCTCACGGTCAAAGCCAATCGTTTTTACCATGGACCTTTATTAAACCAGACTGTGACGCGCCCACTCAATATGACACGGTTAACCAGGTAAAAATGTGCAGTCCACCGGGATTTTCCCAGACGATACCTGTTAGGGTTTTAGCCATGAATCGTGAATTGAGTGCTGCGGAGAAAGCGGTCGTAGAAAAGATCATTCGTCATGCCCCACCATCGATGCCGGAGATCACCACCGTTTCCACTAAACAGCGCGATTACCTGATTCAATTGCTTCCATTCCTTAGGGTCACCGGTACCTGTGGTTGTGGTAACTGCCCATCCGTGTATCTCCACCCCGTTGGTGAGTGGCCAGAACCGGTGGACACATGTGACTGCGTTTTGGATTCCTGGACAGAAGTTGACCCAGCGATGGTGATGTTGTTTATTGAAAACGGACTTCCAACGTTTTTAGAAGTTGCGCCATTTGGTGATTTTTCGGTGCCATTGCCAGATGCGGACGCCTTACGGTTCGATTTTACGCAATTATAGCTTCAGACAATTGCAGGTTTGGAAGCTTATTCAGGGGTCGCGCAAATGCGTCTTGACACTTCATACAAAATTCAACGCCTGCCTCTGCCTATACCACCAATCAGAGAAACAACCGCCCTACCGAAACCCCAGCACCTGAATAAGCTTCTTGGTTTCGGATCACAGTTGTACATTCTTGTGCTTTTCGGGCAGTCATAAAGGATCCATGAATTAAACAGCCAAGAGAAAGATGCGGTACACATCACACAATTATTTGGTTCCGATTCGGAATAAACCGCAATCCTCTCACTGTTGCACCAAGTGTGAAAACGCCGAGGCCTTCCCCACCGCAACACAGCACACACGCTTTAACGGTGGGGAAACTCTGCTGAAACCACTTACCTTGAAGTATCCCTTCGACATGGAAAGGACATCTCATGCGCGCCATGACCCTACTCACCCTTGGAATTGCTGCCGCCATCGTCGCTAGCCCCACTCAGGCACTCGCCCAATCGGCGCAGCACCCCATCACCTCCACTGTGACGGGCAATATGTGCGAAATCACCGTCCATAAGGAAAATGAGAAGGCCGCCCGGTGGTTCGGCTACGATATGACCGTTGATCAGTTCGTTTTCCGCAAGATCGCCCTGGAAAACCCTCAGTTCCGCACATTCGTCCAAACCTTCAAGGATGCCGCCCGCGGATCCCAAGAATCCAACACCGCGAGCGAAGGAATCAAGAATATCCTGCGCACCAACCACAACTTCCAGAACGACGATGATATAGTCAGCGCTTTGCACATCATCCAAACCAACTTTGATTATGTTCTCAATGGCACTGGCGAGATTCCGGGCGGTATCTACACCCCAGTCTCGTTCACCCCAGAGCAGGCAACACAAGCCCTGGCTGCCGACAACTTCCTTCAGCGTTTCACCAAACACTCTCTCATTAACCCTGGGGATGTGCAGCCAAACAACTTCAGCGATGGTTACAACTTCCTCCGCGAGCAACGCGCCGCCGAGCGCAATGAGCTCCTTTTGGCCCTGAAGTCGGAAGCAGCTGGGGCATTGAGGGCATGCGCTTCTATGAAAAACTACCCGGAGTCTAACCCACGTGGTGAGGACAATCCTCAGAATGTTCCTGAATCCATGCCTGACAATAACGGAATGGGGCCAATGAAACCAGACATGGACTCCGGCGACAAGGACACCGCTCCTCAAGCCCCTGAGAAGAAGGGTGGATTAGGCGTAGGAGCCATCATCGGCATCGTTGCTGGCGTGCTTGCAGCGGTGGCTGGCCTCATAGCCCTTGTATTCCCACTGCTCAAGCCCGCTCTGGATCGCCTGTTCCGTTTCTAAGCTCCACAGGCTTACTAGGTAGATCCTCTGGTTTCTCCTATCGGATTCACGGCACCGAAGCTGCACAAAGCCCCCACTCCTCTCCAACGTCCTGCATAGGAAGAAGGGTGGAGGCTTTGTCATGTTTCACACGTGAAACATTGTGGGATTGGGTGACAGGTGGCGTCGACAAGCAACTGCGTTAGGCGGGATCGGTTTCCCCGCCGGAAATGGCCACTGCAAGGCCGAGGTCGTCGGCGTCGTCAAGCTCGTTGCGGACGATGTTACCCTTAGCGAACTTGTCCACGACCAGGGCAATTGCGCCGTCACCGGTGACGTTGCAGGCGGTACCGAAGGAGTCGATCGCGATATAGGCGGCGATCATGAGCGCCACTTGGTCGTCGGTAAAGCCCAGGTTAGCGGAGAGCAAGCCGACCGCAGCCATGATCGCACCACCCGGAACGCCGGGGGCGGCGACCATCGTCACACCAAGCATGAGAATAAAACCGAGCGCTGTGGGTAGCGGCAGGGCCATGCCATCCATAAACATGATGGCGAAGGCAAACAGGGTGATCTTCATCATCGAACCGGAAAGGTGAATCGTGGCGCAAAGCGGAATGACGAAACCGGCGACGGATTGCGAGACGCCGTTCTTGCGGGCCGATTCGTAGGTGACTGGGATCGTCGCTGCGGACGAGGAGGTACCCAACGCGGTGAAGTAGGCGGGCATCATGTTCTTTAACGAACTAAACGGGTTGCGGCCGGTGATGATGCCAGCGAGCAGATATTGCAGCAACAACAGCGCGAACGAGCCGATGATCGCCAGAAGCAGAACCTTGGCGAAGGCGGAGAGAACGTCGGTCAGATTGCCGTTCATGCCGAGCGATAGGAAAAGACCAAAGATGTAGATCGGCAGCAGTGGGACGATGAATTTGGCGATCACCTTCATTACCACGCGGCGTAGATCCGCAACACCGCCGTAGAGGGTGTCTGACTTAACCGTCGTCATGGCCACGCCGACCACGAAGGCGAGCACCAGCGCGGTCATAACCGGCATAGGGGCAGGCATTTCTACCGAAATATAGGGCGACAGCTCGCCTTCGGAAATATCGGCGACGGAGATCTTTTCTTGGCCTTTCAAAAGCCACGGATAAATAAGGACCGCCGCGCCCCAGGACACGAGGCCAGCAAAGATTGCTGAACCGTAGGCAATGCCGGTGGTGAAGGCCAACCATTTACCGGCACCCCGACCCAAACCTGCGATGGCTGGCGTAATGAGGGCGAAGATAAGCACCGGCACGAAGAAGCCGAGGAAGTTACCGAAAAGGCCATTGAACGTGACGAACACTCGGGCGAGCTGCTCGGGGAAGAAGAAGCTGCAGATGATACCGAGGATGATCGCAACGATGATCTTAAACAGCAGCGACGATGTCAGCTGGCGTAGACTCATGAGTATTCCAAATCTATGTAGGGGACATAAGCATAAGATAAGGACGCGACCAGTGCGGCTCACTGCGCTTTCCTTGGTGGTTTATCGATAGCGGAATCAATAAACCCGTTAGACCCTAATCTAGCGTGTTGCGAAGTTAATTCATATTTTTCCAACTGTTGCATATATCGCACATGCATATCTGGCGGCAGGAATCGCCGTTTTCCCCTGCTGGTAGCTAGAGTAATCACCATGACTGTTGTTGGAACGCTGCTTGCCATCTTCGCCGTCGCTTTGCTCATCATCGGGGGGTTGGCCTGGTCCCGGCGTCTGCCGGGAAATAAATACATCGGGGTGCGTGTTTCGGAAGTCCGTAAGTCGAAGGAAAACTGGGATACCGCCCACCAATTCGCCGGGCCGTTGTGGGTGGCCGCCGGGGTGGCATTGGCGGTGGCCTCCGTCCCGCCGTTTAGTGGCATTTCTTGGTTGTTAATCATCACGGTCATTGGGATTATCGCGGCTGTGTATTTCGTCGGTCTCGGGGCGTCGCTTGCGACCCGCGCCGCAGGGGTCATGGAGCAAGAGAGCCAGGAGGGTGGCTGTTGCGGGGGCGCGGCTGAGGAACCCGCGTCGGTTAAGGATGAAATGCCGTGCGAAACTACCGGCGACTGCAATCCCGGCGCGTGTTCGGGCGCCGGCATTTGCGGTGGTCACGACGTAGATATTGCCGCTTTACGACGCGCAGCCAAGTCGGCGGACGGTTAAAATTTCTGGTTTTAGGTTCTCATGTCGGACCCATATGTCAGAATCGTTGTGTATTGATCCGTGGGACCGGCAAAGGAGCACCGCCATTATGGCTACAAAGGACTGGACTCCAGTTATTTCGCTTTTCGACGAACTAGGGTGGGGGAAGGCGAAAATGAAGCAAGTGGCGGTGCTGCCATTGGGCACCGCGGAGCAACACAAGCTAGCCAAACGGTTATTAAGTAGCGGGCAGCTTCCCACCAAAAATGGCGCGAACCCGTTGATGTTGTCGTTATTTGCCCTCCGGTTGGGGGTCGCACCGAAGCGGGTCGTGCAATTACTACGGCGGTATAATTCCCGGGGCGATCATCGATTAGTTGCACAGTGTGTGGCAGAACACGACGCAGAATACGCCACTGGTTTCATCGACGAAGCGGCACGATCAAATGACATTGAGGGTTCCCGGTTGTATGTGGATAGTGATTTCAATGCCGCTAGTTTCTTCATTCTTAGCCAGTACTTTCCTGAAATCCCGATCCCATCGCACGAAAATTATCTTTATACCTGGTCTTTTCTTGCCGCTCACGCGCTGAAGATACCCGAGGGTGACGTCAGCAGTTCTAGGGACAGCAACCCCACACTCGATGAGATTATGCCGACTCTTCGTGAGCATTTGCATGCCTGCTTTGCCGGTGGGCTCGATATGTGGGGCATGATCGGACACGTGGCGTTGCGGGCGTTACACCGAAACGAAGTGGAACGGGAAAAGGTAGTTGCCGCCGCTTTTTATTCCTTAAGCACCGCCGTCCGACCGGGGCAGCGCCGCCGAATGGTGGAGATTTTGACCAAGGAGCTTAACGTCACGGACGATGAAATCCGCGAGCATTTCGAAATTCTCACCGGTTGTTTGACCACCGCCGACCCGATAATCATCTCTGCTTTTGGCAAGCGGGCAATCGCACTCGCACCCGCAGATGCCATCGGTGATCTGGTGTTACCCATGCTGTATGTGACCACGCTCAAGGGGCAAAAAGACACCCTTAGCGCGGTTGTGCGCCGAGGCGATATTCCAGCTGGCTCCCAGGCTATTCTGACCGAGCGAGTGGCGGAATTAGCTGGCAGCACCGATGAAAAGGTGGCGGGATATGCGACCAAGCTTCTTTCACGGTGGGGCGCTGCGGGCGATGGGTCGTCGACAAGCGAAGAAACCGTGATATATCCCTGGAACGACCCACCCCAGCTATGGGCGCTGCCGCGATTTGAACGGATTGCGCCAACCCCCGACAGCATCATTGACGCGATACGACACAAGGCGGTGTCTGAGCCCACAACCACTGTCGAATCAGAACAGTGCCTTGTCGCGTTTCACCAGCTCGCCACAGCCGATATTGACGCAGCTAAGCGGCTATCTACCACGTTGGGTTCGCAGGCGCCGTGGTGGTTTGTCATTCCAGAAACCCCCGACATCTTTTCCACACAAAGCTATTACGGATACAACTCCAGCGTTGGCATTCGTAATGCCCAGCTACAACACACAATCGGCACGATCCCGAATATCTTGTCCGAACCCAGCTATGTGGATTTGAGCATCACTGTGGACGATTTGCTTGCCCGGCTGGCAGAATACGCTGATAGCGGCGCTCACGCCATCGAAGCAGATTTTACGTTGGCGTTATCGCGGCTGATCCTTGATGGGATTGATGTTGCAGCAGCCCAAGCCGAAGCATGCCGATACCAGGTGCCAATTTTAAGACCCATCAATGAGACAGATGACGTTTTGATGGCAGGCGAAATTCTGGCGAATTTTATCGCTGATCCGTACCTTGTACCGGAAATGATGTCTGGTGTACCCCGGAACCGGTGGGAATACGGTGAGGTCTTTCAGCCACGCACCATTCCGACTCCGCGTAGCCTCCGGAAGATAACGGAACGGTTGACCCAAGACATCTACCGTGGTGAGTTAAACCCGGCGGCGGTACCACGCTGGGGTGACGTCGGATGGACCCAAATGAAGTACCGCAAAACCGCAACCAATGCCATCGAAGGCGCGTTAGCTCTCCAAGCGGCCCGGAGTGCCACAGCGTTAGAGCCCGGCACCGCGATGAACCTCATTGCGCTCTTGCAACCCACCGCCAAAGGCGGTTTGGAATTAGCCCAGCAAGCGATAAGCGATGCCTGGAACCGGGGCCTGTTGCGTCCGGGGGTTGCCGATCCCCGCTACCTTAATTGGGATCCTCACAACACCACGTACACCGCCATTGCCACAATTGCTGTGGAATTGGCAGAAACCGGGATGCTGGCGGTGGCGTGGCAGCTTCTCGACGACATCCTCGTCCTATCCAGCAAACGCCCCGCATCCAGCGCTAGCACTTCAGCCATAGCGCAAGCGATGGCGCAGCTCGCGCCGTCTATCGCGCAGGCAATCTCTCAGGGGCAAGCACCAGCTAAAGCCGCTAACGTCCCTGGGTTACGGCACTTGGCAGCGAAACCCACCAAGAATAAGACAACCACTGCTGCCCGCGCAGCACTCGCGGTACTGCCGGAACCAACGGAAGCAACGGAAGCAACCAGCATCGCAATCAATGTCGACCTTTCGGCCTGGGAAGAACCCCAGCCAAACGTTATCGCCGATGATGCGACCTGCACTCTGGTGGCACCGACCACGATCGCCGTGGAGTTTCCGCCCTCAGATACCACCAACCTCATCGGGGAGAAAACCTGCTATATCTCCATTTTTGAGCTGCGTAATTTCCTCAATTACCAAGAACTCACCCTTTACACCGATGGTGGTTTTGATTCTGGTTGGAGCCTTTTTGCCAAGTGGAGCAAGAACGCCTGGCATATTAGCGAAAAGGCAAGCCGAGGTTTCCCCAAAGACAATCTTCAATTGACCACAACAGTTCTATTTACCCTGTTAGGAGCACTCGTTACCGGTAAGGAAGGTACCGATACCTTCACGACAGTTAGCAGGTTTTTAACGGAAGGAAAGATTTCCACCGAGGCAATCCGCACCACCACCAAATTACTTGCACGCAATGAATTATGGTCCCCGGCTCGCGCGTTGAGCCTGTTAAAAACAGACGACCAACTGCACTACTTATGGCCGCTACTCACCGAGTGTATGTCGGCAGCAGCCGAAGCCGTGGAATCCGGCGCAAATCCACCAAAATGGTTAACCAAGGTGCTCGATGTAGTCAGCACCTACTCCCACATTCTAGTTGCAGCAACACAAGCTGGTTTTATCCCCGCTAATTCATGGGAGCCATTAACAAAAATCGCGCAGCACAAGAAAAAGACAGCTGCGGTGCAGAAAGCAGCCGCCCTAACCACAATATTAAGCCCAGTACAGAAAGCCGGAGATGCCTCATAAAGATTTACCGAAAGCGGTTGCATTGTTCGATGAGCTGGGTTGGGCAACCGCACAGCCTACAGACACACCAACATTGGACATTGGCACCAAAGAACAGCAGGCAGTAGCAAGACGTGGCTTAAGTACCGGCAACTGGGAGGACTACCAGTACCAACCGGAGTATCGTCGGATTGATTATCTCGACGGCGCCAACGAATACATGATGACCTTGTTCGCTTTGCGGTTGGGGGTGGCACCGAAGCGGATCATCAGCATCTTCCGCCGTACCGGCCATAGTGCCGATTATCGGCTCATTGCTGAGCTGGTTGCGTTACAAGGCGAAGACTACGCCCGAAAGTTTATTGCCAAGGCAGCCCGGTATAACGAAACCGAGGGAATGGAGATAATCTCACATAACGAGTTCAATATTTCATCGTTTTTCCTGGTTACCCACCACTTCCCAGATTTCTCCGTCCCCGAGGAACCAAACTATCTAGCGGCGTGGGCGCTGTGCGCTGCAAAGGCTTTACAAGCTCCGGGCACAAAAATTTTCGGCCCCAAAAACCAACAACCAAAACTTTCTGAGATTACCCCTAACCTTGTCCAGCACCTTGATGCCTGCATTCGCCACGGCGTGCCCTTGTGGGATGGGCTTGGATACGTGGTTATCGCTGCACTAAACCGGGGCTTGATTTCGCGTGAGACCGCGTTAACCGCCGCGATTACCGGTCTTGATGCCGCCACCAGGCCGATGCAGCGGCGACGAATGCTAGGTCTGCTTGTCGACGATCTAGGGTTGTCGGATGCTGATGTGGCCGCCCACAGCGAGGCATTCAGCAGCATCGCGTCTACTGCGGAACCGACAGTTATTTCCGCGATAGGGTTGCGCCTGATTGGCGTTGTTGCAGCTGATTCGGTGGGGGAGGTGTCGTTACCGATGCTGTATGTATCAACCTTGAAGGGGCAACGTGAGGTTCTTGCGGCGATAGCAGCGCGAACAGACATCACCGACGGAAGTATCGCGGTTCTAACCGACCGCGTACGCGAACTCTCCCAGGTACGCAACGAACAGGTGGCACAGCAGGCACAGGCAGTGCTAGATCAGTGGGGCGTTGGTTCAGATGATGCTTTATCAGCCGATGGCGTGGAACTATATCCGTGGAATAACCCGCCTGAATGCTGGCAGGTACCGCGATTTGAACGGATCGAACCTACCTACGACGCACTTGTTGAAGCACTAACGAGCAGTGATTATGCTGTGGATCATGATTTTCTAGATCCGATAGATATAACCACAACCGAATCTGAACAATATTTGGTAGCTTTTGCCCAATTGGCACTAAATGATGTGGAAGCTGCGCAACGGATTTCACGATTATCGGAAACCCACCGATTATGGCAGTTACAGATGAGTAGGGACGAATCTGAGTTTAGGACCGTTACTAATCCATTTGACGATTTGATGTGTGAACGAAATCGGGAGCTCTCCTATGTCTTAGGTTCAATTCCGTGCATTGTATCGGAACCAAGCTTTGTGGATTTAAGCATTAGTTTTGCGGACCTACTTGAACGATTTGATGCGTACGAAGCCGCTGGCGTGAGTGTGTTGTTTTCTGATCTTTTGGTAGCACTGTGTCGGTTAAACCTCGCTGAGCTTAACATCGCTGATGCTGTGGTAGAAGCTAAGAAACGTGGAGCTAGCGTAATTCAAAGTTTCGCGCATCGTATTAATCGTACTGCTGGAGAAATCCTTGCCGAGTACATTCTTAGCCCACTTCCCTTACCAAAACTGACGGATAATGGGTTCGATCACATTAGTCAATTCCTTGAAGTAAAACCAATTTCTGTGCCAGATAATTTGGCTGCATTTGTTAAAGATTTCGATGATGCTGGTGAATTATTTATTTATGATCCAGGTGTATTTCCGACATTAGGCGACGCTGTATGGAGAGTTTTGGGGCATCGTTCGAGTTCATCTAATGCGGATCAAGGATTACTCGCCCGTCAGGTTGCCCGCAGTGCCACGGCGTTAGGGCCAGGAACCGCGATGAATCTGATCGGGTTGGCACGTCCAACGAAAAGAGGTGGGATTAGTCTTGCGCACCAAGCCATCACCGATGCGTGGCAGCGGGGATTACTACGACCCGGAGCAGCAGACCCAAAGTACCTCGACTGGGATGTAATAGGCACGAAAAACTTTAGTGGTTTTGCGGATGTCGCCTTGGAACTAACTGAAACCGGGTTGCTCGCCGTAGCGTGGCAGTTGCTCGACGATATTTTGTCGCATGCGCCGAAACCCACCAGCAAAACCGTGGAGATAGCCGAAATGATGCTTCACCTTGCCCCAAGTGTCGCCCACGCTATCGCTAGTGGTGCAGCACCACAAGATGTAGCAGCCGTTACCCACCTGCGCCGATTCGCCGCTATGAGTGGCAAAAACAAAACCAGCCAGGCCGCCCGCGAAGCGGTGGCGCTATTACCTGAACCGGATACCACTACTAACGTACCTGCCCCAATCATCGACCTTGATGGTTGGGATAAACCAGCACCGGAGGTCATCAACGACACCGTCGACCTGTATCTCACCCACGCCACCGAAACCCCGAGCGCCGTAACAGTGGGAATACGTGGCATGGGCGATAAGCGGCGGAAATTCGAGGTGAGCATGTGGGACTTCGAGATGCTGCCTAAAGTGAACATCTATAAAGTATTCGGTTATCTTTCAGATGAATATCCCAACCAATATCACATGCGGTGGGATGGTAAAAAATGGCAACTTCAGAAACCACAACTTCGTTCCATTACTTACAAAGATTGGAATGATCCTGAGCTACCAATCTTTGCATCTGTTGTCTATATCCTGTTCGGGATGATGCATTCGGGTAGCCGGTGTAAAAACGCCCGTGAGTGCATGGAACGGTTCTTAGTAGAAAACAAGATCAGTACTGAGATCGTCAGCCGCACCATTCGTAATTTGGTGGGTGAAGAACTATGGACACCCGTTCAAGCACTGAAACTACTAAGCACGGACGCGCATCTGCCGGTGCTATGGCCGCTGCTTACAGAAACAATAGCCTTTGCTGCCACGACAATCGCAGCAGGTCACGCCCCGCCGAAATGGCTCGCTAAGATTCTTGACTGCATCACCGAGCACTCAGGAGTTCTCGCAGAGGCAACCGCCGCAGGTTATATCCCGCCCGATGCGTGGGAACCGATTAGCGTGATTGCGCAGCAGAAGAAGAAAACCGCAGCGGTGAAAAAGGCAACTTCGCTTCTAGCAGCATTTGGAATTTCATCTTGACTCCGCCTTCGTTCGAATAACCCGAAAGTAAAACCCATGCCAAACAAGCATCTACCCGAAACACTCGCGCTGTTTAGTCAATTAGGCTGGTCCGGTGCCGCGCGTGAAGATGCTGTAACTCTGCCCATCGGGACTCCTGAACAACAAAAGAAAGCAGCCCAAGGGCTTAGTTCGGGGCCGTGGGCTGGGTTTACGGGAGAGCTTTATGTTGACGATGTAGATCACTACATGTTGGCACTTTTTGCAATGCGATTGAAGGTGAATCCAGGGCGGGTATTCCAGATTCTCCGTTCCATTCGGCACAGTGCAGACTATCGATTAATTGCAGAAGTAGTTGCGGTGAATGGGGCAGATTATGCCGAAAGGTTTATCAAAGAAGCATCCCGAAACTGCGATATAACTGGTTTGGATGTTACGACGACAGACGAGTTTAATATTTCCTCGTTTTTCCTAGTCAATCGGCATTTTCCGGAACTGGGAATTCCACGCGATCCCAATTATCTACACGCGTGGGCGTTATGCGTCGCGCATCGCTTCAGGGTTCGAGGAGTGCGCATGAAATTCACCAAGCTGGCTGAACAATTACCGAGCTGGACCGAGCTTGAATCCACGTTCGAAGAACACCTCAAGCTGTGCCTCAAACGTGGTGTGGCGTTGTGGGGAGCCGCTGGCCATGTCGTCGTTAAGGCAGTGGCGTTAGGAAAACTACCACGCGAAACCGCAATTACACAGCTCATCGCTTCGCTCGATACTGCCGTGCGCCCGCAGCAGCGCCGCCAGATTATCGCGTTGCTTTTCGACGATCTCGCGATTACCGAATCGGAAATACTAGCGCAATTAGAACCACTGAGTGCCTTACTTACCACCGCGGAACCGCAACTGATCAGTGCATTTGGGATGCCACTCATTCGGAAGGCACCCGCCCACAAACTCGGCATATTGGTTCTGCCCATGTTGTATGTTTCAACCCTCAAAGGACAAAAAGAAGTATTAAACGCACTGGTCACCCGAACCGATATAGGCATCGAAGTGCGCACTGAATTGTGTGAGCGGATAAGAGAGTTATCCCAGGTAACAGACAAAAAAGTTGCGGCCCTCGCATCAACTCTCCTTGAAACGTGGGGGATAGTCGACCAGGAGCCGTCGACAAGCGATTCCAGTGTGTATTATCCCTGGCATAGTGCACCAGAGCTTTGGCAGCTACCCCGGTTTGAACGGATCCCTCCCACCACCACCGCCATTACCGAAAAGCTCCATTCATTTCCCGTTTCGGCATCCGTTACGACGGTCGAATCGGAGCAGTGCTTGGTGGCGTTTAACCAACTGGCCTGCCAGGATTTAGAGGCGGCACGTAGCTTATCGTCCACCCTTGGCCCGCAAGTTCCTTGGTGGCTTAAACTGCCGGAAGAGCAGGAACCCTTAGGAGTTTCAGTAAAAAGTCGCGAGTACCACATCCAGACCAACCTGGGATCGATACCATGCTTACTCTCCGAACCTAGTTTTATCGACCTCAGTATTACCTTCGAGGATCTTTTAACGCGCTTGGATAGTTACGCTAACTCAGGAATTGCGGTGCTTGGCGCGGACTTCGCCGTCGCGTTATCCCGGTTGCGGTTTATAGGGCTTGATGTCGCCGCTGCACAGGTAGAAGCACGCCGTCGCACGGTACTGGTTTCAAGTGATCGCATATCAGACAAACCGCTGGTCGCGGGCGAAATCCTTGCCGAGTTTCTCGCCGATCCTACAACACCGCCACCATGGTTAACCACGCAGCTAACGGCGGCAGATCAGTCGGACTCTAGTTCGCTGCGGTACCGAAAAACCGCTACAAATGAGCGCGAAGGCGCTATAGCATTCCAAGCAGCTCGAAGCGGCTCCATTTTGGAACCAGATGTTGCCATGAACCTCATTGCGCTAACAAAACCAACGGTTACTGGTGGCTTGGAACTGGCACAGCAAGCACTTGTCGACGCTTGGGATCGCGGTATCCTTCCACCGGGTGTCGCTGATCCCGCTTGCTTAGACTGGAATCAACGAACTACCAGCTACGCCAACATTGCTGAGGTGGCAGTGGAACTAGCTGAAAACAGAATGTTGGCGGTCGCTTGGCACTTACTCGACGATATCCTCAGCCATATATCCCGCCTACCAGTGGCTACTTCTCAGACGGTTAACATAGCTGAGACCATGCACCAACTGGCTCCTTCTATAGCTCATGCAATTTCCTCTGGACAGGCACCATCCGAAACCGCCAACGTACCGGGTTTGCGCCATTACGCTGCGAAAACATCCACAAATAAAACAACGGAGGCGGCACGTGCCACCATTAATCTACTACCGGAACCGGTATCTCTAACTACCAAGGAAAATGAAGTCGATCTGTCCGCCTGGAAACAACCACAACCAATTGTCGAAGCAGATACAGCAACCTGCCATGTGATCGTCTCGTCTGCCAAAAACCAACCCAATACAATACAGGTTCTATTCCCACCCAATGAGACCACGGGGCTCATTGGGAGAAATGTCTGCCATATCGTGGGTAAATTGGGTGATTTCCTCGACGTTCAAAAACTAGCCCTTAATACACCAGATGGTTTCGATTCTGCATGGACGTTATACGCTCAATGGCGTGGTGATAGGTGGGTGATTAGTAAGGAAAGCAGTCGAGAAACTCCCCACAATGATCGCCAATTAACCACAACTGCCGTATTCATTCTCGCAGGAAGGCCGGTGATGGGTAAAGCGGGAGATTCCTGGTTCGAAGAATTTAACGACTTTCTTTCCAAGGATAAGATTTCTTCCGAGTCACTCCAAACAGTCACTAAAGGTCTTTTACGCAATAGAAATTGGTCGCCGGTTCGCATCTTAACTGTATTAACCAGCGAAAAGTATCTGCACTACATGTGGCCAGTCCTGAGCGAATGCCTAGCTGCTGCCGCAAAACGCATAGCCGCCGGTGATCCGGCACCGAAATGGCTTGTCAATGTCCTCCGTGTCTGTGACACCTATGCTGATATTTTGATTGCTGCAACTACTGCAGGTTATACCCCGCCCCATGCGTGGGAACCGATTAGCGTGATTGCGCAGCAGAAGAAGAAAACCGCAGCGGTGAAAAAAGCGCAAGCGTTGGTGCCTGTTTTCCTAGCTGCGCAGAAGGACTGACCGATATGCCCCATAAGTATCTGAATGCGGCGATAACGCTGTACCGGGAATTGGGTTGGCCTGATGCGGCCATAGAACAGATCCCAACGTTGCCGTTGGGTGATGCCAAGCAACAGGAAATCGCACGTCAAGGCCTAAGTTCCGGTAAATGGGACAGGATAGAGCGGCGTCCGATATACCGACATGTGGATTACCTTTCCGGGGAATCGCCGTATAAGCTGACGCTTTTCGCGCTGCGCCTTGGGGTGTCACCGAAACGGATTATCGAGCTACGGATAGAGCACGGTCACCGCACTGATTTCCGGCTTTTCGCGCAGCTTGCCGCAGCAAGAGGGCGTGATTACGCGCTGGAGTTCATAGCGGCGGCGTGTACGTCTGGTGGAAATCCAGACGTGCTGGACAGCGACACAGATTTTAATCTCATGTCGATTTTCCTCGTCACCAGCCATCTGCACGAGTACGACATTCCGACCAATACGCACTATTTAATGGCATGGTTGCATGCTGCGGCACTGGCATTAAATTGCCCCGACGCCATAAATATTGGGCACAATCAAAATCTGCCAAGCTGGACGGAGTTGGAGCCTACTTTTACCCGACATTTGCGGGCCTGTTTCGCCGCGAATATACCATTGTGGACGGTTGCCGGATCGGTGTCGATAGCAGGACTGGAGCTTGGATTAATCCCCAGGGAAGAAGTCGTTTCTGCTGCGGTTTCATCGCTTGCAACCGCAGTCGAGCGATCCCAGCAACGCCACATGATGAATTTCTTGTTCCAGGAACTTGCACCTATAGATGCCGACATCGTTAACCACTGGGATGGGTTCGTTGAATTTTTGAATGTCGCAGCGCCCCACCATGTGGTCGCATTGGGGGAGCGCATGATTACTAGCGCCACCCCGGAGTGTGTGGCGGATGTCGCAATCCCTGCCTTATATGTGCCAACGCTTACTGGTCAGCGCCGTATTCTTAAAGCGCTTGCATTACGTGCGGATTTAGACGATACAGCTATAAAACCCCTGTTAGATCGTGTATTGGAGTTAGGCGACTCTGCCGACACGGAGGTTAGCCGTCGGGCTTTAGCGTTAGTGAAGCAGTGGGGGAGGGTACCTGAAACGTCGACAAGCAAAGCACTGTATCGGTGGCAGAATCCGCCGTCGCTATGGCAGTTACCCCGGTTCGAGCGGATGCCCGCATCAGTAACAGCGATCGTTGAGGTACTAGCAACGGGGCTTTTCGACGCCGGAGTCACCACAGTAGAAACCGAACAATGCATGGTCGCATTCCTGGAATTGTGCCGCTTGGACCCGGATGCGGCAGCGCGAATAGGGGCAGGCAAGACTGTCGATGATGCCTGGTGGTGGCCATTTTTTGCCCCGGCAATTCAAAGCACGCCCGCATCGATGTCCGAACATGGCTCCGCTATTGCTGAACGTAATTATCAACTCGTTCGATCATCGGTGCCATGCATGCTGTCGGAACCGAGCTTCGTCGATTTAAGCATTAGCTTCGATGACTTATTGGCACGTCTTGATATTTATAGTGCCCACAATGTTTCCATACTGGAACCAGATTTGGTGGTGGCGTTATGCAGGTTAAGCACTGCCAATATTGACATTTCTAGTGCGCAACACAAACTTCGATCGTACACAATTAAAATTGTGCGAAACCTTACGTACGAATTACCACACACGGTGGGCGAGGTTATCGCTGATTTCCTTACCACACCACTCGGGCTACCCAGCTTGGAGCGTGGGGTTTCGCATGGCAACGCATACCACACGCTGGTTACTCACGCCGAAAAAGCGGCCACCACATCGCGTTTTATCGATGTAGGGGGATACCTATTCAATTACAGCAACCACGATCACCTTGATCCAGGAATCGTACCTCGTTGGGGCGATGTTGCGTGGACACGGCTGCGGTTTCGGCGCAATGCGGCAAATATCGCTGCCAACCAGCTGGCGCAACAGGCTGCCCGGAGTGCAACACCACTTATGCCTGGGACCGCAATGAACCTCATCGCCGCGACAGTTGGAGGTAACGGCGCTGGTCAACAGGCTATTGTGGACGCATGGTCACGTGGTTTACTTCTGCCGGGGATGCCAGATCCGGCTTTTCTTGATTGGAACCCTCAGGGAAATAGTCACGCCAAGCTGACGAGAATAGCGCAAGAACTTGCCGATATGGGGATGGTGGCAATCGCCTGGCACCTTCTTGATACCGCGTTAGCCCAGTGTATAACCCCAACGATTGGCACCGCCCAGGTTGCGCGAACCTTGCTAGAATTTGCGCCTAGCGTCGCGAACGCGATCGAAAATGGCGATGCCTCGCGCGATGTTGCCCAACTGCCAGGGGTACGTCGGTTTGCTGACCTTGATGATAGAAATTCGACAAGTAATTACGCCCAACAGATCATTGAAAAACTGCCTTCACCAGTGAATATTGCTGCTATTAGTCAGCCAACCCTTGCGGGTTGGGACGATCCGGAACCACCGGTGATTATCGATAACGCACCTGTTAATTGCCGGACATCACCGATTGACCCCAAAAGACGTGTGGTCGAAATTGACCACACCCGCTTAAACCACCGGTGCTGGGAGCTATCCGGTGCGCAGCTATATGTCAGTCCGTTCTGCTTTGATATGGTTCTGGATTCACATGAAATCATCCTTGATAAATGCCAGGATGGACGGATGACCAGCGATTACGCAATGCAATGGAACGGAAGCCAGTGGATTTTGAAACCCAAAACTCCATTGGATTGTTCTTACCCGCCGATACCAATGCCGCAAACGGTCGTATTTATTTTGCTCGCGACCATGGGACCGGGCAAAACCGGCAATGCTGCGCAGCGGCTATTTCTCAGTTTCCTCATTGAAAAGAAAATTTCTTCGCAACTAATTGCCCTAACCACCCGTGAACTTGTGGGAACCCCCGAATGGTCACCACTACCCGTATTGAAATTGCTACGCACAACCGACTATCTTCCGACCCTATGGCCACTTCTAAGTGAGTGCGTTTCCGGTGCCGTCGCGGCTATCAGTGCAGGTGAGGCACCACCTGCGTGGCTCGGGAAGATTCTTAACACCTGCATAGCCCACGGCGAAACTTTAAGGGCGGCTACTGCAACTGGTTATATTCCGATTGATACCTGGATTCCGCTCCACCGGATGACGGAAATCGCCACGGGTAGTATCAAAACCAAAGCATTAGCGGCATATGCGGCAATTATCCAGCAGTAATGCCGTATTTTTCGCTTGTCGACGGTCCCTTGGGGGCATTATCATCAATGTTTCACGTGAAACATGTGCACCCATGACAGCAAAATCTGCATTGGGGTTGCACTTAACCTGGATCACACAGTAAATTAACTAAGCGATGGATACAATACACAACTACTGGTGGTGGCGCGCGTAACAGCGGGCCCGATTAGTTGATTGTAAGTTTCCGGCCCAGATAACCAGCTTCCCGGCTGCGAAGGGCCTTCATTTCTTTCGGGAACCCATTCACAGCACGGAAGTACCCACACCGTTGCATATGAAAGGTTCCCCATGACTGATAAGACACTCCGCGAAACCCTCATCGACGCCTACTTCGGCGATTTCGGCGGCCAGCACGTCCCGGAGATGCTATTCCCAGTATTAGACCAACTTGAAGCGGGTTTCGTCGAGGTTCTCTCCGATCCCACCTTCGAAGAAGAATTGGACGAGCTTCGGCGGAACTTTCTTGGTCGGCCCACCCCGATCACAGAATGCGCGAATCTTCCGTTAGCAGGTCGGGGTAGGGGCAAAGCCCGCATCTTCCTTAAAAGAGAAGACTTGGTGCACGGCGGTGCTCATAAAGGCAACCAAGTATTAGCGCAGGCACTTATCGCCAAGCGCATGGGTAAGACCCGGCTTATTGCGGAAACCGGTGCTGGCCAACACGGAACCGCAACCGCGATGGTAGCGGCGCTGATGGGCATGGACTGCACGATCTATATGGGAGCGAAAGACGTAGCGCGGCAACAACCGAATGTCTATCGCATGCGGTTGATGGGGGCGACCGTCGTACCGGTCACCAATGAGCACGGCGATTCCATGTCCGATGCCATCGATGTTGCGCTGGGGGACTGGGTAGAAAATCTGGATACTACCCATTATCTTTTGGGCTCCGCCTGCGGCCCACATCCCTTCCCAAAGCTGGTGAAGGAATTCCAAGCTGTTATTTCCCGCGAATCCCGCGAGCAAATGCTCGAGCACTTAGACGGCAAGCTTCCCGACGTGGTGGTCGCCTGTGTCGGCGGCGGTTCCAATGCTATTGGCGCTTTCGCCGATTACCTGACCGACAAGCCTGGGAATGAAGACGTCACCCTCGTCGGCGTGGAACCCGCAGGTGAGGGACTTGATTCCGGCAAGCATGGCGCGCCGCTGAACCGAGGGAAGGTCGGGGTTCTACATGGTTCCCGCACCTATGTCATGCTTAACGACGACGGCTCCGTCCAGCACTCGCATTCGGTCTCGGCTGGCCTCGATTACCCTGGTGTCGGCCCGGAACACGCCTACCTCATGTCCACCGGCCGTGCCCAGTACGTCGGCATTACCGACGCCGAGGCATTGCAGGCATTTCGCATGCTCAGTCGGTATGAGGGCATTATTCCCGCGCTAGAGTCCTCTCATGCCCTTGCATACGCCCTTAAACTGGCGGAAGAGGCCGAGGAGACGGGTGAACCGATCACCATCTTGGTCAACTTGTCCGGCCGGGGTGATAAGGACGTCAATTATGTACGGAATATCTTAGGCGACCTCGCTGCTGAGGATCCCGCAACCACCGATGTCACAAACCCGAAGGTAGCAGAGGTTTTAGCGGCTATGACTGCGGAATCTAATGCACAAGAAGGCGTGGGGCAATAGGGATTATTATGACGACTCATTCTCAAAATTCGCCAATGTTTCACGTGAAACATTCCCCGGTTCGTTACCATGCTGACGCCGCAGCATTATTTGCGGCATTGGGCGGGGTGGATAACCCCAATACCTTGCTCCTGGAGAGCGCGGACATTGATTCCAAGAAGAACACTGCCTGCATGGCAATAATTGCGGCTGCGGTGCGGGTTACCTGCACGCAGCATTCTGTGACCGCCGATGCCTTAACCCCCACCGGGGAAGCGATGCTGCGTCGACTAGCGGAACAACTGCCGGAATTTGTTGTGTCGGAAACAACGACCACCTTAGAGTTCCAATTTCCGCCCACAACTGCGCACAATGAACGAGAGCGGTTACAAGCCCAAAGCACCGCCGCAGTGTTGCGAGCACTGCAAGAAAACGCCGGTTATCGCGGTGAAACGGTGCCGATGGTGGGGGGAGGATTCGCCTTTGACTACATCGACTCCTTCGAGCACTTGCCGGAAGTCCGGGGAGGCCATAATACTTTCCCGGACTATCAATTCCTCGTAGCGGAGCAATTGCTGCGCATCGACCATCTGACTCAAACCGCCGACATCGAATGCGTGGCGCTTTCGCAGGAGGCGGCGACGGAAAGCGTCGAAAAGCTCAGCGGTCTTATTGGCAGCTTCGTCGCGACTCCGGCAGACCCAACGCCCACGCCAACGGCGGCACTTCCAGTCCAGGCTAGCGTCAGCGACGCAGAGTTCCGGGCCCACGTGGAACGTTTGCAGGGCAACATCGCTGCCGGTGATATATATCAGGTCGTCCCAGCGCGGTCGTTTAGCACGGCCTGCCCCGACGCTTTCGCGGCCTATCGGTCGCTACGGTCGGTCAATCCAAGTCCATACATGTTCTATTTTCACGGTCTTGCCGCAGGTCAGCCGTTTGAGCTGTTCGGAGCGTCGCCGGAATCCAACCTGAAGTTCACAGCTTTAACTCGCGAGGTTCAGCTATATCCCATCGCCGGAACACGGCCCCGCGGATTGACTGCCGACGGGCAGATCAATCACGAACTCGATATTCGCGCCGAACTTGATATGCGTACCGACGCCAAGGAAATGGCCGAACACATCATGCTGGTCGATTTGGCGCGTAACGATCTAGCGCGGGTTGCCGTGCCTGCTACCAGGAAAGTGGCGGAGCTATTACAGGTGGATCGCTATTCACGGGTCATGCATTTGGTGAGTCGGGTCACCGCTACGCTCGATACTGATTTCGATGCGCTCGACGCGTATCGCGCCTGCATGAATATGGGCACGTTGACCGGAGCACCGAAGTTGCGGGCGATGGAGCTTATCCGCGAGACCGAAGGAGTGCGGCGGGGGTCCTATGGTGGGGCAGTGGGCTATCTCAGCGGCGACGGCTCCATGGATACCGCGATCGTGATTCGCTCGGCTTTCGTTCAAGATGGGACCGCTATCGTCCAAGCGGGTGCGGGCGTCGTTCGTGACTCCCAACCGCAGGCAGAGGCTGATGAGACGGTTCATAAGGCATACGCGGTATTGAGCGCCATTGCCGCAGCACAAGCCAAATTTCCGGAGGTACAACGATGAGCCAACCATCGATTCACGTGGTTTTGATAGATAATCACGATTCCTTTGTCTATAACCTGGTTGATGCGTTTGCGGTTGGTGGCTATCGCTGCACCGTTTTTCGCAATACGGTGTCGGTGGCCGATATTTTGGCCGCCGAACCAGACCTTATTTGTTTGTCGCCGGGTCCGGGCCATCCGTGCGATGCCGGGACCATGATGGAGCTTATCGACGCCACCTTGGGCCAAATCCCGATCTTGGGGATCTGTCTCGGCTTCCAGGCGCTCCTTGCGCACTACGGGGCGACGGTACAGCCCTGTGGCCCGGTACACGGGGTAACAGACGCTATGCAGCTGACTGAGGCTGGACATGAGAGCGAGATTTTCGCCCAGTTAACAACCGATGCCCGCCCAGAGATCGGCTATATCGGTAACAATGTCCCTGTCGCCCGGTACCATTCGCTTGGCTGCCGCATCACAGACGCGCCCGCAGATATTCGCGTGCTGAGTACCTGTGATACTGAAAAGCTGGGGGCGGTCATCATGGCGGCCCAAACTGTCGACGGGATGGCGATCGGATTGCAATTCCATCCTGAAAGCATTTTGAGCCCGAGTGGGCCGATAATTCTCGATAGGTGCATCGAGACACTCGTCTCCCACGCCAAGCACAAATAACATCACTGTGACGAAATAACACCGAATAAGAAAGTTAGACAATTATGACCTCAACTCATCATCTGGATCGGCTCATCGCCTATCTCGATAACCCGCACCCCACCGCCGAAGAAGCGCAAGAAGTATTCACGCCACTTACCACCGGCGAGTACGACGATGTACACATCGCGGCCTTGCTCGCCACCTTACGCACTCGCGGCGAGACGCTTGCCGACGTGCTCGGTGCGGCGCGCGCTTTCGTGAAAGCCGCTCGGCCGTTTCCCATCACCGGGGCAGGGGTCTTAGATACCGCAGGCACCGGCGGCGATCGCTCCAATACCTTCAATATTTCCACAGGCGCTTCGCTTATCACCGCTGCAGGCGGCTGCCGGGTTGTGAAATGCGGCAACCGTTCCGTTAGTTCACAATCCGGCTCCGCCGATGTGTTAGAGGCGCTGAATATTCCGCTGGATCTTGACCCAGAGCGCGCGGTGCGCCAAGTAGAAGCGTCGAACTTCACCTTCCTTTTCGCCCCGGCCTATCACCCAGCTGTTGCCCATGTCATGCCGGTTCGGCGCGCCCTTCGTCTCCCCACCATCTTCAACACGCTCGGGCCGATTCTTTCGCCCGCGCGCCCGGATCTGCAAATAATGGGTATAGCGAATCCGGAGATGGGGCAGATGATCGCAGAGGTTTTTAAAGAACTCGGGCGCAACCGGGCGTTGGTGGTTCATGGTTCCGGCGTTGATGAAATCGCGGTGCACGGCACCACCCAGGTGTGGGAGTTGAAGGATGGCGAGATTTCGCACTACGAAATTGAGCCGGAAGGCTTAGGCCTCAGCCGCCATCCGCTGTCCGATTTAGCAGGCGGCGATGGTGCAGCCAACGCGAAAATCTTGCGGGATATTTTCAAGGGCGAAGGAACAACCGCCCAAAATCACGCATTGGCGGCCTCCGCTGGCGCGATGTTCTACCTGCATGATGCGGCCGATTCACTGCGAGAAGGCGCAGAGCTAGCCTTGGAACTGCTCAGTAATCAGACTGTACACAATTGGCTGACCACCCACGAGGACGCAGATTATGGAACCGATTAACAACAATGTTTCACGTGAAACATCCACATTGCCCACAGTCCTCGAGAGAATCGTCGACAAGCGTCGGGCCGATCTACCCCGCATAGCGGCGCGCATCGCCCATGTGGAATTCGATTCCCTCAGTAAATCTACCCGAAGCCTCTATGACAACCTCAAGCGGGGCGGGCGTGGGGGAGCGGCCTACATCATGGAGTGCAAGAAGGCCTCACCGTCGCTGGGGTTGATTCGGGAGCACTTCAATCCCGCTGACATCGCGCGCGTGTATAGCCGCTACGCCGCGGGCATTTCCGTATTATGCGAACCGGAGTTCTTCGATGGCGACTACGATCATCTGCAAACAGTCGCGGCTTCCACCCACCTCCCGGTTCTGTGCAAGGACTTCATCATCGATCCGGTGCAAATACACGCGGCTCGTTATTTCGGTGCGGACGCCATCCTCCTCATGCTCAGCGTGCTCTCCGACGAGGAATACCGCTCGCTGTCGCAGCTGGCTGCTCACTACGATATGGATGTCCTCACCGAAGTAATTGACGCGAACGAAGTCGCACGCGCGATCCGGTTGGGGGCACGGATTTTTGGAATCAATCACCGAAATCTGCACGATCTCAGCATCGACCTCAGCCGTTCGGCCGCGCTTTCCGCGCTGCTTCCCGAGGATGCCGTCGTGATCGCGGAGTCCGGTATTCGGGATAATGCAACCGTCCGGCGTCTAAGCACGCACTGCAACGGCTTCCTGGTCGGCTCACAGCTCACCAGCCAGCCCGATATCGACCGGGCCGCGCGGATGCTGGTGTATGGCCCCAATAAAGTGTGTGGCTTAACGACGCCAGCAGCCGCGCAGGCCGCCCGGGCGGTAGGCGCAACCTATGGTGGATTGATCTTTGAAGCGAAATCGCCCCGCAATGTTTCACGTGAAACATCGGAAAAAATCATCGCCGAAGAGCCTAATCTCAACTACGTTGCCGTATCCCGGCGCACCACCGGCTGGCACGAGCTCATTCAGCCGGGCATCACAGCGGTCCAGATTCATAGCCCCTACCAAGGCTCAATCGACGACGAACTAGCGCTTGTGGCTCGGGTACGACAGGAAATCCCAGCCGATGTAGCCGTATGGCGCGCAGTATCCATGACTGAAACATACGGTCCGGAGTGGGCGATAGCCATGGCCAAAGCGACCGACATGCTCGTCCTCGATTCCGGGGCTGGCGGCACGGGAACCTCCTTCGATTGGTCTGTGATACCGGAAGAAGTAACTGCCACAGCGCTTATCGCGGGTGGGATTTCGCCGACCAATATTTCTACCGCCCTAGCCACCGGCTGCGTCGGCGTCGACCTCAATTCCGGCGTCGAATACGGCAGTGCCACTACCGATCATTGGCAGGGCACTAAAGACACAGCCGCGCTAGCCCAAGCCTTTTCTACCATTCGCACGTTTCATTTCGGAACCCATGAGAAAGAGATTGTTTAAATGACCCAAGCAACAGAACGCGACGGCGGGGCCACAATTCTTCCCGCCTATTTTGGTGAATTTGGCGGCCAATACGTCCCGGAATCGCTCATACCCGCCCTCGACCAATTGGAACAAGCCTTCGTGGACGCAATGGCCGATCCGCATTTCAAAGCGGAGCTCTCCGGTTATCTCCGCGACTATTTGGGGCGCCCAACCCCGATTACCGAATGCCGCCATCTTCCCGAAGAAGGAAAGGGGAGGGGCTATGCTCGTATCTTTCTAAAGCGGGAAGACCTAGTACACGGTGGCGCACATAAAACAAATCAAGTTATTGGCCAAGCACTGCTAGCCAAGCGAATGGGCAAAACTCGCATCATCGCCGAAACCGGTGCCGGGCAACACGGCACCGCCACCGCGCTTGCGTGCGCTCTATTGGGGCTGGATTGCGTGATTTACATGGGTGCCAAAGACGTTGAACGGCAACAACCCAATGTCTATCGCATGCAGCTCATGGGCGCCACGGTGGTACCCGTTGACTCTGGCTCGGGCACGCTTAAAGATGCCGTGAACGAAGCCCTACGGGATTGGACAGCGACATTCCACGAGTCCCATTATCTTCTCGGAACTGCGGCTGGGCCCCACCCGTTTCCCACCATCGTCAAAGAGTTTCACCGGGTTATCTCCGAGGAAGCAAAGCGCCAAATGCGCGAGCGAATCGGCGGCCTCCCAGACGTCGTCGTCGCCTGCGTGGGTGGCGGCTCCAACGCCATCGGAATGTTTGCCGAGTTTATCGACGAGCCCGAGGTGGAGTTGATCGGCACCGAGCCGGGTGGGCACGGCGTGGAATCGGGACACCACGGCGCGACTATCTGCAACGGCCAGATTGGGATCCTCCACGGTGCCCGCAGCTACCTCATGCGCGACAGCGAAGGTCAGGTAGAAGAATCCTACTCCATATCAGCAGGTCTTGATTATCCGGGTGTCGGCCCCGAACACGCTTATTTGGCGAGCACCGGGCGCGCGTCCTATGTGCCGGTAACCGATGCCGAAGCGCTGAAGGCGTTCCAGCTACTAGCCCGCCACGAGGGCATTATTCCGGCGTTAGAATCCTCCCACGCCCTGGCCTACGCGTTACGACGCGCGGAAGAAGCCGAAGCTAACGCTCAGAATCTCACCATCCTGGTCTCCCTATCTGGTCGAGGCGACAAAGACGTCGACCATATTCGGCGCACGATTACACAACATCCAGAACTCGCGTTGGAGGACTAAAACAATGACAATCCACACCCCTGATCGCTACCAGCGCATGTTTAGCCGCCTTTCCGACACCCAGGAAGGCGCATTCGTACCGTTCATCATGCTGGGCGATCCGACCCCGGCCGATTCGTTAGAGATCGTTCGGGCCGCGATAGCCGCCGGGGCAGATGCTTTAGAGCTCGGCGTTCCATTCTCCGACCCCGTAGCCGATGGCCCAACGATCCAACGTTCCCACATCCGAGCGCTCGCTAATGGCGCAACGATAGAATCCGCCATCGACTTAATCAGCCGGATCCGCTCGGAATTTCCGGACCTTCCCATCGGGTTATTGATCTACGGAAACGTTCCCTTCAGTCGGGGAATCGACCGCTTTTATCAAGAGTTTGCCGCAGCGGGCGCAGACAGCATTTTGATTCCAGACGTTCCAGTCCGAGAAGGAAAACCCTTTATCGAGGCCGCTGAGCAAGCTGGTATCTTCCCGATCTTCATCGCGCCTGCCCAGGCTGCGGAACGCACCTTGGCCGGTGTCGCCGCCCATTCGCGGGGGTATATTTACGCGATTTCCCGCGATGGCGTTACCGGCACGGAACGAGAATCTTCCACCGCGGGCCTCTCTGACGTCGTTGCGAACATCAGCAAGTATGGGGGAGCGCCGGTCTTGCTCGGGTTTGGCATCTCCACACCACAACATGTTTCGGATGCGATTGCCGCGGGTGCCGCAGGAGCCATCACCGGTTCCGCCATTACGGCCATCATCGAGAAGCACTGCGTCACCGACCCAGCCGGGAACATCGCCATAGGCGATCGAGAAGCGCTGCTCTATGAACTTCGCGATTTTATCAGGACAATGAAAGCGGCCACCCGCTAGGATCACCGCAATATTTTTAGGCGATGTTTCACGTGAAACATCGCCTTCTTTATCTAAAAGTCACAGTGACGAAATAAGGGTATAGTTCAGTTTAGGGAATCTTCGCGGAAATTATCGAATTCCACTCTGCCCATTAAGGTGCCATACTAAGAACATGACCAATAACGATGCAACCCATTGCAATCGCCGCATGTTTCTCATTGGCACGGCAACCACCTTCGCCGGAGCCGTATTGGCCGCGTGCAGTAGCGGATCAGACAAAATTTCCGTTACCGCCACCGACGTTCCGGTAGGCAGTGCGGTCATTGAAGGTGACGTCATCATTGCCCAACCCACGGCGGGGGAGTACAAGGCCTATTCCAGCGTATGCCCGCATCAAGGCTATCCGATCACTCAAGTATCCGGCGATACGGTTCGGTGCACTCGACACGGTTCGACCTTTAGCATCGACGATGGCTCCGTGATCGATGGCCCCAGCCGAGATGGCTTGCGACAGCGACAGATCACCTTAGAAGGGGAGACATTCAACGTGGCAGAATAGTGAATGTTTCACGTGAAACATCCTTCTCTGTCACCCCCACATTCCCCGGTGATAGCTCTCCGCCACCGGCCATTCTTCCTCCGCTAAACCCAATAACCGGGCTGCCCGCAAGGGCCACGCCGGATCGAATAATGCCGCGCGACCGATGTCGACCGCGTCCGCTTTGGCGTCGAAAAGCACCCGCTGCGCTAGCACCGGATCACCCAATTGCCCCACCGCAACCACGGGAATATCAGCGCCCTCACGAACTGCCTCCGCAAACGGCACCTGATACCCGGGGCCAGAAACGATCGGCGCGGGCACCAAGCCGCCACTGGAAACGTCAATAATGTCCACGCCCCGGTCGCGAAGTATTGTCGCCAATGCAACGGAATCCTGAATCGTCCAGGAGGTAATGCCCGGGGCATCCTCCAACCAATCCGTCGCAGAGATCCTGAGGAATAACGGCGCTGTCTCGGGAATAACCGCGCGAATCGCGTCGACGACCTCCAGGAGTAACCTGATCCGGTTCTCGAAGCTACCGCCGTACTTATCCGTACGGCGATTGGAAACGGGGGAGAGGAATTGATGCAGCAGGTAACCGTGCGCGGCGTGAATCTCCACCGTATCGAAACCAGCCGCCATAGCCCGCCGGGCCGCGGCCGCGAAATCGCTAACGACAGTCTGTATATCAGATACGCTTAATTCCGCTGGCGGGGCCAAACCGGGAAACGGCTCGGCACTCGGCGCAACCGTTTCCCAGCCGCCGTCGATAAGCGGAATCGAACCCGATTCAAAACCGGGCAACCCCGGATACGTAGCCGCCTTCCGGCCAGCGTGGATCAACTGGACACCCATTGCCGCGCCCTGACCGTGGCAGAAATCGACGATCCGCCGCCAGGCCGCTGCCTGCTCGTCGTTCCACAATCCGATGCACTGGTTGGAAATCCGGCCGATGGGTGAAATCGCCGCGGCTTCCACCATGATAAGACCAAAGCCGCTTGCGGCGCGTGCACCATAATGCACCAGGTGCCAGTCGGTCGGCATACCGTCTAGCGCGGTCGCTTGGTACTGGCACATCGGTGGCAGGAAGATGCGATTACGAATATCGAGGCCACGCAACGTCATCGGCGTGAAAAGCGGAGACTGGTTAGCTGTACTCATGCTTTAACGCTACCCGTATTACGCACCGCGCGCTGGCAACTTCTACACTTAGGGGTATGCGGAGTTGGTTAGCGAAACTTGATCCCCTCATCGTCCTCATTATCCTCGCGGTGATAATCGCCATCATAGCCCCGGCCAGCGGCTCGTTTGCGGTCTGGTTCGGTTACGCCACGAAGGTCGCCATAGCGGTGCTGTTCTTTTTATACGGCGCACGGCTATCTACCGCACAGGCGCTGGATGGAGTTAAGCATTGGCGATTGCACGCGACCATTGTCGCCTTTACCTTCGTGGTCTTCCCGGTGATCGGCATAGCGCTACGCCCGATAGGCATGCAGCTTAACCCGGAGCTCTACCTAGGGATCTTGTATTTAACGCTTGTGCCGTCAACGGTGCAATCGTCGGTGGCCTTCACCTCGATTGCTAAGGGCAACGTTGCGGGGGCGATCGTGAGTGCGTCGTTAAGTAATGTCCTTGGGGTGGTGCTCACCCCGGTTTTAGTCATGCTCACAATGAACGCCGCGCTTCTAGGCGGCGATGGGGTACAGATCGACACCCAGGTGTTTATCGATATCGCTGTGCAATTACTACTGCCGTTTGTTCTCGGACAGCTGTGTCGGCCGTGGTTCTCTGCCTTTGCTGCGCGAAGTGCGACGAAAGTCGTTGATCGCGGATCGATCGCGATGGTCGTGTACGCTGCATTCTCCGCGGGCGTGGTATCCGGCGTATGGCAGAAGGTCGGCCCGATAGAGATAATCAGCCTGGTGCTGTTCTCCATAGCGCTGGTTGCGGCTATGCTATGGTTCTCCCGGTGGGTCGCCCACAAACTTGGGTTTACCGAAGCCGATGTCAAGGCGATTCAATTCTGCGGTTCTAAAAAATCGCTTGCCACCGGGTTGCCCATGGCCGCGGTTATCTTTGGCGGTGCCAATATCGGCATCCTCATTGTTCCGCTGATGATTTTCCATCAGGTGCAGTTGATGATGTGTTCCTGGCTGGCAAGCCGGTATGCGCGCAGCGTGGGTTAGGTTATAAGGTGGGATGCATGACTATTTATATTAGGTTGGACATGACGATCCCCGGGGCGGGCAGCACCACACATATTGCGGAATTAGAAGAAATTGATGATTCTCGGTGCGCGATGCTGCGAATTATTGAATTAGACCCCCACGGCGTTATTCACGGTGGCGCGACAAACGGGGTAGTGGTGGGCTTGGCCGCGCCGCCGCAAGATGTAGTTCCACACCCCCGCAGCTACACGGATTTCCCGGATATTGAGACGACGGAGATTTCTGAAGCGGATTTTGATGCATTGTGGGCTGAGGCAATAGCGAAGTTTCCAGAGTTAAGCTAAAAATCAGAGGATGTTTCACGTGAAACATCCTCCTTTTAGTTTTCGCCGATTTCCGACGGGAAGGTGGCAAATAACGGTAGCGGCATCGCTTGTCGACGCATCACGTCACCCCAAATGTCAACGTTACCTGCGGCGATAACGTCCGAAGGCAAGCATGGCGCTACATACCACTCGCCCCGCTCAATTTCCCCTGCCAATTGGCCCGGTGCCCATTCCGCATAACCAATAAACATGCGCATTCCGCTCAGATCGGGTTTCACGTCAGCCGGATCGGCGGTGAGGTCCACCAAAGCGATTCGATTAGCTAACCGATTAAAGTGCCCGCGACTAGCCAAGTCGACTTCCGGCTTGGTCACCGCCACCCCCACGGCAGATTGATGGGCGAGCGGGCCACCTAAATACATCGCCTGCGGCTTGGACACGCAGTCCGCCCATTCTGGAAGGACGTTAGCCACTGCAATGTCTGTTCGATAAGCTAGGTTGACGCCAAACGTCGTCGTGTGATCATGCTCAATCAACATAATCACTGATCGGGCGAACTCCTCTGACTGCATTCCAGGGGCTGCAACCAGCAACATTCCCGGCGCAGGCTCCGCCCGCTCCATCCCGGTAAATAAGCGATCCGAGTAAATTTCAGACATCGTTAATCCTCTCAGCTATTGGAACTGGTGTTCTGTTCAGCCCACCATTCTCGGAGCCGTTCAATGGCTTCGTCCCGCTCCAATGGCCCGTATTCTAGCCGCAACTCTTTAAGAAACGCCCAGGCTTTGCCCACATCGGGACCCGGTTTGAGATCCAGAATCTGCATGATCTCGTTGCCATCAAGGTCCGGCCGCACCCGCGCTAAATCCTCCTGTGCCGCAATGTCCGCGATGCGGCTTTCCAAGTGGTCATAGGTGCGTTGCAGTCGTTCGGCTTTCCGCTTATTGCGGGTGGTGCAATCAGCCCGCACCAGTTTGTGCAGCTTAGGCAGCAATTCCCCGGCATCAGTGACATATCGACGCACTGCGGAATCCGTCCACTGCCCTTCACTGAAACCGTGAAACCGCATATGCAGGTAGACCAGTTGGCTCACGTCTTTCACCACTGCCTTGGGATACTTGAGCGCACGCAAACGTTTCCGCACAAGTTTCGCCCCCACCACCTCATGGTGGTGAAACGTCACCTTTCCCGATTCGGTGAATTCCCGGGTGTCCGGTTTACCAATATCGTGGGTGAGCGCCGCCCACCGCAGGATCAAATCTGGTTCTTCTTCCCGTTCGATCGCCTGCTTGAGCACAGTGAGGGAATGTCGATAGACATCTTTGTGCTGTTGGTGCTCATCTTGGGTGAGTTTCAAAGCAGGCAACTCCGGAAAAACGAATTCCGCCAGCCCTGTTTCCACCATGAGATCTATCCCATCCCACGGCGCTGCACCCAAAATGGTCTTATCCAATTCAGCTTGCACCCGTTCGACGGTGATCCGCTGAATCTGTGGCGCAAGTTCAACCAAGGCGTGATACACTCGGTCAGCCACCCTAAATCCCAATTGTGATACAAACCGAGTGGCCCGCAACATGCGTAATGGATCGTCGTTAAAGCTTTGTTCCGGAGCAGCGGGGGTGTCCAAGGTACCCGAGGCCAAATCGGCTAGACCCGCAACTGGGTCGAAAAACTCCATTGACCCATCCGCTCGAATCTCGATCGCCATGGCATTGACCCGAAAATCCCGTCGAATCAGATCCCCATCGAGGGTGTCACCGAACTGAACTTCGGGATTGCGGGAATCACCGTCATACACATCGGAGCGGAAGGTGGTGATTTCGATTTGCTGACCCGCCTTTTCCGCCGATACTGTGCCGAATTCAATTCCGGTATCCCAGACCGCGTCACCGAAGCCTTCCAACATGCGCAGTACAACATCTGGCCTGGCATCGGTGGTGAAATCCAAATCGTGACCTAAACTTCCAAGCATTGCATCCCGTACCGAGCCACCCACGAGGTAGAGCTTGTGGCCCTGGTTGTTAAACAACTCGGCTAATGGTGCCACCACCGACATGAGCGGCTGCAGCGCAGTTTGGGCCTGGGCCAACGCCTCTTTAGGGGTACGAATAGGACGAGTTTCGATGTGTTCAGTCACAGGGCATGATTCTACCCGCCCACACGCGCTATCATTGAATACTTCGTAGATGAACTTCGGGCACACCTGCTGCAAATGCCCCAACTAATACAGCTTTAAGGTTACGATCACTAGGATGACTGAGAACAACAGGCCGCACCACACCAAGCGGTCCGGGGACGACACTAGCCGACGGCGCCGCCGCAGGCGTGGCCGTGGCGGCAGCAGCAACGCCCGAGATTCTCAGAAAACCAACCGGCCCGTTTCTCACCGGAATGCAGATAGCACTGAAGATTCCGCATCTTCACCCTCGCCTACCCCAAACGCCATGGCCGCGGGAAAACGCGAGAAAACCACGAGCACCCAGGCTGCCACCAGTCGTTCCAAAAACCGGCGGCGTCGCAGCACCGAGCCCAAGCAGACCGCAACCAATAGGCGCACGAAGGGGCGTCGAAAAGCAACCCCTAAAACCCAACGTGGCGGCCAGCAACGGAAAAACTACAGGCGCAGCACCTACCCAAGTACCCAGATGGAAACCCGCATTGAAACCTCTGCGGGCGGATTGGTTATTTCCGGACTGGCGGAATCCGTACAGCCCGACGGAAGCGTCGATCTCAGCCGGATTTATGTCGCGCTCATCGGCCGCTTGGATCGTCGCGGCCGCCTGCTATGGTCCATGCCGAAAGGGCACGTGGAAAACGACGAAGACATCGCCGTCACCGCGGAGCGAGAAGTATGGGAAGAAACCGGAATCTACGGTGAAGTTTTCGCCGAGTTAGGCGTCATTGATTACTGGTTCGTTTCTGACGGAACCAGGATTCACAAAACCGTTCACCACCACCTATTACGCTACGTGGACGGGGCGCTTAACGACGAAGACCCCGAGGTCACCGAAGTCTCGTGGATACCGGCATCCGCGCTCATTGAACATTTCGCATACGCTGACGAGCGCAAACTTGCCCGAATCGCCCACAATCTTCTGCCTGATTTGGCCCGAAAAGAGCTGGCGGAAGGAAGGGTCACGCCGCGATGACTCCTAACCGTCGCATGTCGTCGCCCCGCAGGCTGACTCGCAGCCTCACTCGCGCGATCACGTCCGCCACCGTCATTGGCATGGCGGCGGCCCATGGCGGATACCTCCCACCTGTTGCCTTTGGCGATGCGTTGCCAAATTCACCCACGAATCCGGCGACCGCCGCACGCTGGGTCAATCCCGATCTACGCACCGATGAAAACCACCCCGAATTTCGCCTCGAAGTAGTCGGGTTGACATCCCACATCGCGGTGGGGGAACGGCTGCCGATCACCGTCCGAATAGTAAACGACTCCCCGGAACCACTCCACGGGTTCAGTATCGTTGCCCAGCACGCCGACACTCCCGAATCGTTATCCGCCGCCCGAAACATTCTGGCTCAAGACTCCAGCGCCTTTCCGTATTTTGCGGAACCCATCGACAAATCCGATACCATAGCGCCTGGCCAATCCCGTGAAATCACCATTTCCATCACCACTGATGTCCAGACACCTGGTGGTTTGTCCATCGCCAGCCCTGGCACCTACCCGGTTTCGCTCGGATTGCGGTCCGCCACCAGCCAAGAATTGCTCAGCACCCAGCGGTTCCTTATTAGTGTCGGGCGGGACACCCCACCGGCGCCTACTGATTCCGCAGCTAACGGAACCGCCGACACCGCCCTCAGCGATACATCACCTGCGCAGCAGCCCACTCGAATGAGCGTGGTTTTCCCACTCACCGCCCAAGTGGACATCGTCGGTGGTGAGATGGGGGAGGCACCGAAGCAAGCGCCGCTGATCTTGCGCAGTGAACAATTGGCGCAGCAATTGACCGAGGGCGGCCGATTAGACGAATTGCTCGACGATTACGCCGATGAAACTACCGCCTCGCAGGGACTTGCCAATGCCATCTGCCTGGCATTGGACCCACAATTGGTCGATACCGTTGCCCGCATGGCTGATGGTTATATGGTCTCCCACCAACGTCCAAGCTCCGTCAGCCAAAACCGCCGCCTCCGTGATTCCTGGAATTTCCAGGACGAAGATCCCGCCGGAACCCCCGGGCAAGGTACCGAAGCTGCCCGCGCGTGGCTCGATCGCTTATCGACGCTCGCCCAGCAGTCCTCCTGCACTGTGGCCTTGCCCTGGGCCAATACTGACATCAATGCGGTGGCAGCCACCGGTAACCAATGGACAATGCGCGAAGCCATCCAGCAGGGAACCGCCACCATCGCGCGCATCCTCGACATCACCCCGTTAAGCAATATTGTTATCCCCGGCAGCGGCTATATCACCGAACAAACTGCACCCCAGTTACGGTGGGCGGATACCGCCAGCACCACCATCACTAACGACGACGGCGAAGTCTCCTATCCGGATATCGCCGCCGATTGGTCGCAACGGGCCAGCGGCGCGGCACCGTCCGAACCTGCGATCAACGAACCCGTTTCGGTTCTCGTGGCGGATAACACGGTGTGGAACACCCCCCAATCAGGGCGTTTCGCGCACCTTGCCCCCGGCGTCCGCGCGGTCGGCTACCCCAGTTCTTTGGCTGCGACCCTGGCCGAAGCCACCCCTAATCCCATCACCGTCGGCTACGGTAGCTACAGTTCCCGCTACGATTCCCGGCTTGATGCTCTCGCGGCCCGGCGCGCCACCGGTGACGCCGCGATTCGTATGACTGTCGGCGGTTTTAATGCCGCCGCTTTGGGTGAGCCCGTGCTGGTTCAGATTCCGCCGACCCTTTCCGATGCAACCCAGTGGCTATCCACCATCGGCCAGCTTCTCGACTCGACCGCCGCAACCCCGATGACCTTGTCAGATTACGTGACGCCTTCGGGTAGTGAGACCGCCGAGTTGGAGCGGCTTAGCGCGCAACGCCAAGCAAGCGGCGAGGTCATTGAATTTGGTACACCTTACGACGACCCCACGGTGATCTCCGATACGGAAGTCCTGCAAGCGCAGCGTCAATTGCAGTCGGTGGATAATCTCACCCAATTGATGATGAACGATCCGGCGATCGCGTTGACCCCCTATGGGTTCACCGCACCGCTGCGCCACGACGTGTTGCGGGCGTTTACCCATAACGACCGTGCCGCGATCGCGACCTACGACACCCATGTCGCCGATGCCAAGAGCCTGCTTAATAACAATTACCAAGTTTTGACGGAGCTACGCACGTCAGTGACGTTATTGCCGCCGGGCAACGTCTACACCCGAATCTCGGATTCCTCACCGCTGTTGATCGTCGCTCAAAACGGTCTGCCGCTTCCGGTTGATGCCCGGATTAGGTATAGCGGCCCGAGCGGCGCACATATTAACGTCCCGGAGGATTTGTTTATCCCCGCCAAGGGGTCGATCACGGTTCAAATGACCGCCGATCTTCCTACTAATTCCGCGGATCACCGTACCGATTTGTCGTTGTGGTTGGCGGCGAATGATGATTCGCAGTTCTCGGAGCCAGTGACGATCGGTGTGCAAACCCGTTCCGGCATCATCGGCGCTTCCGGTTTGGTGGTAGTCGCGCTTATCGGGTTAGTGACTGCACTGTTTGGGCGCATTGCTTATCGACGCATCCGGCATCGGCGGCGGGAAGAACGCTAGTAACTTCGGCTGCACCGGCACTGGTGAAACCAGTATTTTTGGCGCATTACTATACAACCCATCCGGCTCTTTTAGGGTTCCTCGGTGATGCTGGGGTACCGCTTGGGGGTACGCTGCGCTTGATATAGTACGTTATCTATATTGATTCCCGCTGTAGCCCATGGAGTTGTGAGGGTAGGTAACAATGTCAGAAACCATTCCGTGCGAGAAAGCGAATTCTCATCTGATACGCCACATAGCGGCTCCGGCAGTAATCGGCTGTGTGTTTTTTCTATCTGGCTGCGGGTTAGCTGGCCCCATTAGCCACTATCTCGCAGCCAAAAACCAGGCACAGACTCAGCAGCATTTGGTTTCAACACCAGCCGCTGAACCGGAAACGCTCGGGGAGGTTTTAGAAACGGGTACTGGCACGTTTGACCCGAATGATCCGAACTTTAAAATTTTCAATCCGTGTACGGAGATTTCTAAGGAAGAATACGCGCAGCTAGGCTTGGAGTTTCCATTCGAATCTAATATGTCGGGAGACCTTCATGCCTTTTGTATCTTACAGCCAACAGATAGTGCTGATAATAGATTCGTGTTTAGCGTGTCAGTTGAAGCTTTTGCACCGGAGCAGGTCGATTATTATGCGGAACTTGTCTCCGAACCGGTGATTCCACTGCCAGAACACTGGTATCAACAAAAGAACTCTCGCCATAATGACAATGAAGATCTAGAAAATACCTGTAGGATAGTCGTGCCGACGAATCGAGGACGAATAGTTTTCAGTTCACTAGTATCCCACATTTCTTCTGAATTAACACCACAAGGGATTTGCCAAAAATCAGTAGATACACTGCAGAAAATCTTTGCGCTACAGCGCTAAAGGGGTTTCGGACCACAGTGAGCGCCGGATAGGGTGGCGTTATTGGATGATCGAGGTCACACAAGAGTCTGGGAGGGTAGTTCCATGAAGTTCACTTCCAATTACTATGATTTTTTCGGCCATAGGGTTCGAAAATTCACTAAGGAGATCATTCCCGAGTGCTTGGATCTGTTGGATCGTAACGGCATGGCTGTAGATGTGGCACACGATCGCCCGTTTCCACGGAAGCTCATTGAAGACATCAGGGATTCCGAAACCTTTGACCGTAACCAGAAGGTTGAACTCATAACAGTGGTCATTGGTTTGTGGCGAACTCAGAACACAGAATATACGGTGTGGACTATCGCACCTTACCGGGAAGACCGGTTAAGCGAAGGGGTCTGCATTGCTTTAGAGGCTTATGATGGTACTTCTTGTATCCCAGTGGCTAGCGAAGCTATGTCCATCGTGGACAGCGAGGCAGGTAATACAGAAGAGCTAGACCTTGTGACTAGCGAATGTGATTTTGAACAGCGACAAGAACGGAAACGATCGCGCGCTTTTGACAAGTAGCCGGCTATACGGTTTGTAACGCCTTCGGTGGGTCCAGCAACCCAATAAGACTGCACACCATCCCCACTCCTGAAAGCTTTGAGGTGTGGGGATGGTTTTGTTTTAGGCAGCCACCCCGGATCACTTGGCGTATGACGGGCTGTGGTAGGTCTGCGGCGTTTAAACGTCGAAAAGCAAAGAACAAATTTCCGGGTTAACGTGCTGGCTAATACCTTGCCTGGGGCACAGGCTGGCACGTCATCCGCGCTGGTTGGTTGTGACTAATGCTACAAGAACTCCTGGGATAGCTTTTATCACTGATAATCTGAGTTATTTAAGTAGTAATCAATGCGGCAATTGCTGATCGTTATCAGTGAGGCTGCTTGATGTACCCGCATCAACCCAAGGAGTGTTCGCACTTGAGTGAGAACGGTCAACAGCCGGGACTTCGTCAACGAATAATCCCGCCCACGCCGCCCGCACCTGTGCCCACAGCGCGGAAGGTCCAGGCACAGCCCAAACCTGCCAACGACCGTTCCAAGCTCAACCAGGCACCACCGGCCATCGCCGCGTTGGCGGCCGCGGAATCCGGCGCGACTACCACGACACTGAACCGTGGGGCACAACCAGCCAAGAACAACGGCACGGTGGCAGTAGCCACCGAAGCACCGGATGGCGGTGACGTGACGGAAGCCGCCACGGATACCTCCGATTCCAAGGTGCTGCAATCAACCGGCTCCATGGCGATAGCCACCTTGCTAAGCCGTATTACTGGGTTCCTGCGCAATGTTTTAATTACCGCAACACTGGGCAATGCCATCGCGTCGGCGTTCAATATCGCCAACCAATTGCCCAACCTGGTAACCGAAATCGTTCTCGGTGCGGTGCTAACCTCACTCGTGGTGCCGGTGCTGGTGCGCGCCGAAAAGGAAGACCCCGATAGGGGCGAAGCCTTTATCAGGCGACTATTTACACTAGCGATGACGTTATTGGGAGTTATCACGATAGCCTCGGTGATAGCGGCACCGTTGCTGACCCGAATCATGCTGAAATCCGAGGGTCAGGTTAACGTGGTACAGGCGACGAGTTTCGCCTATTGGCTATTGCCACAAATCTTCTTCTACGGGTTATTTGCACTACTCATGGCGGTGTTGAACACCAAGGGTATTTTCAAACCCGGCGCGTGGGCGCCGGTGATCAACAACATTATCGTGCTGGCGGTGATGACCACCTATTGGTTCGTCCCGGGTGAAATAGATCCGAAGAATCCGGCGGGTATTTTCGATCCACACATCATGCTGTTAGGCATCGGCACCACCCTTGGTGTGATTGTTCAGGCTTTGATTCTCGTTCCGTACATTAAAAAGGCTGGGGTGTCGCTCAAGCCACTATGGGGGATTGATGCCAGGTTAAAGCAATTCGGCGGAATGGCCGCCGCCATTGTGGTGTATGTGGCCATATCGCAATGGGGTTATACGGTTACTACCCGCATCGCGTCTGAGGCGGATGCTGGGGCGCCGAATACCTACTATCAGGCGTGGTTATTGCTGCAGGTACCGTACGGCATCATCGGCGTGACTCTTCTGACGGCGATCATGCCACGGTTGTCGCGTAATGCCGCCGATGGTGACGATCGCGCGGTGGTGCGGGATTTGGTGGTTGGTTCCAAACTGACCTTTATCGCGCTTATTCCCATCGTGGTGTTTTTCACCATTTTTGGCACAGCGATTGCCAAGGGGTTGTTCCTGTACGGCAAGTTCGACCTTAACGACGCAACAATCCTGGGGTGGACCTTAAGCTTCTCCGCGTTTACCCTGATCCCATACGCCACTGTGTTACTGCATCTGCGAGTGTTTTACGCCCGGGAAGAAGCGTGGACCCCAACGTTTATTATCGCGGGCATCACCGCCACGAAGGTGGCGTTGTCGATGCTGGCACCTATTTTCGCCAGTTCGCCGCAGCGAGTTGTGGTGTTGCTGGCGGCCGCTAATGGTTTCGGTTTTATCGCTGGTGCGGTCATCGGCGGGTTCTTATTGCGCCGCAAGCTGGGGCGGCTCAGCACCATTGAGGTTGGCCGTACCTGCGCCTGGGCATTGGGGGCGTCGATCTTCGCGGGAATGTCTGCCTACGGTTTGATCGCCGTATTATCCGACACCTTGGACCCAGTGTGGAACATGCTGGGCAGCATTGGCTATTTGGTGCAATTGGCGATCGTGGGCTTGTTCTTCCTCATCATTACGGGCATTGTTCTTTCCCGCTCCGGCTTGGACGAATTGGCGGTCTTAGGCCGCGTGGTTCAACGCATCCCTGGGGTAGGCAAGTACATCAACCCGCCTGCAGCCAGCGACGACATCCCCGAGGCGGGCGGGGTGCAGCAGCTTCGGGCAGCGGCCACCTATATCGACGATTCCTTCAACGCCACCCCGGTGCCACCACCTATGTCTGCCGGTATCGTGCGGGGGCCGCGCCTGGTACCCGGCGCGGAAGTCTCCGACGGCATGTTCCGGTTATTGGCGGATCACGGTTCGGTGTCTGGGGCACGGTTCTGGCATGCTCGGGAGAAAGCAACCGGCAGGGAAGTGGCGCTAACGTTCGTCGATACCTCCGGGTTAGCGCCATTGGCGCCAGCCAGCCCGGCGGATGCGCGGGCTGCGAGTGAACGGGTCGCGGTGCGCACTTTGAACCTGGGCCGGTTGGCCAGCCCGGCGATTGCGTCGAATATTGAGGTGCGTTCGTACCGCAATGGCTGCTTGGTGATCGCCGATTGGGTTCCGGGTAGTTCGCTGGCCTCGGTCGCAGACGAAGACGTCAATCCCTATGCAGCCGCGCACGCGATGCGGCCGTTGGTTGCAGCCACCACCCAGGGTGTCATCGGTGTGGATAACCGGGCCCGAATCCGGATCAATACCGACGGCATCGCGGTGCTGGCGTTCCCCGCCGTTTTGGATTCGGCATCCACGGAACAAGATCTACGGTCGCTGCGTACCGCGCTGAGTTCGCTTATCGACGCCCCCACCGCGCCCGAGAGCATACATTCGCTGCTAACCTGCGAATTGTCGGACCTGCCAGGTGCCTACGACGAGTTATTCAAGGACGTTCCGCAGCAACACACCAGCGAACTGGACCAATCGCTTGCGGTTATCGAGGAGGAAGCGCCGAAACCTGTGGAGACCCCTGGTTTCGGCCGCAAGGGTTATTCCACCACCGCCACCGGTATCGTCATTCTCGGGGCGACGCTGTTGGTGATCGTGGCCGCGTTGATTACCGCCTACCTCACATCGTGGGTCAATCGGGATAACGATCAGTCGCCGCTGAAACCGGAAACGCTCACCTCTATTCCGTCGACAAGCCAGACGCATCCTGGCGTCATTCTTAATTCCGAATCAGCATGGGGGTGGCCAGTACCGAGCGAAACCGCAGCGTTGGGCCATGACAATGACCCGGCGACGGTGTGGAATGCGGACCCCGAATCCGGCTTGCTCATCACGCTGCCCGAGAATCAGATGCTTAATACCGTTGTCATCAGTGGAGCATCTATCGGCACCGAGATCACGGTGTTGGGTGCAGCCGATACGGAATTAACCACCGCCGCCACCGGGACCGGTATCGAGACGCTGCTGGAGCGCTATGAGCTTGCCAGCACCACCATCACCCAATCCCGGACAAGCATCCCACTTTCTAACCCGGAATCGGTCAACGAGGTCGTGGTGTGGGTCGGAAACAGCGCTGATGGAACTCCGGCAACGATAGCGGAAATCCAATTGGTGGGCTCCCCGTAGCCGACAACACTCTCACGTCATACCCCGCGGGTGGTGGCACCACGGTGCTTCCGCCGGCGGGGTTTCTGCTGTGCACATCGGGAAAATATGCAACGGGGGCAATGGATAGGTGCGCCCTATCGGGGTTAGAAAGAACGCTAAAAAATCTACGCTGCGATTACAGAGTTTTAGAATATCTGCTGGTAGCACCCCACAAAAAACAACAAAACTGCTAACTTCCGGTTTCGCAGCAAAATCGCCATAAATATATTACGCAGTCAAAACCTTTAAAAACCAGCACATATTAGTCAAACATTAACTAGGAAGTCATTTCCAATAGTTAAGCATTTAACCCGACTAACCAGAAGGCTAATTTATACATCTTGGGGGAGAAATGGTGGAACACACACTAACGCACACCACGTCGACTGCCGAGTCGACTACCGGCATACCCACCGAAGAAATCACACGGCTATCCGACGCCAATCTGTATAAACAACCACCTTCAAACGTCGAAAAGTATCAGGACGCAACCGACGACGAACTCATTGCCGCCTACCTAGCTGGCGACACCCACGCGTTTACCGCCATCATCACCAGACACCACCGCATGCTCTGGTGGGCTGCCCGCCGCCACGTCGACTGCGACCACGATGCCGAAGACGTCCTGCAGGAAACCCTGCTCACCGTCAGCCGCAGCCTCGATAAATACAGCGGCTACGCCAAACTGCGCACCTGGCTCTACCGGCTTGTATGCAACGCCGCATACGACTACCGGCACCGCGTTATCAAAAAAGAAGTCGCCGAACTCGACGACCCCGACGGACAGTATTCACGCGACTCCCGCATCAGCTACGATCCCTTAAAAACCCACGCTGAAACTATGACAGTAAACACAGTCGTCAACTCGCTGCCAACCGAACACCGCGACGCCATTATCCTCATGGATTTCCAAGGCTATAACCTCACGCAAGCAGCAAAAATACAAGGAGTTAAACCCGGAACCATCAAGTCGCGCCGGGCGCGAGCGAAGGCACAAATCCGAGAAATGCTGGGCGAAATCGCGGGGTGATCGTCACCACAAGCAGCAAGGCGGAATAGACTGGACTTCCACGTGGTTGTATTGGATAGGGAAAATACACCCCGATAGAAATAATTAGACATCCGTCAAATGGAAGGCAGTTTACATGACCGAAGCAGCAACCCCGGTACATGATGTAATCATTATCGGTTCCGGGCCAGCCGGTTACACCGCGGCCCTGTATGCGGCACGGGCCGAGCTTAAGCCAGTTGTATTCGAAGGTTACGAATCCGGCGGTTCGTTGATGACCACCACCGAGGTGGAGAACTTTCCCGGCTTCCCCGAGGGCATCCAGGGCCCCGAGCTCATGGATCACATGCGCAACCAAGCGGAGAAGTTCGGCGCGGATCTTAGGATGGAAGAAGTCACTAAAGTTGATCTGACCGGCGACATTAAAAAGGTCTGGTCCGATTCCGGCGAGCACCACGCCCGCAGCGTTATTCTCGCGACCGGTTCCGCTCCGCGTTATCTGAACGTGCCGGGCGAGCAGGAATTACTTGGTCGGGGAGTGTCCGCATGTGCCACCTGCGACGGGTTCTTCTTTAAAGACCACCACATCGCCGTTATCGGTGGTGGCGATTCGGCCATGGAGGAAGCAACCTTCCTCACCAAGTTCGCATCAACCGTCACCATCGTGCACCGTCGCGAGGAATTCCGGGCGTCTCCGATCATGCTCGAGCGGGCAAGGAACAACGAAAAGATCAAGTTCCTCACCAATAAAACCGTTTCTAAGGTGCTGGGGGACAACGCGGTAAGCGGCCTAGAGCTCACCGACACCGTCACCGGGGAAACATCCACATTGGATGCCACCGCGCTCTTCGTCGCCATCGGTCACGAGCCTCGCTCGCAGTTTTTCAGCGACGTTGTAACCACCGACGACGCCGGATATGTCGTCGTCGAGCACCCATCGACCCGCACCAATATCCCAGGCGTTTTCGCCATCGGCGACCTGGTAGATAACCACTACCGTCAGGCGATTACCGCGGCGGGTTCCGGTTGTCGCGGCGCTATCGATGCCCAACACTACCTGGCCGAACTATAAACTGTTCTCACACGCTGGTAGGGACAAACCGGGTGCGGTTTGTCCCGGAGCTTAACCCATAGTCAAATAATCACAGAAAAGGAAAAATGTTATGTCTATCGTGACCATCACCGAACAAAACTTCCGTTCCGAAGTCGTCGAATCCGATAAGCCAGTCCTCGTGGACTTCTGGGCGGAATGGTGTGGCCCTTGCAAGAAGCTCAACCCGGTCATTGAGGAGATCGCAGCCGAGTACGGCGACAAGCTCGTGGTTGGCAAAGTTAACGTTGATCAGGAACGTAACTTGGCCGCAATGTTCCAAGTCATGTCTATCCCTACCCTTATTGTGTACAAGAACGGCGAGCTAGTGGACCAGTTCCTGCCTGGTCGCAACAAGCAAGCGATCGTGGCGAAACTCGAGAATCATTTGTGACTGGTATTCTGATCCAAAGCAACAATCGATTTACTACATTAGAACTAGATTGAATTGCAATGGATTGGAGTACCGTGTCTGAGGTGTTGAAAGTCGGCGACCATAGCCCCCGGGTCGCCGAAGTACGTGCTGCGTTGGCGCGTCTTGGGTTGATCCCCAATTTTAGTCAAGATGTAAAAACTGACCAGGTTTTCAAGGACTCAGACACAATATTCGACGCGGAGTTGGAAGCTGCCCTCCGCGGCTTCCAACAATCCCGAGGTATTATCGCCTCCGGCGAGATTGATGAAACCACACTCCGGGTTCTCCGGGAGGCGTCGTACAGGCTGGGCGCACGGGTGTTAAGTTATCAGCCCAATAATGAAATGATCGGCGACGATGTCGTCCAATTGCAGAAGCAACTGCAAGAACTCGGCTTTTATGCCGACCGGATCGACGGCCATTTCGGCCCTTGCACCCATCAAGGTTTGCTGAAATACCAAATGAACTACGGCCTGAACATGGATGGTATCTGTGGGCCGAACACCATTCGCGCCCTCGGGCGGCTAGGCCGCAGGATCACCGGCGGTTCCCCCCAAACCCTCCATGAACGGGAACGCATGCGAGCGGCCGGCCCGCGCTTGACCGGAAAACGGGTCGTGATTGATCCGTCGCTTGGCGGTGCCGATAAGGGACTGACCGTCAGCGGCATCTACGGCGACATCACCGAAGAAGAATTGATGTGGGACTTGGCCTGCCGGGTCGAAGGCCGCATGATCGCAGCCGGTATGGAGACCATTGTGTCTCGCCCCCGTCAGGACAACCCGTCACTTCGGCAGCGCGCGGACATCGCTAACGCTTTTAATGCTGATCTGATGATCTGCTTGCAGGCCGATCGCTACCGCAACGACAAGGCGTCTGGCTGCGCAACATTCTATTTCGGCTCCGAGATGGGCAATTCCTCCATGACCGGCGAGTTGCTCTCGGGATTCATCCAACGGGAAATCGCGGCCCGCACGAAACTGGTGAACTGCGGAAACCACGCCCGCACCTGGGATTTGCTTCGTATGACACAGATGCCGTGCGTAGAAGTGGTTACTGGCTACCTCACCAACCCAGGCGACGTCCGAATCCTTACCAATCCGGCAAAACGCGACGCCATTGCTGAAGCAATCGTCGTTGCCGTTAAGCGACTGTATCTGATGGATCGCGATGATCAACCCACCGGAACCTACAAGTTCAGCCAGTTGCTCGAACAAGAAATGCTTGATGTTTAAGCGTAAATCCGGTTAAGTAGTTCCTCCGCCGCCAGTGCAGTGAGCAATTCCCGCACTGGCGGCAATTCCATTCTCAACCGGGGTAGCACCGGGTGGTCCTGAACCACCATAAATCCAGCCGATTCCCAGATATGGACGTCGATAAGCCCCACCGCAGCGGCGCGTTCGGCTATTCGCGCTACCGCCGCATCGGCCACTAAAGCAGCGTCGGCTACGGCCTCGCTGCGCAGGCCAAAAACCTCAACCGCAGGCACTTCCGCCGCGACCAATTCCATCACCACGGCGTCCACCATCACGGTTTCCAACCCGGTATCAGCAATCACCGGGTCGATATGCAGCGACGTTATTAACCGGGCATCCGACGAGACGGGAGCGCTGGGCAATTGCACCACACCGGGTGCCACAGCCGGATTGCAATACAAGATCGTCGCGATCGACCGAATCGGGGCGACGGTCGGGCGGGGATGAATCAGATTGAAGCCACCAGAATCCCCCTCCAATAATCCGGTGGCCAACCATACTTCCTTTTCAAAGGCAGCGTCCAGGCGAGGTGAATCCTGGACGCTGGGGCAAAGCTCCCAGAAAACACTGCGTGCGCAGTTGTAATGCACCAGCGGAATCGCTTCGGTAGTCAAGCGTTGCAGCCGGGCATCCATGGCGGGTTACCCCTTATGGCTCAACAAGGCCATGATGCGTTCAAAGTCCTCCCGACCGCCAAATTCAACGACAATTTTGCCCTTACGCTTACCCATGGAGACCGACACTTTGGTGTCTAGGTCGTCGGCAAGCGATTCAGCGGCATGGGTCAAAAACTCCGGCGTAGGTGCTTTCTCCCGCTTCGGGGCAGGAAGCTTCTTATCGCCTCGGTTCAGCAGCGTCACGGCCTCTTCCGTGGCGCGCACCGATAAGCCTTCCGCAACTACCCGCTCGGCGAGTTTTTCCTGGGCTTGCTTGCCGGCCTTAAGCCCCAACAAGGCGCGGGCATGACCAGCCGAGAGCACCCCAGCTGCGACCTTGCGTTGCACAGCGACCGGAAGCTGCAATAGCCGCAGCATATTGGTGATGACCGGCCGAGAACGCCCAATGCGATCGGCAAGCTCGTTTTGGGTGACCTCAAATTCTTTCAGGAGCTGCTCGTAAGCCGCGGCTTCTTCCAGCGGATTCAACTGTACCCGGTGGATATTTTCCAATAGCGCGTCCCGCAGCATGGAATTATCCGGGGTGTCGCGGACGATGGCAGGAATGGTCTTTAATTTCGCCTTGGAGGCCGCCCGCCACCGGCGTTCACCCATGATGATTTCGTAGCGGCCATCACCGGAATCCCGCACGATAATTGGTTGCAAAAGCCCAAATTCTTTGATGGAGTGCACCAGTTCCGACAAGTCTTCATCGTCGAAGACCTTTCGGGGATTTTTTACGTTCGGGAACAGCAATCCGATAGGGATTTCCTGATACGTGGCCCCGTATTCGGTCGCCGTGTCAGGTGCGGCGGCCGCTTTATTGCGTTGTGCATTGCGTTCAGCCGCTTCGGCAACGATGGGGTTGACTCGGGCTCCACTCGCGTCGCGCTGGGCAGGTTTCTTCTTCTGTGCAGTCCCGGTCTTTACCGATGCAGGTTGTGCACCAGCAGGCGCGCTCGCCCCACCGATAACGATATCGGCTGCACCATGACCCAGGCGGGAATCTGGCTGACCAGTAATCAATGCCGCGAGTCCGCGGCCCAACCCGCCTTTACGCTGGTCTTGTGAGGTCATCGGTTAGTCCTCCTCATTGGTGGCAACTGAGTCTGAATCGTGGGAATTATCGGCTGTCACAGCGTCTGGCGAATTATCGTCCGCCGCGCTGCTTTCCGGGGGCATGCCGATCGCGCCGGAGTCTTCTGTTGGCGGGTAGTCGCCGCGCTGAGCTAACTCGCGGGCGGCATCCAGATACGCCATCGCGCCCCGGGAACCGGGATCGTAGGTGAGAACGGTCTGGCCGAAACCTGGTGCCTCAGAGACTTTCACCGAACGAGGGATTCTGGTGCGCATCACGACTTCGCCGAAGTGGTCGCGGACCTCATCGGATACCTGCTCCGCGAGTTTGGTGCGGGCATCGAACATGGTCAGCAGGATTGCCGAGATATGCAGATCCGGGTTGAGGTGCTGCCGGATCATGGTGATGTTATTGAGAAGCTGCCCCACGCCTTCCAGCGCGTAGTATTCGCACTGGATCGGGATGAGCACCTCATTCACCGCATTCATGGCGTTAATGGTAAGTAACCCCAACGATGGTGGACAGTCGATAAAGACGTAATCGAAACCGGCCTCTTCGATGAAGGTGGAGTGCAGGGCATCCGATAGCCGATATTCGCGCCGCACCATAGATACCAATTCGATTTCGGCACCCGCCAAATCGATGGTGGCGGGGATACAGAAAAGGTTTTCGCTGGTGGTGGATTGTTGCATCGCTTGTTCGGCGGTGCATTCGCCGATAAGCAATTCGTAGCTCGATAACGTTCCTGCCCGGTGATCAACCCCTAGTGCGGTGGAAGCATTGCCCTGGGGATCCAGGTCAACTACCAGGACCTTTAACCCGCCGACCGCTAAACCGGCTGCGAGGTTTACCGAGGATGTGGTTTTACCAACCCCGCCTTTTTGGTTCGCGACCACCAAATGGCGTGGTTGTGGTGGTCGCGGAAGTTGGAGAGTATTAGGTGTCAACACCTGAGCTGCACGCCGCGCAGCTGCAGCGATCGGAGTGTCGTCCCAGTTCGTTTCTTCCATGACTACCTAACTATCTTTTCGTTTGTTGTTGGGGTTTCGTCGTTTCCAGATTAGTGCCTATTTCGCGGCTATTCCACACCACAGATGTTCTAACGAATCTTCGGTATTTCGATCAATGTGGTCGGTTCCGGCAATTGCTTGCCGACGACAAAGATTTTCGCTTTGCCACCACCAGCCTTTTTAATCTGCGCACCATCGCGGGCTAATTCCTCATGAACCGAAGAACCTTTCATGGCCAGCATTTTTCCGCCTTTGGCAACCAGCGGCAGCGACCACCCACATAGCTTGCCCAGCGGTGCAACTGCCCGGGAAGTAACCACATCGACGGTGCCGACCTGTTTTTTGATGTCTTTTTCTTCAGCCCGGCCACGCAGCACCGTGACATTCGGCAAATCCAGGGTTTCGACTACCTCGGATAAAAACGTCGAGCGCTTCAACAGCGGTTCAATGAGAAACACCTCAAGATCCGGCCGAGCCAGCGCCAATGGAATGCCGGGCAATCCCGCACCGGAACCGATGTCGGCCACGGTGACATGTGGGTCAATCGCTTCACCGATAACCGCGCAATTGAGGATGTGGCGTTCCCACAACCGGGGGAGTTCCCTCGGCCCCATGAACCCCCGTTCCAAACCATCGGTGGCAAGCAGATGATGGTAACGAATGGCGTTGGTGAGGTTTTCCTGGAAAATTTCCGCGGCGATAGCAGGGGCCGGGAAGTCACTGGGTGCGGTGGTGTCGGTTGGGGTGGGGTTTTCTTTCTCTACCACGCACTATTCCTTTTCTTTCCAGATGCGGTTCTGCATTGTTTTTCAAGCGGTTATAACGTCGATTGGTGGGTTGAAAACCAGCGACGTTGTGGTTTGGTGGTGTGGGTTTTTCACCACCTTTTGTTCACTAAAAACTGTACACGGCAATTGGCCCCACCCCGTACAATTCACACGCGAAAACCGCCATCAAACATTGACACAATGCTGATGGCGGCGGAGGCGTTAAAAAAGCGAATTAGCGCTTCTTACGCTTTTTGCTGCCGGCTGGCCGCTGGCCTGGCTTCGGCGCGGTGGCGCGTTTCGCATCGCGCTTTGCTTGCAGCTCTGCTTCTTCCTCGGCATCCATCTTGGCAAAGACGTACCGCTGCTGGAAGAAGGTCCACACGTTGTTGGACACCATGTAGAACAACAGGCCGATGTGCCACAGAACACCGGTGGCCAAGATGGTCAGCGGCAGGAACCACAGCATCATCTTGTTCATCATGTCCATCTGCATTTGCATCTGGTCATTTCCGGCTGGCTTCTGCTTGCCGGAGGCGATCCGGGCTTTTTGCCGTTCGATGCTCAGTCGAGCATTCATGTGGATCGCGACAACGATGATGATAATGAGCGGCGCAGCTACCCAGGTGATGTCCAACCAGTCGAAGTCGACCGGCTGGAAGGCCTGATACATATCCTCCGGCATCCAGATATATGCCGAGAGCGGGATGCCGAAAACCCGGGCGTCCAGGAAGGACTGTACATCTTCTGCGGAGAAGATGTAGTTGGGGGTCATCCGGTTTTGCTCAATACTCAAACCTAATTGGCCGGCACCGGTACCGGTACGGTTGAAGGAGCGAAGCACATGGAATAGACCCAAAAATACTGGCATTTGCACCAAAATGGGCAAACATCCAGCGATGGGATTAACTCCCATTTCTTTTTGCAGTTTTCGGGATTCTTCCAGCATCTTTTGCTGGTCGTTTTTGTACTTATTTCTAATCTCCTGCATGCGCGGCTGCATTTCCTGCATTTTGCGCATGGACCGCATCTGTTTAATTGTCGGTCGCACCAACAGCACACGAATGGTGACGGTGAGCAGGACGATAGCTAGTACCCAGGACAGGCCGGAATCTGGGTTTAGGACAAGGCTTACTAGCTTGTGCCAGAACCACAAGATGGCCGAGATTGGCCAGTAAATGAAGTTGAGCACTGTGAGTCAAAACTCCTCAAGTAATTTATGTTTCTAAAGTGTGAAGCTAAAGCTATGGAACTAAAGTGTACTTAGCTTTGGTCGGAACAACTATTTATAAGTTTTCAACGGCGGAATATTCTCAATTCTTCCGCTGGGTGTCGCTGCGGGATTTCGGGATAACCGGGTCGTAGCCGCCGGGGTGCCACGGCCCACATTTTGCCAGTCGGGCTAGCGTTTTTATCAGCCCCCAAAATGCGCCGTATTCTTCGATAACGCCTAACGCGTAGGCGCTGCAGCTGGGTTCGAACCGACAACTCGGTCCGGACTTTAAGGGAGAGAGATATTTTTGATAGCCGCGAACCATCAAACCTAGCGCCCGAGCCATAAGCGAGGGGGTGCTTTTCGACGAATCAGCCGCGCCGTTTGATTTTTCTAAGTGCTTTTTGCACATCGGCAGTCAGCTCCTTTGAGGTGGCGGTGGCCGCTGGCGGTAGGGCGCGAATGATGAGCCGGTCTCCCGGTTCTAGTTCCGAGACCAGTCCCATCATGATGGGCCGCAGTTTCCTGCTCACCGCGTGCCGGACGACGGCATTGCCAACGGCTTTGGAGACTATGAGTCCGAACCGCGGTGGGGAAGTGGTGAGATCATTAATGTTGCACATGGGCGCAAGCGACTGCGACGTGTCGTCGGTGACTTTCGAAGGGCGTCTGTGGGCAAGATGCACAACAACGGTGCCCCCGCCTGCACGTTTACCTTTCCGAATTGTTTGACGAAACTCTTCGGAACTGGTGATTTTGTGCTGTTGCGGGAGCACCGTTGCTAATACTTTGCGTTATGTGTGCGCTTAAGCGGTGAGCTTTGCACGACCCTTACGGCGACGTGCAGCCACGATTGCGCGGCCAGCACGAGTGCGCATACGGATACGGAAGCCGTGCTTTTTCGCGCGACGACGGTTGTTCGGCTGGAACGTCCGCTTACCCTTGGTCACGGTAAACACTCCTAATGTAAGTGATAACAGGTGGGCTTTTTAGCTCCGCCTAATTGGCTAAAGATAAAAAGAACACCCAAAGTTGGATGATGATAGTTCAAGGAGCACATTCTTTAACACACCGGCACAATGCTGGAACAATAAGAAAGCACAAAACAGTCAGCGGAAAATCCGGTGATAGTTCTCTCCTTAAAATGCACATTCAGTAGGTAGATACTGAAGTGACAGACCTGTACAGACTACGTGAAACAACCAGCGCAAACCAAATCGACACGCCCGCACCCCCGCACCACCCCAATAATGACATTTTTGTAATTCGACCGCCGGTCAGGGCGAAAATTTTGCCCCTGCCTTGGGTGATGTTATCTATCCGTTATTTCAACGCTAGTCTGAAGCCGAATCACATCCATAGCATTCAATGCATATGTAGACATTCCTCCAAACAAGCGAGTAACAATAGATTCTGACATTCCTCATTCACAGGCTGTGCGAAGCCATACCTGTGGATAACTCTGCGATAGCGCCGGTTCATCGTGAACATTTCAGGTAAAATCGCAGCTAAACACCCATAAAATTCAATCCAAAGTTATCCACAATCGCAGCACCGGGTTGTGGATAAGTTGGTGAAAAGCGTAATTTAAATGGTTATTCACACTTGTGGATAACTCTGTGGAAGCCGTGGTCAATCGACTAACAAGCGGCTTTATCTTGTGGATGAAGCGGTGAGTTTCTTTACAGAAAGGTAACGGTAATTAATCTTGATGAGTAAGGCTATAAAGCGAAGCCAGACGCAGACAATTAAGCTGCTGGCCTGTTAAGAAAAACCGCACCTTTGTGTGTGGTTACTCACCCCCAACGTGTCTTCACGTTCACCACTTTTTATGACACGCAAACCGCGATCGATTGGTATTGCGGCCAAACTGCTAGTTAACCTGCAATATGGCTGTGACCAACATAATGAAGTTATAGAGTTTTAGAAATTTAGTAGAAACAAGGATTAACCGACAGTGGCCGACAACTCCTCCCAGCCCAGAACGTTACAAACAACGTGGAATGCTGTGGTCAACGAGATTGTGCAGATCCGTACCCAGGAAAATAATGGTGCCGATCCGTTCAGTCCACAACAACGCGCCTACTTAGGCTTAGCCAAACCATTGGCACTGGTGGAGGGGGTTGCGCTTATTTCTGTGCCGCATCCCCTGGCAAAAGAATTTATTGAATCCGAATTAAGCGGAGTTATTTGCCAGGCTTTAACCAAAAGTTTCGGCCGCTCGTATTCCTTAGCGGTGACGGTTGATCCGGAAAATGCGATTCAGCCCTTCGAATACCGGGTAACGCAGCAGGACCAGCCAACCAACCCGCCGCAACCAATCCACCAACCACAACCACAACCACAGCCTCAACCGCAAATGCCGCCGACTGAGATGGCGGATCATAGTGAAACCCAGCAGAATTCCGCCGGAAATTTTTCCCAACATTTTGGCCCTTCACCTGCAGTTTCTATGCCGCAGCCGATGGGTTTTTCCGCAGACACCGATCGGTTTTCACCGCCGGTCAATATCCCGGCGGAAGCAGCCACGGAACAGATGGGCTCCCCAATTCCCGGCGGACATTATCCAATTCAGCCTCACCACAGCCAACCGCAGCCAGCATCGCAGTTAAGCCAGCAACAGCAGTATTTTTCGGGGTATCCCCAACAGTCGGAGCAACAGCAAGGGTGGGGGATTAGCCATGCGGAGCAGGTACCTAATCCGGTTGAGGCGCAACCCGCGTGGCGCACCCGGGAACAGCCTGCTCATAACCCAAATCGGGAAGCATCGCTGAACGAAAAATACACGTTCGATACCTATGTGGTTTCCGATTCCAATAAGTTGCCAACGTCAGCAGCGATCGCGGTCGCCGAAAAACCAGCCCGTGCATATAACCCGCTGTTTGTGTGGGGCGATTCAGGTCTGGGTAAAACCCATTTGATGCACGCCATTGGTAATTACGCGCATCAATTGAATCCGAAATTGCGAATTAAATACGTTTCTAGCGAAGAATTCACCAACGATTACATCAATTCGGTTCGTGACGACCGCCAGGAATCCTTTAAACGCAGGTACCGCGATCTTGATATTTTGATGGTCGACGATATCCAGTTTTTGCAGGGTAAAGAGGGTACCCAGGAAGAGTTTTTCCATACCTTTAATGCGTTGCAACAGAACGGAAAGCAGATTGTTTTAAGCTCGGATCGGCCGCCGAAGCAGTTGACAACGTTGGAAGACCGGCTGCGCACGAGGTTCCAGGCGGGCCTGATCGCGGATATTTACCCACCGGATTTAGAAACCCGTATCGCCATTTTGATGAAGAAATCCCAGGCTGATGGCATTAGCACGTCGCGGGATGTGTTGGAATTGATCGCTTCGCGTTTTAATTCCTCTATTCGGGAATTAGAGGGTGCATTCATTCGGGTTTCCGCCTTCGCCTCGCTTAATAACAAACCGATTGATGTGCATACCGCCGAAGAGGCGCTGCGGGACATCATGCCTGATGAGCAAAGTGTTGAAATCACTCCGGATACAATCATGCTGGTCACAGCTGAGTTTTTCGACATCAGCCACGAACAATTAGTGTCCACCACCAAATCACGCCCCATCGCGCATGCCCGCCAGTTGGCGATGTATCTGTGCCGGGAACTGACTGAATTATCGCTGCCGAAGATCGGGGAGTTATTCGGTGGCAAGGACCACACCACCGTGATGTATGCGGACCGGAAGATTCGTAAAGAAATCACGGAAAAACGTGACACCTACGACGAGATTCAGAAACTCACGTCGAAGATTAAAAACTACGGCCGCAATTAGCCGTAACAACCACAAACAGCTGGGCTTTCGTGTATTTACGGGAGCCCAGTTTTGCTTTTCGACGCTTCCGCCCTCGTTACCGAAGTTATCCACAGTATCCACAACCTTATTCACACCCCTGTAATTACAAAATTGTAATTTGGTGATCATAGACACAATTAGTGGCTGTGAAGTGGCATTTTAGCCCTGTGCATAACCCCGATTTTCTTGTGAGTAACATGTTTAGAACTGGGGATGAATTGTGAAAATTTCCGCTGGGGATAAAGTTTTCCACAATTCCCCAAAGTTATCCACAGGTTTTGAACAGCAAGACTAACATCCAAATTTTCGTCGATAAGCTGCCACGATCACCCCTTATCCACAGTACTCACAGGACTTACTGTTGTTACCACTAAAATTTCTTTAAATATCTAAAGAGAAAGAAGGGTTGGGGAAATCGAATCGCGTATCAGGCGAAATGTCGCGCGCTCTTGAGAAGAAAAAATCAAATAACAACTTTCCCAATTCCAGGCACACAGGTAGGTTGGAACTTGTAATTTGATAACCTTGGTCACGATTTACCCATTTGCGAATGAAGGAGCCAGTGTTCACATGGACGCACCAAACGTGTCATTTGAAGTAGCGAAAGACGATTTAGCTAGCGCTGTTTCATGGGTCGCTCGTAATTTGCCGTCCAAACCTACGCAACCGGTTCTTCGAGCTATGCTCATTACCGCCGATGACGACGGGTTAGAATTTGCTGGCTTCGACTACGAAGTTTCCACTAAGGTCCGCATCCCCGCTGAGGTAAACCAGCCAGGACGCATCGCGGTGGCGGGTAAGTTGATCGCCGAGATCACCGCGACGTTGCCCTCCAAGCCGATCAAGGTTTTCGTTGAAGGTTCCATGGTGCAATTAGTGTGCGGCTCCTCACGCTTCGAATTGCCATCCATTCCACTCGACGATTACCCAACATTGCCAGCATTACCCGAGGTCACCGGTGCAATTAACCCCCGGTTGTTTATCGATGCGGTTACACAGGTCGCCGCAGCCGCAGGTCGGGATGACACGCTGCCGATGCTTACTGGCGTCCACATGGAAATCGATGGCGAAAATGTCACGCTTACTGCCACGGACCGGTTCCGCCTAGCATTGCGTAGTTTCCAATGGGCACCCGCTGTTGCCGATGCCCAGGCGAAACTGTTGATCCCAGCGAAAAACCTGCTGGAAAACGCACGTACCTTAGACGCCAATTCCTCGGAACCAGTCGAGATCGCGGTGGGAACCGGCGAGTCGATCGGTGCCGATGGCTTGTTTGGTATTCACATCGAAGATCGGCAAACCACCACCCGGATGCTGGATGCGGATTTCCCTAACGTCGCCCCACTTCTGCCTAAGCAGCACAAGTCGATGGCTAGTGTTGAGATTTCCGCACTACAAGACGCTATTCGACGTGTCGCCTTGGTCACTGACCGCAATGCCCAGATTCGGATGCAATTCTCACCCGGTGAGGTCATTTTGTCCGCCGGTGGCTCCGATGCCGGGCACGCCGAGGAATCCGTGCCGTGTGCCTACACCGGGGAAGATGAATTACTCATCGCCTTCAACCCAGGTTATCTGCGCGATGGGCTGAGCGTTATCCGCACCAACCGCGTTGTCTTTGGCTTTACGGAGGCCTCGCGCCCGGCGATTTTGGTGCCGGAACCTGAGGAAATGCCAGAGGCGAATGCTGAGGGTATGTTCCCAACCCCGGAGACTGATTTCACCTATTTGTTGATGCCCGTTCGCCTGCCTGGATAATCTTTGCAAGAAAGACGATTCCGCTGTGTACATTCGCCAACTCAAGCTGCGGGATTTCCGTTCGTGGCCTGAGTGCCATGTCGAACTCAAACCCGGAATCACCCTGTTCATCGGCCGGAATGGGTTTGGGAAAACCAATATCATCGAGGCAATTGGCTATATCGCGCATCTAGGGTCACACCGGGTCAGCACCGATGCCCCCCTGGTTCGCCAGGGGCGGCAGTCCGCTCGGGTTTCGGTCACTGCCATCAATCAGGGGCGGGAACTGTCTGCACATTTGCTGATAAAAGCACAAGGCGCTAACCAGGCGCAGATCAACCGTACTCGGTTAAAGACCCCTCGTGAAGTGCTCGGTGTGGTCAAAACCGTGTTGTTTTGCCCCGAAGATTTAGCACTTATTCGCGGTGAACCCACCGAACGCCGCAGGTACCTGGACAACATTCTCACCTCTAGGAAACCCCGGCTAGCCGGAGTGAAAGCCGATTACGACAAGGTGCTCAGACAGCGCAGCAGCTTGTTAAAAACCGCAAGTGCTGCGCTGCGCAAAGGCTACGGACACGACGACGGCACCTTGAGTACCCTCGATGTGTGGGACGCACAACTATCACAGTTAGGCGCGGAATTAATCCAGGCCAGGCGGGAATTAGTGGCCGAATTACAACCCGAGGTTTCCGAATCCTACGCCGGAATTGCACCGGAATCCCGGCCAGCCCGCATTTCCTATCGCTCCACGGTTCCAGAGCTTTCCGACGACCTCGCGGTCATCGAAGCAAGCATGTTGGCTGAGCTTGGGAATCTACGGAAAAAGGAAATCGAACGCAGCCAAACGCTGGTGGGGCCGCACCGCGATGACCTGGAGATTTACCTAGGTGACGCGCCGACCAAAGGTTTTGCCAGTCATGGCGAAACCTGGTCGATGGTATTGGCACTCCGGTTGGCCGAATTTAACCTGTTGCGATCAGATGGCACCGATCCGGTGCTCATCTTAGATGACGTTTTTGCTGAGCTTGATGCCAAGCGGCGCAAACGGTTGGTTGAATTAACAACCGGGGTGGAACAGGTGCTTATCACCGCCGCAGTGGATGGGGATTTGCCGGATAACCTCGCGGAATCTGAGATGCAGCAATTCCGAGTGGATGTTGAGGACACCGACAGCGGCCGAATATCGATTATCTCTTCGATTGGGGAATCGAAATGAGTGAGGCGGAAGAAAATTTTGAGGATTCGGTCGCAGCCACCTTTAAACGAATGCGAGAAGAGGCGAAAAACCGCGGCGGGAAACTTCCCGATCTAGCTGCACCGGCTGCTGCGAATCGGGCGTCGACAAGCAGAAACCGGGACAAAAAACCGCGCGAACTCGGACGCCCCACTGGAAAAGACGGCCGCTACATTCCGTATGGCCAGACCAGCCTGGAGGGGTTTGGGGCGTTGGTGCAACGCGAAATCCGAAACAGAGGCTGGAGCAAACCGATCGCGGGCGGCTGGGTGCATTCGCACTGGCCAGAGCTGGTCGGTGAGCACGTGGCGGCGCATACCAAAGTGGAGATGCTCAAAGATAAAGCGTTATTTATCACGTGCGATTCGACTGCGTGGGCGACAAATCTGCGGATGATGCAACGCCAAATCCTACAAACGATCGCCCAAAAAGTGGGCCCGGATGTGGTCGTAGAACTGAAGATTTTCGGCCCCAAGACCCCCAGCTGGCGGTTCGGCTCGCTGCACGTGAAAGGCCGCGGCCCTAGAGACACCTACGGTTAGCCGATCCGCTGCCCCACATCGCTCAAAGCACCCCAGAATCGGTGCTGAAACGTCAACAATTGCCAAAAACTTGTCTATTTGGGTCTACGACGCGCCGAAACCTTTTCTATGTAGGGGGCTAGGCAGTGTAGAATGAAACGGTCTAAATCTAAAATTTTTTAAAGGAGTGCTAGGTTACGTGGCTACCGCTGAACACGAATATGGCGCCTCATCAATCACCATCCTTGAAGGGCTGGAGGCTGTTCGTAAACGCCCCGGCATGTATATTGGCTCCACCAACGAGCGAGGACTACACCATCTCGTTTGGGAAGTCGTAGACAACTCGGTTGACGAAGCAATGGCAGGCTATGCCGATAAAGTCGAAGTGACCATCTTGGAAGATGGCGGCATCGAAGTTATCGACAATGGTCGTGGCATCCCGGTCGAAATGCACCCTTCTGGTGCACCTACGGTGCAGGTCGTCATGACCCAGCTGCATGCTGGTGGTAAATTCGACTCCGAATCTTACGCAGTTTCCGGTGGTCTCCACGGTGTGGGTATCTCCGTGGTGAATGCGCTGTCCACCCGGGTGGAAGCTGACATCAAACGCGATGGTAAGCACTGGTATCAGAATTTCAATAACGCCATTCCGGAGAATCTGGTGGAAGGCGGCAACGCCCGAGGTACCGGTACCACCGTGCGGTTTTGGCCGGACGCGGAGATTTTCGAAACGACAACTTTCAATTTCGACACCATCGCCCGCCGTCTGCAGGAAATGGCATTCTTGAACAAGGGTTTGACCATAACCTTGACGGATAAGCGTGCCTCGGACGAGGAAATCGCACTTGAGGAGCTCGCAGAGGCTGGGGACGCCGCGCAGACCGCCGCTATTTCGCTCGACGACGTCGACGAGACCGTCGACCTCGCAGCCCAGCAGCCACCGGCTAAAAAGAAGGAAAAGAAGAAGACCTTCTACTATCCGAATGGCCTGGAAGACTACGTCACGCATCTGAATAAGACCAAGCAGGCAATTCACCCGTCCATCGTCAGCTTTGAGGCTAAAGGCGAGGAACACGAGGTCGAAATCGCCATGCAATGGAATAGCGGTTACGCCCAAAGCGTGCACACCTTCGCCAATACCATCAATACTTTCGAGGGCGGCACCCATGAAGAGGGCTTCCGTGCCGCACTGACCTCGTTGATGAATAAGTATGCTCGTGAGCATCGGATTCTCAAGGAAAAAGAAGCTAACCTCACCGGTGAAGACTGCCGGGAAGGCTTGGCTGCGGTCGTGTCTGTTCGGGTTGCCGACCCACAGTTCGAGGGCCAGACCAAAACCAAACTTGGTAATTCTGAAGTCCGTGGTTTCGTGCAAAAAGCGGTCAACGAGCACGTCGCCGACTGGTTTGATGCAAACCCGGCGGAGGCGAAAGTTATTGTCACCAAGGCTGTCTCCTCCGCGCACGCCCGGGTTGCCGCCCGCAAGGCGCGCGAAATGGTTCGCCGTAAGTCCGCCACCGACCTTGGTGGATTGCCCGGTAAGCTTGCCGATTGCCGTTCCAAAGACCCATTAAAGTCCGAGCTGTACATCGTGGAGGGTGACTCCGCTGGTGGTTCCGCTAAGGGCGGCCGGGACTCCATGTACCAGGCGATTTTGCCGCTACGCGGTAAGATCCTCAACGTGGAAAAGGCCCGGTTGGATAAGGTGTTGAAGAACAACGAAGTCCAAGCCATCATCACCGCATTGGGTACCGGTATCCACGACGAATTTGATATTAAGAAGCTGCGGTATAACAAGGTCGTTCTCATGGCCGACGCCGACGTCGACGGTCAGCACATCGCCACCTTGCTTCTAACCCTGCTGTTCCGGTTCATGCCGCAATTGATCGAACAGGGACACGTGTATTTGGCACAGCCGCCGTTGTACAAGCTCAAGTGGGCTAAAGGCGAACCTGGTTTCGCCTATTCCGATGCGGAGCGGGATCACCTGCTGAAAGAAGGCCTGGACTCGGGCCGTAAGATCAATAAGGACGATGGCATTCAGCGGTATAAGGGTCTGGGCGAAATGAACGCCAAGGAGCTGTGGGAAACCACCCTGGACCCCAGCACCCGTATTCTGCGCCGCGTCGACATGATCGATGCGCAGCTTGCCGACGAGCTGTTCTCCATCCTCATGGGTGATGACGTGGCGGCTCGCCGCTCCTTTATCACCCGCAAGGCGAAGGACGTTCGGTTCCTCGACGTATAAAACCACCGCGCCGATTGCATTCTCTCACGCCACCTGGCTTTCCCAGCTAGGTGGCGTTTTACGTAGCGTCGTCTATGGTGCGCAGCCGAGAAAAACAGAGCGAAATATACGCTTGCATTCCCGGTTCCGGATAGGCGGCACGGGTGAGCTTTTCGACGATCGGGCTGCGCACCAGCGTGCTGGTGAGTTTTCGCATCCGATCGTCGAACGGCATGATTTCGTCCCGCAGTTGTAGGGTTTCATCCGTTAATTCTTCGCAGTCCGCCATGGTCCATTCGGAGCCGAAAAGCTTTTCCAGTTTGATGCAGAAATCGGCCAACCGGTCGGCACTGACGCGACGGGTGGAGTCGTTGAATTCGTCGCGGAAGAGCCCTAGCTCGAAGAATACTTCCGAAAGCTTTCGTTTTTGTCGCACCATCGCTAGTGATTTATGAGCACCCCGGGCAATAAGCGCCGCCTCGATTTCGTCGTAATACCCGGCGATGGGATCCGGCGAAGTAACAGAAGCGGTGCTGCGCCGGGTTTGTAATTCCAGAAGTTTCTTCCGCTGACGTTTCAGCTTCGCGATCTGGGCATCAATGGATGCTAAAACCTCCTCAAAACTTAAGAGCTTGGCGGAGTCCAATTGGTGCTTGATCTCGGACAGCGGAATCCCGGCAGCCACCATGCTTCGGATGTGAATGAGTAAGGCGACGTCTTCGAAGGTGTAATTACGCCACGCGCCGGTGCGTGCAGGAACCGGCATTAACCCAATCTGATGGTAATGCCGGATGGTGCGCACGCTAACGTCGGCGATCTCTGCAAGTTCGGAAATTCTCATTCGGCTAGATCCCGGTGTGTGAAACGGATAAGGCCGAGCGCAAACGTCGAAAAGCCAATGACGATGAGCACAGCCGCACCGTAATAATGGTCGACTGCATGCGGCGCCCATGCGAAAACGGAGAGTTTTTGCAACCAATCCGGGAATTTGAGCAATTCGCCGAAATACGTTATTAATCCCGACCCGGCAAGCGGAAGCCACACTAGAGCGCTGAGTCTGCGCCAGCAGCCGATAATGAATGCAGCGATACCGGCGCAGGCTATTGCTGCAGGTAACAGATCAATTATTGACCACACCAAGATGGAAAACGAGGAGTCTGGTACCCGTGAATCCGCAATTGCACAATAGGAAGCAATGACACCCGTCACTACCGTTACGACAACGGCCGCAATACAGCTAAACACCCAGGTTAATGTGTAATTTTTCTTCAGGCTTAGCCCGGTGCTTAGCAGTAACGATACCTGTCCGTGGTGCTCGTGTTGGTTAAACGAAACAACGAGCGAAATCACCATGCAGCAGACCAAAATCCCGATAATCGGGCTGGTAAATTCCGCAAAAATCGAAACTAAATCGGTGTTAGTGGTCATTAATGACAACAGTTCTTTGGTTCGTGGTGAGGAATCCATCAAGGAATTCATCTCGCCAGTTAAAGCATAGAAACCGGTGCCGATTGCAATGATCGCCACCGACCACCATGCAAACAGCCCACCGTGGAGCCGCCACCATAGGCCGGAGAAACTAAAACCAGAAACCCGTGGTGTTACCTGGTCGCGTCTTGGCAACCACTGTTCATGAAGATCCCTGCGAGTCAATACAATCGGCAGCAACAAAACACAATTGACGGCGAAGAAAACCGCCAGCGGCCATAACGTGTCGCGGTCAAACGCGTGGATAACGTCTCGCCAGCCAAAGGGGCTTAACCACCGCAGCCACGCGATATCGAAAATGTCGGCCACAACCCGGATGGCAAACGTTAGCGCGAGAAAACCCAAACCAGCACCTCGGGTTGCCCGAGCTGTGGAAAAAGCTTCACCGCAATTGATTGTGACCAGGCCGAAAGTGAGGGAAAACAAGGTGGCAAAACCACCAGCCAAGGCACATGATCGTAACTGAAACCCCGACAGGCTTAATGATGCCGACCATAGGGTAATAAAAACCATGAAGCCGAAGAGTAGGGCCGTGATTACCGAAAGGATGACCGCCACCGTTTTTAACGATCGGGGGCTTAGCCCAAGGCTGTGGAGGATTTCTGTAATTCCAGATTCTTCTAAGTTTCGGGTGGCGTATACGGCTTGAAAGATACTCATGACCGCGCCCAAAATGAGAATCCAGGTCATGTTTTCCCACATGGTCCACGTCGCCACCGTTAAGTTATCCGGTACTTTTCCGTACATCACCACCATGCCAAGCGATGCGCGAATACCATCGCCAACTATTTGTAGCGATTTCGGATCGGGGTAGGAGCTGTCAATCGGGTACGGGGTGGTGGCAAGAAAAATACCCAGCGGCAGCAACCACGCCGTTAAGAAAACTAGTCTGGTGCGCAGCATAAACCGCACCGTCATGGGGATTGCCCGGCTTGATGTTGTACTCATGGTTAATCCTTAGGCAGCGTTGCGGCGGCTGCGGTTGGGGATTCAACCTGGTAATGCTGCATAAAGAGCTCTTCCAGGCTGACCGGGCAGCAACTGATATCGGTGGCATTTTGGTGGACAAGCTTCTGCAACGTCGCGTTAATCTCAGCGCCGGTGTGTAGCTGATCGTATGTGTCTCCGGTGGCCATCTCCGCCCGAATCCGCATGCCCCGCATATGCGAAAGGCTTGCTAACGGTCCAGATTCGACGATTTCGCCGGCGCGAATGATGCTGATGACATCGGCGACTTCCTGGATCTCGGAAAGAATGTGGCTCGACATTAACACTGCCACGCCTTCGTCGCGGCGTTCCCGGACAGCCTTTAAGAATTCCTGTTGGATGAGCGGATCCAGCCCCGAGGTGGGTTCGTCTAATACTAATACGTCGACGTCGGCGGATAGTGCAGCCACCAGAATGACTTTTTGTCGATTGCCCTTGGAATACGCCCGGATTTTCCTATTGGGGTCGAGCGCAAACCTATCGATCAAATCGGCCTGCCGGTTTTTCTCCACGTGAGGCACCGACGTACCCGCCGCCTTGTGGCGAATCCGGCTTAACGTTTCTATTACCTGGCCACCGGTGAGATTTGGCCACAGGTTAACATCGCCGGGAACGTAGGCCGCCCGGACGGTTGCCTGCGTGGGGTTACGCATCGGGTCGTGGCCACCTAGACGAATCGTGCCCTTATCTGGTCGAATCATCCCAAATAAGCACCGGATCGTTGTTGATTTTCCGGCACCATTGGGTCCCAAAAAGCCATGCACGCTGCCGGGGCTTACGGATAAATCAACGCCACATAGTGCGGTTACTGGCCCAAAGCTTTTATAAAGATCAGAGATTTCAATGAGGTTTTCGGACATACCTCCATTGTGCGGTGTGACGTTAGGTAACAGTCAAGCACCAGCCAAGAATCCATTGGCGCGCAGTTTAAAAAAACCTCTTGGGTGGTAGAAGCCGTTTCGTTTCGGCTCTACCACCCAAGAGGTTGGGGTATGAGGAAAACCAGCGTGGTTTCCGCGGGAGTTTTAGACCTTCTTCATGTAACGCTCGATGACGTCGCCAAGCATGGGCAGGTGCGGCTTGATCAGGCCAGCTGCCTTGGAGCGGATGGCGTTGTAGCCCTTTTGTACTGCGGAGTTATCGACTTTCTGGGCGTTCTTGTCCAAAACTTCCAGGATGTCGTCGACTACGGCGTCGGAGTGGGTATTGAGGAAGGTGCCGAAATCGGCAACGTCCGATGCTTGGTATTCCACCCAGCGTGGCTGGAGGGTTTCCAGGATTTCTGGCAACAGCCGGTTGGCGGCTTTTGCAACAACCTTATCGTTGACTTTCTTGGCTGCTCCGAGCAGACCCTTGACGGTCATGCCGGAGATGCCGGAGGTGGAATCCACTGCGGATTCTACGAGTCCGGCGAGTTCGGCGGCTAGGGTTTCGCGCTGATCGCCAAGAAGAACGGAAAGATCTGACATGTAACATCCTCCTAGAAGATGGTTGAAGTCGAAATAGGGTTCATAGTTGAGGATAAAAGAAAAGCGATCGTAATGTTTGATCTCACCCTGAATGTAATCAAGGTGCAATCAACGATCACGATCGCTGGGTTGCAATTCTTCCGCCACAGTTTTGTAAAACCCGAGGTGAAATGAATCATCATTCACTCGAATTAACTGCAATCACAACAGTAACAAATGTTACAGGAGTGATTACCCTCGTGCAATGAGACACGCATTAATGGGGTAAAAATATAAAAAACCGGGCAGGTTACCCGGGTAATACTGTCAATCCGACCGATGGGATCGTGAAACATGCGCCAGCTTGTCGACGCCGCACCGCGTAGCGGTATCAGGTAGCAGCCATTGGTCGGTTGCTATTCGGCTACTTCGATTGCCGTTGCGGCGTAGGCCTTATAAACCGCGGCGACTGCCTGGGCGAAATCGGAGTTTTTCGAGCTAAGCGGCTTTAACAATCTCGTAGTGTGCTCGATAGCGGCGGCCACCTGCGTTGCGGACTCAAAAACCCGCACCCCCTGAAACGCTGCCTGCGTGATGGCGGCGATCGCGTATAGCGCACCAAAATTCGACACGGTTAGCTTGTGTTCCTCGCAGAAAATGTCGGCGATGATGAGTACTTGTTCCGGGGTTAACGTCGGTGGGGGAGTGTGGGTCGGCATGATTGTCGTTACTTAGGTTTCGCTGCGGGCGCGCCGAATTCGGGCTGAAAGTGCGGCTTGGGTGGGAATGATCTGTTGTGCCAATTGGGTGATTTGGTCGTCGACAAGCGTGCGCGCCGCAGCGGAAACTATCGCACGAATCGCGGCTTCCTGTTTGCTGCAATTTTGGGCGCGGGCAAGCAGCGTAAGCGCCCGGTCTTGTTCGGCGGTTAAACGTAGCGTCATTGCCATACCCGATATGGTATCAATCTGATACCGCAGGTGTGTGGAAAACGCGGTTACAACGCCATGGCGGGGTAGAATTGGGACGTTCACCATTTTGAAAAACGAAAGGCGCTTTGATGAGCGACGATCTCTTCTCCGGAGACGAATACGATCGCGTCAAACCGATCGACCTAAACGAGGAGATGCAGACTTCCTATATCGACTACGCGATGTCAGTCATCGTCGGTCGAGCATTGCCGGAGGTGCGCGACGGCTTGAAACCCGTGCACCGCCGCATTCTCTACGCAATGTACGACAACGGCTACCGGCCGGATCGTAGCTACGTGAAGTCCGCTCGACCCGTGGCAGACACCATGGGTAACTACCACCCGCACGGCGACACTGCCATTTATGACACCTTGGTGCGCATGGCCCAGGACTGGAACATGCGTTATCCGCTTGTCGACGGCCAAGGTAACTTCGGTTCCCGAGGCAACGACGGCCCCGCCGCCATGCGTTATACCGAGTGTCGTTTGACCCCGTTGGCGATGGAAATGGTGCGTGACATCCGCGAAAACACCGTGGATTTCTCGCCCAACTACGACGGCAAAACCCAAGAACCGGACATCCTGCCCGCCCGGGTGCCGAACCTGCTAATGAACGGTTCCAACGGCATCGCGGTGGGTATGGCAACCAATATTCCACCGCATAACCTGCGGGAATTGGCCGATGCCATCTACTGGTTATTGGAAAATCCCGAAGCAGACGACACCGCCGCACTTGAGGCGTGCATGCAGTTTGTTAAAGGCCCCGATTTCCCCACCGCAGGTCTTATTGTTGGCACCCAAGGGATTAAAGATGCCTACACAACCGGGCGCGGTTCCATTCGGATGCGCGGCGTTACCTCCATTGAAGAGGAAGGCAGCCGCCAGACTATCGTCATCACCGAGCTGCCGTACCAGGTGAACCCCGACAACCTGATCTCCAATATCGCCGAGCAGGTGCGCGACGGCAAACTCGCTGGTATTTCCAAGATCGAAGACGAGTCCTCCGACCGTGTCGGCCTGCGCATCGTTGTTACCCTCAAGCGGGACGCAGTGCCACGGGTTGTGCTCAATAACCTGTACAAGCACTCGCAGCTGCAAACCAGCTTCGGCGCTAATATGCTCTCCATCGTTGATGGGGTGCCGCGTACCCTGCGGCTGGATCAAATGCTTCGGCATTATGTCGCCCACCAGATCGAAGTTATCGTTCGCCGTACCCAGTACCGGTTGGACGAGGCCGAAAAGCGCGCCCATATTCTGCGCGGCTTGGTCAAAGCGCTCGATATGTTGGACGAGGTCATCGCCCTGATCCGGCGTTCTGAAACCGTCGACATTGCCCGCAGCGGCTTGATGGATCTGCTTGCCATCGATGAAGTCCAAGCAGATGCCATTTTGTCCATGCAATTGCGTAGGTTGGCAGCCCTGGAACGGCAAAAGATCATCGACGAATTGGCCGAGATTGAAGAGATCATCGCCGATTTGAAGGATATTCTCGCCACCCCAGAACGTCAGCGCACCATCGTGCGGGATGAGCTGAAGGAAATCGTCGACAAGTACGGCGACGAGCGTCGTTCCGAAATCATCGCCGCCACCGGCGAAGTGACCGAAGAGGACCTGATCGCCCGCGAAAACGTCGTGGTTACCATCACTTCCACCGGCTATGCGAAGCGCACCAAGGTGGATCTGTACAAATCGCAGCGGCGCGGCGGCAAGGGCGTTCGTGGTGCCGAGCTTAAGCAAGACGATATCGTGCGGCACTTCTTCGTCTGCTCCACCCACGACTGGATTTTGTTCTTCACCAATTTCGGTCGCGTGTACCGGCTCAAGGCCTACGAACTGCCGGAGGCGTCTCGCACCGCCCGCGGCCAGCATGTGGCTAACCTGCTGGAATTCCAGCCGGAAGAACGCATCGCCCAGGTCATCCAAATCCAAAGCTACGAGGACGCACCGTACCTTGTTCTGGCTACCGCCCAAGGTCGAGTCAAGAAATCGCGGCTGTCGGATTACGAATCCAACCGCTCCGGTGGCCTTATCGCCATCAACCTCCACGAGGGCGACAAACTCATCGGCGCCGCACTATGCTCCGGCGACGACGATCTGCTCCTGGTATCTGAGGAAGGCCAGTCGATTCGCTTCAAGGCCGATGATGAGCAACTGCGTCCGATGGGTCGCAGCACCGCTGGCGTGAAGGGTATGCGGTTCAGGGGCGACGACCAATTGCTCGCTATGACGGTCGTTCGCGAAGGCGCATTCCTCCTGGTTGCGACCAGCGGCGGTTACGGCAAGCGCACTAGCCTGGAAGAGTATTCCTCTCAGGGCCGCGGTGGCGTTGGCGTGGTCACTTTCAAGTACAACCCGAAGCGCGGCAAACTGATCGGCGCGTTGGTTGTTGATAATGATGACCAGATCTTTGCCATTACTTCCGCCGGTGGTGTGATTCGCACCGAAGTTAACCAGATTCGCCCATCGTCGCGTGCCACCATGGGTGTGCGACTGGTCAATTTGGAAGATGGGGTGGAATTGCTCGCCATTGACCGTAATGTTGAAGGGGAAGGCGAGGAAGAAGCCTCCGCCGTTGCTGCCGGTAACGATGGGAAGAAACCCGTCAGCCAGCAGGAAACCATCGATGAGATCATCGATGAAACCGCCACGAACGAAGGTGACAGCTAATGGCAACACGTGAGTATTCCATTCAGTTCATTTCACCCATGTCAGCGTTTCGCACCGGGTTCGCCTTGTCGATCATCGGGCTGTTCGCTTGGCTGGTGTGCTCCGCGTTTTTATACTTCGGCCTCAAAGCCGCCGGGGTATGGGGACAATTCAACGATGTGATCGGCGGCGTTGGTGGTGAACAATCCATCACCTTCGGCGTAGTTATGTCGATGTCGCTGCTGGTAGGTGCGATTTTTGCGATCATTTCCTCCTGCCTAGCGCCGTTGATGGCGATTGTCTATAACGCGGTTGTTGATCTGTTTGGCGGCATTCGCGTTACCTTGCGTCAAGAGGTGGAATAACCATTAGGAACCGTGGGGCGTAGGCTTACATTTTTTGCTTGTCGACGCCCCACGGTTTGCGGCCGCTTAGACACCGCGGGTTAAAAGTTGCTAGACTTAAGTTCGTCATGTTGAGTCTTGGGTATTGACCTTGTGATTTGCCTAAGTTTTACCGACCGGATATAGTTCTATTTCGTTCCAATTTTTTGGGCCTATAGCTCAGTCGGTTAGAGCGCATCGCTGATAACGATGAGGTCGCAAGTTCGATTCTTGCTAGGCCCACCATGGGACAATATGGGGCATTAGCTCAATTGGTAGAGCGTCTGCCTTGCACGCAGAAGGTCAGGAGTTCGATTCTCCTATGCTCCACAAATAGGCTCCCAACCACTACTGGTTGGGAGCTTTCTCATTCCCGCCATTTGGTAAATGAAGGGTTAAGGGACAAAATGTGTGTCTGGTCGGCGTGTCGTGGGTTGGGTTTGTTTTTGTTGTTAGTGGGTGAAGTGTCCCAGGTTTTGTTCCGTTTCAGTAGACGGGAAAACCTGGGACACTTCAGTGTGCTCGCGTGGAATAGTGAAAGATGTTCTGATAGACTTTGAAAGATTCTGCGGTTTAGGTCTATGACCTAATTCACCACAAATGCTGCGCACGGAGATAGCAGGAGGTGTGATGGTGACCATCAGTTCCGTCGATCAGAACCCCGATCAGCAGATTGCGACCGGTGGCACGGTTGACAAGCTCATCGTAGACCACGCCTCGGGCAGGGAAAACCACTACCCCCAGCTCAAAACGCTGCGCGTCTACATGTGCGACGGCTCTGATGAAGTGGTGAAGGTAAAGGGTCTGGACCGTCTCGCTCGCTCCCCACACGACCTCGTTTCTCTCCTCCAGGAGTATGAGTCCAAAGGTGTGGACTTCATAGATGCCCTGGCGCTTTCCACGAGCACCCCCGAGCTGATTACAGAGGATCGCCGCCTCATTGACGAGCGTGTACTAAAGACACGTGCAAGCACACAGCTCGGTGCCTCATACTGGCCCCTCGTTGATACTCTGGCGGGTAAGGGAGTTTATGGTGAGTGCTGAGGTATTGACCAAGACTGGATATGGCGAGATTTTTACCCGGCGATGGGTCGTCGAGACCATGCTCGACCTCATCGGATACACACCTGACCGGGATCTCGCGCGCACCCAGCTCATCGAGCCATCCATTGGCTCGGGAGCCTTCATCATCCCGGTGATCGAGCGACTCCTTGTGTCGGCAGCGCTTCATGGTGCCACGCCCGAAGAGCTGCGTAACTCCGTGTTTGGCATGGACTTGCAACCAACGCACGTCGCCACGTGTCGCTCAAAGGTGAACACTATGCTGCTTGAACACGGCTTCAATGAGTGTGACGCTGAGTTGTTGGCGATGAGCTGGCTCCGCGAGGGGGACTTTTTGCTCGACGAAGTTCCGAGTGATGCCGACTTTGTGATCGGCAACCCGCCCTACATTCGAACTGAAGACCTTGATGACGAGGTGGAAAAAGCGTATCGCGCACGTTGGGCAACTATGCGAGGGCGCGCAGACATCTATGTTGGCTTCTATGAGCGTGGACTGTCTGTGCTGCGCCCTGATGGTCGACTGAGTTACATTTGCGCGGATCGTTGGATGCACAACTCCTACGGCAAGGCTCTTCGTGGTCTGATCTCCACGAGATATGCCGTCGAGACGGTGTGGCAGATGCACGACGTTGATGCCTTCGAGACAGAGGTCTCCGCCTATCCGGCCATCACCGTCATCGCTAGAAGGACACAGTGCAAAGCGACCTTCATCGCCACCACGGAAATCTTCAACGAGGGGTCTGCGCGCGAGGTGCTCGCTTTCACACGTGGACATGAGGAGATTCAGAGTGGGAATGGCTGGGAGGGAGTGCGTTGTCCCAACTGGTTTGAGACGGACGACTTCTGGCCTGCAGGATCACCTAGTACCATCAAGCTGCTCGAACACCTCCAAGAACACTTCCCAACACTGGAATCTGATGGCACCACACGCATCTCCATTGGCGTGGCGACCGGTAACGATAGGGCATATCTCGTAGATATGAACACCACCGAAGACGTAGAGCCCGACAGACTCCTACCTCTCGTTATGGCCGATGATATTCGCGAAGGGTTCCTCAATCCCCCTTCTAAACAGCTCCTCAACCCATGGGACGAACGGGGGGATCTTATCCACCTTAGCGACTACCCACGGTTCGCCCACGCGCTCGAACGTAGACCCTTGATCCGGGAGCGCTATGTTGCGAAGAAGAACCCGGGTAAGTGGCACCGCACCATTGACAAGGTGTATCCTGGCGTGGCTGACCGTCCGAAGCTCCTGTTTCAGGATATGAAAGCGAAGATCACGCCGGTCTACGAACCCGGGGGGTTGTACCCGCATCATAACTTGTACTACATAGTGTCCGACACCTGGGATCTTGAGGTTCTGGGAGGATTACTTCTGTCGAGCATCGCCGAAGCGTTTGTCACCGCCTACGGAGTGAAGATGCGCGGCGGTACCTTGAGATTCCAAGCGCAGTACCTACGCAAGATCGCTGTTCCTCAACCTAGTGAGCTTACCGAGGACGTGTCAGAGCGTCTCAGAGCAGCCTTCAGAGCGCGGGACCGTGTATCTGCCAACTTTGCTGCTGAGGACGCCTACGGGCTGCCTCGTGGCACCATTGAACGTTATCTGTAGGAACACACAAGGGGCATAATGTCTAATCCACTCGACCCATCCGTCTGGCAGCAAGCCGTAGCAGGCTACTGGAGCCACCTCACGACCCAGCAAGAGAACCAGGGCACACTCTCCGGGATCAAGGACACTGGTAACCGTGCCGCAGTCACTGGTGGCAAGCAGATGGACCTCATGCAAGCCGTCGTGGCCGATCTGTGGCTGAGTGATCCTGACATCCACCTTGAGGTGCGCACCACCGGCCACAATGACTTGCCAACGTACTTCCGTCCCTCGAAGAACTGGGATCTCGTCGTTCTCTACCGAGGTGCGCTCATTGCTGCGATGGAGTTCAAGTCACAGCGCGGACCTTCCTTCGGAAACAATTTCAACAACCGGACCGAAGAAGCTCTCGGACTCGCCGCCGACTCGCAGATGGCCGTCGAGCGCGGCTTGTTCGGTGCATTGAAGCCCTGGTTCGGCTTCGTTATGCTCGTTGAGTGCGCAGCAGGCTCCACGAGACCCGTACGTGTGCCCTCCAATATGCTATTCCCGGCGGACCCGATCTTCGAGGGTGAGTCCTACATCGGTCGCTACCGAATCTTCTTCGAGCGCATGATTGCTGAGGGGAACTACGACGCCGCAGCTCTTTTGACGGCGAAAGCCAACAGTGGAGAATATGAAGAACCTTCGCCGGTGCTTTCAATGGCGAACCTTGAGGCTGCTATCAAAGCGAGAATTGCTTATATCAAAGCGCTTCCCGAAGACTATTTTGACGCGATTGTACAGGGATAAAATGATGAGAGGAACGCTGCCATTACCTGAGAGACAACGTTACTGGTTGTTGTGTAGTGACCCCAGCTCTTGTCCCTATACCGCTGCCCGAGAGCAAGATTTGTTTTGACCCACTCTTGGGTAGACACTTGTAGTGTGGTTAGAAAAGGTTTTTCTTGCCCACATCTAGGCGGTACGCAACGCTGTACCCTTTTCTGAGCTTTCATCGGGACACTACCACGCTCCCGACGATTCCCCAAGGGCTTCTTTAGCTGAGGGCAGTGCGTTCTGACCGAGCCTTTATGATGTGTTTATAGGCAAGGGGCAGTGCAGTTTTCTGCTGCTTCGAGGAGCCTTTCATCGGTCAGAGAACGCGTCTGTAGAGACCAACTCGCTGATTTTCGTGGCGATCTTCTCCATCGTGTCATCGGCTGTATCGAGCCCACTTCGTGATGCGAGGAGGGGGCTTTCTTCTCGCAGGTCGTTGTAGGTCACACCATGAACGATTGGAACGAGTAGATCGCGTGCCAGCAGGGCAGAGAGTTCCTTGTCTGCGATGCCTTCGTTTTTGATCCTCTTGATGAAAGATTTTGTGACGAGGACCAGTCCTGCGCGAGACTTGGACAGTCCCTTGTCGATTTCGCGCAACAGGTTCGAGCCCAAAAGTACTGCTTTCTCGCTAAACCACACCGATACCCCGGCTTTCTTCAAGGCATCGTACAGGTCTGTTGCCGTGGTGCACCGATCATCCCACGCATGGCACAGGAAAATGTCGTACTTGTCAGGTTGGGCGCCTTGCTTTTCGATTGATTCACGGACCGGGGATAGTGCTCGTACCTCGGCTGCCGTATAGATTACGCTTGAAGATGAGGACGACCAGCGTGGACGGCTGTTTCGAGAAGAGCCTCCTGTCTGGGTTGCACGGGATCGATAGGATGGAGTGGCGTAACTAGTTGGGATATAAGGCGGGTCGTACGAGTTGTAGCTGTATGACCCGCTTCCACATGCAGGGCAGTTCGCTCGTCCACTTGCAGTGCGGTGTCCTTGGATAGGTGCTGTGCATTTTGCCATGTCAAGATTATACGTTGAAGTGGCGGGTCCAGGTAAAGACCTGGACCCGCCCAACCTTCAGTCCTATGCCCGTCACAACAAGCCGAACTTTTTGCTGATCTTCCGGGTTCCCCATGACACGAGTGCGACGAACCCGGCCACCTTGGTGAGAGTTTTCGCCCACCATGTCTTCGCTGTCTCAAACGAGGTCCATGCTCAGCACAAGAGTGACCCGAAGCCGAAGACTTGGAACACTCCCATCGCGAGTCTGTTGATGACAAGAAGCACAGCCGCCAGCGGTACCAAAGTAAGGCAGAGACGACCGACAGTCTAAACGAGCCTGACATCAAGAACCCTGACGGTGTGTTCGCTGAGACGGTTCATGTCGATGCGCACCGTTCTGCCGTTGCCGATGACTTTCTTAAGTTCGAAATTGTCGACTCTGGTCGAGACTGAAGGCTCAGCATCATCTTGCATGAGTCGAGATCGGAGCGCTTCACTTCACTTCTGTCGGGCAGATTGATCGCGTCGTTGGCACTTAGCTGCTTGGCGATGGGAAGATCATTCACCGTGATGAAGCTGATGTGATCATGGGAAATTGCGCGGTTGCGTCGTGAAAACCAGGAACTACGGGATATTAATGAGCAGTTCAAAGGCTGCATCGGCTTTTTTCGCA